>DKVL01000064.1:0-15144 GCA_002491195.1 Lachnospiraceae bacterium UBA7179
TTGGAATATAAGGGATATCATGCTGCTATAACTTATGATGCAGATGATGAATTATTTGTTGGGGAAGTATTTGGAATTGCTGATTCTTTAAGTTTTCATGGGTCATCTATAGAAGAACTGAAGCAAACATTTGCCCAGAGCATTGATCATTATTTGGATTTATGTAAACAAGTCGGAAAGGAGCCAGAAAAAGAATTTAAAGGAAGTTTTAATGTGCGGATTCCATCTGAGTTACACAAGAAGATATCAATATTGGCAGCACAGCAGAAAATAACTTTAAATCAGTATGTAGTAAATGCATTAAGCAAATCAATATAATAAGGCGGTAGAAATATATCAAGGAGGACTCTGTTATGAAGGACGAACAAAGAGGAAGAGGATATCGGAGGTATATACAGGGAATATTGGATCGTTGACCCGATCAAAGAAATGGTGATGGTGTATAGATTAATATTCTTTTGGTGAAGATGTGCCTGTTGGAATTTGTCAAGGGTTTTCAATAAAAGTCTGGTAAGAGAAAAGTGTTATGTGTTGATAAAAAAGCGATACTGATTGAGCGGTATCGCTTTTTTATGCACGGGCCGCGAGCGGGTAGGGGAAAGGCTTTTCTTTTTTAGAGATTCTTTAGAGGAATATGTGCTATAATGAACGAAAATGAGATGAGGGTACTGCAATGAAAAGGTTGAAAGAATTTGGCTGCTTCATAGGATTTATCGGCATGAGCCTTGCCGGCGTATCGGTCTTTGTGCTGATCCCGTTTGCGGATGTTGTGAGGCGCTCTTTTATGACAGTCATGTCAGGAGAGTTTGCGGGATTCAACAATTACAGGACGGTGATCAACAATCAGGCGTTTCGACTGGCGGTGACGAACACGCTCCATTTTGTGGGTGTGGCGATACCGCTCCTGGTGGTGATTGGTCTGGCAGCAGCGCTTGTGCTCAGCAAGATACATGACATCAGTGTCATAAAAAGCCTTTACCTGTTTCCGATGGCAATGCCGACAGCCACGGTTGTCATCGTGTGGAGAATGTTTTTCTACAAGCAGGATTTTGACAGCCTTGTCATCAGCTATCTGTGGAAAAACACCGGATACACGATCGTGCTGTGGCTCGCCGGAATCGCGGGGATTCCCAACGAACTGATCGAGGCGGCAAGGGTGGACGGCGCAAACGGCTTTCAATGCCTGATCTTTGTGAAGCTTCCCTGTCTGAAAGGCAGTGTATATACGATTGTGATCTTATCGTTTCTAAATTCCATGAAAATATACAGGGAGGCGTATCTGGTCGGAGGTTCTTATCCCGGAAGGGAGATCTATCTCCTGCAGCATACATTCAACAACTGGTATGTCAATCTTGAATTTGACAAGATGGCGGCGGCGAGCGTGCTGGTTGCCGGGGTGCTGTTCGTGTTTATATTGTTGTTTCAGTATTATAGTCAAAGATGATAGCAGTACAAAGACGAAGTGCAATTGATTTGTATTGGAAGAGTTGTATGCCAGAGGAGAGAAAAAGCCTTAAAGTATTGGCAGTGTTCGGGTTAAGAGGTCTTGAAGGAATCATATGAGGGTAAGAAAATATCTCCGCAAGGCGTCGGAGGCGGTGACAAAGTTTATATTTATAGCGGCAGGCATTGTGATCTGCGCACCCGTATTTCTCGTCGTGACAGGCTCTGTGATGGGACAGGGTGATCTGTACGAATGCCTGGAGCCAGTGTTCATGCACGGGACAGGGTTTGTGACGTGGAAACTGATTCCACAGTATCCCACAGTGGAGAATTACATTCGCCTGTTGTTTTATTCGCCGGAATTTTTCGTGCTGTTTTGGAACTCAGCCAAAATGGTATCGCTGATCTTGTTGGGGCAGATGGTGGTGGGGATTCCCGCGGCATGGGCATTTGCAACGTATCAGGTAAGGGGAAAAAATGTGATTTTTACCATGTATGTCGTGCTGATGCTTCTGCCCTTTCAGGTGACGATGCTGTCAAGCTATCTGACGCTTGACAGGCTGTCGCTGCTTGATACGCACTGGGCTGTTATCCTTCCAGCGGTGTTTAGCACATTTCCGGTTTTTGTGGTCTACGGCGGTTTCCGGTCGATTCCAAAGACGTTGATCGAAGCGGCCAGAATTGACGGGGCAGGGGAGCTGTACATTTTTTTTATGCTGGGAATTGGTATTGGAAAGGGCGGCATTCTCTCTGCGCTGGTGCTCGGATTTCTGGAGTATTGGAATATGATTGAGCAGCCGTTTGCGTTTCTTGAAAATAAGACACTGTGGCCGCTGTCACTGTACCTGCCAGAGATTAGTTGGACGCAGGCGGGATTTGCGTTCGCGGCGTCGGTGGTGATGCTGATACCGGCGGTGTTTGTGTTTATCATGGGGCAGGATTATCTGGAACAGGGGATCGTCTATTCTGGTTTGAAGGGATAACTGTATGGAGGAGTCATGTGATGGAAAAAGATGAGGAGAAATTGATGAACCGCAAGCGGCTGGAAAAGTGGATTAAGATTTTCTTGCTCTTTCTGGCGTTTGTATGGCTGTGTACCATTATTTCAAAGAGCATCTATGTATCAGGTCTGCCGATTGTCAAGACGGAGACGCCGTCCAAAAAATACGTGGAGCATATCGTGGAGACGGACGGAATCGTGACAACAGGCGGAGAGATCGCAGTCAATACACAGGCGGGGCTCCGCGTGGACAGGCTCTATGTCATGCAGGGGGACGAGGTCAAAGCAGGGGATGTCCTGTTTACAATTGACACAGAGGACATAGCGGATATCATCAGCGAAAAGGAGACCGCGCTGTCCAAGCTGCAATGCAATCTCGCAGATCTTCAGGTCAATGCGGTGATTGACGCGCAGAAGAAGGAAGTCGCGATTTTATGGGCACAGGAGGATTACGAGACAGCGGACAAGGAGACTTCCATTGCGAAGGAGCGCGCAAAGGAGGCGATTGACAAGGCAGAGTCGGAGCTTGCAGCACATCTTGCAGACACAGTACCGTACACATCGGACAGTGCCAGACGGAATGCGTGGGACGATTACCACGACTGGGTGAACAGCGGATATAATATTTCTGACCGGATCACCGCAAAAGAACGTGAGATTCAGGATCTGCAGGAGCAGCTCGCACAGCTGGGGCAGAGCAATGGCAACAGAGGAACAGAAGGCAGTGAAAATGGGCAGACGACAGGGAATACACTTTCTGGGGCAGCGGGGAATCAGGAAACAGGTGGTAATGCTGACAGGAAAGACGGTGTAGAGAATGGTGGTCAGTATGAAGCTGATATGGCTGATGAGAATAATTGTTCGAATGACAAAGAGGATGGAGGTGCTGGCCTGCGAGCGGATGAAGGTACAGAAGCAATGGACCATGCAGGAAAAGACGGCAGTTTAGAAATGGGAAACAGTGCAAATAATAGTGATTCCGGGTTGGACAACAATACAAATGATGGAAGCGGTGCCGATGTAGACAGTGGTAATGACATAGATTCTGATACAGATGCAGCTGGCAAAACAGACACGGATTATAAGACAGGCACAGATAATAACGGAAATTCAAATGACAGTACAGATGACAATGAGGACGTAGATCAGGGAGGAGATACAGATCATAAAGGAAATACAGACAATGGAGGAAACGCAGATAATGATGGAAATAAGGATTCCAATGCAGGTACTGACGATAACACAGGAACTTTGCCAGATGACAACAAAGAGAATCAGAATCCGACAGATGAGAACAATGCGGAGCGCACAGAACTGCAGAATAAAATCAGGAAAGCGAACGAAGAGCTGCTTGCTCTGCAGGACGAGATGACAAGACATGACAGGAATGTGGTTGAACAGCCCGATTATTCTGCGGAGGAACTAAAGTTTGATGAATGGCAGAACACACGGCTGGCACTTGAGGCAAATGTGCAAAAGGCGAAAGAAAACTACAATGATGTAAGTTATAACCGCGAGGTGACACTGCGCCAGAAGATGCGGGACATTGCAAATGCACAGGTGACGACGAGGGCGGACTCCACAGCAGCGATCTATGAGTTCGATATGAGACAGATACAGGCAGAGATTGCAGGTCTTTCTTCCTTGCAGAAGCAAAAGGGTGAAATCAAGGCTGAGAGTGATGGTATTATTTCAAAAATCCAGGTGGAGGTCGGCGGCCGGACAGCGGATACGGCGGCGGTTCTGATGACAGATACGCAGCGTCCATGCCAGTTCAAGTTTAGCATCACAAAGGAACAGGGGAAATATGTGCACCTGAATGACACAGTCAACCTGAAATTAAACGGTCAGTCTGATATGGAGGTCACAGTTGACTATTTTACAGAAAATATGCAGGGCGGTTATGACCTGATCTGTATGCTCCCGGAGGGCGTGGGCAAGCCCGGATTGAGCGGAAGTATCCAGAAATCCGTACAGGGAGAGTATCATGAACTGACGCTTCCCGTTGATGCAGTCTTTGAGGAGTCAAATGGTTATTTTATCTATACATTAAACGAAAAGGAAGGAATCCTTGGAAGTGAGTACTATGCTGAGAAGATCAAAGTGCAGATCAGAGATAAAAACGACAGGTTTGCGGCGCTGGAGCCCAGAACAATCAGTGCGGACACGAAAGTGATTACTTACACGACAAAGGAGCTCAAGCAGGGCGAGAGCGTGCGACCTCATTAGAATATTTTTATTTGCCATTTTCCGACAAAGATTATATACTAATATATGAATATTTTGTAATGGAGATGAAGGCAAATGAAGGTAATTGAAAAACAGGTGTTTGATGAGGAAAGGGCATTGTATGGGAGCAGGGACTTGGTCATAAGAGAATGCTCTTTTGACGGATCGGCAGATGGAGAGAGCGCCGTTAAGGAGTCGTCAGAGATACAGGCGGAGAAATGTTTTTTTAACCTGCGCTATCCATTTTGGCACGTGCATGGACTTGGTATTCAGGACTCTGAGATGACGCAGCTGTGCCGCGCGGCCCTGTGGTATTCTGACCACATCGAAATATCGGGCACGAAAATGCATGGTATCAAGGCGCTTCGAGAGTGCAGTGATGTGTCGATCCGCGATTGTGACATCATATCGCCGGAGTTTGGGTGGTCGGTCAGGCAGATCAGGATGGAGGATACGACCGCGGAGAGCGAGTATTTCATGATGCGTTCCGAGAATATTACGTTAAAAAATGTGACGTTCAAGGGGAAATATTCGTTCCAGTACATCAAAAATGCAGTGTTTGAGAACTGTACTTTTGACACCAAGGACGCGTTCTGGCATGGTGAGAATGTCGTGGTGAGAGACAGTGTCGTCAAGGGAGAGTATCTTGCGTGGTACGCGGATGGCCTGACTTTTGAGAACTGTAAGATTATCGGCACACAACCATTGTGTTACTGTAAAAATCTGAAATTGATCGACTGTGAGATGATAGATACAGATCTCTGCTTTGAAAAGTCGGATGTGGACGCAACGATCACAACACCGGTTATGAGCATTAAGAATCCATTGTCAGGTACGATCGTTGTTCCGTCAGTGGATGAGATCATCATGGATGACGAGAATGCAAAGGGCGAGATTCGGGTAGGGTAAAAGAGAGGGAAAATTTGTAAATGATAGTTGAAAAAACCCATGAAATATGCTATGGTTAAGAAAAGCAACGGTTTTCTTATTTTTAGGAGGTATTTTGATATGAAGAAAATGTTGGCCATGGGACTTGCCTGTATGATTGTGCTTGCTCCTGCAGTTTCTGTGAATGCGGCGGAACTTCCGCCTGCAGTTTGTCATGCTGGCGGCTGTAATCTTGGTGATTGTTTCAGGGATCTGGATTGCGACGGTATCTGCGGCGATCACTATTTTGTAGATGAGAACGGCGATGGCATCTGCGACAATCACTGCTATACGGACGCGAATTATGATGGTTTGTGTGATTATTATACAGATGCGAATGCGGATGGTATCTGCGATCACTGCCATGACCATGGTAGACCAGTGCAGTCAAGTTCCAGCATAGGAAATAGTAATAACACTTATTACAGCGGGTATCACGGAGGCTGCCACGGCGGAAGAAGCGGGCATCATAGAGGACATTGCTAGATGATTGACAGTCACTATTATTGATAAAGCGAAGTGCACGAACTTTGCGAGTAACAGGAAAACAGATTTCGAAAAGGAGGACAAAATGCAGCACATCATGAATAATCTACTAAATTTGATAACGGACCGGGAAGGTGTGATTGTCCTCAGAATGCAATAAGGATCTTTTTATTGTAGTCAAATGATTGTGGATAAAAACACCTTTCTAAGAGGTGTTTTTTTGTTGCATATAGAAGGAGTTTTTATGATTACAATATATGGAAAATACACAAATGCGATTGTTTACACGACGGACAATGAGCAGTATGCGATCGACGATTATGCGAGAAAACAGTTACAGATGATCTGCGACCATCCAAGCTCCGCGGGCAGTAAAATCCGTGTGATGCCGGATGTGCATCCTGGCAAGGTCGGAACGATCGGGCTGACCATGACCGTGGGTGCGTCGCTGATGCCGAATCTTGTCGGTGTGGATATCGGCTGCGGCATGACGATTGCAAAGATCAGGACAAAAGGCATGGAATGCCAGAAACTGGACACAGTCATCCGCGACAATGTCCCTGTCGGTGGGGCAGTCCGCAAGACGATCCACAAACTGAGTGATAAGACCGCGCTTCACAGACTGCACTGCTATAAGGCGATTGATGAGACAAAGGCAGAGCACAGTATCGGAACCCTGGGCGGCGGCAATCATTTTATTGAGGTGGACCGGGATGAGGGCGGGGCGTTTTATCTTGTGATTCATTCCGGAAGCCGCCATCTTGGCATGGAAGTGACAGAGTACTATCTCAAGGAAGGTCAGAGAGTGTCACAGATGAAGAAACAGGGTCATGCGCCGTATGACCTGACTTGTCTGGAGGGTGAGTTACTGGAACAATATCTGCATGATCTGGAAGTTGTGCAGGAATTTGCCAGACTAAACAGGGAGGCCATGGTCGATGAGATCGTGCGCGGCATGAAATGGAAGGTGCTGGACATCGATACCTGCATACACAATTACGTTGATTTTTCGCAAAAGGTACCTGTTTTAAGAAAAGGTGCAATCAGTGCAATGGCTGGGGAGAAAGTCGTCATTCCGATCAATATGCGTGATGGGATCATTCTGGGAACCGGGCTTGGAAATGAGGACTGGAACTGTTCTGCGCCACATGGTTCCGGGCGGGTTTACAGGCGTTCTGAGGTAAAGGAGCACCATACGGTTTCCGAATTTAAGAAGGCGATGGAAGGGATTTATTCCATCTGTGTCAACAAGGACACGCTGGACGAGTCGCCGTTTGCATACCGCAATATAGAAGATATGCTGAAAGTGGTCGGTGAGACGATCACGGTGGACAAAATCATCAAACCAGTCTATAACTTCAAGGCAGGCGGGGAAAAATAGAGAATAGCGTGTTACAGTTTGGCAAGGCTGAACTGGAATAATAGCGAAGGAGGGGGAAGCATGGTCATAACAATCAGCCGGGAGACAGGCAGCGGCGGGCATACCATCGGGAAACTGCTGGCGGAAAAGCTTGGATACGCATTTTATGACAAAGAAATCGTGGCGTCCGCGGCAAAAGAGATGGGAATTGACGAAAAACTCATACTGGAAAATGGGGAAAATATGTCTGATCAGGACTATATTGACAGAAAGAGCGGATTGATCCCGCATTATAAACAGCCGGATGTGCCCTACGAGGAAATCAAAGAAGCACAGGACAAAGTGATCAGGAGCATTGCGGACAAAGGAAACTGTATTATCGTAGGGCGTGGCGCCGACTATATTCTCCGGGGACGCAGCGATGTGCTGAATGTATTCATTCATGCGGACATGGAGCACCGTGTCAGGAGGGTCCAGCGGCATGAAGGCGTGACTGGTCAGGAGGAGCGCATCCAAAGAGAGCTGGAGCAAAAAGACCGTTCGAGGACGATGTACTACAGGTATTTTACAGAGAGGGAGTGGGGCAAAGTAGAGAATTATACACTTGCCCTTGATGCAGGTGTTTTCACAAAGACACAGTGCGCGGAGCTGATTGTGAAGGCGGTCGAGATGCGTGTGATAATTGAATAAGGCTTTACACCTTTTCTATAATCTGTTATGATGAAGGTGTCACGATCAGTACAGATTAGGAATGAAAGCAGGTGATTGTATGTCATTGGAAGAGCAGAAAGAAGTAGCGATTAATAGATATGTGGACTTGATGCGGATAAAAGCTCATGAGACAGGTGAAAATAAAGAGCTTGATTATCAGATCAAAGTCGCAAAAGTGAAATTATCAAGTTTTGGTATTGATTATTCGGAACTTGATTTGTGATGACAGCAGCAAGGAACGGTAAGGAAAAGGTGTAAGGTTACGAAATCAGGAAAGCCTTACACCTTTTTGATGCAAAGACTGCTTAGAAATAAAACTTGCAATATAAAAACGATTGCGATACAATAACTCATGAATGTAGTATCGACAGAAAAGGATCGAAAAATAAACAGCTTTAATGATATAGAGCGTTGAAAAGGAGCAAGAGAGATGAGTAAAGAGTATTCTCCAAAGGACATTGAGAAAAAATGGCAGGATATCTGGGACAGGGAGGAGGCCTTCAAGGTCGGTGTGGATCACACAAAGCCGAAGTACTATGCGCTGGTAGAGTTCCCGTATCCGTCAGGGCAGGGACTTCACGTGGGACATCCGAGACCATACACAGCGATGGACATCGTGTCGAGAAAGCGCAGGATGCAGGGCTATAATGTATTGTTTCCGATGGGCTGGGACGCGTTCGGACTGCCGACGGAAAACTATGCGATCAAGAACAAGATTCACCCAAAGATCGTCACAAAAAATAATGTGGAGCATTTTAAGAACCAGCTGAAAGCGCTCGGCTATTCGTTTGATTGGTCAAAGGAAGTAAACACGACAGACGAGAAGTATTATAAGTGGACGCAGTGGATCTTCCTGCAGCTGTTCAAGAAAGGGCTTGCATACAAGAGCGAGATGCCGATCAACTTCTGTACTTCCTGCAAAGTAGGGCTTGCAAACGAAGAAGTTGTGAACGGCGTGTGTGAGCGCTGCGGTTCCGAGGTCATCAGAAAGATGCAGTCTCAGTGGATGCTCAAGATCACGGACTACGCTGACAAGCTGATTGAAGGTCTCGACCATGTGGATTATATCGAGAAGGTAAAAGTCTCCCAGAAAAACTGGATCGGACGTTCCGAGGGAGCCGAGGTCAACTTTAAATTAAAGGACAAGGATGAGACGCTTGTCATCTACACGACGAGACCAGACACCTTGTTCGGCGCTACGTACATGGTAATCTCTCCAGAGCATCCTCTGATTGAGAAATATCGAGATGAGATCGAAAATTATGAGGAGATCGCAGCTTACCGTGAGCAGGCTTCCAGAAAATCCGACTTTGAGCGCACAGAGCTCGCAAAGGACAAGACTGGTGTGTGCATCAAGGGGATTTCGGCGGTCAATCCGGTCAACAACAAAGAAATTCCGGTATGGGTGTCCGATTATGTACTGATGTCGTATGGTACTGGTGCGATCATGGCGGTTCCGGCACATGACTCAAGAGACTGGGATTTTGCCAAGAAGTTCGGACTTCCCATTATAGAAGTGGTAGCTGGCGGCGATGTGCAGAATGAGGCGTTTACAGATGTTGCGACTGGAAAGCTCTGCAATTCTGACTTTTTGGACGGCATGGAGGTAAAGGACGCAAAGGCGGCCATGATAAAGTGGCTCGAGGAAAAGGGAATCGGGCATAAGAAGGTCAACTTCAAGCTCCGCGACTGGGTATTCTCCCGTCAGCGTTACTGGGGCGAACCTATTCCGATTGTCAAATGTCCCTGCTGCGGATATGTTCCTCTTGATGAGAGTGAGCTTCCGTTAAAGCTTCCGGAGGTGGAGAGTTATATGCCAACTGATACTGGCGAGTCACCGCTTGCGGCAATGCGCGACTGGGTGGAAACGACCTGTCCGAAATGCGGCGGCAAGGCGGAGCGAGAGACGGATACCATGCCGCAGTGGGCTGGCTCTTCCTGGTATTTCTTAAGATATACCGATCCGGACAATGACAAGGAATTTGCATCAAAGGAAGCGTTAGAGTACTGGATGCCGGTGGATTGGTATAATGGTGGTATGGAGCACACGACACTGCATCTGCTCTATTCAAGATTCTGGCACAGGTTCCTTTATGACCAGAATTTAGTGCCGTGCAGTGAGCCTTACAGGAAACGTACTTCCCATGGCATGATTCTCGGTGAAAACGGTGAGAAGATGTCCAAGTCGAGAGGAAATGTAGTCAATCCTGACGATGTGGTAAATGAGTTTGGCGCAGATACACTGCGAACTTACGAGATGTTCATCGGGGCATTTGACCTGAGCGCGGCATGGAGCATGGAAGGTGTGAAAGGATGCAGACGTTTCCTTGAACGTGTCTGGAAGCTGCAGGATATGCTGGTTGATGGCGAGGGCTACCGCCCAGAGATGGAGACGAAGATCCACCAGACGATCAAGAAAGTGTCCAATGACTTTGAGGGATTGAAATTCAACACGGCGATTGCGGCAATGATGGCGCTTGTCAATGATTTCTACAAGGCAAACAGCATCACAAAGGGCGAGTATGCGACTCTGATCTTACTGCTCAATCCGGTAGCACCGCACATGACAGAGGAGCTCTGGGAGATGTACTTCGGAAACGGCAGGGCTTACCAGCAAAAGTGGCCGGAGTATGACGAGGCAAAGACAGTGGAGTCCACGGTGGAGATCGCGGTGCAGATCAACGGCAAAGTGAAGGCGACGCTGATGGTCGGACTTGATGAGGATGAGGCGTCTGTGAAGGAAAAGGCGCATACAATTCCTGTGATCGCAGAGCTCACAGCAGGAAAAAATATCGTAAAGGAGATCTATGTGAAGGGCAGAATCCTGAACATTGTGGCAAAATAATGGTTAACTATTGTTTGGTGCCGATGAATCACAGGGAAATCGAATACAATGCAAAAAAGCTGTCGGGGTGCGAGATCCCCGACAGTTTCGTGTGCGATAAAGCGCTGTTATCATGGTTGGACGAGACAGGGAAACACGTGTTTGACGATGACCTTGTGATGGATTATGGTACAGACTGTCTGAGGCTTTATCTGTTATTTGAAAAAACGCCCGTGGAAAATGACGCTCCTTACTACGACAGCTGGCAGGAGGGAGCTCTGGAAGGCATTTACAAGTTTCTTGGCAGATACAGACGGATGATTCTCGCCGCGGATGAGTGGAACAGGCGTGGAAATTATAATGAAGAAACGCTTTCGCAGACAGGCATCGACAGGATGAGGCGGGCAATGGAAGATACAGCGGCAAAAATCAGAAGGTGCATCATCCGGGGGAATACCATGCCCAACAGGCATCACATTGTGTCAGCGATGATGGAGCTTTTGAATGTATATCAAAAAGAATTGAAAATAGGTGCGGTTATAACCTCATTTCATACCCATGCAATCGAGACCGCGGTTCCACATGGAGATGTGATGTGTGAAACAGAGATTGGCCAGAGTCAGGTTGACAGACGGAATCCTGGTGTGACAAAGCTGTGTGAAGATTTTGTGATACTAATGGCGCCATATGCGCCAGATTTGTCCAAAATATTATGGGAATCCATCAATCTATAAAGGACTCCACACCAAATACGGGAGTCGCTTTATAAGATCTATCCTTTACGATTCCTTACCGGGATTGGAAAAAGGAGGAGATTTTCTGCATCTTATCAATATCATCGGAAGTTGAATATTTTTTCAGAACAGAAAAAATAAGCGATACTTCCTCCTTTTGGAAAGTGATATTGTTTTCTCTGCTCAGACTGTTCAGGGAGAGAAGAAACGCCATCATTTTTTTCTGTCGTTCCTGCGGCGTTCCGCTTTTGTTGATGGAAGTGCTCTGTACAAACATTTTGTCGAGAAAGTCCAGTTTGGCTCTGTCGATATTCTTTAGTTCCGGATCATTCATCCATTCATTGCTGCTTTCCATTGTCATTTCCTCCAAATAGTTTCATCATTTCCATGATTTCGTTGATGTTGAATCCGTTTGCGCTATCGCCTCCGGATGACAGGTTTTCCATCACAGAGCCAAGATCCATATTGGAATTCAGATCGGGGTTGAGTGTCTGGAAGAGTTCCATCATCTGCTGCATTTCGCGCACATTTTTCATTGTCCTGATTGCAGACAGGATCTGATTAAAACTTTTTTCCTCGCCTGGGGCAAGGTATTTGTGAATGGCTTTATAGATATTTTCAAGATTTTCTGCCATGTCAGTTTTTGCTTTTGTGTCAGTGTCTAAACTGCTGGCATGGATTCCGCTTGTAAAGTTGGGAGTACCTCTGCCAATCTGTGACAGTGTATACTGTAATTCCATATATTTGATCAGGGCAGGCAGCATCCGTAAGCTATCGTTGTCCATAAAGGGCAGAAGAGACTTTAAGATCTGGATGTGATTCGTGGTATAGAAGTGGTCAAAAGCCAGCACGTAATCGTTATCCTCCATAATGAACCTCCATTTTTTGGGAACCGTTAACAAGTTATTTGTTAACGGTTCCTTACCTTAATCATATATATGAAATTCTGATATTTAATATTACAGTGTGAGAGGGCCCGCATATGCGGACCCTCAGGGATTAGAACATTAGCAGCATCCGCATCCGTTGCCGCATCCGCCGCAGCAGAAGAGCAGGATCAGAATCCAGATCCAGTTGCCGCATCCGCTGTTGTTGTTCTCGCATCCGCAGCCGCATCCACTGTTGTTAAACAATGAAGTACCATTGCCGCATCCGCCACAGCAGAAGAGCAGGATCAAAATCCAGATCCAGTTGCCGCATCCGTTGTTGTTGTTGCATCCGCAGCCACAATCCGGCATTGTATTTGTTTGGTTGCATCCGCAATGACTTGCTGATAATTCACTCATGTTGAGTACCTCCGAAGAAGTTCATTTGCTATACTATATGACAGAGTGAAGAAAGTGTTCCAATAAAATGGTCTTCTGCATTTTGCAAATATAAGAAAAAATATCTGAAATTGTTATAAAATTATAAAAAACACTTGAAATTAACTGAAAATATAGTAAAATGGCAGTATATATGTCAACTATTTTAGTGAAATGCTTATGTCAATAACAGGGCAGACAAAACGATCAGGGAAGAAGCAGGGAATGATAGAAGGGGCGATAGAATGGCAGAAGTAAAATGGATCGTGGAGGGCAGGCGCTTTCGGGATGAGGAGGAATACCAGGCAGCGTTGAGGGACAAAACGCTGATCGATTCCATTATGGGCAGTATGAAATTAGACAATCCAAAAGATATTGAAACACTGTATTTGGAGTTGAGAAAAGGAAAATACACGTTTGAATCCGTTGTAGGCAGACAGTTTGATGATAATATCTATGAATTGTATCATAAGTTGAAGAGAGAAGAGGAGGAAAAACAGCAGGAAAAAACAGCCCGCAAGGAAAAAAGAAAACAGCAGGTAGAAAAGATTAAAAATATAAAAAGTATATCCAAAACGTCCAGGAAACAGGAAAAACCGGAAAACAGGGCAAAGCTGGAAGATTTTGACAAGGATATGCAGAAACAGATTGTGGCAGTCCTGAAGAAAAAGGAACAAAAACGGAAAATGCTCATAGCTGCGTGTCTGTTTATGTGCATTATAAGTTTTGGATACCTGGGGGCGTACTATCAGGTGTCTGCCAAGAGTGCAAGGGAGTTTGAGGAGTTGTCCGCGCTGCGGGAGGCCGGCGCCCAGTCTTCCAATACGAAGGAGGTTAAGATACACTACACGGATGATACCGTTGATATACCAGATATTCTTCCAGAATACTCGTTGATCCATCAGAAGAACCAAAGACTGATCGGATGGGTAAAAATTGATGACACAATCATTGATTATCCTGTGATGCAGACGGTAAACAATGAGTATTATCTGGACCACAACTTTAACCAGGAAGAAGACAGAAACGGGTGCATCTTCATGGATTATCAGTGTGATGTGATCAAGGGTTGCGATAACATCATATTATATGGGCATCATATGAAGTCTGGCAAGATGTTTGGAACCTTAAATAAATACAGCAAGGAATCCTACTATGAAGAACATCCGACGATACAGTTTGATACGATTTATGAAAAAGGTACTTATCAGGTAATGTATGTGTTCCGCTCCAAGGTATATTCGGAGGAGGATGTTACTTTTAAATATTATCAATTTATCAATGCTGCCTCGGAAAAAGAATTTCATTCTGCGATGAACGAGATGGCGGCATTGTCACTCTACGACACCGGAGTGACTGCAAGTTATGGCGACAAGCTCCTGACGCTCTCGACCTGTGACTATCAGGAGAAAGCGGGGAGATTCGTCGTGGTGGCGAAGAAAATCAGCTGATTGAAATGGCAAAAGAATCACTGGGAAAATGTGCAGTGGTTCTTTTTTTATGCAGAAATAGTTGTATCGTTCCATATTCAACTATGCCGTCAATGACAAATCGGAGGGGAGGGATTATAATATTGTTATAGCAAATTGGATCAAAATGACAACAGGGAGGAGGGCGTTCTTTTGTGTCTGGTCAGATTGGGCACGACAGCGGTGATGCGAGCATGCAATTTCGCATAGCAGTCCTCGTCATGGATCGCAGAATGATTGAAAAAGCAAAAGAATTGGAAGAATATCATGTGAAATGGATGCAGCTGGATTGACGATGCAGGGAACTAAAATAAAGAGATGGAACCCCGATTACTGGGCGCATGTTCAAGGCAGAGACACAGAAAGTTTAATTACAGGAGGTGATTAAAAATGTTAGAACAACAAGACAATGTTTTTATGGAAGCCTGTGAAACGCTATATCGGCAGAACCAGGACGACAAAGTCCGGATGTGGTGCGAGGCATATGAGGAAGCGGAACGCGTTGCCCGCACGATTGAGCGGGAGCATGAGCGCGAAATCGCGCAGAGGGAAGCGAAGATAGCAAACAAGGATGCCATTATTGCAAAGCAGAACAGTGCCCTCGCGGAGAAAGACAGTGCCCTTGCGGAAAAGGACAGTGCCCTTGCGGAAAAAGAA
>DKVL01000064.1:15447-37643 GCA_002491195.1 Lachnospiraceae bacterium UBA7179
AAGAATGTACAGTCTGACTGACAGGAAAGAGAACCATTGGAAACAGTGGTTCTTTTTGTCGTTATTGTAGCCGGAATAATGCCAAAAGAAGGAATTTTACAAAAAATAAATAAAAAATTCTGAAAAATACTTGAAATTGACAGAAAATATAGTACAATAATAATATATGTAAACCGTTTTAATGGAACGTTTATGGCAATGAAGACCGTGAAAATTTTGCCAGATCTTTCAAATGCAGAGTAGAAACAAAGCTAATCAGCAAAGTGAAATATGACGATAATATAAATAACTATTGAATGATACAGGCAACGAATGACGGTTTGCGGCAAAAGAAAGAATCTGACAGGATATTCTTCTTGCGGATAGGAACAGTACAAGAAAGGCATGGAGCAGTACAAATAACAGTGCATTAAAGAAATTTTTGATTGCCAATAAGGCGGAGGTGAAGCAGATGTGCATCACAGAGTATAATGAAGCTGAGACAATGGAACAGTTTCGCACAGAAAGACGTATGAAAAGAACGCGCAGAGAGACGTAAAGAAGGAATTGCGGACAGAGATCTGCTGCGTCTGATCCGAACTGTATATATGAAGATGCTGAAGGGCAGGACAAATGAAGAAATTGCAGACAACATTGAAGAAAGTACTGATCTGATCGGACAGATCAAAGAGGCAATTCTAGAATGAAGAATAGCGGTGGCGGGGAGTTTGATGAAAATAAGGTATTAGAATATTACAAAGCTTCCAGCTAACGATATAGCCTGTCCAGCCAAAAGCTGTAGGGTTCGCGTATCATCTCAATGTGCTGGAAAAAAGTGACCTGAAGACATGGTTGGTCTGATGTGGTGGATAGGATATAAGGAGTAATATACAGGGATACAATGTCACTTCTGGTACAACCAAAATGTGATTTTATATAAATTGTGGCAACAAGTAATACTGGCAATAAGAGGGAATATAAATAACAAAGTGGGGAGAAACAAGATGGCAAAGAGTAGAAGGAAAAAGAACTATAAGTTAAAGAGGAGAGTCATGCGGACGGTCGCTGCGCTCACCATGATCATGGCTATCGTTGTGGCTGCGATACCAGTGGAGAATTATGGTACGACGCGGGCGGCTAGTGGTGTTGATATGCAGGATGTATATGATGCGTATGCGCTTGTGTCTAATTATAAAGATTCTGAAAACACTAGTGATGGTATGCCTGGCACTTTGGGAATTGGCAGTTCAAATCAAAGAACGATTCAGGTTATAGAAGACGGGCGTAGACAAGATAGATACATAGTAAATGCCAAGAGTAGTAACACTGGTGCAGAGGCTCTAATAACGGAGTATGTGGGAGAATCCTCAATTATCAATATAAGCGAGGAGATGAGCTATGGTTATTTTCTGTTTCCGGGAAGTATTGTTACAGACTTAAAAGGTAAATGGAAAGATGAGAAGTATACAATAAAATATGCGGTTGTTCCAGGACAAACGATTAATAATGTGACGCTTCCAAATACTTTTGATTTAGAGAATATACCAACCTCATATTCAACAATAGACCCTGCCAATCCAAATAATGATACATCGGCGGGGGGGACTGTTAAGATAGGTGGAAAGGACTGTACTTATACTAAAACAAGTTTAACAGTAAGTGATTTGTTCACAGGCAACGGTGCATTTGCAGGTGAGCAATTTAATGCTTATACAAATAGTCTGACAGATTACAATGGAAAAGTGCAACGGTTGCGGGAAGAAGTAGAGGCTGCGGACACGACCGCATCAACGAATCAGAATATTCTGAATCAAATAAATGATTTGACCACAGAATATAATGGTTTGGTAAAAGAACTTACAGTTGCATTTACAGATTTACAGGAAGTATCAGGTTTTATTTCAGGCGTTATCTGTTCCAGGTTCTCAATACAGACAAATGAGATTAAATCTAATTACAATTTGAACGGTTTTAAGCTTGAGTATCTGGATGCCAATGATGCCTTTGCGGTGAAATGGGCAAATAGCAGTGCAACAGATATTAAAGCTGATATCGATGCCAACAGTAATAATGATGGAGGATTTCGTTCTTCCCATGTAGATAGTAAGGGATATTTATGTGATGGTTTTGTCAGGGTTATTGGTATAGACGGTCATGGTACAGGAACAGATAGAAAAGGGGCATTTCAGGACAATACTACGATTACAGAGGTAAATTTGTCTGATCAGATAAGGTATATTGGTGATGATGCGTTTAACGGGTGTACAGCATTGTCAAAAGCAAGCCTGAATGCCAAAAACTGTACAGTACTAGGAGACAGGTCATTTAAAAGATGCGCAAGACTGAGTGAGATCAGTTTTACTGCAGAGGATGGAACTTCGAGTGTGACAACGCTGGGAGCCGAAGCATTTCAGGGCTGTAGTGCTCTTACAACAATTGATCTGCCAACAAACATACAGGTGATTGGGCGAGGATGTTTTGCTAATACAGGTCTGACAAAGTTTGCTTTCGCAAGTGATACGACAGGTGAGGTAACAATTTATCCGTTTGCGTTCTACGGCTGTGAAAGTCTTGGAAATGTGGATAATACATTTATGCCAAGCAAAGACGGATTGAACTATATCATCGGCTTTGGCGCTTTTGCTCTTTCTGGAACAAGCAGTGACGGCAGTATGGAGAGTTTTGAATTTCCGGCTCGAATGACAAAGATCGACAACGGAAGCAGTAAGAACACTGAATTTGGAGCACAAAGTGTATTTGCAGGAGCAGGAGCGACGAACGCAGACGGTGCTTATGATTACATACTGGCGGGGCGTAAAGGCTTAAAGACTGTGGTTTTCCCGGCAAATTTGAATGGAACGATTCCAGCAAATACCCTGGCTGACTGTGAGAAACTTGAACGGGCAGTTATGGGACAGATATCCTTTAATGACAGTGCAGGACGTAATATTAAATATTCTGGCAAAGATTTGTTTAAAGATGTTATGAACGGGCAGTTCCGTGTAGAGGGGCCTGGATATCTTACGAATGGAACTGACAAAACGCAAATCAGAAAAGATACACTGGATTTGAAGATGGGCATAGACATCAATGAGGCTGGTGAAGATTTATTTTACTATGTGCCATATATGTTTAAGGATGCAGAAGAAAATAACAGAATGGAACTGACAGTGGGAGATAATGGAGAATATCTTGCCACGATTGATCAAATGGATGATAAAAACAGAACAGCACGACTTGTCGGATACGAATTAAGCAAGCCATCAGGTTCAGTTAAAGATTTGATTGTGAAATCTGAAATTGGAGGCTATCGAATTACAAGACTGGGACCAGGCTGCTTTGATGAAGTAAAAGATAGTATCGAAACACTTACATTTGAGGACAATTCTGTTACCAATATAGATGCGGATGCCCTTAATGGTTCAGACAATCTTAGATTAGTCAGACTGCCCGATTCTGTTCAGAGTATAGGCAGCGGTGCGTTTGAGAACTGTCCCAAACTTGAAAATGTGTATTTCGGAGAACCTGCGGCGGGTTCTGTGATGACAATTGGCAGCAATGCATTCAAAACCGGTTCCGAGTATCTGACATTCCATGGCGTGATTGAAAAAAATTATGCACCCTTTGAGTATGCGATGGATTCCAATAATACAAAGTTTAATTCGGAAAATACGAATATATGCTATAAATCACTTGAACCAACCAATCTGACAGTGATGCTGGATAACAATACACGTTTAAGGACACTTATTGATTATCCTCACTTGGAAGAGATAGATGACTGGAATGAAGATGTCATATCGTTGATGGTAGATCGTTTTGGTTGGGATGCGTCCCAAAAAGCATATAGTATTTTAGAGAAATTTGATGAAATTCTGGAAGCACAGGCACGAACTAATGATTATACAGGGCAGTTAGAGGACGAAGAACGTGCATTGATTGACGCTGCATTGCATATTGCAATACCATCTGGCGTAGAAAGTATAGATTCGCAATCATTTTTTGAGTCTGCGCTAAATGATAAGAGCAAGGAATATCTTGAATTGCTATATAATGAAGAAGGGGAAAGAAAGAACAACTCGCTAGGGAGGCGAAAGATAGATCCGAAGGAATATTATACCTCAAGTCATGACGATGTGACAGCAGGATTATTTAGTGGTTATTTTGAAGAGAACGTTTTTGAAGGTAGTATTATTAAAAGTGGGAAACAGTATAATGATATAACATATGACGAGAGCACTACAAAGGGCAATGATCATTTGACATCAGTCAGTCTGCAGTCTGTGGAAGAATTACCCAAAGAGTATACCTTTGACAGTTGTGAGAATCTGACTCAGGTTAATTTGGGAAGCGAGTTGAAGGATATAGGCAAGCGGCCATTTAAAGGGTGCACAAGTCTGTACAGTGAAGGAATTACGGAAAATGCCTATTATAAAGCCGAGAATGGCATTATCTATGGAAGCGAGGAAGTTTCTGATTATAGTGTTTTGGCTGAGTGCCTTGAAACGTCTTTTGGAAACATTGACAAGGCGCATAATCCGGGGCTTGCAAACGTAAAAACAATCGCGGAAGAGGCATTTGCCGATTGCGATGGTATATCACGGGTTGATTTGACGGAAACAGGGATCACAAGTATTCCGCAGAATTGTTTTAATGGTGCAATATCGTTAAGTACTGTTGAACTATCCAAGAATGTTACTAATATTGAAGAAGGTGCATTTAGTAATATCCGGGGGTCAAGAGGAACCGCAGCAATAGATATATATATTCCAAACCGAAATTGTAATATCAGAGACACTGCGTTTGATACTGATCCAAGAACAATATATACAATTCACAGTTATGAGTATACGGACAATACAAATACAGAACAGAGTTCGGTTAAGAATTTTGCAGATGGGCGTTCCAATGTCGAGTTTAGTCCGATAGAGGATGGTTATTCTGTTAAATTCCTGGCTGAAGGTGGAAAACTCGTTAAAGAATGTTTTGTTGCAAAAGCGGGTGGTGATGTAGAGAATCCGCCATTAAATACCGATCCGTTGTTGACATATGAAGGACATATTTTCCAGACATGGAGATGGACCAATAGTGACGGAGAAGAGGTTTTAGGAGAGGATGCATACAAGAACGTCCGTGAGGACAGGAATGTATATGCAGTCTATGGCATTGATCCTGGTGATTTTCAGCCAGATGGACAGGAACACACGATTACTGTTACAGATGGTACTATTTATGGGGAAAAAACATTTAAAGTACCAAGTGGTACTACGGTGATGGTAGTAGCGGACAATGTTGAAGGGAAGACTTTCAGAAATTGGTCAGAATCAACATCCAAATATAACAACTATTTTGGAAATGTATATAATAAAGCGACTACGTTTCTAGCACAGAATGAAGACGTTACGCTGGTTGCAAACTTTATTGACGGAGTTGCGGACCCCGATGCGACGTATACTGTAGTCGTGAATTATGGTACAGGTGGAGGTACATACAAAGCTGGTGATACGGTAACAATAACTGCAACCGCACCACAGACCGGTCAGACTTTTACAAGTTGGACAACAGCTACAGCAGGAGTGAACTTTGCAAGTGCCAACGCAGCTACAACAACCTTTGTGATGCCAGCATCAAATGTAGTTGTAACAGCAAACTTTTCAGGCGGTTCTGGTACGAATACACCGAATCCTGATGGTTCCTATACAGTAACAGTCAACAATGGTACAGGCGGCGGCAATTACCAGCCGGGTGCGACAGTAACGATCACAGCAAATGCGGCGCCGACAGGTCAGAAATTCACGAACTGGACAGCTACGGGTGTGACGCTTTCCAATGCAAATTCTGCATCGACAACGTTTACGATGCCGTCTTCCAATGTGACAGTAACGGCAAATTATTCAGGTGAAAGCAGCACAGGTAAGCACAAAGTAACCGTAAACTACGGTTCCGGAAGCGGCGAATACGAAGCAGGAGCCACAGTCAACATCACCGCAAATGCTCCAGAGTCATCCAGCAGAGTATTCTCCAGATGGACGACAAGCAATTCGGGTCTTGGATTTGCCAATGCAAACGCTGTATCAACCTCGTTTGTAATGCCAGCGACAGATGTAACAGTAACAGCAAATTATAGGGCAAGAACAAGTGACGATGACGACGACGACGATGATGACAGTACATCAAGAAGGCCTGGTACAAATACCAGCACGAATACAGTGACCAACAGGCCAGGCAGCTCGACCAACACAACAGGGACAACAGGTACAGTCAACAATCCGACGAACGGAACAAGCAGCGGAACGACAAACAATAATAATGGCAACAGAATTTATATTACGAAAAACGGTATCTCCAACACCGATGTAGCTTCCCTGGCAGTAAGTGGTTCTACCGACAACTTTATTGTGCGGATCACAGAGTCGGCGGAGGCGACAGCGGCAGTAGAGCAGGCGCTCACAAATACATATGGATCACTGAACGGATTGGCATACCTTCCAATGGATATCTCACTTTATGACGCAACAGGTCAGAATAAGATTACGGATTCCACAGGATTGAATATCACAGTGACAATGCCAATACCGGATGTGCTGATTCAGTACGGCGGAAATGCGCGCGTGGCAGCGGCGGACAATGGAAATCTAGTGCAGCTTACACCAAGGTTTACGACGATTGACGGCATCGCATGTGTCTCATTCGTACCGCCTCACTTCTCACCGTATGTGATCTATGTGGATACCAACAATTTGATAGCAGGCCAGATGCTTGACGCTACACCAGCGACAGGCGATCCGATTCATCCCAAGTGGTTTGCAGCGATCGGTATGGCGTGCGTATCAGTTTTACTGTTCGTTCTGAGTGACGGACGGAAACGCAAAAAATACAGGGCAGCATAAATAGAAAACAAGGAAACTAGGAGAGACCAATATGAAAAGAATACACATAGCGATTGCAAGCTTTGCATTACTGGGAATCCTTGCACTTGTGACTGTTGCCAGGGGAATCGGCGGCGGTGTGACAGCCGCCGGGGATGACAGATTCCGCATCAATGGAACGACATTGGTAAAGTATCTGGGAACGGACACTTATGTCAGTATCCCGGATACCATTACTACAATCAGTGACGAGGCCTTTTCAGGGAACGAGACATTGACAAGTCTTACAATACCCGATTCCGTCACACAGATATCATACAATGCATTTAAAAATTGTACAGCACTCACGCGCGTGATCATCCCAGACAGCGTGGAGAAAGTAGGTCCAGGAGCATTTGAAGGCTGTACGGCACTTACTTCTGTTGAGATCGGAGAGAATGTAAGCTCCTGGGGCTCCGGCGTGTTTGCAAACTGCAGCAGTCTTGCGACGGTCACGATCGATCAGGATAACGAATATCTTACCTATTATAATGGTGCGATATACAATGGAAATATGACAATGCTGTATCAGGTGCTTCCGGCGCGTGAGGGTGATAATTATGTGATGCCGGATACAGTAGAGAGCATTGACACATATGCTTTCTGGAACCTGCAGAACACAAAGAATGTGATGGTTTCTGATAAAGTGGTCAGTATTCCCAAGCAGGCGATGTCAAGTATGGGAAGTGTTGAGAATGTAGTGATTCAGAATATGACAACTGGCATCGGGGAAAGAGCGGTTGCAAACAATGCAAATCTAAAGCAGGTTGTGATACCAGCGTCCGTGGTGAATATTGATCGAAAAGCATTTTCGGGCAGTCCGAATGTAAAGATTTATACAAGCAAGTCCAGCACGGCGGATACGTTCGGACAGAATAATAATATTCCCGTGATCTATGAGGCGGAGTATCCGACGGATTTTATGGACAGCAATGCGGGACTCGAGGAGAAACCCAATGTCGGAGACGGCAGCACGGGGAATAATGGACAGCAGACGACAGATAACAATTCTGGAAGTACAGGGAATAATGGACAGCAGACGACGGGCAATAATACAGGCAGTGATCAGCAGACGACACAGAACTCTTCTGACTTTCCGGGCACAGAGGGCTATATACATCCGCTTGATGTTCCAGAGAACAACGATGTCATAGGCAAGACCGTGATCGTGGGGGGCAGGGCTGTTGTACTGATGGATAACCATAGGGGACAGGTGTATGGAATCCCCAACAACGCAAGTGCAGAGATTGTGGATGAGGTATCTGATCGTCAGGGCCAGACACAGTCGGGGGCTGCAGGGGAAGAGAATACTTCGATCACAGTCAATGTACAGAGCAGCAGTGTGGCAGATGAGGACAGCATTGCGCAGCGGAAATTTTATAAGCAGAAAGACCTGACAACTTATGATATTGGTGGAACTATTAAGACAATAGGACGTTTGGCGTTTTCAGAGAGCGGCTTGAAATCAATTGTCATTCCAGATAATGTTACGGAAATTGAGTACGGTGCGTTTATGTCCTGTGTGGATCTAACAGATGTGACGATACCGGACAGTGTTTCGGCAATCGGTACGAAGGCGTTTGAGGGAACCGCATGGCTGAACAACTGGAAAAACAGTGATGCCGAGGGAGATTTTCTGATTGTCGGCGATGGTATTTTGCTGGCATATAGAGGAAATGAGGAACATGTGGAGATTCCTGACGGCGTGAAACAGATCGGATCAGAAGTATTTAAGGGGCATACAGAGATACTGGATGTGGCAGTTCCGGCTTCTGTGGATAAGATCTGTGCGGAGGCATTTCGCAATTGCAGTTCCCTGACTGGTCTGACAGGCTGTGAAGGACTGCGGACGGTTGTCCGTGGCGCATTCTATGGGACGCAGATATCAGAGGATGACTTTAGGAGATGACAGGATGGAAAAACTTTTTTGGGGAATGGTGGGTGGATGCACAGTTGCATTTGCAATTCTCTTGGGACTGTATCTGAATAAGACAGGAGTGATCGGTGCAAAGCCTGAAAACTCGACAGAGATCGTCTCGGAGATCGAGACGGAAACAGAGACTGAGTCAGAGCTGTTGGCGGAAGCCGGCGAGTTTCCTTCTGAGATACAGTCACTGATCGAGGATTCACAGACGAATTATTCTCAGGCGATGCAGGTCTTTGAGGATGAATCGTCAGCCGTTGCTTCAAGACAGGCAGCGGAGGCGCAGGGAACAACAGGAAGTTCTGCGTCAGCGACAGGCGCATCAGACACCAATCCAAGGACGAATGGTTCTGTGGATGGGAACAGGAATGACAACCATGATTATTTCCTGGAAAGTCCTACAGAAGAGGAGTCAGAGTCAGAGGAGTCAAGTACTGAGGAAGTAGTAAAGCCAGAGGAAAAAAAGAACAGCGAATATGAGTACACGCTGTATCAGGATCACGTTGCGATCAAGAAATACATTGGCAGTGCGGCGACACTTGATGTTCCGGAGACGATGGATGGTCAGCCTGTCACGGAGATATTGGATTCGGCATTTGCAAGTTCCAAGACACTTGTACGGATATCGCTTCCAGACACAGTGACGAAACTGGGGAAAAATGTATTTAAGAGCAGCGAATTCCTGGTAGATGTCACGCTGCCAGATCAGCTGACGGAGATGGGTGAGGGTGTCTTTGACAGCTGTTCAAAACTCGCACGGATCACGATACCAGACGGCGTGACAAAGATTGGCAAAAAGGCATTTAATGAATGCACAGATCTAAAGACAGTCAAACTTACAAATGATATTGAGACGATCGGGGAGCAGGCATTTAACAATTGTGCCAAAATGGAGATGACAAGACTGCCTTCTTCGTTAAAGAGGATTGAGAAAGAGGCGTTTACGGGTTGTGCGGCGATGGCATTGACAAAGTGGCCAAATGATTTAGAGTTTATCGGTGAGAGCGCTTTCGAGGGTTGTACAGCGATTACGAACGTAAGACTTCCTGGCACAATGCAGACAATGATGGAAAATGCGTTTCATGGCTGTACTGGTATTGAGGCACTTGAGATCCGATCGGGAATTGAGGCGATTCCAGTATCTGCATTTTCAGGCTGCACAGCCATAACAGAAGTGACATTTCCAAAATCTGTGATCAGTATTGGTGATAGTGCATTTTCGGGTTGTACAGCACTTGCGAGTGTTACCATACCCAGAAATACACTGAGTATTGGCACTTCCGCGTTTGCAGGTTCCGCCATTACAGAGGTAACGATTCATTCAAGGTGTTCTTATCAGTCAAGTTCGTTCCCGCAGAATACAAAGATCGAGAATTATTAAGGACGGGAGGATATGAGATGCGAAAAAGGTTTCAGAAGACAGCGGCGGTATTGATGGCAGCGGCAGTATTATTTACACCTGTGAGCACTGATATGGCGGTTTATGCGAAAGGTCCGACATTTACAGCGCTGCAGGATGTATATTACACGAAGGATAATTGTGTGGTGTATGCAGAGCCTACCTATACGTCAACTGTGCTTACGACACTCAGCGCCAACCTTCCGGTGAAGGTGATTGGTGAATA
The DNA here is from genome assembly GCA_002491195.1 of Lachnospiraceae bacterium UBA7179. GTDB lineage: Bacteria > Bacillota > Clostridia > Lachnospirales > Lachnospiraceae > COE1. Next base: position 25,884 of record DKVL01000064.1, read on the forward strand.
TTCTAATGGATGGTATCGAATCGATATCGGAGTGATCTGTTATGTCAAGATGGATTCTCTTACTTCTGCGGGAGCGATCGGGATCAAGAACAGGGAGGACAGCCAGATCGCAGACGCCCAGAGAACAGCGGCAGAGCTGGGATATGAGTTTGTATATCTGACGTTAAATAAGCAAAAGGTGATCAAGAAGGATATCTACAATAGCTACGTGGGCAAGAAAGTAATTCTGTATGCTAAGATTGACGATGAAATTGGCGTGTCCTTTAAGATGCTTTATGAGGATAAGGTGAAAAAGGACATTGACCTCAAAGTGACAAAGACTGCGTCGGTGGATAGTGCTGGCGTCAGGACCGTGCAGTATTTATTTGACAGCAATGTTGAGTTGAACGGACAGCTTGCGATTTTCCAGTTTAAGACAGGGTATGACAAGGCTGTTGACATTTATCCGTCTGATGTGGATACTGGCGAGTTTGTGCTGATGAATACATATTACACAGAGTTTAGCGAGTTTGCTTATGCACCAATCACACAGGTTGCGGATATCATGATCGTGGAGACAGAGATTCCCAATTCGCTGACAGACGATCAGAGGACGATCATGGCAGATCACAGGAAAGGGATCAAATACCAGGCTGACGATGAGAGTGAGTACAGAAGAACTGTCGTCCATGGAAAACTCCGCAAGGATACCGAGTATGTTGATTATGAATATTAAATGAGTAAGATCATGAGGCAAGTAGTTATTCTTGCCTCATTCCTATTTATTTACTGCTATTCATTCCTACTCTTTGATCTTGTCCAGTTCTGTAAGATTTACACCTGCAACTGTCAATAATGCTTTTAATGAAATATAATCCTTTTTTAAATTTGCATATGTCTTTGCTGCATTCTCTTCTTTTGCTAATATCATGTTTTCCTGAACCTTTGCAAAATCTTCAATTGCTCTTTGTATTATTTCTAAACCATTAGGCATATAGGATCACCTCCCAATTATGAAACACATTGTTGTATCGTCTTTAATATAGCATAACCGGGATGCAAAGTCTATCGTTGCTGTTCAAATTTGTATATATAGGTTGAAACTTTGTATTATGTGTGCTATGATTTCAATGGAAAGCGTATGAACTGTATTAATCCGAATGATACAGTTTAGGGTCAGAGGGGGATACAAAAGCTGTGAATATAGGGGGATGAAATGGCAGAGCTATCGAAAAAAAAGGAAAAATCCAAACCGGTCATTATCGTGAAGGATTTGTATAAAGTATACCGCATCGGCGAGAACAGGGTGCGGGCCCTCAACGGGGTGAGCTTTAGTATTAACCGCGGTGAGTTCTGTGCGATCGTAGGTACTTCCGGATCAGGCAAATCAACGCTGCTGAATATGCTTGCTGGTTTGGAGAAACCGACTAAGGGTGAGATCATCATTATCGGTGAGCATATGGAGACGAAGAACGAGAACCAGCTTGTGCGGTTTCGGCGGGAACATATTGGTTTTATTTTCCAGTCGTTTAATCTGATGGGAACGATGAATGCGGTGGAAAATGTTGCGCTTCCACTGACCTTTCAGGGGGTGTCCAGAAAGGAGCGTACAAAGCGGGCAAAGAAAATGGTACATATGGTGGGACTTGACAAATACTGGGATCACAGACCCAATCAGATGTCAGGCGGACAACAGCAGCGTGTCGGTGTTGCGAGGGCGCTTGTGGTGAATCCGGAGATTATCTTTGCAGACGAACCGACTGGAAATCTTGACTCCAACACATCGAGGGAGATTATGAATCTGATGCAGAGTGTTGTGCGGGAACAGAAACGGACACTGATCATGGTAACGCATGACAATACATTGGCAAGTTTTGCGGACAAGATTATACGGATCGTGGATGGCAAGATCGTAGATATGGTGGACAATACAGGCAACAGGAATACAGCAGCGGAAAAAGTCGTGCAGGAGAGCGCGGAGATGGCCGCGGAAAAAGGGAATAACATATTGGGGAATGGAGGATGAAAATGAAAAAGTTTAAAAATGGGTTGGCTTTCGTATTGATGGCAGTGATGCTGTGCGGAAATACACTTCTGGTGTCTGCAACGGAGGAGGAACTGGAGACACCGGGAGCAGCGTCTTCAAGAGTGCAGTCTGATAGCAATTCTGATTCCTCAGAGAACATCAGTTCTCAAAGCAGCAAAGAAGAGAACAGCAAAGAAGAAAGCAGCAAAGAAGAGAGTAGCAAAGAAGAGAGCAGCAAAGAAGAGAGCAGTACACAAAACAGTCCAAGTGACCAATACGTATCTGACGAGTGGAAGGATCATATCAGGGGCCAGTTGAACCGGCACTATTCTGATCTAAAACTGCGGTACAAGCTGACAGAGGATCAGATCAGGCGTATGGACAGGATCTATAACAGCGCCATGACTTATATGAAAAATGCAGGACTTACGATGTCAGAGCTGACAAGCTATGAGTCCGAGGTGGAGGGATATCTGGATGAGATCGCAAGGGAGGAAGAAGAGAGTTTTTCCAACACGCAGAAGTTTCTGATGCTCTCCAATGAAGTCCCGATTTTGAGCGCAAACTATGGGGAACAGGCTTTTGTTGTATTATCCCTGGTCAATCTCGGCAAGGCGGATGTGACGGATGTCGTGGTAACGCCGACGGTATCGAATGACAAGACAAAATGGCCGTTTGATATCAATCAGGCATACGATGCACAGGTAATACAGACGATACAAGCAGCAAGCGACACGGTGGATGCATACAACAAGCGTATGGATATCGGCTGGATGTTTCAGGTTAGAAGTGATGTGCTCACAGGTTGTTATCCATTGCCTTTTCATGTGACGTACTATGAGAACGGCACTTTGGTGGAGACGGATATCACAACCTATATTAATATCAAAGGTGCGAATCCCGAAAAACAACTGATCAAGGATCCGGATGACGACGATAAAGATAAGAAAACTGCGAATCCCCGTATCATTGTCACAGGATACAGCACAGATCCAGAAGAAGTATTCGCGGGTTCAACCTTTAACCTGACAGTAAGCGTCAAGAATACTTCCAGGGAGACTGCAGTTGAGAATGTACTCTTTAATTTGGAAGCGACAGTGGAGGGGAAGGATGCAGATGCCACTTATGCTGCTTTTCTGCCGACATCGGGCTCCAGCTCTGTCTACAAGGACAGAATCGCGCCGGGTGAAACATATGACATGAGCATTGAGATGGAGGCGAAGTCGGATCTCTCCCAGAAACCGTATGTACTCACGGTAAATATGAAGTATGATACGGATGATCAGGTGAATCTGTCTGATGTGGCTCATGTGTCAGTGCCAATCAAACAGGAAGCAAAACTGGACACGGGGACTGCGGAGATTATGCCAGAGTCGATCGCTGTCGGGGAGCAGTCCAATGTCATGTTTAGCATCTTTAATACTGGCAAGACGACACTGTTCAATGTAAAAGTAAATTACGAGAGCGATACAGTGGACAGCGGAGTTACCTATCTTGGAAATATCGCGCCGGGAAACACTGGGAATGTTGATTCCATGCTGACAGGCATTGCGCCGGATATGGGCGAAGGCATCGTTAAGGCCGTTATTACTTATGAGGACGAGGCCGGAAACGAGACGCGTTATGAGAAAGATCTGAATCTCCTCGTGTATGAGATGTCTTTTGACGATGGCATGATGGATCCGATGCCTGAGGAACCGATGGAGGATGAGACAGCCCAAAATAGAATTCCCCTGATGGCAATCATCGGAATAGTAGCGGCAGTGGTCGTAGTGATCGTGATCATCGTCGTTATTATATCAAAGAAGAGAAAGGCAAAGAAACAACAGGAAGATATGGATTTGCTGGATGAGGATGATGAATAATGAAATTCTTTGATTTACTGCGCATGAGTATCTCCAATCTGTGGAAACGTAAGCTCCGTACTGTGCTCACGGTGCTGGGAGTGGTCATTGGCGTCACATCGATCGTGGTTATGGTTGCCCTTGGAAATGGGCTCAAGCAGTCCATGTTGGACAGCTATGACAACTACAATTCCATGACGCAGATCCAGATTTATTCCGGGGGATATTACTATTCGTCAAGCAGCAGCCAGGATGAGGAGAAACGTCTTGACGATGCGTTTGTCCAGGAGCTTTTGTCCATGGAGCATGTTGAGGCGGTTTATCCGAAGCTGAATATTTCAGCCATTGCCAAAGTGGGGCAGTACAGGGGATATCTTGATATATACGGTGTCACACAGGAAGAGCTTGCGACAATGAATATTTCCGTAGCACAGGGCAGCCTGCCGGATTCGGATACGGAGCTCAAATTCTTCTATGGAAATAACGTGTTGATGAACTTCTATATCGACAAGACAAATGTTTCCCCATGGTGGGAGAATAATGAGATGCCCAATATTGATGTGATGAATGATCCGATCTTTGTGATTTTTGATGAGGATGCATACTGGAGTTCACGGAACGGTTCCTCAGGAGATGGTTCCACGCCGGTCAAACAGCCTAAGAAATATATCATAGAAGCCTGTGGCTTGATGGATGGTGAGTTTGGAGAGTGGGGCAACAGATATAGTCAGAGCATTCTATGTGATATCGATGCACTGAAGGCAGAGTTAAAGCGCATTTTTAAGAAGAATCCGATACCAGGGCAGCCTACCAGAAAAAACGGGAAACCATATAATGAGCTGTTTTATTCGGAAATGGTTGTCCAGGTGGATGATATGGCGAATGTTACAGAGTTGACCAATATGATCAATGATATGGGATACAATGCGAACAGCTCCGCGGAGTGGATTCAGCAGCAGCTTGACAGTATGAATATGATTCAGGCGGTGCTCGGCGCGATCGGTGCAGTGGCCATGCTGGTGGCGGCGATCAGTATCACAAACACGATGATGATGTCCATCTATGAGAGGACGAAAGAGATCGGTGTCATGAAAGTGCTTGGCTGCGATATTCGCAATATACAGGGACTTTTTCTGATGGAAGCAGGTTTTATCGGCTTTATCGGCGGTGTGGTCGGTGTCGGGTTCAGCTATCTGCTGAGTCTTGTGATCAATGGTCTGGTGGCTGGAAGTGACGCGACTGCCAATATGGGAATCACAGGAGCGATCTGCCGGATTCCGTTATGGCTGAGCCCGCTTGCGATCGTGTTTGCGGTCGTGATCGGTATGGTTGCTGGCTTTATCCCGTCGCTTCGGGCGATGCGTTTAAGTCCGCTTGCGGCAATCCGAAATGAATAAGGCTTTATACGTATCATGGAATCTGTTATGATAGTAGTATAACAGGGGACAAGATTCACATAAAAGGAAAGCGGGTGATTGTATGCCAAATGAAGCGGAGATTGTTGAGAGAACTGTATATGATTTTCAAAAAGTACAGGCTCATATGAAAAATGCCAGGAATGAAAATGCCACAGAAACGTACGAAGGTTTAAAGAAGGATTATCAGTCTTTGAAAGCAGTTTTAACTTCTTTAGGTGTAAATCTTACGGATATTGATGAAATAAAAGAATAATGAATATTCTAAAAAAGGCTTCTCAAAGCGAGAAGTCTTTTTTGTGTACTTTAAAGCATTTCCATCATATATTAATGTGAAGATACTACGTAATAATCCACAGGTGTATTTTTAAGCATGCTCCATGGATAATTACAGAGGGAATGAAAATGAATAGAGTACGCAGAGTGATCGGCTGTGACCACAGAGAGACAGCACCCTACACGGGCAGAGGAGTCTATGTGGCTGTTCTGGACAGTGGAGTGGCAGCACATCCGGATCTGAGAGGGAGAATAGCAGCTTTTAAGGATTTTGTATCGGATAAGCGAATGTATTATGATGACAATGGACACGGAACGCACGTGTCCGGGATTTTGGGTGGGAGTGGTCTGATGTCCAAAGGCCGATACCGTGGAATCGCCCCGGAATGTACGTTGATCTGTGGCAAGGTGCTCGATAAAAAAGGGGGAGGAAGCCTAAAAAATCTCACCCAGGGATTGATATGGATATCGGAACTGATCGATAACTATCCGATCAGGATCATCAATATATCAATCGAGATGGAATCGGAGGATGGGATCGACCCGAAGGATTGGGAACAGTTTCGAAAGTGTATGCGGTATCTGTGGGATAAAAATATTATGATCGTGGCGGCTGCGGGGAATAAGGGACCGAATCCCATGACGCTGTCGCCGATCAGTGAGTGCGGCGGCTGCGTCTGTGTAGGATGTCATGATGGGAATTATAAAGGAAATGGCGGGAGACTCTGCAATGAATATTCAAGCAGGGGACCTGGAAAGGATTTATCCATTACCAATATGCTCAATCCCTTGAAAAAGCCGGATATTGTTGCACCAGGGACAGACATTGTGTCGTGCAATTATCGGTATAGTATGAAACCATATATTGCAAAGAGCGGAACATCGATGTCAGCGCCGATTGTGAGCGGTGCCTGTGCGCTGTGCTTACAGAAGTATCCACGGCTTACGAACAGGGAGCTTCGGCGGCTGCTTCTTGGATCCGCCGAAGATCTGGGACAGAGCTGGAGTGTGCAGGGTGCGGGGATGATTCAGATTGACAGACTTTTTGAACAGGCAGAGCTGTTGTATTAGATGTGCATATATCTGTCTGGATTTTTGATTTTTTTATAAATTATTAATATTGACAAGAGTTGTATATTTGTATACAATGATACACAAATACAAAATCCATATCTGTTCAGTGTCATGAAACGATGCCAGCTTGATACTTGTTGACGTAGTACATGACTCTGGACAGAGAAGATAGAACGGAGGAGAAAGAAATGGCAAGCAATAGTGAGTATTTTGAAAACCGGCCAGTTACCATGAACGAGCACAACAATCTTCTGCAGATTGAGGAGCATATGTATCAGCTTCAGGATGTGGAGAAACCCAACGCATTCCGCAATATGTTCCCCTATGATGAGATACCAAAGATCCCGTTTAATGACAGGGTGGTTCCGCACAATATGCCCAGGGAGATCTGGATCACGGACACGACTTTCCGCGATGGGCAGCAGTCGAGGGCGCCGTACAGCACAGAGCAGATTGTCACGATTTATGATTATCTGCACAGACTCGGCGGTCCGAATGGCATGATCCGGCAGAGCGAGTTTTTCCTGTACAGCCAGAAGGACAGGGATGCGGTCTACAAATGTATGGAGCGCGGTTATCAGTTCCCGGAGGTGACTTCTTGGATTCGCGCGAGCAAGGAAGATTTTAAGCTGGTCAAGGAGATCGGCATGAAACAGACGGGTATTCTCGTGAGCTGCTCCGATTATCATATTTTTATGAAACTAAAGATGACAAGACGCCAGGCGATGGAGCACTATCTGTCTGTTGTGCGGGACTGTCTTGAGGAGGGCATCAGCGTGCGGTGCCATCTGGAGGATATCACGAGGGCAGATATTTACGGCTATGTCGTTCCGTTCTGCCAGGAGCTTATGAAGCTGGCGGAACAGTACAAGCTTCCGATCGTGGTGCGTGCCTGCGATACCATGGGATACGGTGTGAATTATCCGGGAGCCGTTATTCCTAGAAGTGTGCAGGGGATCATCTATGCGCTCTATACCCATGCCGGCGTGCCCCATGAGTGGATTGAATGGCATGGGCACAATGATTTCTATAAGGCAGTCACAAATTCGACGACGGCCTGGCTGTATGGCTGCTCAGGTGTCAACACATCCCTGTTCGGCATCGGGGAGCGCACAGGAAATACACCGCTCGAGGCGATGGTTTTTGAGTACGCACAGCTCAAAGGTACGCTGAACGGCATGGATACGACAGTGATCACGGAACTGGCGGAGTATTATGAGAAGGAGATTGGCTATCATATTCCAGAGAGAACGCCTTTTGTCGGCAAGAATTTCAATGTGACAAGAGCGGGAATCCATGCGGACGGACTGCTCAAGAATGAGGAGATCTATAACATCTTTGACACCGAGAAATTCCTCAACAGACCTGTTTTATGCGCAGTGTCCAACACGTCGGGACTTGCAGGCATCGCGCACTGGATCAATACCTATTACAAGCTGAGAGACGACGAGAAAATCAGCAAGTCCTCAGAGCTTGTGGCTTATGTGAAGGCGTGGGTGGATGCAGAGTACGAGAGCGGCAGAGTCACAGTGCTCACAGACAATGAATTGCTTTCGGTCATTGGGGAAGGCTGTAGGACGCTCGGCGTGACCATAGGAAAGGACTGAAGGCGGAGGATATGAGCGAGTATGATGTAAATCATGAGGCGTCGGACAAGTATTCATTGCGGGGCAGGGTTTTCCGAAAGCTCAGGGAGGATATTCTGAACGGTGAATATCAGGAGAACGATGAACTTAAGGAGGCAGCCATCGCGGAGGAGCTCGGTGTGAGCAGAACGCCGGTACGCGAGGCTTTCCGGCAGCTTGAACTGGAAGGACTGATTCGGATCGTGCCAAACAAAGGGGCATATGTCACTGGGATCTCCGTGGCGGACGTGGCGGACATTTATGAGATTCGTTCCCTTTTGGAGGGCTTGTGTGCGAGATGGGCGACAAAGAAGATCACCAGGGAGAAAATCGAGGAGCTCGAGGAGATTATTCTGTTGAGTGAATTTCATCTGGAAAAGGGGCATTACGATCAGCTGATCGAGTTGGACAACCGTTTCCATATGAGTCTGTATGAGGCGTGTGAGAGCAAGATGCTGATTCATCTGTTGAAAGATTTTCACCAGTATGTACAGAAACAGCGGCAGCAGACGCTCTCCAATCATGAGAGGAGCGCGGCGGCTGTGGCGGAGCATAAGAGTATCATGGAGGCAATACGTGACGGGAATGCGCAGCTCGCGGAGAAACTTGCCGACGAACATATTTGTAATGCGTACACAAATATGGTAAAATGTGGGTTGAGCATAAAACACTAAGCAACTCTAAGCCTGTAAAGGACACAGGCTAAGACTTGCTAAGTGTTTGGAAGAACGCCAAAGAGCGGCGTTCTTCGCGAATATCGCCAAGTAGAGCAGGCCGAACGGCAAAGGGCGGCGTTCTTCGCGGATAACGATGAGTGAATAAGAATAGGAGGAGACAATGATGGCAAAGATTCAGATGATGACACCGTTGGTGGAGATGGATGGGGATGAGATGACGCGAATCCTCTGGAAGATGATCAAGGACGAACTGATCCTTCCATACATAGACTTAAAGTCTGAGTATTATGACCTTGGTCTGGAGCACCGCAATGAGACAAACGATCAGGTGACAGTGGATTCTGCGGAGGCTACCAAAAAGTATGGGGTGGCAGTCAAGTGCGCGACGATCACGCCGAACGCTGCGAGAATGACAGAGTACAATCTCAAGGAGATGTGGAAGAGTCCGAATGGGACGATCAGGGCAATGCTTGATGGCACCGTGTTCCGGGCGCCGATTGTCGTAAAAGGCATCGAGCCATGCGTGAGGAACTGGGAGAAGCCGATCACGCTTGCAAGACACGCGTATGGTGATGTTTATAAGAACACGGAGATCAAAGTACCTGGCGCAGGCAAGGCGGAGCTGGTATTTACAGCGGAGGACGGAACAGAGACGAGGGAGTTGATCCATAACTTTACAGGGGCAGGCATCATTCAGGGTATACACAATACCGATGCTTCTATTAGCAGTTTTGCGCATGCGTGCTTTCAGTATGCGCTGGACACAAAGCAGGATCTATGGTTTGCCACGAAGGATACGATTTCCAAGAAGTATGACCACAATTTCAAGGACATTTTCCAGGAAATCTATGATGCGGAGTACGATGCACAGTTCAAGGCAGCAGGCATTGAATATTTCTATACGCTGATTGACGATGCGGTTGCGCGCGTCATGAAGGCGAAGGGCGGATTTATCTGGGCGTGCAAGAATTACGACGGGGATGTCATGAGCGATATGGTAAGTTCTGCGTTTGGCTCCCTGGCTATGATGACTTCCGTACTGGTGTCTCCTTCCGGCGTCTATGAGTATGAGGCGGCGCATGGTACGGTACAGAGACATTACTATAAGCATCTGAAGGGCGAGGAGACCTCAACAAACTCTGTCGCGACAATTTTTGCGTGGACAGGCGCTCTCAGAAAGCGCGGGGAACTTGACAAGATCGCAGAGCTTGTCGAGTTTGCGGACAAGCTGGAAAAGGCGACAGTCAAGACCATCGAGGACGGAAAGATGACAAAGGATCTGGCGCTGATCACATCGTTAAAAGATGTGACTGTTCTCAACAGTGAGGGATTTATCAAGGCGATCAGGGAGACTTTGGAGATATTATAATTACCGCAACAGATTTTGCATGACCATACGAATTGTTATAATAGTGTTGCCCTGCATAGATAGCAGGTGCTGTATTCATAGCTATTTACGCTCTGGAATAGGTTATGAAATGGATGGTGGTTGAATGACAGAAAACGAAAAAGTATTGATTGAAGAATTTGATAGACTGCAGGATTATATGTTAGAGTGTGACAAAGAGTCTGCCGTCTATAAGAAAATGAAAAGGCGATATATTGAGTTAAAAGTAATACTGACCGCCTCGGGAGTCAATATTACAGAGCTAGATATCATAAAAGAGTAATAGTAACGATTCAGAGCAGGAAGCGTTACGAATAACGGATTAAGATAAGGCGCATAGAATACGAAACAGTTTCATTCTATGCGCCGCTGCAATTATGGTTTACAGTTTCAATTCCGCGATCAGGCTAAGCATCTCATAGTGCCGGAGCTCCTCTTTTAGCGCGGCATTGTCGATATTCAGTTGAAAGTCTTCCAGGGTCTGGGTGATGGGAATGTCATCTTTCATCTTGGCAAGCTGATAGCTCAGGTACACGGTCTCTTTATTCTCCTTTAGTGCATTTAATGGGCTGCGGCTGATGCCAAGGCTGCTCTTCCAGAAATCGGACAGCGCCTTTTCTTTTTTCTTGTTGCCCTCGCAGTCCTCGATCACCGCGTAGATCGCGTCGAGGGAGCCGTACTCGTTCACGAGCGGGGCGGCTGCAGAGGATACGCCCTTACAGCCGGGAATGCCGTCCCCGGGATCGCCGGTGATGGAGAGTAGTGTGACAATATTTTGCGGGTACACGCCCTCCTCGGAGTAGACGATATCGGCGGTATATTCAAAGATGCCTGCCGGGAGGGAGTCATATCCGCCCTTGCCGGCGCAGAGCCCATATCGCTGCTGCAGATCTTTTACTTTTTCCTTGTCAGTGACACGCCACAGTCTGGTGTAATCGCTTACCAGCTGGAAGTAATCGTGGTCTTTTGTGAGGAGATACGTTTCAAGTTCTGGCGACTCGAACTTTTTGACGAGGGAGGCGGCGAAATCGTCAGCCTCATAGTCCTTGTCCATGAGCACCTGGCAGCCTATTTTCTGCAACAGGTTTTCCATGGCGATAAACTGTTCTTTTAATGGGGCGGGCGCTTCCTTTCTGTTTGCTTTGTAGGAGTCTGCGCCCAGGACAGTTCGGCGGAATGTGTCGCGCGACACGTCAAAAGCGACTGCCACATAATCTGGTTTCGCCTTTTTGTAGAGAGAAATCAAGGTTCGAAGCATGGTAAAGAGGGCATTTGTGTACTCTCCTTTGGAGGTGTGCAGGATTTCAGAGTAGTGTTTTTCCTTCTCCTCGTCTGTCTTTGCGTAGAGCACGGATTTGGGCAGGTTGCCGTAGTATGAAGTGCTGAGCATCGATGAACCGTCAATGATCAAAAATTTTTTCGTTGTCATATATATTCTCCTCGTATAATAAGTTTAT
>DKVL01000093.1 GCA_002491195.1 Lachnospiraceae bacterium UBA7179
CTGGAACGGAGTGAACAGTAACAGTATGATAGACGAAAGAGAGCAGGCGCAGATGAATGAACGAATAAAAAACAGATTATTTTGGATCTCTGATCATTTTGACGATAATATCATGTTTATGGCAGTCCGGCAGGGGATGGTGATGATGATACCGCTGTTGGTGAGCGGGTCTATGGCGTTGATGCTGGGCAGTCTTCCGCTTCCGATGTATCAGGAATTTCTCCTGCATCTCTGGAATGGGCGGGTAGTGGAGTTTCTTCGCTTTATCCAGAGTGCCTCCTTTGGCTTTTTTGCGGTGGGGCTGGCACTTACGACGAGTTACAGCTATGCGATGCTTCGGCAGAGGGACAGGAAAGATGCAGTTATGGTGATGCTGATCACTATGGTATCCCTGGTTGGTTTCTCCGGGATTCAGAGAGATGACTTTTCAGTCGGAGCGCTCGGGACAAACAATATTTTTACGGCGCTGTTTATTGCCCTTTTGTGCAGTGCGCTGTTTTTCAAGATGAAAGATAAAGGGCTTTTCCGGATACAGCAGCGCGGGATGGAGGCGGATGACTGCTATGCAAAGGCAGTGTCTGGCATCGTGCCGGCGTTGTTGATCATGGCGTTTTTTGCCATATTCCGGCAGGTGTTTGTGACCGTTTTTCATGTGGATTCGGTCCAGGGCTTGTTGGAGAGTATCGTCAGCCGGCTGCTTGGCTCTATTGAGAATGGCCTGGTTGTAGCGATTGTCATATTGCTGCTGGCACACTTTATGTGGCTTTTTGGCATTCACGGCAGCAATGTGCTGGAACCAGTCATGCAGGAAAATTTTGTGCAGATCAGCGCAGGGGTAGTCTACAACAAGACATTTCAGGATGTGTTTGTACTCATGGGCGGCACTGGTTCTGTTCTGTGCCTTGTGATTGCGATTCTGATATTTTCCAGGAAAGGCAGTATCAGAAATGTTGCAAAGCTTTCTTTTCCGACGGCGGTCTTTAATATCAGCGAGATTATCGCTTTCGGGCTTCCTGTGATACTAAACCCGATTTTTGTGATTCCCTATCTGCTGGTTCCGGTGGTGCTGTGTGTGATTTCCTATGCGGCAATTTATGTTGGTATCGTTCCGCATGTGGTTCATCAGGTGGGATGGACGACGCCGGTATTTCTGAGCGGTTATCTTGCGACTGGATCGGTTGCGGGGAGCATTCTGCAGGCAGTCTGCATTGCGGCAGGTGTTCTGATCTATCTGCCGTTTCTGCGTCTGTTTGAGGAGAGGGATGAGAGACAGCTAGTGAAAAATGTCAAGGCGCTGACTGGCGAGCTGCAGCAGCAGGAGGCGGAGAACGCGATCATGCCTCTGACAGAGCGAAAGGATGTGCTGGGAGGGGTGGCGCGGGTGCTCTCAGCGGATTTGAAGGATGCGATTAAAAACAAGAAATTGTTTTTCCTGTATCAGCCGCAGGTGGATGCTAAGGAGAACTGTATGGGGGCCGAGGTATTAGTGCGGTGGAATCACCCGATTGCAGGGTTCATCTATCCGCCTTTGATCATTCAGCTGGCAAAGGAGGAAAAGCTGCTGCGCGACATCGAGGCATATCTGTTTGATGAGGCAGCCTATGCGGTCTCTGAGATTGAAAAGGTGATTCATACGGAGTTTAAGATATCGGTGAACATCACGAACGAATCGCTCGCGTGGGAGGATTTTGAGTATTGTCTCGCGGATAAAGTCAGAAAATATGATGTTTCGCCCAAACGGCTGTGGCTTGAGATCACAGAGCAGGATGCATTGGTTTCCTCAGAGGAAATGCTTGATAAGATCCAGCGGTTGAAGGAGCAGGGGCATAAGTTCCTGATCGACGATTTTGGCATGGGGCATACTTCTTTGATGTATCTGCAGACCAATCATTTTGGAGTTGTGAAACTGGACGGTTCCCTGACGAAGGATGTGCTGCAGAACAACCGCAATAAGGATATCATAGCTGCGATTACAGAGCTTGGAAAATCACTGCATTTTGAGACGATCGCAGAGTATGTGGAGACAAAGGAACAGAAAGATAAGTTGTTAGAACTGGGCTGCAATGGTTTTCAGGGATATTATTACAGCAAGCCGATCGCGCTGGCGGAATTGATTCCCTGGATGGAGCAACATCAGGGGAAGTCATGATCTCATGACTTCCCCATATTGCACTCTGCAAGTCTTAACGCGGAAACGACTGGCATGATCAGGATTCCGCAGAAGAAATTGCTGACACCGTGGATACAGTCAAAGGGAAGCCCTGCGATGATCCACGCGATCATTTTCGGAAAGCTTAAACCATAGAGGACAGCCTGCGCAGGGGCATAGAGTGTTCCATACAGGAAACCGTGTGCAGCACAGACAAGCATATAGATCACTGGCCTTCTCTTTTTGGGGATGTTTGCTGGCAGCAGCATGACTGTGCCCCACAGGATCGTCCACAGGTACAAATATGGGATCCACCACGTCGCAAAGCCGTTAAAAATGCCAGTTAAGAGGACGTAGATATAGATAGGATACAAAGCCTTTTTCCTGTAAACTACGGTAAATGCAATCGTAAATACGCCGATTAGATGAATATTGGGTGCAAACTCCATGATGAGCTTGGAGGCGTACATGACAGAGCCGAGCATCGCAAAAATGACAATCTCTCTCGTTGTCGGTTTCATAGTTTATATGTTATTCTATTTTGAAGGCATAGCTGGCGCCGTCTGTGATCTGTGTGGAGTCAACACCTGTCGTGGCATATTCCCTGTCAACATAGAATGCCCAATATTTTCCATCCTTGTCATAGTCGGCAGTGATGCCATTGACAGTCTTGACATACAGGCCATACTCGCCGTCGTCCCCCGCGATCAGATTCAGTTCCAGCAGGGCTTCACCGACAGTCGCCTTGTCTGTGTGGATTTCAAACTGCGTTGCGTTTCCATCCTGGTCTGTCACAGAAAAATCAAAGCTTGTGCTTCCATCTCCCAGTACAGTGACATCACCGGCGTCTGTATCTGTGTTTGTGGCTGGCGCGGAGGGAGTCACGTTGTCCTGATTGCCATTACAGCCAGTTGTAGAGAGTGCCATAGCCACAATAAGCACGATACAAAGGATGAATGACGTTGTTTTTTTCATGCATTTTGTTTTCATAATTGTTATCTCCTTTGATTTTTTGTTTCCTCAAAGACTGGCACTCGCGGTCTGAATTGGTGATGAATCATCTTTTCAAGAGGACTGATATTGTTTCGATATTCCGACTTAACGCTTCAGTGACCAGCCTTCTCAGGTAGGACCTAATGGCTTTTCCCCAAACTGTGGCATTTGGTTAGGACAGTGATAAAATGGATGCGTCTTACGGCGACGGGCTCGTACAGGATTTGCACCTGTTTCCCGAAACAATTCGTACCTTATCATAATATCTGACAGCAATTCTGTCAAGTAAAAAAGAAGCGTCAGGCTTCTTTTTTACATCAAAAAAGCAGGGTACGGGAATCGAACCCGCCTCCTCGGCTTGGGAAGCCGATGTACTACCGATGTACTAACCCTGCGAATTGTCAACGGGGTTATTATAGCAGACTTCTCCAGAAAAAGCAAGAGCGAAATTTGCCAGTCCAGTCATTTGACTCCGGACGCCCTCATATCCTGAAAGCAAGGACAGCAAAGAAACCAGGAAAAGGAAGGGTAGTGCCTTATGAAACGGATGTTGACGGGGCTGCTGGGCCTGGCGCTGGCGTGCAGCATGACGGCGGAGGCCCGTGGGGCGGAGCTGGCGGTGGAGAGCAAATCATGCCTGCTCATGGAGAAGACGACCGGGCAGGTGCTCTACGCGGTCAATGAGCACGAGCCGCTGGAGCCGGCCAGCGTAACGAAGGTGATGACCATTCTGCTGACCATGGAGGCCATTGACAGCGGCGCGCTCTCCTACGGCGATCTGGTGACCGCCTCGGCCTACGCCTGCTCCATGGGGGGCAGCCAGATCTGGCTGAAGGAGAACGAGCAGATGANNTACCGATGTACTAACCCTGCGAACAATATATAGTATAACACCAAAGCAGTAAATATTTCAACCCTTAAATGAAAAAATCTATAAAAATTTTTGCGAAGAACAAGAAATTTATTAGTAAATATGTCAACTGTACTTTTTTTGTAAATCAGTCTATACTATAATATGGTAGAAAGAGAAGGCGATATAAGATCGCTGCAAAAAGGATGTGAAGGCATATGGCAGAGAAACGACAGGGGCGTGAGATCGCTTTTGCAGAAACTTATGATGAAACAGTAAAAAGGGCAATAGAGAAAGCTTTTTTAAAACAGGGTATTTCCTATTTGATCAAAGTCGACAAAGTGAGGGAGATGAAAAAGGGTCATTTTGAGAGCAGGATGAAATATACCTTCCAAATTAACAGGCTTCAGACAGAGGAAGCAAAGGATGCATTGACCATGCAGAATCTGGATGAAACCAGTTTTCATTATCTGATATAGTACATATGGGAAAAGTATCACCCTGGGTGGTGCTTTTTTACTGCATCTTTACAAAAAGCTATTGCTGATAGTATAATCATTTAGAAAAAGAAAATGGGATAAGGAGAGGATTTTATTATGATGGATTTTTCCGCAATTATGAAGTTTAAGGGAGCATGGGACACATTTACCAGAAATCATCCGAAATTTGTGCCGTTTATGCAGGCAGTGGGAAGCGAGGCAATCGCTGACGGCACGATTATTGAGGTGAAAGTGACAAGTCCGGAAGGCAAGGAATTTAACACGAATATGAAGATTACGCAGAGTGACCTTGACTTGTTTGCACAATTAAAAGGCATGATGTAAAGTGTGTAAAAACGGTTGTTGTCAGCGCCGTTACTGGAACGGAGCGAACAGTAACCTTTGCGCCTTTCGTGAACAAAATTGAATAGATATATTTCTTGAATGACATAATTTCTTGTGATATAATGAATCGATTATGTTAGAGCATAGGGAAAGAACAGGTGATGAGATGAAGGCGTTTTTGATATTGGAGGACGGTACTGTATTTGAGGGAACTCAGATCGGTGCCGACAGGGAAATAATCAGTGAGATCGTATTTAATACTTCTATGGCAGGATATCTGGAAGTGCTCACAGATCCGTCTTATGCAGGGCAGGCAGTGTGCATGACGTATCCGTTGATCGGAAATTATGGTATCTGTAAAGATGATATGGAATCCAGGAAACCTTGGCCTGACGGGTTCATTGTCAGGGAATTATCCAGGAATTTCAGCAATTTCAGAGCGGATTTTTCCATTCAGCAGTTTTTGGAAGAAAATAATGTGCCAGGCATTGCGGGGATTGATACGCGGGCGCTCACAAAGATTTTACGTGAAAAAGGTACAATGAACGGCATGATTACGACAAACGAGAGTTATCATCCTGACGATGTGATTCCCAGACTAAAAGCCTACACGACCGGTAAGGTGGTTGAAAAAGTTACCTGTAAAGAAAAATATGAGATAAAAGGCTCCAAAGATCTGACGGAAAATGGAGCGATATCGGGGAGTGCGAAGTTTGTGCCAGCGGACTATGAGGCGGGAAAGCGTGAGCGGAAACCTTCCCTTGTCAGAAGATTAAACGGCGCGGGTAAACGGGTAGCTCTGCTCGACCTTGGCACGAAAGATAACATTGCCTATTCTCTCAAGATCAGAGGCTGTGATGTCACAGTCTATCCAGCGACAACATCAGCGTCAGAGATCATCGCGTCGAAGCCTGATGGTATCATGCTTTCGAACGGACCGGGAGATCCAAAAGAGTGCACGGACATCATAGCGGAAATCAAGGAGCTATATCATACAGACATTCCAATCTTTGCCATCTGCCTTGGTCATCAGCTTATGGCGCTTGCGACAGGAGCTGATACCTATAAGATGAAATATGGACACAGGGGGGGCAATCATCCCGTAAAAGATCTTGCCACAGGGAGGGTATATATATCCTCACAGAATCATGGTTATGTGGTGGATATGGATAAGCTGGATCCAAAAGTTGCAACGCCTGCTTTTATCAATGTAAACGATGGGACAAACGAGGGGCTGAATTATACAGGAAAGAACATTTTCACAGTTCAGTTCCACCCGGAGGCGTGCTGCGGCCCGCAGGATTCCAGCTATTTGTTTGACCGGTTTATTGATATGATGGACAGGGTGAAGATGGAGGTGACAAGATAATGCCAAAGAATCCTAATGTGAAAAAAGTAATGGTGATTGGTTCGGGACCGATTGTTATTGGACAGGCTGCTGAATTTGACTACGCAGGTACACAGGCGTGCCGTTCCTTAAAAGAAGAAGGTCTTGAGGTCGTGCTGGTAAACTCAAATCCTGCGACCATCATGACAGACAGGGATATCGCGGACAAAGTATATATCGAACCTCTGACAACAAAAGTTCTGGAGCAGATTATTGAGAAAGAAAAGCCAGATTCCATTCTTCCAACACTGGGAGGACAGGCGGGGCTCAATCTCGGCATGGAACTTGAGGAGAGCGGATTCCTGGCTTCTCATAATGTAAAGCTGCTGGGGACGACAGCGGCTACGATCAGGAAAGCTGAGGACAGGCAGGAGTTCAAGGATACCATGGAAAAGATCGGGGAACCCTGTGCAGCGTCTAAGGTCGTGGAGAATGTAGAGGACGGCGTGGCATTTACGAATACGATCGGGTATCCGGTCGTGCTCCGCCCGGCGTATACCCTTGGTGGCAGCGGCGGCGGTATTGCCCACAATCAGCTCGAATTGGAGGAGATTCTGGAAAATGGTCTGCGTCTCTCGCGTGTGGGACAGGTTCTTGTCGAGCGCTGTATTGCAGGCTGGAAGGAAATCGAGTACGAGGTGATGCGCGACAGCGCCGGGAACTGCATCACGGTGTGTAACATGGAGAATATCGATCCGGTGGGAGTGCACACTGGCGACAGTATTGTCGTGGCGCCCTCGCAGACTTTGAGCGACAAAGAGTACCAGATGCTGCGCACATCGGCGCTGAATATTATCTCTGAGCTAAATATCACAGGCGGCTGCAATGTACAGTTTGCGCTGCATCCGACAAGTTTTGAGTACTGCGTGATCGAGGTGAATCCGCGTGTGAGCAGATCTTCCGCGCTGGCGTCCAAGGCGACTGGTTATCCGATTGCGAAGGTTGCGGCAAAGATTGCGCTCGGCTACACGCTGGACGAGATCAAAAATGCCATCACTGGCAAAACCTATGCGAGTTTTGAGCCGGCGCTTGATTACTGTGTCGTAAAGATGCCAAGACTTCCGTTTGACAAGTTTATCACGGCAAAGAGAACGCTCACCACACAGATGAAGGCGACGGGCGAAGTCATGAGTATCTGCACGAATTTTGAGGGTGCGTTGATGAAAGCGATCCGCTCTTTAGAGCAGCATGTGGATTGTCTGAGGAGTTATGATTTCTCCGGGCTTGACAGGGAAGCATTGTTACGGCGCCTGGAAAAAGTCGATGACCAGAGAATCTACGTGATCGCGGAAGCGCTTCGAAAAGGAATCGACTATGATACCATTTACAATATTACAAAGATTGACAGATGGTTTATCGACAAGATCGCGATTCTTGTAGAGATGGAGCACGCATTGGAGACACAGCCGCTCACGGTGGAATTGCTGCGGGAAGCGAAACGCATTGAGTTCCCGGATAATGTGATTGCCAGACTTACTGGAAAGAACGAAGCGGAGATCAAGGAAATGCGCTATGCCAACAACATTGTTGCCGCATTCAAGATGGTTGATACCTGCGCGGCTGAGTTTGAGGCGAGTACGCCATATTATTATTCGTGTTTTGACGGGGACAATGAGGCTGTGGAGACCAATCCCCCCAGGAAAGTCCTCGTGCTTGGATCGGGACCGATCCGGATCGGACAGGGGATTGAGTTTGATTACTGTTCGGTACATGCAACATGGGCATTTTCCAAGGCGGGATATGAGACCATTATCATCAACAACAACCCTGAGACGGTAAGTACAGATTTTGATATTGCGGATAAGCTATATTTCGAGCCGCTCACGCCGGAAGATGTGGAGAATATTGTGAATATTGAAAAGCCTGACGGGGCCGTGGTGCAGTTTGGCGGACAGACGGCGATCAAGCTCACAGAAAGCCTGATGAAAATGGGTGTGCCGATTCTGGGGACAAAGGCAGAGGATGTCGATGCGGCGGAGGACAGGGAGCTCTTTGACAGGATTCTCGAGGAGACGAAGATCCCACGCGCGGCGGGCGGTACGGTCTACACGGCGGAGGAGGCAAAGGAGGTTGCAAACCGTCTGGGTTATCCAGTGCTTGTCAGACCTTCGTATGTGCTTGGCGGTCAGGGGATGCAGATTGCGATCTCTGACGAGGAGATCGAGGAGTTTATGGAGATCATCAACCGCATCGCGCAGGATCATCCGATCCTTGTCGACAAGTATCTGCAGGGAAAGGAGCTCGAGGTGGACGCCGTCTGTGACGGTACGGATATACTGATTCCGGGCATTATGGAACATATCGAGAGAACAGGAGTTCACTCTGGCGACTCGATTTCCGTCTATCCTGCGCATACGGTGACGGACAAAGTAAAGGAGACGATTGCGGAATATACAAGGCGTCTGGCGAAGGCGCTGCACGTAAAGGGATTGATCAATATTCAGTTCATCGCTGTCGGCGAAGAAGTGTTTGTCATTGAGGTGAATCCGCGTTCCTCGCGAACGGTTCCCTATATCAGCAAGGTAACAGGAATCCCGATCGTGGATCTTGCAACGGAGGTCATTATCGGTAAGACGATCAGGGAACTTGGCTATGAGCCAGGTCTGCAGAAAGAAGCGGGTTATGTTGCGATCAAGATGCCAGTGTTTTCCTTTGAGAAGATCAGGGGTGCCGAGATCAGCCTTGGACCGGAAATGAAGTCAACAGGAGAATGTCTCGGCATTGCTAAGACTTTTAATGAAGCATTATACAAGGCGTTTCTCGGGGCGGGAGTCGATCTGCCGAAGCATAAGCGCATGATCATCACTGTGAAGGATGCGGATAAAGGTGAGGCGATTGAGATCGGCAGGCGTTTCGAAAAACTTGGCTATACGATCTACGCGACGCGCAGTACAGCGAAGGCACTCAATGACGCAGGCGTCAAGGCGAAAAAGGTCAATAAGATCCAGCAGGAGTCACCGACAGTCATGGACTTGATCCTCGGTCATAAGATTGACCTTGTGATCGACACGCCGACACAGGGGCGTGATAAATCAAGGGACGGGTTCCTGATCAGAAGAACTTCGATTGAAACAGGCGTCAACTGTATCACAGCGCTGGATACAGCAAAGGCGTTGGCCACAAGTCTCGAGAGCAAGAATGATAATCCTTTGACACTGGTGAATATTGCGGATCTGTAACAGTGATTGCAATAGATGGGGTATGAATCACTGAGTGGATTGATAGGGAAGGGAGAGTGTCAGTTATTGACACTTTTTCTGTATGCACAGACCTGTACAGAGGAGATATGCCGCTAAGGCGGCGCACAGGGAAAGTATTCTCTGTTTGATCGCACAGACAGACCAGTGCAGGGAAATATACCGTTAAAGCGGCGCATTGGCAGTGTGGTAGGTATGGAGAAAATTGCAGTAAGATAGGAAGAATTATGGAACAGCAAAAACAAAAATCGGCAAACGCAAGAAATTTTCAGAAGGAGCTCGATAAAATTCTCGGGCAGATCACAGTCCCGCCGCGGCTTCTGCTGCACAGCTGCTGTGCGCCGTGCAGCAGTTATGTGCTTGAGTATCTGAGGCGGTATTTTGAGATCACTGTCCTGTATTATAACCCAAACATCTCGATGGAAGCAGAGTACCAGAAGCGCGTGGAGGAGCAAAAGCGGCTGATTGAGGTATACAATCAATTGCCTGACAGTGGCTTGCCGATTTCCATTATAGAAGGAGATTATGAACCGGAAGCTTTTTACGGGATCGCAAAAGGGTTAGAACAGTGCCCGGAGGGCGGCGAGCGGTGCTTTGCCTGCTATGAGCTCCGGCTCAGAAAGACGGCGGAGCTTGCCAGAAAATCAGGACAGGATTACTTTGCGACAACGCTCACGATCAGCCCGTTAAAGAACGCTGCGAAATTAAATGAGATTGGCGAGCGGCTGTCGCAAGAATACCATGTTCCATGGTTGCCGTCTGATTTCAAGAAGAAGAACGGTTATAAGCGCTCGATTGAGTTGTCAGCGGAGTATGGCCTGTACAGGCAGAATTATTGTGGGTGTGTGTATAGTGTGAAGAACACAGAAGAACGCAAAGGGCAGCGTTCTTCTCCAGGAATGTTAATATGCTGAAAAAGATATGCGGAGGTAACAATGAAAAAAATATTAGAATTGATTTCTGACGAAATGAAAAACGCATTTGAGCAGGCAGGATATGAGCGGGAGCTTGGCAAGGTGACGCTCTCGAACAGACCAGACCTGTGCGAATACCAGTGCAATGGCGCGATGGCGGGGGCAAAGCAGTATAAGAAAGCACCGATTATGATTGCAAACGATGTTGCTGCAAAGCTTTCCGGCAGCAGCGTTTTCGAGCGGGCAGAGGCAGTCGCACCAGGCTTTTTGAACCTGACATTGAAAAATGAATTTGTCGGCGGGTATATCAGGAATATGCGCGCAGACAAGAAATTCGGACTGGAAGAAGCCGAAAATCCCGCAAAGATCGTGATCGATTACGGCGGACCAAATGTTGCGAAACCATTGCATGTAGGACATCTGCGTTCTGCGATCATCGGCGAGAGCGTAAAGCGTATTGCACGCTATATGGGGCATCGGGTGGTCGGTGACATCCATCTCGGCGACTGGGGACAGCCGATGGGGTTGATCATGAACGAGCTTAAGATCAGAAAACCAAAGCTGGTATATTTTGATGAAAATTATACAGGGGAGTATCCCGCAGAGCCTCCTTTTACAATTTCGGAGCTCGAGGAGATCTATCCTTTTGCGAGTAAACGCTCCAAGGAGGATGAGGCGTACAAGGCAGATGCGATGGCATGCACTTACAAGCTGCAGAGCGGCGTGAGGGGATACCGTGCACTCTGGAATCATATTATATCAGTTTCTGTTGCAGACTTAAAGAAAAATTACGAGAAACTGAATGTGGAATTTGATCTGTGGAACGGTGAGTCGGCGGTGCACGACCTGATACCACAGATGGTTGACGCGATGAAAGCAGGCGGTTATGCGTATGTCAGCGAGGGTGCGCTCGTCGTCGACGTGAAGGAGGACACAGACACGAAAGAGGTTCCGCCTTGTATGATCTTAAAATCAGACGGAGCGGCTCTCTACAATACGACAGATCTTGCGACGATCAAAATGCGTATGGAGGTTGAGAAGCCTGACAGGATTGTTTATGTGGTGGACAAACGCCAGGAACTTTATTTTGAACAGGTATTTCGCTGTGCGCGCAAGACAAAGCTTGTGCGTGATGACACAGAATTGAAATTCCTTGGTTTTGGTACGATGAACGGAAAGGACGGAAAGCCGTTTAAGACGCGCGAGGGCGGCGTGATGCGTCTGGAAAATCTGATCCAGGAGATCAATGACGAGATGTTCCACAAGATCAAGGAAAGCCGCGAGACAACAGACGAGGAGGCCGCTGCGACAGCTCAGGTGGTTGGGCTTGCCGCGCTGAAATACGGCGACTTGTCCAACCAGGCGAGCAAGGACTATATCTTTGACATTGACCGCTTTACCTCATCGGAGGGCGATACCGGACCGTATATTCTCTATACGATAGTGCGTATTAAGTCAATCCTCGCAAAATACACGGAAAATGGCGGTGACGTACAGGCGGTGTTCTCAGAGATCAAGGCGCCCGTCAACGACAGTGAGAAGCAGCTGATGATGGAACTTGCAAAGTATAATGCAAGCGTCGAGGCGGCGTGCGAGGAGTATGCGCCGCATAAGATCTGTGCCTATATCTACGATCTTGCCAACGCATTCAATCATTTTTATCATGAGACGAAGATTCTTGCGGAGGAAGACAAGGCTAGGAAAGCAGGTTGGATTGCGCTTCTTGTGCTCACGAGAGACGTGCTCGAGACTTCGATTGACTTGCTTGGTTTCTCAGCACCGGAGAGAATGTAATGCATGAAAGTCATATTTTGTTAAAAAAGAAGTGGGTTCAGAAATTGTGGATCGGAAAAATGCACTATGATGCAAAATGGCAGTACTGGGAAAAGTATTTTGAATAATAGAAACAATTATAATTTGTGCAAATTTCACAAAAATTTGCATTCCGTATAAAAAAAACAGTAAGAATTGTGTACGCAGGATAAACTTTATGCTAAAATAGTAAAGTATGTTAATATATTAACAAGAGAGGATGTGTACATGATGTACGGAAGTCAGAAGGGGCTGGTTTTTACAAATGAGAAATGTATTGGGTGTAACAAATGCATTTCAGCTTGTCCGGTGATCGTGGCAAACCGGGCTGTCAAGACGGAGGCAGGTCTTCAGCGAATTGAAGTAGACGGGGAGAAATGTATCGCGTGCGGAGCCTGTTTTGATGCGTGTGAACACAATGCCAGGGAATTTGTGGATGACACGGAAGCGTTTTTTGAAGCGCTTTCTAAAGGTGAGAAAATATCGGTTTTGTGGGCCCCTGCATTTGCAGCGAACTATCCCAATGAGTACAGGCAGATACTTGGGGGATTAAAAAAACTTGGTGTTAATCGTATGATCAGTGTCAGTTTCGGGGCGGATATCACGACATGGGGATATATCAAATACATCACGGAACACAATTTTCAGGGAGGTATTTCCCAGCCGTGTCCGGCGGTTGTCAATTACATCGAACATTACATACCAGAACTGATATCCAAACTTGTACCAGTACAGAGTCCGCTTATGTGCGCGGCGATCTATGCGAAAAAGTATATGAAAATCACAGATAAGCTTGCCTTTATCAGTCCGTGTATTGCCAAAAAGGATGAGATCAGCGATCCCAAAAACAAAGGTTATGTAAGCTATAATGTGACGTTTGACCATTTGGCGAAATATGCCAAAAATCATAATATCAAGGCGGATCCAGCGCCGAATGAGATTGAGTATGGCTTAGGTTCGATCTATCCCATGCCTGGCGGATTGAAGGAGAATGTGTATTGGTTCTGCGGTGAGGAAGTGTTCATTCGCCAGATTGAAGGCGAAAAGCATGCCTATCATTTTCTGGAGGATTACAAGGAGAGGGTACTTGGCGGAAAGAGGCTTCCGTTTATGGTTGATGCACTCAACTGTGCGCAGGGATGTATCTATGGCACAGGTGTGGAGGAGGAAAGGACGAAGACTGATGACATTCTCTATGAGCTTCAATCGATTAAGGAAGCGAGTAAATCAAACAGAAAGAGCAGCGCATGGGCGAGAAAGGCGACACCGGCGCAGAGGCTTAGAAGTCTTAACAAGCAGTTTGCACGGCTTAATCTCAATGATTTTATGCGTGAATATACAGATAAATCAAAAGGAAATGAAATACAGAAACCAAACCAGGCCGAACTCAATGACATTTTTGCAGATATGAATAAGACAAACATCGTGCAGCAGCATATCAACTGCAGTGCATGCGGCTATGACACCTGTGTGGCGATGGCAACAGCGATTTACAATGGATGCAATAACAAGGACAGCTGTGTTCATTATATTAAGAATGTAGCGGAAGAAGAGAAGGAACGCATACAGGAAATTTCGTACGAAGTGGAAGCCAAGAACACAGAGATGGCAAAGAAGAATGAGATGATCAGTGAGATGGTATCGGAGGCAAACGGAGAGTTTACGACCCTGAATGTCTCGATTGACGAGATGATCGATGGCAATAACAACAACGCGGAGGAGAGCACTAATATCAGCATGGCAATGGTGGATGTCGTTGATTTCTGCGAGGAGATGAAGAAGTCCTTCGGTGAGATTCATGAATTGTTAGACCAGCTTGGCGGAAACAATGAGAATGTCACAAAGGTGGCGGCCAAGACAAATCTGTTGTCGCTGAACGCTTCCATCGAGGCGGCAAGAGCCGGGGAAGTCGGGAAAGGCTTTGCTGTTGTGGCGCAGGAGATCAAAACGTTAAGCGATGTCAGCAGGGGCGCAGCCGACGACAGCAGTAAAAATAAGGATCAGATTGTGGCCGCAATGACGAAACTGATGGAGAGCTCGGAAAATCTGATGAAGGTGGTTGACAATGTAAATGAGCGGATCACGAACCTGGCGGCGAGTACGGAGGAGATTGCGGCGTCCGCTACGATGATCGGACAGGTTGCGTCGGAACTCCACAGCAAATTTGACAGGATCAGCGCGCTTTAATCATCTTGAAAGAGCCGAAGAGGATATCAATAGAAAGGTGTAAAGTCCAGAGCTTTACACCTTTTTATATGGATTTTTACCTGTTACTGGAACGGAGTGAACAGTAACTACCTGGATAGTTCATATGTCTGAATGATCAAACATTATTGACATGAAAATGCATATATGCGTATAATAATCATGCAGTAAGGAATTCTAAGCGGTTCAAAGTACATCCGCCAAGAATTTCTAAATTACACACTACGGATTGTTTGTGCCGCTGATGCGGCATGACGGGAAGTGTGTTTTATAATAAGGGGTTGGCAGGAAATGACAGATAATGTGGCAGGACTGCGTTGCACAGTCTCTGGACAGAACGGAGATAAGCAATGAAGAACGGACAAAAGGAACGAAAAGCAGAAGGAGGGATTTCTCTTCTGGTTTCCATAATAATTGTATTTGGAATACTGGGCGCTGTTGTGCTTTCCGTCGCACGGAAGATATCAATAGAGATGGAGGCATCGGCGATCCAGAATCTCAGTGAAAGTCTTGATCTGATTGAGAGTACGATTGAGGCGATACTCGATAATGAAGCAGAGTTTCAGCAGCTGATTGCGCAGCAAATCGCTTTGTCGCCGGAGCCTTTGGAATATATACAGACATATCAGAAAAATCCGACAATGGTCAAAGTCTCGCTGATCTGTGCGGATGAGACAGTAGGAATATCCAACACAGGCGAGGTTTTTACGCAGGAGGGGATGGACTTTTCGGCGGAAAGGACCGTAGGCGGACTGGCAGTTTCCGAATCTTATGTGAATTATATGGGAACGTGGGCTTATACATTGAAATGTCCCGTTGAACGCGGCGGAAAGGAAATTGCAACGCTCTATATCGAGTATGTTTACGATTCGCTGGACAAATCTCTGCCCGACGGATTTTACAACAGGAGGGCGATGCTTTATATCATGGATGCGCAGAGCGAGCGGCTGATACTCAAACCAAAAGGAATGGGGGAACGCAGTGCAGGTCATTTGAATCTGGAAGACTTTTTCCGGGCAAATGACATTACGGATGAGGCGCTTTTGGAGGAAGTTTTTGCGAGTGTCCAAGGTGGAAAGAATATTATGTTTAACCATGATATTCGCGGGAAAAATTCTCTGATCTATATGTGGTCTGTGAATGATGGGTCGCTGTATCTGATTGGATATGTTCCAATCGAGGCGATCCAGCAGGAGGGGGATACGGTAAACCAGAATATTTTTGTTGTTGTCGCGGTGATGCTAATCGCATTCTTCCTGTGCTGTGTGATCTATTATCTGAATCACAGGCAGCAGAATAAACTCAGGGAAGAGCGGGAGAAGGAGCGCGAATTGTACAATAAGCAGCTGGCGGAGGCGCTGCAGGCTGCACAGATTGCGAGCAATTCCAAGACCATGTTCCTCTCAAATATGTCACATGATATCCGCACGCCGATGAATGCGGTGATCGGTTTCACGACGCTGCTTGCTAAGGATGCAGACAATCCGGAGAAAGTGCGGGAGTACACAAAGAAGATCATGGCATCAGGACAGCATCTGCTCAGCCTGATCAATGATATTCTGGATGTTTCAAAGATTGAGAGCGGGAAGGTTGTACTCACGGTTGAGGAGTTTACGCTAAACGATCTGGTGTCCTCCGTGGATGCGATCATCCGTCCGATGGCAGCGGCGAGGCAGCAGAAATTCCATGTAGAGGTGACGAATGTAGCGCACGAGTATCTGTTGGGAGATGAGACAAGAATCAATCAGATTTTGATCAACCTTCTCTCCAATGCAGTCAAGTATACGCAGGAGGGGGGAAATATCTGGTTTCGCATCATCGGTATGAAACAGCGCAGTTCGCAATTTGAACGTATCCGGATAGAGGTGCAGGATGACGGGTACGGGATGACGCCGGAGTATCTCAAGGTAGTGTTTGATGCGTTTACACGGGCGGAGAACAGCACAACGAACAAGGTGCAGGGCACAGGACTCGGTATGGCGATCACCAAGAATATCGTGGAGTTGATGGGCGGAACGATCGATGTATCGAGCGAGGTAAACAAAGGAACGCTGTTTCGGGTAGAACTGGAGCTGCGCATACCTGAGGGGCATGCATATAAGAAATTCTGGGAGGAGAGCGGGATTTCGCGGATACTGGCAGTGGATGGAGAGCCGGAGGCTTGTGAACACATCCGGATGCTGATGAAGGACTCTGGTGTTGTGGCGGATTCTGTTCCAAATGCAGAGAAAGCGATACAGACACTATGTGAAGATACGACGAAAAAAGAATGTTACCAGCTGCTTCTGATTGACTGGAATGTAGTGGAGGCAGAGGGAATCCGGAAAATAAAGGAGCTGCAAAAGCTGCTGCCGGGTACAACGACACTGCTGTTCCTGGCAGACTACGATGCAAAGGGAACAGATGAGATACTGTTGCTGCCAAATACGGGATTGCTGGCAAAACCGTTTTTGGTGACTGCGTTTCAGGAAAAGATTCTGGAGATGAAAGAAGTTTCGGGCAGTGCAGACACTGCAGAGATCAACAGTCTGGAAGGGCTGCATTTCCTGGCAGCGGAGGATAATGAGATCAATGCCGAGATATTGCGGGAAATCTTGTCGATCGAGGGAGCGGACTGTGAGATCGTTGAAAACGGACAGCTGGCGGTGGAGCGCTTTGCGCACGCCGCTGAAGGTGAGTTTGATGCGATTTTGATGGATGTACAGATGCCGGTCATGAACGGTTACGATGCGACGAGGGCAATCAGGGCGCTGGCACGCGCAGACGCTGGGACGATACCGATTATCGCAATGACAGCAAACGCGTTTGCGGAGGATGAAAAGGAGGCGCTGGACGCTGGTATGAATGTGCATCTGGCGAAACCAATCGATGTGGAGCTGTTAAAGAAAGTGGTAATGCAGCATATAAGCAGAGAAAAATAGGAAGGCAGTAAGGGGGATCACAATGAGAAGACAAATCAGAAAACAGGCAGCATTCTGTCTGATCATAACGACAGTGCTGACGCTCACCGCATGCAGCGGAAACAAATCGGACAGCAGGCTGACTACATTTGAGGAGGAGGAGGAGCGGACAGTGACGCTGTTTAGTCCGATGGAGAAAACGCTGCCCGACGCGGACAATGTGGCGAGGAGCGCATCAGAGAAGACCATTGCCATGGCGGAAGAGAGACTGGGAGTTACGGTGGAGTATATCACCTACACAGCGGAAGATTATCGGGATAAAACATATGATGATGTGGCGCTTGACAGGGCGCGTAACGATATGGATGACTTGTACCTGCTGAATCCCGACACGATTCTGATTCTGGCTGCAGAGGGGAAGCTGATGGATCTGTCGGAGCTTGACAGCGCAAAGAATCTGCGGGATGTGGTGAGGGCGGCCAATGTCGTTGGCGGAAAGCTCGTGGCAATCCCGCAGGAGGTCGTGGCATACGGGCTGTTTATTAATAAGGATATGTTTGACCAGTATCAGCTGGAGCTGCCAGAGACACCAGAGGATTTTCTGGAATGCTGCAGAGTATTCAAGGAGAACGGGATCGAGACACCAGTTGGTGCAAACCGGTGGTGGCTGGAGACATTTGTGCTCGCACAGGCATATGCAGATCTGTACAATGGCGGGAATACGGAGGCAGAAATTGCGGCGCTCAACAGCGGGGAGAAGAAATACAGCGACTATATGCGTCCAGGGTTCGAGTTTCTAAAGAAGCTGATCGATCTGGGATATATCGATGCAGAAAAAGCCTATATAAGTGAAGCAATCGAGGGGGAAGGCGCTGATTTCCTGGCGCAGAAGACACCGATTGTCATGGCATACTGGAGTGCAGCAAATTCGGAGACCGCTTATGGAAAAACGGATTTTAATATGCTGGTCATCGGATTTCCGAGCAGCCGGGGGCAGATGCCGGTCATGCCCATGACAGGGATTGCGGTCGGGGCGAATGCAGCGCACGCGGAGGATGCGGCAAAGCTTCTGGACATCATGGTTTCCGACGAGGCGCTGCAGGTTTACGCGGAGACAAACAAGGTGATCTCGCCGTCAAAAAATGTAGAGGTTGAGTGCATTCCTGCGCTGAAACCGCTCAACGACAGAATTAACGAGAATGTTTTCGTCCTTGGCTCCAATGCATCCATGAAGGTTGAGCAGTGGGGAAACACCTGTATCATCGTGCGTAAGCTGTTAAATGGCGCTACAGTCGATGAGTGCATGGCGGAATTTGACAGGCTTCAGGAGGAGTCACTGAACCAGTGAGGTTATCATCCATGACACAGACCTTTACTTTCAGGGTGATAAAGTGTATAATCATGAGGAGTGCATAAAATAAATCAAAGAAAGAGAGATAATATCATGAGCGACAAAATACCATACAAAATTTATCTGGAAGAGAGCGAGATGCCCAGACAGTGGTACAACGTGAGGGCAGACATGAAAAACAAGCCAGCGCCGATCTTAAATCCGGCGACTATGAAGCCGGTTACGGTGGAGGAGCTGGCACCGATTTTCTGTGAGGAGCTTGCAAAGCAGGAATTGGATGACACGACACCATATTTCGACATACCGCAGGAGATCCGCGATTTTTACAAAATGTATCGTCCGTCTCCGCTCACGCGCGCATACTGTCTGGAGAAGAAACTGGACACACCAGCGCATATCTATTACAAATTCGAGGGAAACAATACATCGGGAAGCCACAAGCTTAACTCCGCGATCGCACAGGCATACTATGCGAAACAGCAGGGACTCAAAGGCGTTACTACGGAGACTGGCGCAGGTCAGTGGGGAACAGCTTTATCGATGGCATGTTCCTATTTTGGCTTGGATTGTCAGGTGTATATGGTCAAAGTGTCCTATGAGCAGAAACCTTTCCGGCGTGAGGTAATGCGGACTTATGGGGCGAAGGTGACACCGTCTCCGTCTATGCTCACAACTGTCGGACGAAAGATCAATGAGGAGTTCCCAGGCACAACAGGAAGTCTTGGCTGTGCGATCTCAGAGGCAGTTGAGGCTGCCACAACGCAGGAAGGATACCGCTATGTGCTGGGTTCTGTATTGTCGCAGGTGCTTTTGCATCAGACGATCATTGGGCTGGAGACGAAGTCCGCGTTGGATAAATACGGGATCAAGGCGGACATGATCATCGGTTGTGCAGGCGGTGGATCCAATCTGGGCGGACTGATCTCTCCGTTTGTCGGGGAGATACTCCGGGGCGAGGCGGACTATGACATCATAGCAGTAGAACCGGCTTCCTGCCCAAGCCTTACAAGAGGTGTCTATGCATATGATTACTGCGATACGGGAAAAATCTGTCCGCTGGCGAAGATGTATACGCTTGGAAGCGGATTTATCCCATCGGCAAACCATGCTGGAGGACTTCGGTATCATGGCATGAGCTCCATCGTGTCACAGCTGTATGATGATAAGATCATATCGGCGAGGAGTGTAGAGCAGACAGAGGTATTCCAAGCAGCACAGACTTTCACAAGGGTAGAGGGCATCTTGCCCGCGCCTGAGAGCAGCCATGCGATCAAAGTGGCGATCGACGAGGCGCTCAAGTGCAAGGAGACCGGCGAGGAGAAGAATATCGTGTTTGGTCTTACTGGAACAGGCTATTTTGACATGGTCGCATACCAGAAGTTTAATGATGGGGAAATGATGGATTACATTCCTACAGACGAGGAACTTGCAAAGAGTATTGCGGCATTGCCTAAGGTAAATCTTTAATCAATACCAAATCGAGTAGGGGATGCTCTTTTCCCCTACTTGCCGTGTCAGGTGCCCGTGCGCATAAAAAATGAGCGGGGATTATGCCCGGCTCATTACATAAAAAATAGCGAAGGGGGGATTCGAACCCTCGACACCGCGGGTATGAACCGCGTGCTCTAGCCAACTGAGCTACTTCGCCATACAATCGTATTTAGGAAAAAAATGGGGCCTACAGGGCTCGAACCTGTGACCCTCTGCTTGTAAGGCAGATGCTCTCCCAGCTGAGCTAAGACCCCACATAACTGACATGTCAGTTATGACATGTCGTCTGATTTGTCAACCGACATTTTAACTATACTAATTCTCAGGAAAAATGTCAATACTTTTTTGAAAAATGAAAAAAAGTAATCGCGTAAAAATCATTCTAAACTTTTCAAATAGCAATAAATCATATAAAAATTTCAGCTGTTTCAACAAGAAAGAACAGCTATTTTTAAGGCATTTGAGCGGTTTTTGAGGTATTTTGGCGTATGCTGTATTTAAAGCGCAAAAAGTGCGATAAGTAACTGTTGCAAGATAAATTGACAATCTTATATAATGGACATTGCCAAATCCTGCTAGAATTTGTAAGTATACGTAAATTGGGAGCAGCGTTTATGAATTCTTCGCCAAGATTATGATTGGGAGACGTGATTGCGGTAGCATTTGGCAGTCAAAGATTGGAATGGAGGACAAATTAATGGAACAGTTAAACGTAATGACACAGCAGGATAACGAGAAGATTTTCAGGATTCTCAGCGATTTATTGACAAAGGACAAGGAATTTCAGATTATGATCACGGTTCCGGCAGGCTCAAAGCTCACAGGCAATGAAAACAGTCTGATCAGTAAGGGGTTGGACAGCAGATCGGAAACAAATTCCCTGGAAAATACACATGATCTTGAAAAAGATGTGACAGACATGATTCATGAGATCGGTGTACCCGCTCATATCAAAGGGTATCAGTATCTCCGCGAAGCGATCATGATGTCAGTGGAGGACAGTGAGATGTTGAATTCGATCACAAAGATTCTCTACCCGTCGATCGCTAAGAAGTACCAGACGACACCGAGCCGCGTTGAGCGTGCCATCAGACATGCGATCGAGGTAGCATGGAGCAGGGGGAAGATGGAGACGCTTGACTCGCTTTTCGGATATACGATCAATATTGGAAAGGGTAAGCCGACAAATTCTGAGTTCATAGCTCTGATAGCCGATAAAATAAGACTTCATTACAGAGCATAATCATGAGTATAATCAGACAAATTCCTTTACATTCGCGCTGGGGTTGGTGTATAATAAATTTACTGGTAAAGTGCAGGAAGTTTGCAACAGTGAATATTAGTGTGGAAAGGGATTTGATTGTATGAAAAATATTTTATTTGTGGCTTCAGAGGGTGTACCATTTATTAAGACGGGAGGACTTGCAGATGTGGTGGGTTCACTCCCGAAGTATTACGATAAGAGATATTTTGATGCGAGGGTGATCTTGCCCAAATATATGTGTATGTCGGATCATATGAAATCACTGATGCAGTACAGGACCCATTTTTACATGGATTTTATGGGACAGAGCGAGTATGTGGGCGTGCTTGAGGCGCAGTACGATGGGATCACATATTACTTTATTGACAACGAGAAGATGTTTGGCGGTTTTAAGCCATACAGCGATGACCATATTGGTGAGATTACCAAATTCGTGTTCTTCTCAAAGGCGGCATTGTCGATTCTGCCAGTTGTAGGTTTCCGGCCGGATATTGTGCATTGTCATGACTGGCAGACGGCGATCATACCAGTATATTTAAAGGAGCGGTTTGCGAAGGGTGAATTTTATCAGGGGATGAAGTCGGTTATGACCATTCATAATCTCAAGTTCCAGGGTATCTATGATATCAAAACCGTTCAGAATATCACAGGTCTTGATGGTTCTTATTTTGCGCCTGACAAGCTGGGATACTTTAAGGACGGTAATCTGTTAAAGGGCGGACTGACCTATGCTGATGCGATCACGACGGTGAGTGCGACCTATGCGGAGGAGATTAAGACAGATTTCTATGGAGAGAAGCTCAATGGGCTGCTGACGGCGAGAACGCATGACCTGAGAGGAATTGTGAACGGTATTGACTACAATGAATACAATCCGGATACGGATCAGTTTATCGTAGCACATTATAATGCAGCTAACTTTAGGAAGGAAAAGATCAAGAATAAGAGGGATCTGCAGAGACAGCTTGGAATGGAAGAGAATGACAAGAAGATGATGATTGGTATCGTGTCAAGACTTACAGACCAGAAGGGTATGGACTTGGTTGCCTACATTATGGATGAGATGTGCAGCAAGGATGATGTACAGCTGGTAGTGCTTGGCACAGGTGAGGAGCGCTATGAGAATATGTTCCGTCATTTTGACTGGAAATATCATGGCAAAGTTTCTGCAAATATTTATTATTCAGAGGAACTTTCCCACAGAATCTATGCGTCCTGTGATGCGTTTCTGATGCCGTCGCTGTTTGAGCCCTGCGGATTGAGCCAGTTGATGTCGCTGCGTTACGGTACTGTTCCGATCGTGCGGGAGACAGGTGGGTTGAAGGATACAGTAGAGCCATACAATGAGTACGAGAACAGAGGTACGGGATTTAGCTTTACCAACTACAATGCGCATGAGATGCTTAACACGATCCGTTATGCGGAACAGGTGTACTATGACAGAAAGCGCGAGTGGAACAAGATTGTGGACAGGGCAATGGCTGTGGATTATTCATGGGGCGTGTCCGCGAGCAAGTATCAGGAGATGTATGATTGGATGATAGGAAACTAAGCGCGGCTAAGGCTGCAAAGGACGCAGCCTAAGTCTTGCTAAGTTTCCGGGAAGAACGCAAGGGCAGCGTTCTTTCGGTGTTTTGGCGGCGGAAGAATGCGAACGGGCAGTGTTCTTTCGGTGGATTTGCTGTGTGGTTTGAGAGAACGCGAGGACGCGTTCTTTCTTTGTGTTGGTAGTGTATTTAACATGAATTATAAGTGGTCAGTACACTAATGTAAATAAGGCGGGATTTAAGATGGCATTTGATGGGGTGACGATCGCGGGGATTGTCAGTGAATTGAAGGATCAATTGGTTGGAAACAGGATTTATAAGATTGCGCAGCCGGAGAAGGATGAACTGATTTTGACGATTAAGGGGAGCTGCGGGCAGGTGAGGATGCTGATGTCGGCGGATGCTTCGCTTCCGCTGCTGTATCTGACGGAAAAGAATAAGACGAGTCCTATGACGGCGCCGAATTTCTGTATGCTTCTCCGCAAGCATCTGCAGAATGCGCGGATTGTATCAGTGACGCAGCCGGGACTGGAGCGGATTGTTCGGTTTGAATTGGAGCATTTGAATGAGCTGGGGGATTTGTGCAGGAAGTACCTGATCATAGAGCTGATGGGAAAGCACAGTAATATTATATTCTGTGATGACAAGGAGATGATCATCGATAGCATTAAACACATTTCGGGTATGGTCAGTTCGGTCAGGGAGGTTTTGCCGGGGCGTTCGTATTTTATACCAAAAACGCAGGATAAGGCCGAGCTGCTGGAGTGCTCCGCAGAGGAGATGGCAGCAGTGCTGAAGGCGAAGAGCCTGCCAGTCTATAAGGCAATCTATACAGGCTTTACGGGGATATCGCCGTGCATTGCACAGGAATTGTGTTACAGGGCAGGGATTGATGCAGACCTGCCTTCTTCAGGGCTTACGGCGGAAGCGCTCGGGCGGCTTGTTTCCGAGCTTGGCAGGCTGGCGGATTGCGTGAAGACGGAAATATTCGATTTTAACATCGTGTATGAGAATAATCAGCCGGTTGAGTATGCGGCAATCAGGCTGAGTTCTTACGCGCAGGAGCAGAGCAGGAGCTTTGAGAGCGTTTCTGCTCTGCTGGAATATTACTATGCGGAGAAAAACGTGATCACGCGGATCCGGCAGCGCTCGGTGGACCTGCGGAGGATTGTGCAGACGGCGTTGGAGCGCAATGTCAAGAAATATGACCTTCAGATGAAGCAGCTGCAGGATACTGAGAAGAGAGAAAAATACAGGGTATACGGCGAATTGCTCAACGCATACGGCTACGGAGTGGAGACGGGGGCAAAGTCGATGGAAGCTCTTAATTATTATGACAATCAGATGATGACCATACCGCTTGATCCGATGCTTTCCGCGGGGGAGAACGCCAAGAAGTATTTTGACAAATACCAGAAATTAAAACGTACTTATGAGGCGTTGACAACGCTCACGAAGGAGACGAAGGAGGAGATCGATCATTTAAAGTCGATCAGCACTTCGCTTGATATTGCGTTAAAAGAAGAGGATCTGGTGCAGATCAAGGAGGAGCTCATCGACAGCGGTTATATCCGGCGGAAGGGCAATGCGAAGCGCGAGAAGATCACGAGCAGGCCATTTCACTATGTCAGCAGCGACGGGTATCATATTTATGTTGGCAAAAATAATTACCAGAATGAGGAACTAACGTTTAAGTTTGCGACGGGAAATGACTGGTGGTTTCACACGAAGGGGATCCCGGGTTCCCATGTGGTGGTCAGGACAAACGGCGAGGAGGTTCCCGACAGGGTGTTCGAGGAGGCCGGAAAGCTTGCAGCACACTATTCCCAGGCCAGAGGGCAGGAGAAGGTGGAGATCGACTATACACAGAAGAAAAACGTCAAGAAGCCGAATGGCTCCAAGCCAGGGTTTGTCGTATATTATACCAACTATTCGCTCGTCATCGACTCGGATATTTCGGGGATTGAGCAGGTTGAGGAGGACAAGGCAAAATAGAGTTTGTGCAAGATATGGAGTAACACAATGTATTGTTTTTCAGAGGAAAGACAAGTGCATTGTGTTATTTTATTGATGGGAGTAGTGATTAATAATTAAACATTTGATTATTAAAATGGCAAAATAGAGTATTTATTATTCGCAACTTATATGATATGATGTAGTTATATAGATATTTATTTGGAGAAATAAGATGAAAAATTTTACAGTCTCCTGAAAAAAGAAATCAAAGGGATATTTTGAGCGGAATTAGGAACTGTTCAAAAATAACATGTGCAGCTTAATTTAGGAACTGTTCCTTAGAACAGTTCCTTAGAAAGTGTTGTCGCAAAAGAGGAGAAAAATTCTGTAAATGAGAAAGGGATCAAATGAGCTGGAGTAGTAGAAGATTTATGGCATGTGTGATTACATTCATCCTATTGATCAGTGTGTGGGTGTTGGTATATCTGCCGCCGTATGAGAAAATCGTATTTTGGAATAGCAAGGCGTGCGGTTATGATGCGGTCAGGCAGAATCCGTATAACTTTGAGGGGTACAAGGGTGGAGACGGTTTTCCTGTCATTGATGCCACAGCTGTGTCGCAATCAATTCCCCAAAAGTCCGATGGTTATTTTGTGCTGAAGATCGCGGCAGAGAACCTGGAACCGATGGGAATTTATTGTCCGGCGGAATATAGTACTGCTGATACGACATATGAGACAAACGTATGGAAAGTGACTCTCCTGAGAACGAGCGAGAGCTATGCCCAATATTATATGGCGCTATTTGCGAATGGAGAGGAGATACCAGTACGGATCAATAATCGGATCGTCAGTATCCCACGCATCGGCGAAATCCTGCTTCCGATCGGACAGGTACACATGGACAGTGCGTTAGGAAAAGTATATCAGGGCAATCTGACAGATGATTGGTATATCGATGCTGTGTCTGGATTTGAAAACAGTCATGACATGAAACAGTTTTATCGGATCAGAGACATTGTGGCAGTGATCCTTTTCATCATTGCAGTGATCAGCGTGATGGTGTGGATGATCAAACGAAAAAAGGTTCCTTCTGATAAGAAAGAACCTTTCATGTGACAGTTATTCATTGTTGGAATCAGGATCATTGCTGCTTGAAGTCATTCCCCGATCAATTCGTTTGATGCCATTTTTGATGACTTCCTTGGCTTTTTCAGTATTATTCGTTTCAAGTAGTGCCAGAATAGAATCAAGTAAGATACATAATTCTTGGTTATTCATAGTGTTTACCACCCTTTCACCGCCTTTTATAAAACAATAATTATATGTTATATTCATTATAGCGGATTAAGTAAAAGGTGTAAAGTACTATCTAAAAGGGAAAATAGTGAAAGACGAGTAATGATTGGGATTTTTGATAGGTAGGATATACAGTAACATATCAAAATAAATAGTATTAATGGAACGAAATATAGGGAGAAATTATGAGAAGAATTGTATTCAACAGTCCGGATGACTCATTTGAGATTACGGCACGGGATATGAAAAAAATGAAGTCAAAGATGATTGACAATTTTATGGATTACTGGCAGGACGGAAGTGGGGAGGGGGATATTCAGATCTTTGAAAATAGCAGAATATGCTCCACATTAATGATCGAACCAAGTCTTGAACTGCAAAGGATATATTTGCATTATATTGATCATGTAAATAATAAAGATTTGTTGTCGGTATATGATAAAAGCGATCTGGAAGAAACGATAGAGATCGGAGAGGAGATCTATGCCTCGGCCGGTCTGTTCCTGCCGTTGGAACTGGCCTGGAGAGGGATTGAGGAATATGTGAAAACGGGCAAAGCGTCAGAGCAGATCGACTGGATCACGCCAGAAGATGTACCGGAAAATGGGAATTGGTAAAAATTTAGAGGAGTTGTTTGAGGTTATAGAGGATAATGGCTTTTGACAAAATGAACTGTATCAAGTCAATCTGTCTGTATCTGCGGGAATATTTGTCCGATGAGCAGTTTGAGGATTTATTTTCTGCACAGATCTGCGCGTTTCAAACCTGTTTGGAGGAAGATATCTATCTGGATATTGTATTTACAAACTTTCATTCCAAGGAGGAAAAAATCAGTCTGCGGACAAAGTTGTATCAGTATGTTATGCGTGAGGATTCGGATTTATATGAAAATACGAATGATGTGTTTGTGGAGCATATGATTGCGGAAGATCCAGAGGGCGAACTGGTGCAGATCGTAAGGAAAAAGCAGGAGAGGAAAGCAGAGATTTGTATTGACTGCAGAGGGATCCATACATCGTCAGAACTGATCCGTACGATCAAACAATCATTACAGTTTCCAGCATTTTGCGGCGCAGGCTGGGATGCAGTTGCTGATCTGATCTGTGATGTCATACTGCCTCAAAAGATTGTTTTTCTGTACTGGGGTGAACTGGAAAGGAGACTGCCCAAGGATACAAATGTATTGAAAAAACTGTTTGAACGATATCTTGATGATCTTTGTTTGATCGTATATGAATAGAGGAGTTACTTTTTCAGGTGACAGAAAGGAGGCTGGCAATGAAATATATTTGGATCGCATATGAAAACGAGGAGTACTGGATGGAATTGGATGAAGAACTGTATGCGCTGCGTCAGGTTATCATCGGCAGCGATTCGCGGATGCACGTTTCCTGTAGAGAGGACTGTCTCAGAGAAGGCGCTGTCATAGAAGACGAGCTGGATGGAGTGTATAGAGAAGTGGAACCGGAAGCGTTCGAAGAAACATGGTCCCTGGCAGTCAAAGACTATCGCAGTGAATGGGTGAAGGCGAAAGAAAACTATCCGATCGGGTGCAAGGTCCAGATTGTATGTCAATATTTTTATCCACAGGGAGCAATTGCGGCAGGAGATGATTTTGTTGCTGTCTATAGAGGAACAGAAGAATCGCCGCTTAGGAAATCCCTGACAGCGCAAGTGGCAGGGTATGACGAAGTAAATATGTGGCTTGTGCTTCAATAAATAAGGAACAGTACAGAAATAGACAAGTCAGGATGCACAGGTTATTTTGGAACAGTTTCTAATAAGAAATGGCATAAGAAAGGAATGGTAAATGATATGGAAAAATTAGAGTATTTAAACAAATACCGGAAGGATGTAACAATCGTCACTGAAATCAATGAGCAGGTTAAGGCTGCGATTCCAGGTGCGTGGATTGATATTTTGGGCACAGAGGATATGCAGGAGCGTATTCGCAAAATGCTTTCGATCTGGAGAGATGCCCTATACACAGAACTGCCCAATACGTTTTCTTATTTGGAGCAAAACGTGAAAACATTGGATTTTATATCCTATAATGATTCAATCGTTGTTTTGTATGGAATACAGATGGGCACAGGACAGATTGACTACTTTGAGGGAGGGAATCCTCTTGACTGCGAATCCAGCGATTTATTTGGGGGAATGCCTGAAAAGTTAAAGAAATTTTATTTATCGGTACACAATGGATTTTATTATTATCCAAGTGGATCAGGAATCGTATCCATTGGCAGAGTAACGTGTTTCGGAGAAAGCGAGTGGGGGATCATTGATGATCTGGAAGAGCCGCTTCAGATCAATCTGGACACGACATATGGGTTTTATAACAATGGCGGAGGGGTGTATATTGCCATCGATTATCAGAACTGCGGCGATGATAATGCAGTGATCTGGTATGCCGATGATGAACCCATGTACAACGTCAACTTCTGGACAGAGATAGACGACTGGCTCAAGACGTCTTTTGAGTAAGATTCTGTTTTAAGGAACTGTTTTGATCAAATTTGCGAATCAGGGGAGCGATATGAAATATTTTTTAACGGAAGCAGAGCGCAAGGCATCAAATAGCACTTGTTACCATGAGTTTTTGAAAGGAAAATGGGACGAAGATACGATGGCGTTCTGGAACGAGGAGTCGTTAAATATCCATGACGATTTCATGGTTGCGCTGGGACTGGACAGGTTGATCTTAAATATCGTGGAAGATTATAATCCGTATGGCGAAACAGAAATCAACGCCGGGCAGTGGAAAAGAATCTGTACAGAGGCGGAGAAAACTGGCGGAAATCTGCTGGAAGCGATCAGGGAGCTTGCCCCGTGGGCGGAAGACAATTTTGCGCAAAACAGTGTGTTTACAATATTGGGGATATAGAGCGTGTTTGAAAATTGCACATTGAAATAGAAAGATTTAGCATAGGAGAGGGTATGCCGCAGATGAATGATTTTGAAAAAAAGTGTTATGAAATTTTTGAAAAAGAGAATAAGGAAGCGATTGAAGGCAAAGACTGGGAGCGGATTGCAGAATTATTTGACAAAACGATTGATGACGAATACAGATGGATACTGGATCATTTCCGTGATGTTTTTGTGAAAGAGGAAATGAATTTTAAAGCGGTCGAAAAGACACCGTTGGCGACAGAAGACGGGTGGGAGACGTTTTCTTATTTTTTCGGTGTCAGCGGAAAGGAAAACATATTTACAGCCGTGGACAGGTATCAAGGACAGCTTCCCGCTGATCTGATACCGATTGGCAGCATAGACGGCGGCAATCTGTTGTGTAGGAATCGAAATAATCCATCGATCTACATATGGCTTCATGATCAGGCCGGCAAAAATGTGTATCTGGCGGGTAAAAGCCTGAAAGATTTTGTGATGGGTTTCCAGAGGAATCAGGATTGTGCGTCGTGTCAAAAGGATTTAGGCGTTACGGGAGTGAGATTGTCGCAGGAGCTCTTGAACGAATTGATGGGACTGGGCAAATAGGAAATACAATTAAGAAAGGGGAATATATGGAGCATACGGAATCACTCAATGAGTATCTGGATGAAGTCTATATGGACTGCAAACAATTATTAAAGGAAGAGATCAAGT
Organism: Lachnospiraceae bacterium UBA7179; assembly: GCA_002491195.1. Taxonomy (GTDB): domain Bacteria; phylum Bacillota; class Clostridia; order Lachnospirales; family Lachnospiraceae; genus COE1. The sequence goes on from DKVL01000093.1 coordinate 29,745, forward strand.
CCTTTGCAACGGTCAAGAAAGTCATCGCATTGGAAGAGAGTAATGGGATACTGGGAAAAATAGAAATGCTTTATAAGAAAAATATAGCGGAGGGCAGAAAATGTTTTTATAAGGCTTCTCTGGCTAGAGAATGGTTTTATGTTGAATTTCCGAAAAAGGAATATGACATCGAATCCTATTATGTCTCCACTTATGCATACGAATCATTGTATTATGCGATCTTGGGCGGAAGGAAAGAGCAGGCGGTTCATATGGCGCAATTGTATGGTAGTATCAAGGTGGAAGATGTGCAAGAATTTCTCCCGACAGTGCTGCTTGGTTTTGGACTGAAATATGTCATATTAGATGATTTGGTCCATGCATTGGAGTATGTACAAAAGATCGATGACAATAAAAGAAAACGGGGAATGAAGCAGTATTCTGAGGGACATGCGCGTGCATATAGGGGGATCATCGAACGCGATGAAGCGCAATTGAACAAGGGATTGGAATATATGCTGAAACATCATGCTGCGAGAATGAGGAGAAATGGAAACTATTTGGATGAATTTTTTGCCTATGACAGTGTGGCGCTTGCGATGCTTGCAAAAGACAGAGGCATTGCGATTACTGTAAAACATGATTTACTTCCAATAGAGTATTTGGAGGATACAAGGATTGACTATGCCGCATTACAACTGCATGGTTTGGATTGAGGATCAGATTATCAGAAAAAGAAAGGAATGGGATTATGGCAATCGATATTCAAAAAATGAATGAGGACTTTAACAATTTTTTTAACAAGTATAGAAACTGCAAATTTGAGGGCGCAACAGACGAGGAGGATTACGTTGCAGATGCGGATGAAATCCTTGCAAGGTACGAGGATGCGGCTGTGTCCGAGGAGGAAAAACATGCATTGGCCAGGCAATGCGATCTGCTTGGCTGTAAGATCATGATGTACACGGACAATAGAAAAGGTCCGGAATATTATCACAAGGCAATTGCGCTCTGGCCGGATTCTTATGATGTTCATTGGGGGTATTATACCACGCTCGAGGAAATTGTCGAGAATGAGGAATATGCCACTCCCGAGCTGATCCAGGATGCGATTGACTGCCTGACATTCTGTATCGATTACTGCGATACGCCAGAGCTCTGCAGGGAGCATTATATCAATAACAGATATATTGAGCTGGGCAGAGTTTATATGGCAGCAGGGGAGTTTGCAAAGGCAAAGGAGTGCGCCGAAAAGTCGCTTGCGCTTGAATATACAGAGTCCGCTGACCAGCTTCTAAGAAGGGCGTCTGCAAAGTGCTTTTCTGAATAAATCAGCCTGTAAAATTGACACTCAAAGGAATCGGTGTAATAATGAAATCAGAGTTGCTGTCAACAGATGGATGGGATATTGGTGTGACAGGTTTTGAGAAAGTATAGCGGAGTGCAGAATGACAGGAGGCAGGATGATGGCGGAAAAGACAAAAAGACTTCCGATGGGGATTGAGAATTTTAGGGAAATGCGCATACAGCAGTTTTATTATATTGATAAGACCGGGATGATCAGGGATTTACTGGAGAATATCGGAAAGGTGAATCTGTTCACGCGCCCCAGACGTTTTGGAAAAACGCTGACGATGAGTATGCTCAAGTACTTTTTTGAGGTGGGCAGTGACGCAGCGCTGTTTGACGGGCTTGAGATTTCAAAGGAGAGGGCGCTCTGTGAGGAGTATATGGGAAAGTTCCCTGTGATTTCTGTCAGCCTGAAGGATGTGAGCGGGAACAGCTTTGATGAGGCGGCGGATATGCTTCGCAGTGTGATCGGAAAGGAAGCAGCGAGATTTCAGTTTTTGATGCAGAGTGACCGGCTTACAGAGATAGAACACAAGCAGTACAAAGCGTTGATCAATATCAATGATCGTGGCGAGTATGCAATGTCAGATGTTCTTTTGTCAGACAGCTTGTCCGTGTTGTCTCATTTATTACAGAAACACTATGGAAAGAGCACGATCCTGCTGATCGATGAATACGATGTACCGCTGGATAAAGCCTATCGGAGCGGATATTATGATCAGATGGTAGAGTTCATCCAAAAAATGTTTGGCAAGGCATTCAAGACAAACGACAGTTTACAGTTTGCAGTTTTAACGGGGTGTCTTAGAATTTCAAAAGAGAGTATTTTTACTGGTCTAAATAATTTTAAGGTATATACAGTAAACGATATGCTCTGCAAGGAATATTTTGGCTTCACTGACAAGGAAATACAGGAGCTCCTTTCGTATTATGGATTTACAGAGCACTACGATGCCATCAGGGAATGGTATGATGGCTATCAGTTTGGCGGTCAGCACATCTACTGTCCGTGGGATGTTGTCAATTATTGCGCTGATCTGCGCAGCGGCAACACCAAAAAGCCGCAGAATTACTGGGTAAACACGAGCAGCAATGATATTATCAGAAGATTTATTGATAAGGCGGATGTGTCCACCAGAAACGAAATCGAACTGTTGATCAATGGAGGCAGCATTCGAAAAGAGATTCATCAGGAACTGACTTACCGGGATTTGGATTCTGACATTGACAACCTTTGGAGTCTGCTCTTTACAACAGGGTATCTGACACAGGATGGGGAAGACGACGAAGGAATATCAGAACTGGTTATCCCAAACGAGGAAATCCGCTGGATCTATGTCCGGCAGATTCGTAAATGGTTTAAGGATGAGACCAGAAAGGACATCCAAAAACTGGAGAACTTCTGTATGGCATTTCTGGAAAATAATGTAACAGCGATTGAGGAGGGATTTACATCATATCTGAAAAAAATGATCAGCATTCGTGACACCAGTGTTAGAAAAGGAAAGAAAGAGAATTTTTATCATGGCATCTTGTTAGGGCTGCTTGGAAATATGAGCAGCTGGAAAGTCAAGTCCAATGTAGAGTCGGGCGATGGCTACAGTGACATTATTGTGGAGGACGAGGAGCAGGAGATTGGCATTGTCATCGAGCTAAAATATGCGGAGAACGCCGCTTTTGACAACGGATGCAGGGAGGCCATGCGGCAGATCCGGGAGAGAAATTATGAGGAAATCCTGATTGACGACGGCATGAAGACGATTTACCGATATGGTATTGCGTGTTACAAAAAACGCTGCAGGGTTATTTCAGAGTGAGGATTGGTATGTATAGAGTTTTAAATGAAATCAATGTTGCTTGTGACTTATCAGACGATGATATCAGGAACGCAGTAGAAGATAACAATGTGACTTATCCGGTCATGCAGGCTATGGGGCAGTCCCACAGGGAAGAATATGTGAAATATGTTCTGCCTTTTTTGGACAATGAACGTTATATGGTGCGGAGGGCGGCGGTTCAGAGCATCTTAAATATCAATGGCAGGCTGGCGCTCGATGAATTGAAGGAAAGAGAACGCAGATATGATATTTCGGAATTGGATCAGTACTGCAGTGACAGGCTTTTGCTTACGGTGGCAATTTTACATATTGAGAAGAGCATTCCGGAATTAAAGGAGTACTTTGCATCGGAAGAGCCACACGCGCGTGTAAAGGCAGAACTTTTAACGTTTTACGATAGGGGTTATCCATATTCGGAAAGCGATATTGATCTCATTGTCTATTGCCTGCGGGCATTTGTTGACAATAATCTTGGATGGACCAAAAGGATGAACATTACGGACCGAAGGGCGCGTATATTCGGGGCGACAGACTCTTTAGGCTGTGCAGGAATGGCAGAAAATAGCGTTTTGGAGAAGATCAGCGGGAATCTGGGTGACGAGATCTGTGCGCTTTATGAGCAGCTGCAGGAGATGAAACTCGGAAGCAATGTGTTTGGTATGGTGTGTACAGCACAAGGAATGCAGAAAGTGTATGCGTTGCGAATATTAAAGGCAATAAAAAACAAAGTAAAGGGAGAGAGCAGAAAAATATTTAAGAAAGTACTGGAAAAATGGGATATCAGTATAGCAGATTTGGAGAATATATCACAGAGTGCAGAGTGATAGGAAGGGACAGAGAATGAACTATGAAGTATTAAAAGATTTTAAGAAAGTGTCAGATGTACCACAGAGTCTAATAGAAGAATATGAAGGGAAAATAACACAAGACATCCTAAGTTTGTGGAAAGAGTATGGATTTGGAAGTTTTTTCAATGATTATTTCCGGGTGGTCAACCCACATGAATATGAGGAGATTGTGCGTGATTCATACTTTGATGGTGCGAATGCAATTCCTGTAATGGTAACAGCGTTTGGGGATATGATCATACAGGATGGGACGATTGGCAAACTCGTCAATCTGTTATATAGATATAGGGATCTTGAGGTGTTAGGTTCCCATTTCTTTACGGATTTAGGTTCACAGGCATATTTGGCAGATAATATTAAAAACAAGCAGTACAGTAAGGCGCTGGAAAAATATGGTCCGTTGGCGTTCGACGAGTGCTTTGGCTACCAGCCGTTACTTGGATTAGGGGGAAAAGAGAGTATCAAGAATCTACAAAAAATAAAGATCCAGACATATATTGAGCTCATCACACAGATGGTTGGTAAAATGGAATAGGTATTTGCGGGCATTGGCAAAAAGGGAGGATTACTATGGATATTCAATACACAAGAGAAGAATACGAAGAAATCTGCAGCCGCACAAATCGAAAAGATCTTACAACGCTGCACGAACTATGTGAAAAGGTCAGTACAGATATTGAGGCACGCTGCAGACAGACACAGCAAAAGCATGAGATTTCCGGGGAAGATTTCATGATGCGCCTTGGTTTTTTCCCCGCGATCCGCAAGGTGCCGGGTTTTGACACTGTGATCGGTTTTGAAGGCACGGACGCTTATTACGCAAAATATGAGGGGGAAGATCAGGAAAAATGCCTGCGATGGCTGGACGAGTTTTATGAAATTACCGATGAGGACAGTTTCTTTGAGTACATTCAAAATGACAGAGGATGCAATCTCGCCAGGATGGCAGGTGATGTGTTGGCACAGATCAACGGCAGGCCTAATTTTGACATCAATGCCTTGAATGAGCAGGGCAGATATGCTTTTGAAAATACGGTACATTTTATGGAACCGTTTGCGGAGTATCTTCCCCAGGCAGGCGTTCTGGCGTGGGATATCTGTGAAAAGATCGGCTTTGTGCGGCACGCTTATCGCTGTGGAATCATAGGCCGTGCAGAGTACTGCCATGGCATGATGGTATTTCGCGATGCCGCGGTGGAGAATTTTTCAGGCTGGGAGGAATATATGCGCTCGCTGATCTATGGCTGCGGGCTGTATATGTACAATTTTGATATGGATGAATCTGGGATTGCAAGTGCGATCGATTTCATCTGTATGTTGACACCGATGCTGCTAAACAGCGATCTTGCCGATTCAGAATGGAATCCATGATTGAATGAAATCAGTGGCGCACGCAGTATGAGGATTCGCAGATCCAGCAGGACAGTGCAGTGCAGGATATCAATTGCAGCGGGTTCGCAGCAGGTTCGCAAAAATAGTACTATGATTAACAGAGTATGATTAAGGACACGGCAGTGGCGAGGACGACAACAACACTACGATTAACAGTTCCTAAGGACCAGGAGGTGGAAAATGAATTACGAGGTATTAAAAGATTTTAAGAAAGTTTCAGGTGTACCACAGGAAATTATTACAGAGTATGAGAAGAAAATACCACAGGACATGATCGACCTGTATAAGGAATATGGTTTTGGGAGTTTTTTTCACGATTATTTTAAGGTGACAGCACTTTACAACTTTTGAGAATAAAATAACGCACAAGGCATTTTTCGTAGTATAATAAGTTTGCCCACAAATCCTTACGAAAGAGAGTGA
>DKVL01000014.1:0-34005 GCA_002491195.1 Lachnospiraceae bacterium UBA7179
CATTACACGGATTTTAGGTTATAAACAGAACAAATGAGTTTCACATATCCTATTATTATCAGCAAAATGGTGGAAAGCATAAGGCAGTCAATGAAGGAATGAGACATGTACTTGGTGAGTGGGTGTTTCTTGTTGATAGTGATGATGAGCTGGTTTCTGACGCTATTGAAACGATACAAAAGTGGGTATCTGAGTTGCGAAAAGAATCAGATTTTGAAAAATTTGCGGCAGTGTCAGGATTGAAGGCCTTAAGAAATGGGAAAATACTTGGTGGATTTCCTAACATTAAAAAAGCGAAGTTTATTGATGCGAAGAATACTGAACGGAAGAAGTACAGGCTGGGTGGAGACAAAGCTGAAGTATATAAAGTGCAGATATTAAGGAAGTATCCGTTTCCGACATTTCATAATGAGAAATTCTTATCTGAGGATGCAGTGTGGAATAAAATAGCAATAGATGGATACAAAATTAGGTGGTATCCGAAGGTGATTTATTTATGCGATTATTTAGGGAATGGACTTACGAAAGATGAGAATAAGTACATAAATAGTTTTGATGGGTTTACTTACGTTACAAAGATTTCGTTAGAGGCATTTCATGGTATATATAAGATACGTCCTATTACAAAATATATATATTATGCAAAAATGAAAGGGTATAATTCAAGTGAAATTATAAGCACTCTCAATATTCCATGTTGGAATTATTTTGTTGGGGTAGTTATGTGCTGGGCATATAAAATCATAAAAAAATTACGTTGAACAAACAGTGCAAATAATACACTGATTTCGAAAGAATAGATGCAGTATGTTTGGGAAGAAAAGCCGGTTATTGATAGGGGTAATAAATAAAGTGAAAATAGGAATTATTTCAGAATTTAGTAAAAATACTATAAATTACGGAAACAATTTACAGGCATATGCACTAAATCGATATTTACGTAAAATATATTCCGAACATCAGATTGAAACAATATATTTTAAGAATGAAAGGAAATATAAGATAACATTATATATCGAATTTGCAATAAAAGTAATTAAAAAGATTGTAAGTAGCTTCAGAAAGAGAAGGAGAGGGAAATTTATAAGCAAACAGTTCCTTATGTGTCGGAAAAGTGCTTTCCAGGAATTTGTGAGAAAAAATATTACATTATGCCCAGCTCCTATGAATTGGACGCTTTTAATTCATTCAGATTACGACCTGTTCATAGTGGGATCAGATGTTGTTTGGGAACAGGCGCACTTTGGCATAAACAGGATAAAGTTTTTAGACTTTACAAATACAAAGAAAGCCAAAAAAGCATCTTATGCGGCATCCTTTGGAAGAGACTGGATTCCCAGAAACAATCAAAAATGGATTAGAAAGTATTTGGGCGATTTTTTATGTGTCTCAGTAAGAGAATATTCCTCTGTGCAGCTTTTGAATTCAATTGGCATTTCCAATGTGGTACATACGCTTGATCCGATATTGCTAATTGATGCCGATGAATGGAGCAGTTTGGAATCCAGACCAGAAGAACGATTGGATGTCCCTTATGTTTTTGTCTATTTATTGGGAATGGATGCTGGACAGCGCAGACACGTTGAAAGATTGTGTAGAAGAGAGGGACTTGCTATTGTAACAATACCTTATGCTGGGGGAGTAGAAAATGAGGTGGATAAAACATTTGGTGACGTGCGTCTGATGGATTGTTCGCCAGAGGAATGGATCTGGCTGATTCATCATGCGGAAATAATAATTACAGATAGCTTTCATGGCACTGTGTTCTCGACGATTTTTAAAAAAAAATTTTTGGTAATCAGGCGTGAGCTTGATATTGATATCAATAATCGGATGGACGATTATCTTCGTACAATCAGCCAAAGCGATAAAAAAGTTGATTTATCTGGATTGGACAGTCTGTCAGGTAAAACCTGGGATTACGATACCATATCTTCTCTGATTGCAGGAAAGAAGAAAGAATCCATGAAATATCTTGACGACCTTATACGAATGGCAGATGGGAAAGGGTTTTGATAAATGGGTAGAGTGAATCAGCGCAGGGCAGGGGGGGTGTTATCTTATCTGTCGCTTGCTGTCAACAGCCTTTCGGGTTTCATTTATACACCAGTTATGCTCCGGCTTCTGGGACAGAGTGAATATGGGCTATATCAGTTAGTGTCATCGGTAGTTTCATATCTGGGGCTGCTTAACTTTGGATTCTCGGGCGCATATATCAGATTCTATTCAAAATATAAGGTAAAGAATGAGGAGAATGAGATTGCCAGACTAAACGGAATGTTTATGACAGTATTTTTATCGATATCATGATTGTGCCTCTGGTGTTTGGAGTATGTATTCGTGTATTGATACATCCTGTGAGCATCATGCAGGTAACAGTAGCAGGTGTTGCATATGGTATTGTCTTTGGAATTTTTATGTTCAAATTCGGAATGAACGAACATGAAAAAGGGATAGTGACAGGAGTGCTTTCAAGGTTAAGAAATAAATGAGCCAGAGAAATAGTGCCGGAAAATGAGTATGTTTTATTGCAGAGTGGATAAAGTGATTGGACAGATTGGCGATTAGATAGATCAAGTGCTGATGTGATAAAGAGAGGTAAAACAAGCAAAAATTTGGCATTTAAGGAGAATGAATACAGACATGTATGAGGACAAAACATCAAAAGTATATGCAGCATACGCGAAAGATGAATTATTGAGATTGTCCAGTTCCTCGGGGGGAGTATTTTCGCTTCTGGCAGAGCAGATACTTTCTCAGGGCGGAGTCGTTTATGGTGTTGCATTATCTTCTGACTGCAAAAGTGCGGAATTTATCAGAGTGGATCAGTTAAGGGAACTTTTCAAACTTCGCGGCTCAAAGTATTTGCAGGCGGAAACAGGCGGCACATACGATCAGGTGAGGGCAGACTTGGAAGCTGGATTAAAGGTTCTATTTTCGGGGGTAGGATGTCAGATTAACGGGTTGAAGCTTTTTTTGCAAAGAAACTATGATAACCTGTTCTGCGTGGACGTGATCTGTCATGGTGTACCGTCGCCGGTCTTATGGAGAAAATATGTCGAGCATATGCAAAAGCAAAATGAGGCTCGACTGGTTTTAGTCAATTTCCGTTGTAAGGATAAGAGCTGGCAGGATTTTGGAATGAAAGAGCTGGATGAAAACAAAAAGGAAGTATACATTTCAAAAGACGCAGATCCATTTATGCAGATGTTTTTGAGAAATTACAGTCTGCGCCCTTCCTGTTATGAATGTACTGCAAAAAAATGAAAATGTCGGATATAACTATTGCAGATTTCTGGGGAATTGAAAGAGTTGCCCCTGATATGAATGACGGTAAAGGAACCTCGTTGGTGCTTATAAGGAATGAGAACGGTGCAGAACTGTTTGGACATATAAGCAGCAGGCTGACGTACAAGGAAGTTTCTTATGAGGATGGTCTAAGGGATATCCCAGCGAGTATCAGTCTGTCAGTCGGCCGAAAGAAAGAGAAGTATTTTTTCAGGATATGAGTGCGCTTAAATTTGATGCTTTACGGGAAAAATATGCTGCTTTTGTTCCAATTCCGTTTGCACAGAGAGTAAAAAGAAAAATGAAGAAGGTATTTCTGAGGTTATATGAATGGTATTATATTTTGAAAAGATTTTTTAATAGTACGAACAAATTTTCGGGGGGGGGGGATAATGCAGATTATAAGGTGCTGTATCGATTTGAAAAGTGGGATTGAAAGCTGGAGGGTTAATCGTGAAAAAGGAACTGCCTTTATATTTAGGCGCAAGGAAGAATGCTGTGGCTGTACAGCGTGTTATGCCATATGCCCACAATCGGCCATAACGATGGTCGAGGATGAAGAGGGGTTTAAGTACCCACAGGCGGATGAAACAAAATGTGTGGGATGTCATATCTGTCTGACAGTCTGTCCAATGAAGGTATATGCGTAGAAACAGAAGAATTGCAATGCCTTTTAGTGAATACTGTGAGTACAAAAAGGTGAGGAGGAAATAAATTGCATAGTCGGTTAAAAACAATAAAATGTTTGGATAATCAGGGTTTGATATCTGCATATACCATAATATTTGCAGGATGTTTTATGCTTTTGGTTTATGAACCCATTCTTATGTATGCTACAAATACGGATGAGTTTTGGTTTGATTTCAGTACGATGATAATCCCGACAATGGCAATATTTGTAGTGTTTATGCTGATTGGGATGGCGGCTTCAACTGTCGTTTATTATATCAATAGAATTTATGACAAAAAATCTTCCACTGAATTGTTCAAAAATATCCAGACCGATAGAACAAGGACATTTATATGGTATCGCTACAACAGGGAAAACCATATGGTTGAATATGAGACAAGTGGTAATATGAAAGAAATAGAAAAGTTTAAGCCAACTGGAAGTATTTATGATCGATAAGGCAAAGTAGTTTATCTGGGTGAAATTAGAAATAGAATAGTGGCATGTGAATGGTTTCAGCACAAGTTTGGGCAAGGTGAAAGGAGTTTCCAAAATGTGGTATTTTGGTGTGTTAGTAGAGGAATTGATACACCAGGAAGAGTAAAGGAAATATATGGAATTGATGATTGGTTTATGAAGAAGGATGGAGGCGCAGTCATGTGGTATGCAGTACAGGTGCATGCTGGGATGGAAGAACAAATCAGGGACAGGTGCGTTCAGGCAATGGCTCCGGGGACGCTGGAACAGTGCTTCGTTCCTTATTATGAGGAAAGGAAGCGGTATCTGGGTGCATGGCACACGGACAAAAAAATTCTATTGGCAGCGCAGTCAGGAATCGTATTATTGCAGGAAGGGGAGATCAGGCTGCTGAAAAATCTTGGTGTTGACAAAAAGTCCCTGGAAATGTCTACGGGTATCATCGTTGATGGCAATGTCATGATAACAGGGGGGCCTTTGACAGGAATGGAAAACTGTATTCGGAAGATAGACAGACATAAAAGAAAGGCATGGCTGGAGATTGGCATGTTTGGGCGGACAATGCAGATCGTGGTCGGACTCGAGATTACAGAGAAGAGGTCTGGCTGAATGATATATGGCACCTGAACCGGACAAAAGAATTGCTAAGATCTGGAAATGTATGATTTCATGAATTGTAAACAGTGCAAAGTTTTTGAACATTTGAAAACTTTGCACTTGTATGTGAAATATTTTTGTTATTCAATTAACCAATGTACCTTTTTCGAGCCATGTTCTATTTCATGCGCTTGTGCCCAGTGCGTCGAGTGCCAGATTATAGGTATCGGATATTCTCCGGTTGATCATATATATTTCTTTTTGGATTTCTAGTTGACCTAACGAGAGCTTATCAATTTTTGTTTTCATGCTCTGCATTTCGGATTTCATGCCCTGCATTTCTGATTCGATTTTATCAAACCTTTCATCGAAATCAGTCAGCTTGGAGAGAATCAAATCCATTTTTTCACTATCTGTCATTTCGTACCACTCCTTTGTTGTGATTGGATTATTATTTAATTATTGAAATCAGTATATCATGTTTAAAGAGCGGTGTCTATTTAATTATCAAAGTGTTACGAAAATGTTTTGAAACAGGTGCTCCAGACCGTAAGGAGGGTACTGAATGCATTAGATGCTATAATTTTGTTTGAAGAATGTTGACATATATACTATAATAAGTGTCAAGGGAGCAAACCTTGACGGACGAAAGGAGAATAAAAGCATGATGGAGGTAATGGATGAAATGAACAAAGAGGAAATTAAAATTGTTAAAAACTCGACAATTTATGAAATCCGTTTAATGTTTGACGGAGCGGATAAGGATACTTACACGAAAGAGGAAATCTTAAAGATTCTTGACACAATCGCAAGAGCAAAGGAACCCGAATAAAAAGAATGAGGGTTTACAGAAAGGGCGGCTTGCCATCGTCCCAGATTCAAAAGCAGGCAGGAACATATTGCTCAGGAAATGAAAATATGAAAATAAAAAAGTACTTGACATCTGCCGCGAATGGGTTTATAGTGTGTATATCTTAAGCAAAGGCGCTTGATTGATAAAATCAAGTGCCTTTTGTCGTTATTGGGAAACGAGGGCGTTTCATGGGGGATTCCTGTGAAGCGCCTTTTTTGATGGAGTTCTGTTCACAAGCAGTTCGGCCGAAGGATGGAAATTATGGCTGAACGGTAATCTGAACAGAATGAAACAGGAAAGAGGCAGCCATGATCAAATTAGAACATATCGATAAATATTTTGGAGATCTTCACGTTCTCAAGGATGTGAATCTGGAAGTGAAAGAGGGAGAAAAGCTGGTCATCATCGGGCCTTCCGGTTCGGGCAAGTCCACGACGGTGCGCTGTATGAACTTCCTGGAGGAACCGACGAGCGGCCATGTCTATATTGACGGGCAGGAACTGACAGCAAAGAACAAGACAAAACTTGTGCGTGATACGACTTCCATGGTGTTCCAGCAGTTTAACCTGTATCCGCATATGACAGTGCTGAGAAATCTGACGCTCGCGCCGACAAAACTCCACCATAAGAGTAAGAAGGAAGCGGAGGAGCTGGCGTATCATTATCTGGATGTCGTGGGGCTGCGCGATAAGGCGCACGTCTATCCAGCAACGCTCTCTGGCGGGCAGCAGCAGCGAATTGCGATCGCGAGGGCACTCTGTGCGCAGACGAAGATCATTCTGTTTGACGAGCCGACATCAGCGCTTGATCCTGAGACGATTCAGGAGGTTTTAGATGTCATGATCAGACTGGCAAAGGAAAATATTACAATGGTGGTTGTCACACATGAGATGGGATTTGCAAGACAGGTTGCAGACAGAGTTGTGTTTATGGCGGATGGCACGATCATCGAGGAAGGAACGCCGGAGCATTTCTTTACGAATCCGGACAATGAGCGCGTGAAGCAGTTTCTTGGCAAGATCATCAGGGCGGACGCAGGATAAGAAATGCAGCAGCTCAAAACAGGGAATCAAGCGCAGAAATGCGGTTGAGAGATACAGAGCAGGCTGTTGCAGAGGGCAGCGGCCTGCGGGAAAACTATAGCAATATGAGGAGGTAGTATTATGAAGAAATCAAACAAATGGCTCGCATTGGGATTGTCAGCGGTGATGTCGGTGCTGCTGTTTACAGGCTGTGGCAAGGTCAGCGAACCGACATCCGGTGACGACATAACGCCGGTTGCTTCGGAGGAATCTGGGGAGGCATTCGGGACTGCGGCAGCGGATGGGAGTGCAGGGGCGGACGGTGCGCTTGCGGCTGACGTGCAGGCGATCGTCGACAGGGGCGTGCTGAAGGTCGGCGTCAAAAATGCGGTGATCGGTTTTGGCTATGAGGATCCGCTCACAGGCGAATATTCAGGAATGGAGATTTCCCTCGCGGAGAAGATTGCAGAGAAACTTGGCGTGGACGTTGAGTTTACCGCAGTTACTGCGGCGACAAGAACAGAGCTGCTTGATTCCGGCGACATTGACTGTGTGCTTGCGACCTTTACGATCACAGACGAGAGAAAGCAGAGCTGGGATTTCACGACGCCGTATTTCACTGACCATGTGGGCGTGCTTGTTGAGAATGCAAGCGGCATCACGAATCTGGAAGGGCTTGTGGATAAGACAGTAGGCGTATCCTCGGGCTCGACATCGGCAAAATCTCTTGTGAGCGCCATGATCGATGCAGGATTGATTTCCGGCGACAACTTTGATGCGGAGACATTTGATCCGGCGACATGGACGGAAGGCGTGAAGTTCCAGCAGTATGACGATTATCCTACGATTTCAACAGGATTGAGCGCAGGCGAGGTGGACGCGTTCTGTGTCGATAAGTCGATTCTTGCGATCTACAATACAGACAGCCGTTCGTACATAACGGAAGAGTTTGCACCGCAGGAATACGGGATCGCGACGAAAAAGGGTTCTGGATTTTCGGCATACTGTGACGAGTCGATACAGGGATGGCTTGCAGATGGCACGATTGACGGACTGATCACAGAGAACGGATTGGATTAAGCAGGAGATGGTATGTTACAGTTCAGTCCAGGACTTCGCACTGCGCTGCGAAGTCCGTGAGAAAGTATGGTGGTTGAGGATGCATCAAGCCAACCGCGAAGCGGTTTTTGCATGGCTTGATGCTTGTAACAGGAAGCCGAAGGCTGAACTGTTACGATAGCATTGATGGAGGAAACGATATGTCTGGTATTTTTTCAAAAGAAGCGTGGATGAAAGTGTGGACGTACCGCAGCAGTTTTGCGTTGGGACTGTGGAACACAGTACAGGTGGCGGTAATCGGCGTGATGCTGTCACTGTCGCTTGGCATTCTGTTTGGGTTGATGGCGACAAGCGAGAAGAAGGGACTCAAACGCATCAGCCGGATCTATGTGGAACTGATTCAGAATACGCCGCTGCTTCTGCAGATCTGTTTCCTCTATTATGCACTTGCCTTTTCGGGACATAGTATAGGGATCATTGCAACAGGTATGATTTCCATTGGCATCTACCACGGTGCATATATGGCAGAGGTCGTGCGCGCGGGGATTGAGGCGATTCCGAAAGGGCAGTTTGAGGCGGCGTCATCACAAGGGTTTGGCTATATCGGACGGATGTATTATGTCATCTTGCCGCAGAGCATTAAGATGATTCTGCCGCCGATGGTGAATCAGGTCGTAAATATCGTGAAAAATACGTCCTGTCTCTATATCATTGGCGGTTCCGATCTGATCTCGCTGACTTACAGTTTTGTCACAGGCGCTACGACAGGGGGCGCATACGCACCCGCATATCTTGTGAGCGGGCTGTTGTTCTTCGTCGTGTGCTTTCCGCTGTCGAAACTGGCCAGTGTCTGGGAGACAAATCTGAAGAAACGTGGATATAGTTCAGTGTAGGACTTTGCACTACGCTGCGAAGTCCGTGAGAAAGCGTGGCGGTTGAGATGCATCAAGCCACCACGAAGTGGTTTTGCATGGCTTGATGTGTTACAGTTCGGCAAGGCTGAACTGTAACGAAACGTGACAATAAAACAAAAATGGAGGTGGCATGATGGGTGATACATTGCGGGCTAGTTTTTCCATTCTGGAAAAGGAAGCGATCTGGATCTATATTCTGCGGGGCGTTGCTTTTACGCTGATGATTTCGGTTATGGCAGTTGCGCTGGGCATTTTGATCGGTTCTGTGCTGGCGTTGGTCAGGAATTATTGCAAAAAGAACTTTGTGCTGCGGTGGCTGGCGACGGCTTACATTGAAATATTTCGCAACACACCGCTGTTACTGTGGATTTTCATCTGTCTTGTGTTCTGTCCGTGTCCGGCAGTATTTTCGAGAAAAATGCTGGGCCTGACATCGGTGGAGACGAAGCTTTTGTTCAAGGCGGCTGTGGCTTTGATCCTGTTCACCTCATCAGTCATTGCGGAGATTATCCGCGGCGGGCTTAACTCCGTGGCAGCAGGGCAGTTTGAGGCAGGGCATTCCCAGGGATTTAACACGGTACAGATCATGATATATATCGTTCTGCCACAGGCGTTTCGGAGTGTTGTGCCGACGCTGCTCAGCCAGGTGATCACGACGATCAAGGATTCTTCTTATCTGGCAAATGTGGCGACGATTGAACTGATGGCGCGGGTGAAGAAGATCATGAGCACGGCAAATATGTACAACGGAACAGGGACGATCAATGTGTCGGATGTCTTCGTACTGTTCGGGCTGGCGGCAGCGATTTATTTTGCCATCAATTTCAGTCTGTCCTGCATTGTCCGCGCGATGCAGAAAAAGCGTGCGGCGGCGCCAGTCAGACAAAATGGATATACCGTGGAGGCAAAGAAAATCTTTGCGCGCGGTGAACTGGAACTGAAGGACAGAATCGGAAACAGGGTTGGCGCAGGAATCGGAACAGCCGTCGGAATAGCCGAGAGTAAGTAGGAGCATTGGAGGCTGATGAAGGATTGAGATATGGAAAGGGAATACCACCCATCGGAATGCGGATTGTGAAGTCGGCGGTGGCAGTGCTGCTGTGTTATCTGGTATCCTTTCTGCGGCGAGGCAGCGGAATTGTATTTTATTCCCAGCTTGCCGCACTCTGGTGCATTCAGATGTATGTGGCGAACACGAAACAGAACGCGGTTCAGAGACTGATCGGCACAACGATTGGCGCGCTCTATGGACTGCTCTATTTATTGATCAGAGGTCAGGTGTGGGAAAATGCCGGAATTTGCGAGATGGCGAATGCGCTCGTGATATCCGGCATGATTGTCGTTATACTGTATACAACGGTGCTGATTCACAAGAAGCAGGCATCCTATTTTTCGTGTGTTGTATTCTTAAGTATTGTGGTCAATCATGTCAGTGACAGCAATCCTTACCTGTTTGTATGGAATCGTTTTCTCGATACGGTGATTGGGATTTTAATCGGTGTGGGCGTCAATATCTTTTCACTGCCCAGGAGAAAGCACAGAGATATCCTGTTCATTTCAGGTCTCGACGACACGCTTTTGACGGGGGAAAAAGATGCCTTGAGCGATTACAGCAAAGTGGAGCTCAACCGTATGCTTGACGAGGGCGCCAATTTTACCATTTCCACGATACGGACGCCGGCGTCGCTGATGGAGCCAATGCGTGAGATCCGTCTGCGTCTGCCGGTGATTGCCATGGACGGAGCTGTGTTGTATGATATCTGTGAAAAACAGTATCTGAAAGTGTATGTGATTTCATACAAGCGTGCAAGGCAGGTATTGGAGCTTGTGAAACGGCAGGGACTCAGCTGTTTTACGAATGTGATCGTAGATGACATGCTTGTCATTTATTATGAAGAGACTGGGGACGAGGAGCAGGATCGGATTGTAAAGCAGCTGCGTCGGTCGCCATACAGGAATTATGTGAAACGCGAGCTGCCGGAGGGCGAGGAGGTTGTCTATTTCTGGATGACATATCCTACGCCGGTCATTGAGACGTTTTATCAGCTCCTTGAAAAGGAAGGAATCACAAAGGACCTGAAGGTCGTAAAATATCCTTCGGGGAAGAGAAAGGGATATTCCGGGATCAAGATTTATAATAAAAATGCGATGAAGGAGAATATGATTTCGTATTTAAAGGAAATGACCGGAGTGGAAAAAACAGTGACCTTCGGCAGTATACCTGGCCGCTATGACATTATCGTAGCGTCTGGCGACAGCAATAAAGTGGTGCATATTTTGAAAAAGCAGTATGAGCCTGTGAGAGTGCGCTCTGCCCGGACTTAAACATTTGTTTATTGTGCAAACCGCGCCAATCATGTATACTAGAGCGTGTTTGAAAAATCATTCCCGTCATCTGCACGCCCCACTTTGCGTGATATTTGCACTAAATTCAGTCGACGTAGCCCGCTACGCCTCCTTCATTTAGCACAAATCTCCCACAAACTGTGACGCACATCTGGCGGAAAGCATTTTTCAAACACGCTCTAGACTTAAAGACAGGCAGAGAGGCGGTGCAGGTAGTTTTGCAGAAAGAGAAGGAAAGGGATTCAGGCGCGGGTGCAGAATCCCCGGCTATGAGACAGCTGATAGCCATTTTTGAGAGGAAAGAGGATTGCAAGAAGGCAGATGTGTGGCAGGAGTTCTTTTTGTCGGAAGACTTTTTACGAGAACAGTATTCTGAGGGATTTGTCCATAACATGCTACAGTATCTGTTGTGTTGGAAACAGGAGAATGGATGGAAGTTATCTACCGCTTCAGGCAGTTGCGAAAAGACAACGATCAAGTTTGAGAACAACAAAATTCTCGCAGTATTATCGAAATTATGGAGTCGTTTTACAGATACCGTCAAGTATTTTTGGCAGTGTTTTAGAAGAAATCGTTTTCGGAATGATATTGTTTCGACGGAGGTATGCCTGCCAGCGGGATTTCTCACGGAACTTGCCATAGCATATGTTTTGAGATTGGAACAGGGGCAGAGTGTCATCGATGTGTCGAACACTTTCCCAATGCGGGAAGTGATAGCGAAGAGATGGTACATTGAGATCGATCAGATGGAGGATCCGCCGATACACATTTTGAGCAAGCCAGACTGTGTGGCGCGCATGCGGGCATTTTATGATTATCTGCAGTTAAGGCACATGAATGCGGAAAATGCGATCAGTCCAGGAAATAGAGGAGTCTGGTCAAAAATATTGTTGAATGGGCAGACGAGATGCCTGTATGAACAGAATACCCAAGAAGGATATTGGTATGAGGAACAACGAGGAGAGTGTTTGATAACATTGTTTACTTGCTGGATTCGGAATGAAACGGTGCCAAAATGTGTTTTGGAATGTATGTATCAGGAATACAACCTGAAAAATGTGGAGCACTCCATGTACAGGAAATTGTACGCGCCGTTAAAACAGGAGATTCTCAGGCAGTACCCTGATATTGAGCGCGCGTTGTACGAAGATGGTTCCAGAGCACAGAAAATGGCGGACTGCTTTCGGGAATTGGCGAGAATTGTTTCGGATAATCATTCCAATTATGATAAGGGCATTTATGACGAAACGAAAGAAATCAAGGAGCGGATCCAGGCTTTGTTCACCAGTTCCAAGTGGCAGGAACTCCAGTATGACATGGAATTGTTTGATAAGATCTTTTCCCAGATTCATTCCAGGCGTGTTATGCCGGTAACGCTTTCGAAGGAACTGATCGTTCTCTATTCCCAGAAGGAGCGCTGGGGAGCCGAGAACAGGGCACAGCAGCTGATCGTGGAGGGGCTGATTCCGTCGCTGGGATTTAACCGTAGAATCAGAGAGATTGAAGGGCAGCCCGCTGTGCTGAATAAGACCGGAGTGGAAGATATTGGGGAGAACAATCCGGATTTCTGGCAGTATTATCTGACATGGGGGTATGGTTTGCGAAATGCCTGTGCAGAAGATCCGAAACGGTCTCACAAATATGATCAGGATCAGCGGAAGTATTTGCCAGCCTATATGGAACGAACCTATTATCCCTCTTTGGCATGGCAGAAATGTTTTACCAGGTTTGACGAGACGACAAAGGAAATCAGCAGCCCGGTCAGTATAGAATGGAATCTTCCTGACAAGCGGACGCTTCGGGTGGAGTTTCATTTACACTATGTTCTCTATTGGATTGATGGACACCTGGTACATAATGCAGAATATACGTTCACAGAACTTGTTCGACTTTCTGCTTCGCTGGAAAGGCCAGAACTGTTTTTCTTCCTTCTGGCGATCACTTCCATAGAGAGAAGTGAGTGCGACAGCGCCGCTGCCGTTGTGGAGCGATGGCTGCGGAAAACGCCGCTTTATCCGCAGACAGTTCCTGATCTTGCACGACTGCTGACAGAGCGCTGCTGCACAAGACAGCATGAGGAAGACAGCAAGGATTTCGCTGTCTGCTACATGGAACAGGAATCGCTTTGCGTTCGCGCAGTGGTGCGGAAGGAAAGAGTGGAATTTTATGTTCTGGGAGATTTTGTCTGGCACAAATTTCACCAAATGGCAGTGGAAAAGAGTGTATGTGGGGAGCAGACCAGGCAGGCGGTTATGGAGTTTCTGCAGGCGTTAAAACAGCCGCTGCCAGTTTCGCTTGGAACTGTGTCTCTGGAAAACATGGAGCCGGGGGAAAAAGCGGAACGGATTATCGAGGCGTTTCAAAGTCATCAACAATACAGTAGTTGTTTGACAGAAACGTACTGTGTACTGCGTTATGGAGCGCAGAGGATGAGTGAACGCGTACTGTATTGTGCGGTGAATCCTTTTGGGGAGGACTTGACACAGCGCAATGAGCGGATTGCCAAACAGTATGCATTTTCGTGTCAGGAATTGGATCGGAAGGTGAAGGAGAAACATCGCATTGTCGGTTTCCTGGGGTGGGGAGATTTCTATACACCGAAAGAGATTTGTGAGCCGAAGCCTTTTGCACTTGGGGAAAGCGGAACATATTATTACTATCAATCAATCCGTATGCGCCGCGGAGACAGTCTGGCAGCGCTTTTACCGGATATGTTCGACCTGACGAATGTGACGGAGGTAGCATGTTTCTGTGGCAATTTAAGTATTTCACGGAGTGATGGGCACTTGGAATATTGTTATGGAGAGAAGGAGCTTAGGGAGTCGGTACACACTCTGGAAAAGACGGGCGCCGATTATTTGTCGGTGTTTACAGAGACAGGAATATGGATGGAATTTGCTTCCTGGCTTGACAAACTATTGGCAGCGCATGAGACGAGAGGGCAGTGGGTACGTTTTGTGTTTCGGCGTCAGGCGGACGAAGTCTATGTGTTGGAGGTTGTGAATCGAACCGAATGTTATAATGATGCTGCCTTTGCAGAGGAACAATTGTCGGCGGACGAAGTGTTTGCCTGGAAGAGCGTCCGCAGCGGGGCAGATCTTTTGGAGCACTTGAAGGATATGCTTGTGTGGTATCTGGAAAACGGAACTTATGGCGGTCAGTTGAAGTCTGCACGCCGGCTGGATATCGCCTATTGGATTGACGAGGAACTTTTCGGCTGCTATGAGATGGAAAACTAATAGACACAGGGTTCATGAACTGAGTAGTGTATGTCATGCAGCGCGTAATAATAACAGTGAGAGGATTGTATTGTCCGCAGCGATGTGTTATCATGAAAGAAACTGAAACGGTTCTTTTCGGGGGGGAATGATTTCAGTGAATCAATCATAAGATGGAGGATTTATGGATTCATGAAAATAAAGCAAAGATGGAAACAGGCAGTAGCACTTTCGCTGGCGCTTAGTGTCTTAAGCGGCTGCGCGGTGCAGAAACCAGAGGAAAGAGACACAAGATCTGACAGGACGGAGCAGAGTGAGGATGAGGTGTCGTCATCGGCCATGGAACAGACAGAGCAAAATACAGAGTTGTCATCGGAGACAGGAGAACAGCAAAATGCCTTGTACGCAGGCGACCGTCCGCTGTTGATCCAGGCGAGTGTGCAAAGTGATACGGCCAGTGTGACACCCAGTGTGGCTCCCTATACGGTGGACGCGGACCTTGGCAATATCGAAAACTTATGGCAGTTTTATGCATTGAAGCAGAATCAGGAGATGGCGGATAAGTTGGCAAAGAACGGCTTTGTCGTGAGCGGCAGCGCCGGGAGTGAGTTTTTTGAGGTATATGAGTATAACAGATATGAGATGATCCCGAATTTTGTGACCGTTGATTCTCTCATGCACACGTATCATCTATATTTTGCATATCTGTTAAAAAATATAGAGAAAAACAATCTGTCAGACAGTGTGACTGCGTTGAGCAGGCGGATGCTTGACGACAGCATTGCCCAGTATGAGCGGTTAAAAGGCAGCGAGTGGGAGAGCGCGGCAAAGCGCAACGTGGCATTTTTTACAGTTGGCTTAAAGCTGCTGGATGACAGTACGGCAGTGAATGACGATGTGGCGGAGATTGTGGCGTATGAGCTTGACAAGATCAGCACGGCGGAGGGGATTGCTGAGTCAAAGATTTCCATGGAAATGGAGGACTACTCGCAGTATATTCCGCGTGGATATTATGAGGGCGATGCGCAGTTAGAGCGGTATTTCAAAGCCATGATGTGGTACGGGCGGATTCATTTTACGCAGAAAGAGGAGGATTTGGACAGGAGCGCGCTGCTGATTACCAAGGCGCTTGCAGACGATGCGGAGGCGTACCGGTTGTGGGAATCGGTTTATGCCGTGACTTCGTTCTTTGCGGGTGCGAGTGACGACCTTGGCGTGTGCGAGTATGCGCCAGTTATGCGCGAGGCGTACGGCGACAATGTTGCTGTCAGCGGACTTGTGGGAGATGCAGAGGGATTTTTGAAGTTCCACGATGCGACGGCAAAACTTCCGACACCGCAGATCAATTCAATACCGATCTGGGAGGGCGAGGAGAATGTAATTCCAGGATTTCGTTTTATGGGACAGCGTTTTACCATCGATGCGGCGGTGATGCAAAGACTGATTTTCCAGAATGTGCAGAGAAACAGTGCGGGCGAAAAGCGTATGCTCCCGGATACGCTCGACTTACCGGCAGCACTCGGCAGCGATATGGCGCTTGCAATTCTGCAGGAGAAGGGCGCGACAGATTATGACAGATATACGGAAAATATGGAGAAACTCAGGGAAGGGCTGGCACAGGACAACCCGACGCTGTGGTCTGCAAGCCTTTATGCGGGCTGGCTCAATACACTTCGGCCGCTGCTGGAAGTGAAAGGCGACGGATATCCCATGTTCATGCAGAATGAGGAGTGGACGAAGAAAAATCTCGAGTGCTTTGCCGGAAGTTATGCGGAGCTAAAGCATGACACGATCTTGTATGCAAAGCAGGTGATTGCAGAGATGGGCGGCGGCCTGGAGGAGGAGCCTGACGACCGGGGCTATGTCGAGCCTGAGCCGCTTGTGTATGAGCGTTTTGCAGCGCTTTCCAGTCAGACAGCGGAGGGACTGAAAAAGTATGGGATGCTCACCGCTTCGGACGAGGAGAACCTGTCACGTCTATGTGAGATTGCAAAACAGCTTCTGACGATTTCAAACAAAGAACTGCAGGATGAAGTACTGACGGATGAGGAATATGAGCTGATCAGGACCTATGGCGGCAGCATTGAGCATTTCTGGTATGAGGCGGCAAGGGATGTGGTCGGAGAAGAGTATATTGATACGCCGGAGTATCCGGCTGCAATTGTCGCAGATATTGCAACAGATCCGGATAGCGCGTTAGCGCTTGAGGTGGCGACCGGAAATCCTTCTGAGATTTATGTCGTGGTGAAGGTTGACGGGATGATCAAGGTGGCAAGGGGAAGTGTCTTTTCGTTTTATCAGTTCCCGTGGCCGTCGAGCGACAGACTGACCGATACCAAGTGGCGGCAGATGATGGGAATCCAGTCGGACGAAAATGGAAACCGCAATGATGACAAACCGGTTCAGAGACCGGAATGGACAGAGAGTTATCGATATCAATATGAGTGGGAGTAAGAAGATCATTATGGCGCTGGCAGCAGTCAGCGCCGTCCTTTTCGTGTTGGGGGTGCAGTGGTATATTGATTCACGCATACCATCCTGGGTGATATGGGAAGATGGCGTTTTTTATGATTCGACAGGAAAGTATGAAATCGAATTAAGCAACAAGACTGTCAGTGTTCGGAAAGATATGAATATGCCAAATGACATGCATGTCCGAAATGATATGAATATGCCAAATGACATGCGTGTCCGAAATGATATGAATATGCCAAATGACACGAATGTCACAAGTGACACAAATGTCCGAAATGACAGGAATGCCAAAAGTGACATCAAGATCACAAAGGATACTAATATAGAAATTGATATCAATAGTAGAAACGATAGGAATGTCATCTGGACGTCTCCGCCGGAAGTCAAAGTCCAGAAAGTGCTATCATGCGACATTGATAATGACAAAACAGACGAACTGGTTCTGCTGTGCTGGAAGAAGGGACGGTATGGTGAGCACAAACCGTTTTGGGTAGAAAAGGACGAAGATACCTGGTCGCAGCATCTTTTTGTGTATGAGTACAATTCTGATCAAATCAGTCCGAAATGGATGTCCTCCTATATGGGGCAGGATGTTGCAGACATCGCTTCCAACGGAAAGGAAGCGCCGCACGCGCGTCTGTGGTTTCGCGCACCGGATGATCAGATGAGCAGCTGGATGTGGGATTCGTGGGGATTTAAGAAAGAGGAGACGGAAATTCAGTTTGTCGCGTTTGGGGATGTTCTGGCGCACGAACCGATTTACAGGTATGGTCTGCAAAATGACGATTCCTTTGTTTTTTTGTTTGAGAATGTACAAGATGTGATTTCAGACAGTGATGCCGCCATCATCAATCAGGAGACACCGCTGACAGATGATCCTGCGATGTTCGGCGATTACCCGCGGTTTGGCACGCCGGTCAATGTCGGGCAGGCGATTGTGGATGCAGGGTTTGATGTCGTCACCTGTGCGACCAATCATGCGCTCGACAGAGGAGCGGAAGGGATCAATTTCACAAAGAATTTTTTTGACGACAATCAGGTGACATGTCTTGGAATCCAGACAACAGATGAAACGGAAAATCAACCATATGCAGTGATTCGAAGGAATGGGATCAGCTTTGCGCTGTTTAACTACACCTATGGCACGAACGGAATCCGGATTCCCGGGGAGAGTCCGAATATGGTTCACTTATTTCCGGACGAGGCAACGATGCAAAAAGATATCGCACGGGCAAAGTCAGAGGCGGATTTTGTGATTGTGTTTGCGCATTGGGGGACAGAGTACGCGCAGGAGCCAGACGAATTCCAGCGGAAGTGGACGCAGGTGTTTTTGCAGAGCGGTGTGGATATTGTAATAGGCACGCATCCGCATATACTGCAGCCTTATGAGATGCTCACGGGTGACGACGGGCATCAGATGCTTGTCTATTATTCGATTGGAAATTACATCAGCGCGCAGCCGGAAAAGCGCTGTGTCAAAGGCGGCATGGCGGAGTTTACCGTGTCACTGACACCAACGGGATATCAGATCACGGAGTATGATTTGCAGCCTCTGACGATTGTGTGGCAGCAGGGAGGCAGATATACAGTAGAACGTTGATATAATAGGAAAGGTAATATGGTTTAGATTTGCATGATATGAATGACAACAAAAAGGCATTCAGAAAACGTATCATAAAGTCCAATAAGCGATTGAATATCTGCGGTGATTGGTTTTGGGCGTGCGGTGGTACTTTGATTCAGATAGTTTGATTGGTATTCATATAAAATAAAGAAGGAGGCAGATCAATGAAGAAGTATGCAGCAATAGCGTTGGTTGCCGCTGTGATGTTATGTTCCTGCGGCAAAAAGGAAAAGAATGAGAAGCTGGAGTTTCCACGGACGACATGGGATATGAGTATGGAGGAAGCCATGGATGCGTGGGGTGTTACAGAGGAAACGGTTAAGGACTATGACAGCGATGATGTGTTTGTGATAGAAGGATATGAGCTGTTTGGCGAAGAGACGGAGTCCATTAATTTTCAGTTTTATGATTATGAAGGGAATGGAGCGAAGAAATTAACACAGGTGTTTGTTACTTACCCGGCGGATGCGGATATGGACCATGTGTCAGAGGAGATGCAGAAGGTGTATGGAGAACCAGATCCTGACGTGACATTCTACTATCCGTATTCGGCCTTAGAGATCTTGAAGGCGTATGAAACGAAAGAGCCGGACAGTGTGACGAATTGGGCGCTTGGGAGTGTAGCCGAAGTGATACCGGCAGACGAACGAAATGATTACAGAGAGCCATGGGAAATTTACCAATATGGTTTAAACGAGGAAAACTGGGATCAGTTCATACAGGATTCCCGTTTGATCAGGATTTCTCTGCTCACGGACAATGGGTGGAACCGCGTGGAATTTAATGCGGCAAATCAGTGGATCTATGAAACGATCCAAAAACAGCTCTCCAAGGGGCAGTGAGGAAGACAACAATGCTATTAAAAAAGAGAGTACCAAAAGATTTTTATAAATTATTCCGCACCAGGAATATGGATGCTTACATGATGTTTCTGGTCGCGATCTACGATGAAAACAATGCGGTTTACACAGCGCTGGGACTGACGATAGAGGAGGGGCAGGCGATTATCGGCGAGACGATCAGCGGGATGCAGATCGAGTGGATGGAAGACGCCGAGGAAACGCAGAATCCGGCGGAAAACACAGTCTTTGAGACATCAGGAACGCCCTCTGCGATTTTGAATACACTGATCAGCTGGGGGTGGATCCGGAGTGATTATGATGAACGGCAAAACACTTACATTTTGTCCTTTCCGGAGTACAGCCAGCTCTATGTGGAGTTATTTAAAAAGCTGCAGAGCGAGGACGACAGCAGGGAGCGGGAAAGTATTTTGTCTATTTACAGTGCACTCTATACTTACCAGTCGGATCAGGAGAAAAATAACGAAATATTAAAAAGTGCACTGCACACGTCCAAAAATCTTGAACTGCTGTTGTCCAATATGCAGAATGGTATGCGCACCTATTTTGACGAGCTTTCCAGGAGTAAAAATTTCATAGAGATCCAGCAGGTGCTGGTGAATGAGATCAACAACAGTGACAGCGAGAAGTATGCCATTCTTACCACCACGGACAGTTTTTACCGATACAAGGAATCCGTGAAGGAACTGATCAGCCAGATCCTGGATCAGAATGACAGACAAAAACCTGAGCTGGTCAATGCCTTGAACCAGTGCGAAGAAAATACAGCTGTATATCTGCGCGCCCAGAAGGCAGTCAGGTACAATGAGGAGGCGGATGAGCTTGTGTACAGGATCGATCGGGAATTTGACCTGATCGAACGCAAATATAACAAGCTTGTGGAGCAGAAGGCCATCTTTGCGAAGCGTGCACTTGCCAGGATCCAGTACATATTTCAGGAGGGATCAGCGAAGGAGGACAGCGTACTCAGGCTGATCCAGATCATTGATAACAGCAGTGATCCAGATGCGATATTGGATGAAGTGCGCGGCAGGATCTGTCTGACGGCGCCGTTTAAAATGTTTGATGACAATAGTATGTACAAGCGGCGCGACAGTTCGGAGAGCCGCTTTGAACCCTTGGCGGTTGAGCAAAAGGAGGAGACAGACAAGGCAGCCATCACAGATTTTGTTCCAAAGCCGCTGTACACGAAAAAACAGCTGAAGGCATTTGGCGACAGGAATACGAAAGACGGTGTATTCCGGACTACCAAAGACACAGTGCAGACGGTGGAGGATTTGGAGAAAATGATCTTTTTGTGGCAGGAGACTGTGAGGCGTCAGACCAGGCAGGATAACGTGAAGCTTGGAGGGGAGCTTCACAATGAGGGCGGTTTTGCATTTACAGAATTGTGCATTGATGTAAAAGACGGAGGAATCGATGATTAGATATATAGAAGAGCTGTCGCCCAATGAGGCGGCGGGGATTAAGAAGACAATACAGGACTTGTTCCGGCAGACCTGTATCCTGCAGGTAAAATGTGATCCGGTGACACTGGTGCAGCGCGATAATCCGCGCTATCGCATCTGCGCAAATCACAGGGAATTTATCGCGGATTACCTGTCGGTGCTTGACTGTGAACTGGTGCACGATCCGCATGAGCATATTTTCCGCATCAAGGGTGAAGGAATGCCAACGGACAGAATGACACTGACTGGTACGCGCATCCTGCTCATTCTCAAAGTGATCTACAGGGATAAGATCATGGGGGAAGGGCTGAACGCGACTGTCACAAGTCTTAAGGAGATCAGGGAAGTCGGCAGCAACACCAACCTGCTTGCGCGAAAGCTGACAGTACAGGAATGGCAGGACGCGTTGACGATGCTCAAAACGCATCAGATCATAGAACTGCCCGGAGCGATCGGCAATCTTGAGGACGATTCGCCGATTTATATATACAGCACGATTAACATTTTCTGTTCGTCAGTGGATATGAGTGAACTGGTGAAAAATTACGCGGACGTGGTGGAAGATACAGAGGAGTCAGAGGAGTTTACAAGTGAAGAAAGCGAAGAAAATATTTACGAGAATGTGTCTCAATAACTGGGGTGGAATCACGCATCAGGTGCTGACATTTCACGAGTATGTCAATCTGTTCAGCGGGATGAGCGGTTCGGGAAAGTCGACCGTGATGGATGCGATCCAGGTGATTTTATATGGAAGTATCTCGTCAAGTTTTTTGAATAAGGCGGCGGACGATGCCAGGAACAAGCGGAGTGTCTTAAGTTATCTGAAGGGAGAGCAGAAAGACGGCACGGCCAACCGCGGCGGGAGTGATTTCTGTTCAAACATTGTGCTCGAGATCGAGGACACCGGAAGTCATCTGAGCAGCTGTGTCGGTCTGGCTTTTGAGGTGCGGAAAAATGATTCTGAGATCAGGAAAATGATGTATTTCAGCCACTCGGGACAAATGCCGGATTCCGGGTATCTCACGAAAGAAGGCTATCCATATACCAACCAGGATATCAGAAAACTTGTGGAGGAACGCGCCAACAGTCCCGAAAACCGGGGGAAGGAGATCAACCGTGTCTATCCATCCAAGGAGGCATACACGAATGCGCTCTATGATGTCTTGCTGGGTTACATAGACGGCAAGCGTTTTACTGTGATGGAAAAGAGTGCCATTGCGCTCAAAATGACAGATGGAACAGGACAGTTTATCAAGGATTATATGTTTCCGAAAAACGATGGGGATATTATCGGCAAGATCAGTGAACAGCTGGGATCCTACCGCGATATTCAGGAAAAGATCAGGGATATGCGCCATAGGATAGAGCTTTTGACAGAGGTGCAGGAAGCTGGAAAACGAAAGCTGGCAGTCAGTGCTGATATCATTCGTTTGAGGGCAATGATACGATGTACGGAAGTGCTGGAACTTCAGGACAAGATTGCCGCAGACGAGGAGGGAATTGGGACTGCGGCGGAAGAATTGGTGCGCTTGGAGGCAGAGAAGGCAAAACTTGACGCGGAGATGGAGGACATTGAGGAGGAACTGATTCAGGTTTCGGCTGATCTGCAGTCGAGTGATCTGGGGGTAAAGGAAGGTCAGCTCGAGGAGCTCGTGACACTTCAGAAAATGTATGCAGCGGACAGTGAGCAGTGGAGAAAAGTCACGCAGGGGCTGCGAAAGTGGGAGGAAGATACCGTTATTACGGATTATGTCAGCAATCCTATGCTCAACAAGATTGAGGATTTCTGCAAGGGAAAGGTTGATGCAGAATTATGCGAAGGTCTCAAAAAGAGTATCCAGAGTACACGCGAAAATATCGATGAGGTTCTGGAAGAATACAATGAGCAGCGCAGGGAGCTTGAAAAGGAAATAAAGGAACTGAGCCGTCTGGTGGATGATCTGCAAAACGACAGAAAACCGTATCCGCCAGTGTTAAAAGAAGCGAGGGCTGCGCTGGAACGCAGGCTGACAGACCGTTACGGGCGTTCGATCAAAGTCAATATATTTGCGGATTTGTTTAATGTAGAGGATGCAGAGTGGAAGGATGCGATCGAGGGCAGAATGGGCAGATTGAAACTGTCGCTTGTCACAGAGCCAAAGTATGCTCATGATGCGGCGGTGCTTTTTCGGGAGATGAGAAAATATGAGGAGGTCGACCTGATCAATACAGATGCGGTTGCAAAGCTCGATCGCTCTGTCGATGACAATTCCCTCTACGAGGCAGTGCAGACGGAGATTCCCTATATAGACGCGTGTCTTAGACGGTATCTGGGGCGAATCCAGAAATGTCATACGGTGGAGGAATTAGAACGCGTACGCGACGGTGTCACGCCGGACTGTTATTCGTACAGCAATTTTATCTTTCGCCACCTGCGCAAAAAAGATTACGAGAAATATGCGTGCATTGGCACCAAGGTGTCGAAGGCAAAACTTGCAGAGTATCAGGAGAATCTGCAGAAGCAGGAGACCGAGTGTGCAGGACTTCGGCAGCTGATCGAGCGATTGAAGGCAGCAGCAGGATTTGAACATCTGGACAATGACGCGGCGTATTTTGAGCGATTGTCGCGGGCAGGAAAAGATCTGGACAAGGTTACAGGAAGTATCATGAAGCTCAGACAGGATATCGCAAGGCTGAAAGAAGGGGAGTACAAGGAACTGCAGGCGCGCAAGGAAAGGCTCGAAGAGAAAAAGAGAGAGAAGAAGATCCAGCAGAATCAAAATCAGAACCTCATGAATGAGCGCACCAGGATCATGAGTCAGAAGGAAGGCGAGGTCAACAGGCTTCGGACAGATCTGGAAGAGAAACGCATCGGTTATAAGGCAGACGCCCAGATTGAAGCAGAGGTGACAGAGCAGCTTAAGACGCGTTCCGGTCAGGCGATCCGCAACAGGGTTTCTGCGCAGATCAGTGTATTGGAGGGAAAGGAGCAGGAGGAGACCGAGACCCTCCAGAATGCGAGAAACCGTTTTAACAGAGAGTATCCGTCGGTTGGTTTTAACGGTGCGGAAAAGGACAATACCGTATATGACCGTCTGCTGCAGGATTATCAGAATGACTATGAACCAAAGTACGAGAGTGAGTTTGAACGGCAGTGCAGTCTCATATACAAGAGCCTGCGTGAGAATGTGATCGCCACGATTCACGGCGACATCAAAGCCGCAAAGCGGCACACGCATGACATCAACCGTCTGCTTCGGAAGACTAACTTCGCAGACAGCACTTATCAGATCAAGATCGAGCCGGCATGCGATGAGAAAGGGCAGTTTTATGAGATGCTGACAGCGTCTGAGCTTGACAGTAAAAATGTTGGCGCAGACGTGATCGAGGGGCAGCTAAGTCTTGGAGAGGACGAGTTCTATCAGAAATATGAGCAGAAAATAAAGCTCTTAACGGACAAGTTTATGCCGATCCGCGAGGAGGACAGCAGAGTCAGGGAACAGCGTTTGCGGGATATGGAGGAGTTTGCAGACTACAGGAATTATCTGTCTTTTACGATGTATGAGCAGGTGACAGACGAGAATGGTGCAGTGATACGTGAGAACTATGTGGACGAGATGGCGGGGCGCGATTCCGGGGGCGAGGGACAAAACCCGAAGTATGTGGCATTGCTTGCAGGTTTTGCCATGCTCTACAACGCGCAGAGCAACAGGGATTCCAAGATAAAACTGGTGCTCTTGGATGAAGCGTTTTCCAAGATGGACCAGGAGCGAAGTGCAGTCTGCCTGAAATATGCGCGGAAAATGGATCTGCAGCTGATCGTCTGCGTGCCTGACGAGCGCTTGCAGTCTCTGATTCAAAACGTTGACTGCGTATACGGTTTCCGCAGATTCCAGAACCAGATATCGATGATGCATATTGACAAGGGAAATTATCTCAAGATGCTGGAGGGGGAAGATGAAGAAGAGTGATCATAAAACGACTGTTGGAAAATGGATTGTCAATAAGGTCAACACGAAGGACTGGCGTGCGGGAAAAGTAAACGGAGAGAAACATTATGGTCATGGAAGCGGCACATCTGCCGATGCGATTCGGGAGATCATGGAAGTAGTGGGTGGCAGAGTAAATTTTATCAGTCAGGTGAATCAACTGGAACGAGAGAGCCTGATTGCTGTTAAGCGCACGAATGTCAACACGGAGATCAAAGAAATTACATTCGCCGTAAAGGATATGGGCAGACTTTGTGATTATGAGTGTGTTGTCAATGAGAGAAAGCTGATCGAGGAGAAAAAAGTCTATTTGTCAGAACGGATGGAAAACACAAAGTCTGACTGGCTTTTGCACTATGAGCGGGATGTCTATCGCAGACTGTGTAATGGAACACTGGAAAACAATGTTATGGATGAAAATATTTTCAGGTTGTTAAGTGCCATTGCAGCACTGGAAAATGATGTGTGGAAAAGGAAATTTAGCAGCGATGTGTTGAACGATTCCAAAGCGTTTCAAAAAGTGTATGAGAGCAGGATTATAACGATTTTAAGAAAGTATTCTGCTAAGGCTGACGAGAGCATGACGGATGATGAAGTGCTGCTAGAGCATGGGATCGTGACATATTCCCAGACTCTGCAGTTCAAGGGAAGTATTATATATGATGCAGGCAGTGGGGCGATTGATACCAGTATCCAGATCTATGGGACGGTGTTGAATGCCCAGACGTTAACTCATGCCAGACTTGTATCGCTGAATACCGTAAAATGTGTCATGACAATCGAAAATCAGGCAAACTACGAACAAATGCAATTTCAACCAGATATTTTATACATTTACACACATGGTTTTCTATCACCAAAAGAGCGGCGTTTTCTGGAGCAGATTGAGGCAGCGGCAGATTCGACAGTCGAATTTTATCACTGGAGTGATTTGGATTATGGTGGAATACGTATTTTTCAGTTTATGAAACAGAATGTTTTCAAGCGAGTAAAGCCATATAAGATGGATTATGCGACTTATGAGATTGTCAGTCGATTGGGAGAAGGATCTGTGCTGGAAGAAGCAAAGCGGGATCAATTGGTAAAAATGCATTGTGAAGAGCTTGAAGAGTTAAAGCAATGTATCCTGACGCATGGGAGAGAGTATGAACAGGAAATGCTGATAGAATAAATTTCGGAACAGTTTCTTATCACGGAAATGTGCGGAGAAAGGCAGAGTGGAGAAGGAAATGGAACAGATGACACTTTTTGACAGAGAGATGCCGCAGCCGCTGGCGGCGAGACTGCGGCCGCAGAATTTGGAGGAATATGCGGGGCAGACACATTTGCTGGGAAAGGGAAAGGTGCTGCGCCGGTTGATCGAGAGTGACCAGGTGTCTTCCATGATATTCTGGGGTCCGCCCGGGGTGGGCAAGACGACACTTGCGCGGATTATTGCGGGCAGGACGAAGTCTGCGTTTATAGATTTTTCAGCGGTGACGAGCGGTATCAAGGAAATCCGCACGGTCATGGAACAGGCGGAGCGCAACCGCCATTTTGGGGAGCGGACGATCGTCTTTGTGGACGAGATTCATCGGTTTAATAAAGCGCAGCAGGATGCGTTTCTGCCGTTTGTGGAGAAGGGAAGCATTATCTTAATTGGAGCTACGACAGAGAATCCATCGTTTGAGATCAACAGCGCTCTCCTGTCGAGATGCAAGGTATTTGTGCTGCACACGCTCACGACGGAGGAGCTGACAGGGCTCTTGAATCGTGCATTGAAAGATAACAGAGGTTTTGGGATGCAGCAGGTCCATATCACGGATGAAATGATTCAGGCGATTGCAAATTTTGCCAACGGAGATGCGCGGAATGCGTTGTCGACGCTGGAGATGGTTGTTCTAAACGGTGAGATTGATGAAAACGGCGGAGTCACAGTCACGGAGGAGACCCTGGAACAGTGCACTTCCAAAAAGTCGTTGTTGTATGACAAGAAGGGGGAAGAGCATTATAATCTGATCTCTGCGCTCCACAAGTCCATGCGCAATTCCGACCCGGATGCGGCGGTGTACTGGCTTGCGCGTATGCTGGAAGCGGGGGAGGATCCGCTGTATGTCGCGCGGAGGGTGACGCGCTTTGCAAGCGAGGATATCGGGCTTGCCGATCCGCAGGCGCTGCAGATCGCAGTAGCAGCGTATCAGGCATGTCATTTTATCGGAATGCCTGAGTGCACAGTGCATCTGACGCAGGCAGTGGTCTATATGTCTCTTGCGCCTAAGTCTAATGCGCTTTACATGGCATATGAGCATGCGAAGATTGATGCCTTAGAGCAGCTTGCAGAGCCGGTTCCTCTCGTGATCCGCAACGCTGTTACAGAATTGATGGCCGGGCTGGATTACGGAAAAGGCTACCAGTATGCACATGATACGGAGGAGAAACTGACCAATATGCAGTGTCTGCCGGATTCACTGACAGGCAGGGAGTACTATCAGCCTACCAGTCAAGGCCGGGAAGTCGATTATAAAAAGAGGCTGGAACAGGTCAGGGAGTGGAGAAAACGGCATTAGGACATGAAAGAAGGGAAATGATATCCAAGACATCAAAAATGCACTTTGGGTTACAAAGTGCATTTTTCTATACGGATAATCCGTTGGATACTTTTTTCAGACAGATAATAATGTTCTGCCAGTTCGCGGATCGTTTTGCCGGACAGAAAATCCTGGTAGATCAAACGGTTTCTGTGCTGCAGTTCGCGTTTGTAGGTGGTCTTTGCGCCCCATTCCTGCCTGTGTTCTGGTTTCCTTGGAATGTATAGATTGGCGCCGTCAACATATTCCTGTATCAGTTCGATGATCTCCGTGGGCAGAATTTCTTCTGCTCGAATATAGCCCATGTCTGCCTCCCAAATTCATATTTGATCAGGAAAAGCATTGGCTATAACAATTGTGTGATTTCATTGCAATAGCCAGTGCTATGCAGTCATAACATATCGTTTCATAAAATAAAGCTCCTTTCTCATTTCAAACACGCTCTGGTGCTTCATGGAATGCAATTGTTTCCTGTTGCGTTATAAAGTTATGTCCTCCACATTAACACCCAAAGAGGATAGTTTTGCAGTAGTCACTTTAATGAGATAATCGAGCATTTCATTTTCATGGCCACCGTTTGCTTTTTTGATTTGCTGCAAGTCGGTAAATCGATCAATCGTCGTTGTGATTAATTCTTTGTCTGGCATTTCTAATACCTCCATATTTTCACCGTCCTTTTTATTGCGGCATTGTTGCTTGTTACGATTATTATAGCGGATTATGGAAAAGGTGTAAAGCCTTATCGTGCCAGTATCATTTATCGGTTGACAGCCATGGCCGGATTCGCTAATATAAGGGTGGAGTGAAAATAGTTTGGTGCTGAATCTAAGAAGCATTAGAGAGATTAGAAAATGAAAAAACGAGTAATTTACATTGTATTAACGATTTTATTATTGATGGTGGAGGTGATGATCGCGCTGTTTGTCCATGACAGGATTGTGAGACCGTATATCGGCGATATGCTGGTTGTGGTCGTCATTTATACTTTCATACGGATCTGGATACCAGATGCGCTGCGGCTGTTACCGTTATATGTTTTTCTCTTTGCCACTGGAGTTGAGATTTTGCAGTATTTCAATCTGGTGGAGCTGCTCGGCGTGTCGGACAATCGCTTTTTGCGCATATTGCTTGGGACATCGTTTGATTGGAAGGATATTTTGTGTTATGCTGCAGGCGCTGTGCTGGTATGGGCAGTGGAGCGGAAAATCAGGCATTTGTGATGCCTGATTTTTGTGCGTAATAGTGACGCATGCTCATCAGTTTTTCTTGTTTTTCTTTGGGCAGTGACCGGAAGATATCTTCATAATCCAGATCCATCAGAGGCGGATTTTCCAGTGCGATCTGAAAGAGCTGTCCATTCAGCCAGTCTTTCCATAAATCATTGAACAGCGCTGTGCTGTCAGTGTAGCATACAGCCTTGTCAAAGCCATAGTACTCATCATAATAAAGAAGTCTTACAAATCCGTATCTTCCGGCGTCTGCCACCACGATATCAAGATCTTCATTTTCAAGGTCCGCAAAGACATCTGCAACCTTGCGGCATTTTCTGTGTTCCTCATCGGTAATGTATCTTTTATTGTTCATGATTGTTTCCTTTTTTGATGTTAGGATCCTTAAAGAAATAACTTGACAAGATTGCGCAGAGTTTTTCTTTAAGGTTCCTTAGATTTCCAAATTTGTTCTTTGGTATGGATAATCTTATTATAATATGCCGTCAGAACGCCGTCAACTTAAACTTTGCCGTCAATATAAAGGTATAATGAAGTCAAAAGGTTGCCAAAGGAGTTTTTGTACAATGACAGATAAGATTATCAAGTTCACTTTTCGGACGGATGAGGAGATACTAAAGAAGCTTCGTTATGTTGCAGAATATGATGCGCGTTCTGCAAACAGGGAGTTGGAAGTTCTTGTGAAAAGGCATATTGCTGAATTTGAGAAAGAGCATGGAGAAATAACAATTCCTTAATACACAGTTTTGTTTGTCAATTCATAAAAGTATATATATTTCTACAAATGGACTATTTTCAGTCCCATTATAATATAATTATTGCATAAAATGAACAGAAAAGTGGACTGATATGGGTTCAGAGGATGTGATAGAACGGAACAGAAGATTAAGCAGGACAAAGAGGGAACGATTGGGCATAACATCAGGAAGATTCGGAAATCAAGGGGAATCGGGCAGGTCGAGCTTGTGCGGATGATGAATCTGCAGGGGATTCCGATCACGAGGGAATGTCTGGTCAAGATTGAGAGAGGGATTCAGCACGTACAGATCCAGCAGCTTCGGGCAATCAGGGATGCGCTGGAAACGACATATGAGAAACTGTTAGATTAGGAACTTCGACGTACCCTGGTGCGCCGAAGTTTTCCTCACAGGTTTGGGGTTCCGCAGAGAGGGCGAAAGGGAGTTCGTGTGTCTATGTATCATGTTTTTAAAAAGAACGGCGGGTGGTCTGTCGTTTTTTTATGCGCAGGCAAATTTTTTATATTGACACTTGGACTACAAGGTGTTATCTTGGTTATAGGACTACAGAGTGTTATCATATAATCGGGATGTATTCCATATATCCGGGTAGAAAGGAAGGTCATTATGATACAGCAGGTTTCTGATTCCGAGTTGGAATTAATGAAAATTGTGTGGGCAAACGGCGGCAGTGCACTCTATGCACAGATTATGGAGGAGCTGTCCGGAAGCGGGCGGACCTGGCAGAAGAATACCATCATCACGTTGTTATCCCGGCTGGTGGAGAAAGGACTGTTAAAGACAAACAAGATCGGGCGCCGCAACGAATATACGGCGGTCGTGTCCGAGTCCGACTATCAGGCGGCGCAGACGCAGACATTGCTCGATAAACTTTATGAGGGAAATGCGAAAGGTCTGGTGTCGACCCTGATTCAAAGGGAAATGCTTTCTGCAACAGATTACGAGGAACTGCGAAAGTTCTGGGAGAAGGAGCGTGACGGAAAATGAGTGTTGTGATGAAAATTGTCTTTTCGCTGTCGTTGTCAGGTTCCTTTCTGATTCTTGTTTTATTTTTTGTGAAGTCGGTATTTAAAAACACGTTTAGCAGACAGTGGCAGTACTATATCTGGCTGGTGGTGATCGCGCGCCTGCTCTTGCCGGTTGCGCCGGAGACGAGCATTGTCGGCACGCTGTTTACCAATATCAATCAGATGCATCGTGAAGATTATGTCGTCCTTCAAGGGACGGAGAAGTCTGCGATGGACAGTGATGCCAGACAGGATTTTCCGATGGAGGAGGACACTGTCATTCAGTATCGGGAATCGGGGCAGAATAACAGCAGGATTTCAGGCAGTGGGAGTCTGATCACTGAGGTTTCGCTAAAAAGTGTCAAAGAAAGTCTGCTTCGAAATCTGTGGATTCCATGGCTGGTAGGTGCGCTGTTGCTGCTGCTCCGCAAAATAACACTTTACCAGAGCTTTGCGGGATATGTCAAAGCCGGGCACAGGGAAGTGGCTGATACGGATTTACTGGACAGACTGGCGCAGATTGGAGAGCAGGCTGGAGTGAGGCGTCCAGTGGAGCTGTATGTAAACAGTCTGGTCTCATCACCGTTGCTGATCGGTTTCCTCCATCCGTGTATCATATTGCCGACAGCAGATCTGACCAGGGAAGATTTTACGTATACGATCTGGCATGAATTGATTCATTTCAGAAAAAAAGATATGTTTTACAAATGGCTGGTTCAGATTACAATCTGTCTGCACTGGTTCAATCCGCTGGTCTGGCTGATGGGATGGGAGATCAACCGTGCCTGTGAGTTCTCCTGTGATGAGACGGTGCTTAGAACACTCGGCGAGGAGGAGCGGCGTGCCTACGGGGACACACTGTTTCGCGCGATGGGGGAAGGAGGAAGCTTCAAAGAATTTCCTGTCTCTGTCACACTCAACGAGAGTGCGGAATTGTTAAAGGAACGGTTGAGGGCGATCATGGACTTTAAGAAACGTTCACGGCTGACCACGACAATATCAATTGTGTCTGCCGTTGCAATGATGATGGGAGCAACTGCAGTAGGAGCCTATGTGGAACCTGTCAGAACGGCTAAGGTTACTAATGTTGTGACAAAAAGTACATCAAGTGATCCAGATGGAAAATTTGCGGACGATGCTGAAAATGAAAACATGGCGGGTACAAGTGCCAAGGATCAGGATACGCTAGATAGCAATATGGAAGCTCTTATTATCGGAGATCAGAGTACTGCGGATAGAGATGCAGCAAATCAGGCTACACAGAATGATGAGACAGAGAAATCCGCAGAAGATTTGGCAGAATACTGGGCAGAGCAGTATTATGAGAAAGATATGGTATCGCAGTTCGCAGCGATGTTTATGGCATTGGATATGGATGCGCAGAGGAGATGGCTTGACACAGTGTATTCAGCTGGTAAGATCAATTTCTTTTCCGCGGCAGTCTGCAGATTGGATAGCAGCAGCCCGCTGGTCGGGGAGTTTTTAGAAAGAACATATGCGGATGAAAACGTTAGTTGCTTTTCGATGCTGATCGGCAGTCTGGGCAGCGATAGTCCGCTGATCGCAGAGTATGCCGAGAAAGCATATGCGGATAACTCGATCGCTTTTTTCTCTATCCTGGCGCCCCAGATGAGTGCAGACGTACTTCAAAACTGGCAGGACAGGGCGAGGGAAGAGAATATGAGTCTTAGTTTTCAATATATGCTTCCGGGTATGCTGCCGGATTCTGATGATTGGAATCAATGGAAACTGGAAGCTGAGCAGAATGATGCCAGAGAGTATCAGGAGTGGGGGATCATCAGGGACGGACAGGATTTTTATTATCAGAATCAGCTTGTCCGTGTATTTTTCGACGAGTATGACGGGGAGAACGTGATCAGGACGCTGCAGTGGAATCCTGCCGGTACAGTGGACGTGAAAGTAACCCGCAGCATCAGGAACAAGATCATCAGTGTGACGTATATGACTGAGGAGGAAGTGACAGAGTTATTTGGCACGCAGGACTTATCGGATGGAGATTATGAGGAAGAATATGAGTTGGAAGAGGAGGATCTGGCATTTCCAGAAAAAAGATTTGCGAAGGAGGAGAAAAAAAAGGAATTCGACCCGGAGAATGATGTATATAGGCTGACCATGGAGGAGCTTCCAGAGGATGTGAGCGATCTGATGATGGACGACTGTGAGATCAGGACATGGTACGTGTACCACGTCAAAGGACAGCAGTACCTGTGTTACAAGGGCTTTGCATGGAGCTATGGCTATCAGATAGCATATGATGAAAACGGCTGGCGAATCAATATTCAGCGTTTCCAAAAGACAGAATATGGCGATGTATTGCTGGCACTGCCCGACAACGGGCCAATAACAGTATATTGCGACGGACAGAAGGCTGCGCTGACAGAGGTTGGCGTACCGGAAATGAATGGATAACAATCCTGGTGTTTATCAAAAAAAGGTTGTTAATTGCTACCTGGTAAGGTATAATGGGGCATAGAGTAAAAAACTGGATTAAAGGCGGACTATTTCTTGGCTGCTATAAAGAAGGGAAAATAAGAATATGCTGTTTCATTTCATTGATAGAAAAAAAGTAAAGGCGCTGACAAGGCTTATGCTAAGTATATTTGTAATTACAGCTGTTTTTAATAATATACAGATAACAGCGCTGGGGAGCAGCGTAAATGATATAGTGTCTGCTGAAACCTTCCGAATAGAAAAGACAGAGGGAACGGTTGCTGTCAAAAACAGTGCAGGAAAAGATATCGCTATAACGGCAGGAATGCAGCTCTATAGCGGTGATGCTCTTACAAGCGGCCAGAAATCGCATGCGTATATAAGCATGGATGAGACGAAACTTGCCAAGACAGACGAATATACTCAGGTAACCGTGGAGAAATCCGGGAAAAAGCTCCAGCTTAAAGTCGTAGAAGGTGAGTTCTGTTTTACGGTGAATGAGAAACTGGGATCTGATGAGAACATGGAGGTTGCAACGCCGACGCTGTCCATGAGCATCAGGGGAACTATAGGCGGCGCAGAGCATAGGACGTTAAAGGATCATGTTATTGACAGAATCTGGATCCTTGAAGGAAAAGCAGAAGTCTATGTGGCGCCTACAGGGGAGATTTTTCCAGTATGGCCAGGCGAATATATAGAATACAATAACGAGACAGGCACTATGAAAAGGGGACTGCTAAGCGTAGATGACATACCCGGATATGTGGCTGAGTTTATATGTGAAGAACCAGGTTTGATTTCAAGGGTATTTGACGGGTCTGGTCTGGATATGGAATATATAGTTGGCAATGCTGATCATTCATTGCGAAGAGATCAGAAAGAAAATGAAGAAAACTATCAAGGTACACCTTTTGGCGAGATGATTGACAAGATGACAGAAGAATTAGGCGGAGAGGAAGAAAAGAGCGAGGAGCCGGAAAACAGCGAGGATAATTCTTCAGGCACTTCAAATAGCGACGAAGAGTCTGAATCGGGCAGAGAGGAAGAATCCAGCAGCAGCGGGGAATCGAGCATCGAGTCAGAACCCGGCAGCAGCGGGGAATCAAGCACAGAGGAGGAATCCAGCAGTAGCGAAGAATCCAGCAGCAGTGGGGAGTCAAGTACAGAGGAAGAA
>DKVL01000014.1:34323-42549 GCA_002491195.1 Lachnospiraceae bacterium UBA7179
CAGAGGAAGAATCGAGCAGCAGCGAGGAGTCAAGTACAGAGGAAGAATCGAGCAGCAGCGAGGAGTCGAGTACAGAGGAAGAATCGAGCAGCAGCGAGGAATCCAGTACAGAAGAGCCCAGCGAACCGATACCGACAGGGTATACTGGATACAGTATAAAATCTTTTGATGCAACAAATGTAATATTATCAGGCGAGGGCCCGGATATTACTTTTGCGAGAAGTGCAGAGCCGACACTGTCATCCATATGTGATACAGGGTACAGTGAGTATTTTGCTGTGGATTTAGCGCTGGATGAGACGCGGGCAGCGGTATCGGATGCAGAAAATAAGGCGAAATATGTGCCTGTGAAGATTTATATAAATGATGCGAACAAATATAATCCTTTAGAATTACGTTCGCCATTTACTATTGCCTCGAAAGATAATGTGGAATTGATGGAGATTCATGTTGCTGAGGGAGGTTCGCTGAAGGTACAGGGCAAGTTATCAGCTGTTAGTATCGATGTCTATCATGGAAGTGATGCGCCGTTCGATGTAGAAAGTGATGCGGCGTTCGATATAGAAAGTATTGTGCTGTTCGGTGCAGAAAGTGAAGTCACGATCAGTGGGAATATAGATTTAAAACCTGAAAAAGGATTTGGAATAGTTGTAACTATTGATGGCAGTTTAACGGTTGAGGGAGACTTGATAGTAGAAAAGGATGCGTGGTTTGAGCTGTCTGTAAATGCGGGCGCAAAGCTGACTGTCAACGGAGGGATGACTTTGAATCCAGGAGAGCTTGGGCTCGGTGCAGATTTCTCAATTGCCGATGGAGCAGAAGCATCAGTCAATCATATCATCGTATCCGGAATAGTGCGTATGGATGCGGCAGGGAGGCTGACAATGCTGAATGACAGTATGTTGGAAATAACCGAAGGTGGCATGTTGATTCTAAACACTAGGAACGATTCTATGAATACTGTGAATATCAGCAATTCGGGACAGGTAAGAGTTTTTTCCCAAAATGCAACGGTAAATTCTGTTAGGAACAGTGGTCCAGGATTCATTTATCTGGAAGAAGATACTGCGGTTTTAACATGCCTGTCGGGTACTAATATTACAGATAGAATGGTTAATACGGGGTGGTGTTATAAAGGAACAGCGCAGTCATGCGCGAAGATCACATCGCCTATGCAGATTGCAGACAAAGTAACTGTTACTCGTCTTGCTCTTGATTATGACGTTGATGCTTGTTTATTATTTAATTATAATGGCGCCGTTGAGCCGCAGCCGACGGATCCTGATTATCCGGGTACTGACGTGCAAACTGTAAATGCGTCAAATATATCCGGCTATCCTACATATGAAGATGATAATGGGAAGACGCACTATGAATT
Organism: Lachnospiraceae bacterium UBA7179; assembly: GCA_002491195.1. Classification (GTDB taxonomy): domain Bacteria; phylum Bacillota; class Clostridia; order Lachnospirales; family Lachnospiraceae; genus COE1. The sequence goes on from DKVL01000014.1 coordinate 35,702, forward strand.
AGGAAATGGTACATTCAGCATCTCCGGATTGACAGACTGTGTATTTGATGTTTCGGGAACAACATGTATGGAAGATACGAACCTGACCAATGCAACCATTAATTGTGGAGCTGGGACTAAGCTATATGTGAAAAATGTAACGGTTGATAATTCGGCAAATGTATCGGATAAGGGCAATGGCATTGGGGCAGCAGTAAAATTTACAGGCAGTGGGAATGAACTTCATTGTATAAAAGAGAATGAATTTAGAGGAGGAGCGGACAATTATACCAAATATGCGGATGATTATGGCGCAGCTTATTCCACGGCATGTGCCGGAATTAATATAGAAAGCGGCGGCGAACTGGACATTTATGGGACAGATACTTCAAAGCTGATCGTATATGGTTCTAGTCCGGGTTATAGCGTAGTAATCAAGAATGAAGATGGGCGCGCGAACAGCTACGACGTTGCAAGCTATGCGATAGGAAGCAATTTCTATGAAGATGGCGCAGATATTACTGTTCACAGTGGAAATATTTATGCTTATTCAAAACCAGGAAGCAGTTCTGAAGAAGTGTTAAAAGGTGCAGGGTGTATTGGCGGAGGTAAGAATACTAAGATTGTGGTGGAAGGCGGATTTATTGATGCGTATGGAGGAGAAATGTCATGTATTGGAGGCGGGTTTCCGCGCAGCTACAGTTACGCAGAAATAACGATTAATGGGGGAAAAGTGAATGCAGCGGGTTATTTCGCATCTGCAGCAATCGGTTACAATGGTACAGGAGTCATAACGATTAATGGAGGAAGTGTAAATGCTTATGCAGGTTCTGTTACAACTCCGCAGACAGTAGGAATCGGAGGATCACACGGCACCTCGGCGGGCACAATAAATATATCCGGCGGGGTTGTGACGGCAACAGTAACGGGCGGTGATGGAGCAGCAATTGGAACATGTCAGGATGGAACAGGAGGAACCATAAACATTACAGGAGGCACAGTTACAGCAAAGGCAAAGCCGCCATCTGCAGCAGTTGGCGCTGGCACAGACTCAGAACCGGTAGATGTGTATATTGATGGTATAAAAACAGATGCATCCGGTGAATATGACGGGAGCAGCAACGTATTTACTTATGGATCCGATTAGCTCACAGTGGTATTATCGCAGGTGAAATGTAGAACATTGTATTATTTGCCAGATTCCAGCTGATATCGGCAATAGAAAGAGGTGTATTTAAAAACATGTTATCTCTTTCCAGGGAAAAAATAGTAAAATTAAGCATTACTGCCATGATTATTATCACCGCATCCGTGTTATGCGCCGCCGATGCCAGTGAACTCTGGGAGAACAACATTTCCGATCTGCTCTGCCAGCGGGGAGGGAGCGTATCGGGAAATATTATCCTGCTTGAGATAGACTCACACAGCCTTGAAGAACTGGGGCCTTATCAGACATGGACGAGGGATTATGTGGCGGAGGCGATTGAGCGGCTGAATACATCTGAGGACTCACGCCCTGCCGCAATCGGTGTGGATGTCCTGTACATAGGCGAGTCTTATGCGGAGTCGGACAGGCATTTGGTGGAGGCATGCTCTATGGCGGATAATGTAATAGTGGGCACTCTGATCAACTACGATACACTGATGCGGGAGGACGGCGAGGGCAATTATTACATGGAAAATGCGGTTTCATTATATGAAGAGCCCTTTGAGCGCCTGAAGCAGTGTACCGAACAGGGTTTTGTCAATGGGTACCCTGACAAGGACGGCGTCATGCGTCATGCCCGCCAGTGGGAACGGCTCGAGGATGGCAGGGTTGTTCCTTCCTTTGCCTATGCGGTATATCAAAAGTATGCGCAGTCGGCGGGACTTCCCACAGATCTTGATATCCCTGTCAATGAAAACGGTCAATGGTATATTTACTATCAGGCAAAGCCCGGCGGGTACAGTAATGGTTATTCTCTGTCGGATTTTATACAAGGTGAAATACCTGCAGACAGGATGGCGGGCGCAGTCGTCCTGATCGGTCCTTACGCAGAGGGGCTTCAGGACAGCTATATCACTTCCATAAAGCATGATGCGCCCATGTATGGTGTGGAAATCTATGCCAATATGATTGACACCATGATAAAAGGGGAGTTTAAGAAAGAACTTCCGATGTGGCAGATACTTTTGCTTCAGGGAATGTTTATTGTCGTGGTCTGCTTTATGACTTTTCGTCCTAAGCTCAGATATGGAGCGGCGGCTGCCTTGACGGGAAGTATCGGATACATTATTTTGGGATTGGTGCTGTACCAGCTGGGATATAAGGCTGACTTTATTTATGTTCCGTTTGTTTCCATAATTGTCCCGGTTTGCAACGTGATTGTGCATTATTTGAAGGCTGTCAGACAGAAGCGCGAGGTCGAGAGGACATTCAGGCGTTATGTGGCGCCGGAAGTTGTTGACAAGATTATCAAGACAGGGATTGACCAGATCGAACTGGGCGGTGCGGTGACGGATATCGCCTGCCTTTTTGTGGATATCCGCGGGTTTACGACACTGTCAGAACAGCTCGAAGCACGTGAGGTTGTTGAAATATTAAACCAGTACCTTGAGCTTACCAGCAGTTGTATTTTTAGACATGGCGGAACCCTTGATAAATTTATAGGGGATGCTACGATGGCAGTCTATAATTCGCCGATTCCACAGGAGGACTATGTATACAAGGCAGTCCTGACAGCTTGGGATATGGTTCGCGAGGCTGAGCGGCTTGTACCCAGCCTTGGTGCAAAATACGGCAAAAGCGTGAGCTTTGGCGTGGGTGTACACTGCGGCGAGGCAGTGGTGGGAAATATCGGTACGATGAAAAGAATGGATTTCACTGCAATAGGGGACACGGTAAACACTGCAGCAAGGCTTGAAGCAAACGCCCCGGCTGGCACCGTCCTTATCAGCAGGAATGTGGTGGACAGGCTGGGAGACCGGATTGACGTGGAGTCATTGGGAAATCTTCCCCTGAAAGGAAAGAGCCAGGAACTGGAAATATTTAAGCTGATCAACATAAAAGACGATCATTAATGTTAAAGGAGAAGAACGGACATGAATCAGGCATTATTAAAGAAATACGGGATAACAAGAAATTGTAAAAAAGGTGAAACCATTTGCAGGGAGGGGGAGAAGGGAAATACTGCGTTCCTTCTTATGCAGGGAAGCGTGAGCGTAAAAATTTCATCATCCAAGGATGAGCCTGTAACTGTGACAAATTTACAGTCGGGGGCTTTTTTTGGTGAAATGTCACTTTTGGAGGACAGGCGAAGAAGCGCAACAGTGACAGCCAACAGGGACGGCACAGTTGTGCTTGAAATAGAAAAGAAAGATTTCCTGAATGTACTCAGGGCGGATGCTGACAATGCATATGAGCTGATGAGTATGCTTTTGACACGGACCAATAGAACCCTTGAACAATTGGAGCAGGGGAGATACAGAATTTCCTTTGTGGCGGAAGTGAAAAGGAACAAATATTATCAACTTTTACAGCGCATGTCCAGGGAACAGTTTATGGAGATTGTTGAGAAAGATTCTGAGTATGCGCTGACGCTGTTAAAGTTTCTCAGCCATACCCTGGCGGAGATTGACCAGAATATATAAAGGAGATCTGATATGTCGGCAAATGCTATACATATAATTCCAGATTATGAGAATCTCGATTATTACCTTGAACTGACGCAAAAGCATGGAATGCATTTTGAATATAATGATTTTTTTGATACAGACTTAGTAGATGACAAGGAAGAATGCAATAAAAGAATCAATGTGTATAAAGCATTGACGAGAGACCGTTCGCAGGATACGCTGCACGGGGCGTTTTATGATCTGTGCGTGAATAGCATGGACAGACAGATCGCCGGATTTTCCCGAAAAAGAATGAGGGAAAGTATGGATATAGCGGCGTGTCTCGGTGTGAAAGGCGTCGTTTTCCATACGAATCTTATAGCGGGTTTTAATAATGAATCCTATCTTAGCCGCTGGCAGGAGATAAATGGCAGTTTCCTGCAGGAGCTGTTAAGGGAATACAAGGGGATGGAGATTTATATCGAGAATATGTTCGATCAGTCGCCAAATGCGCTTTGCAAACTTGCTGCCAGTATGCATGCCGATATGCATGACAGTTCGTTTGGGGTGTGCTTTGATGTAGCGCATTGTCATATTACCTCTGTATCTATGGAGGAGTGGTTCCGGCAGTTGTCACCATATATAAAACATATGCATATCAATGACAATGATGGCATTAGTGACCTGCATAATGCCGTGGGCGATGGCAGTATTGACTGGCAGCAGTTCAACAGCCTGATGAGGCAGTTTGATATAGAGGCCAGCGTGCTGATCGAAGTAAGGGGAAAGGAAAAGCTGGAACGTTCGCTGGGCTACATGATGGAAAAGGGGATATGTTTATCTGATGAAACTAACAGGAGCAGAAGAGGGGCTGCCGATTAATAAGAAGAGAAAAAGGCTGCTGTTAAAAGCAGCGGAAGGCGTCTGTTACCTGATAGTCATTGTCTGTGCAGTATGGCATCTGATCAATTTATTTATGGACTACTACAGTATGTACGAGTACAAAAGGATTCGGCAGCAGGTCAGTCAGGCAAGGGAAGAAATACAGCGGCAGATCGATGAGGCGAAAATGAACGAAGAAAAAGCAGATCTACAAGATCTACAAAAAGATACAGAGGATTTTGTTCAGAATGTTTTCAAAGAAAGAACAATCAATGATGTTTTACCCGAATATCTGGAGCTTTATCAGCAGAATCCTGATTTTGCTGCATGGATCGAAGTTGATGACACACCGATCGCTTACCCGTGTATGCAGGGCGAGGACAATGAGTATTATCTTACGCATAATACAAACAGAGAGTATAATAAAAATGGCAGCATTATAATGGACAACAGATGCTCCTTCAACGGAAACTCGCCGCAGTGTATTTTTTACGGCCACAATGTAAGGGATGGCAATATGTTTGGCGTTATCATGAATTATAAGGACGTTCGATATTTTTATTATCATCCGGTCATACATATTAATTCGTTATATGAGTATCATGATTTTGAAGTGTATTCGGTATTTCAGATTTCATATGAAGACGCCCAGGAGGAGTTTCCTTTTTACGAATATGTAGATTTTACCTCCGAGGAGGAGTTTGATAGCTACATCGAGAAAGCAAAGGAGTATTCCATATATGATACAGGAGTCATTCCAAAGTATAGAGAAAGGCTGGCATTGCTTATGACCTGCGAGCACGATGAAGAGGATGGAAGATTCGTCGTGCTTGCAGTGGAGTCATCGGGAGAAGGAGGAATGAAGTAGATATGAAGAGAAAGCAAAGAGACTTAAAATACAGGCTGACACAGATAGCCGTCAGGATATTCCTGCTTTGTTTTGGAGTATTTTGCGCCATCACCATTGAATGGTTCAGTCTGGCGGAAGAACCGGTGATAAACTTAAATATTGAAAATGGTACTACGACAGTAGAAAATTATGCGTACAGCATGCAGTATGCGCTGCAGACAGTGTCTGTTCCTGACAGTGTGAATTATATTGGAATCAGTGCATTTGAAGGATGCGGAGCGCTCACGGATATCCAGATTGGCGCTCAGACGCAGGTAATAGACAGCCGCGCTTTTGCAAAATGTATCAGCATTTCAGAGGTAAATATACCTCAGAGTGTTACAAAAATAGGCAACGCCGCGTTTTATGGATGCTTTAGTCTTCAAAATGTGAATCTGCCCGGCAATATTTCTACGCTTGAAAATAGTGTTTTTTATCAGTGCAGCGCTTTGTCGTATATTACCATTCCGGATTCGGTGAAGAGAATAGGGCGCCAGTGCTTTTATGGCTGTACTGCCCTTCAGTCAGTGACATTGCCGGAGGGACTGGAAACGATCGATGAGGGGGCATTCAACGACTGCATCAGTCTGGGCAGTGTCAGCATACCCGATTCAGTTCAATCAATCGGGGCTGATGCGTTTACGAACTGTCCCAATATAAATATCCTATGCCAATCTGGCTCCTATGCTGAACAGTATGCTCAGCAGAATGGATTGAAGTATAGCGCTGTTTCCAAAGCGGGGACGCCTCTGAACGAAGAGCAGAGTGTTCCAGAGGAAAGCAGTAGAGTGCCGGTTAAAAGTGAATACAAGCCACCAAAGACAGGTGTGAATACACCGTATGAGCTGGTTGGATGTATTATGCTGTCTGCAGCAGTAATATTCATTTTCCTGAAGAAAAAGGAAAAGGAGCTGGAACTTGAATAATCGTGCCATGAGGAAAATAAGACAACCGCAGTTCCCTCCAGGGATTGACGGTTGTTTTGTTTCTGGAAGACGCTTGATGGTTTTCGGAGGAACGAGAGGACCTTGCGTTTATGTGGGACATGTCATGAACGAGGAAAAGGAAGACTGTATCAGGCGCTGGTGCTTTTTTGGTGCACAGTGGCACGCAAGAAAATTAGTGGTTTTACTGCACGTGCTTCGTACGGTGAGTAGGGGAGAAAGTTTTTTTCACCTGCTCGATTTATCTGTTTGATATGCAAATAAAAGCAGAATGCATTCAGATCGGATAGGATTGGTAATAATATTTGAAAATGGTAAGATAATAAGAGATGCAACAATTTGTATAAATTGTTGCATCTCTTTGATTACACCTTATATATCGGTGGGGGGATTTCAAAACTTTAGCACTTTTTTCAAATTTTTTCAAAAAAGTTTGAAGCTTTAGATTTTCTAAGCGGGCGAAGCACACCTGCTAAGAAAACCTAAAGCTTCAAACTGGGATTTGTTTGTGCCGCCGATGGCAGCATGACTGGAAGTATGGAAGAATATGTAGGTCTGGC
>DKVL01000055.1:0-18581 GCA_002491195.1 Lachnospiraceae bacterium UBA7179
TACTGGAACGGAGTGAACAGTAATTACGGTTCAGCCTGTCTGCTGAGTTTCGCCCTAAAAGTTATTGTGTTAATGCTGAATTTTTCGAAAATATCAGATTGCTTTTTATGGGAACACCAGCTATTTTCTAGCCGGTGTTAGAAGTCATGTTCAAACGGATCGAACTGCCGTGAACTATCTACAAATTATTTTGCGACAGTTTCTATAGGATTTTTCTCAGCAAATCAACCAGATAATTGGAATAGTATAGCATTGTTAGGAAACGGCTTTGTCCTACTTGTTCTGAAATCCATGCATTTATATCCATTACATCAAATACTCCGATGAGCAGAAATGCCAACCATATTATAAAAACTGCCTCCGTCAGACCCAGCGCTGTTCCAGCAAGCTTATCCGCCAGTTTTCCAATCGGGATTGCCCGAACCAGTTTTAAAGTATCTGTCAGAAATTTCATGACTTTGTGAATTACCTGAATCAAAACAAGCAGGATCAATGCCATGATGACTTGTACATAGCTTTTCTGAATAAAGTTTCCTATGCCTTTTGCCATCACGATAATCACCATGATTCCCAATATACAGGATATGATACGTATCACACTGTCCAAAAGTCCTCTTTTCCACCCCCATACTGCTCCTGCTGTCAGTATGAGCACGACAATGACAAAAAGTATATTGATCTCCAAACCTGTTCCCTCCGATCTTTCTACTTCTCCAATCTTATCATTGAAGCTGTATGGTCTGTATGGTATCCTCCGTGACAAGTGTGTGCCTTGAAATGTTTTTTCCTGGAATGAAGCACATGATTCTTTCCTCAAAAATTCCATGATATTTCAGTTTTTCACTCCAATCATAAATTAAACACTCACTGTCATTGTATATGATAATTCCTGATGTATCAAATAAAATTTCTTTGTATTCCATATCAAATGCGATTTCACTGACTTTCTTGCCATTGGTATCATAAATTTCAATACGGTATGTTGTCTCCGCCGCAGTATTGTAAAACACAAGTCCTACATGATTCTCATCGTAAAAAACACTTTGGATCTCCTCTGAGATCATTGTTTCAGACAGGCTTTCTGGTTTTTGTCTCCCTTTGAAAAACATCTGGCGGTTATCTGCAACTGCAAACACTGTATCATTTGCCATAAAATGCACGATTGGTATCACTGCTTCCGGGTATACATAACCACTCACAAAATTATCTGTGTAATTCTGTCCTACTGCCGAAAAATTGTAGAACCCAATATTGGAAACCATTTTTCCGTTTTCAACTTTTATATAAGAAACTGCAACCAGGCTTCCATCACTTGAGATATCAACTGCAATCGGATAACCGGAATTGCTTATTCTAGTCTTGAAATCAGCAAATGATTCCCCTGTAGCTCCATTGTACAGATAGATCGATGTAACTGCAGAATCGTCCAAAACAGCTGCTACTACGCCGTTGGACGACACGCAAAAATCTCTGATTGGCATAGTGGTTTCCACCGTCCCAATCATACCCTGTGTGTTGGCAACATAAATTTTTCTGCCATTGTAGTCGCCGACTGCTACTGTCCTTGCGCAGGTCCGGATTTCTGGATTCTGCATTTCATAGGTCTGATTCCAGATGGTCTTTCCTCTTAAGTCGGTGCAGCTCATGCCGTCGTTGCTGTATGTAAAGAGCATTCCTTTCAGATTGATACTTTTTGACTCAGACGACCGAATCCATTCGCTCTGCTGAATCACCTCATAATCAATATACACTTTATTCTTCCAGTTGATATAGGTGCCGACTGCCACAACTGCCGCAAGCGCAAGCACGGCAAGAACGGAGTACAATTTAACCTGTCTGTGTCTTGCCAGCATATTGTCCAATGATTTCTTATCGCTGTCGTTCTCTTTTTCCTTGCTCTTTTTCTCTTTTCCACCTTTTAAAAGGTATTGATTTCTGTTGAAATCCTTTATTTCCGCCATCCGCATACCTCATTTACTGCTCACAAAAATACTGTATCTGTCCTGCTATGTCTATTTTCATAGCTGAACAGATACAGTATAACATTATTTTCATGGAAGTAAAAGCTTTTGTCCATAAAGAATATTATCCGGATCATCTATATTGTTCCATTTGCAGATTTCATCCACGCGGGAATAATCCCCGTAAATTTCATAGCAGATGGTTCGGAGTGTATCTCCTCTGCGAACGACATAATACTGCGGCGTCCCTGTCTGATCCTGCCCGGATTGTACGGATTGCTCTGGGACTGGCTGCGTGCTGTCATTTTGCGTGCGTTGTTCATCCGTGGTGACTGCCGCCTGTGTCGTATCTGGAAGAGCTTGTGACTGTGCAGCATCCTGTATCACAGGCTGCGCCAACGCCTGCATGTCGGTTTGTTCCTGCATGGATTGTTCTGTTTCCCTGTCAGCGTATGTTTCTGACGGTGCCGCACTGATATTTGCTTCTCCTGCCTGTTGTTCTTCCAGATCTGCAATTTCGTTCTCAGCTTTTACATTTTGCTGTATTGCAGAGACAGGCTGCGACTGGTCTGCATCCATCTTCGCATTATTGATCAAAAAGGATGTGTTCTCTTCGATGAATGCCATACAATAATCGATATTTTTCTGCATATTCTGCATTTTGTTGTAATTGTTCATGGAAATGATACCATATGCCATCACGCACACGACAAATCCAAGGCATAGAACATTCATGACATTCCACATGAAGCTGACTTTTGCCTCCTCGCGATTGTACGCTTGTGTGATCCTGCTCAACTGCGCCGCATCCGTCTTGCTTTTTCTCCCAAAGTTGTCATGTTCTGTAGAAGACAATACTACTTTGCTCTTGTCGTTCTCTCTCGTGGTATTCCACTCTACCAGATAATTCTGCATCTCCTCATTCTGGTCATAGTATATGTAAAAATCGTCCACAATCACTTTGGTGCTGCGCAGCGCCAGTTCAAGGCGCAGCCTGGAATCTTTGTTAAGGCTCACGCTTGCATTTCCGATATACGAGCACGAGGGAAAATAAGTGCTGTTCAACTGCTGGATCTTCTCGCTGCCGCCATCTGCAACTGCCGCCCCTGATATCACGATCCGATATCTGCCGTTTTCCTCGATCGTTCTGCCATACAGAGCAATCTCTTGCTGAAGGGTTCTTTCTATTTGATATTCTTGTTGGTACTCCGAACTTTCACCTTTTCTCTTTTTGTCCATCCATGGCGCATCCGTTGTGTTGTTAGACAGGATTTTCTTGATAAACGTATGTACATAATCTTCGAGATACAGGATATAAATCCCCTCCGGCGCTCCGATCGTTCGTGTATTAACTGGAATTAAACTCTGTGTATCTGTGAGTGTATTTGTTTGCTTGTCCATCTTGGCATCACCTTTGCAACCTTTCGTATTAAAATATTGAATTTTGTCATAAAGAACTTCACTATCATCTTAACACTTCCTGGTTGAGGAATCTGTCGAAATCAGTCAGCGCACGAAATATATTCAAAATTAGTTCTGTATCCCTGTCACAAGTCCTGTGTGAACGAAATTTAATATCATCCTTTCGACATAGTGAATTTGCTCAAGATGTGTTACAATTGCAGTTAGAATCTGTAGAAAAATAAGTGCTACAGTTCCTTACAATCAGAAATTTGTGGAGGTATTGAATCATGGGATTGTTTTCAAAGAAGAAAAAAGATGAGGCTGCACTTGATGAAATAACACCTGAAATCAAAGTCAAATTAGACAAAGCAGCCGAAAGAGGCAATCAATTTGAGGATGAAGAACAATATGAGAAAGCGATCCAGGCGTGGGAAGAAGGGCTTGATCTAATACCAGAGCCTCGGCAATTTTACAGTGAAACAGTATGGTTCTTAGCCGCCATTGGCGATGTCTTTTTCGAACAGGAAGCATACTCCAGGGCACATGAATGCTTTGACAAGGCACGAGGAAATTTGAGCGGCGAGGGCTATAGAAATCCTTTTATTATGCTTCGATTGGGAGAATGCTGTCTTGAACTTGGAGATGAAAAAAATGCGACAGAATATTTACTCAGAGCATATATGATGGAAGGGAAAGAAATATTTAATATGGATGAGACTGGACAAAAATATTTCAATTTCTTAAGAACCCATGTTGATAACATTGTATAAAAGGAAGAAAATAACTGATGCGTTGTGATATCCTATACCATCTGCATCAGTTATTTTCTACTGTTTCTTAGTTGTAAAACTTGTAGATCGTGGTTGTCTTATATGGTCTGTCTGGTCCGTATACGACATCCTGGAAATTCGGCTGGTTGATCGCGTTGGGGAAACACTGTGTCTCCAGGCACAGCCCACTGCGTTTGCCGTACGCTGCGCCGCCCTTTCCTGTCTCTGGTTTGATACAATTGCCTGCGTAGAACTGCAGCCCCGGCTGGTCCGTGTACACGTCCATCTTTCTGCCCGTTGTCGGTTCCTCGACGGAGGCTGCTTTCCTGAGCGTTCCGTCATAATCATCGAGCGCGTAATTGTGATCATAGCCTTGTCCGTATGTTAACTGGATGTCATCTGCGTTAATGTCATCGCCTACTGCCTTCATTGTCCTGAAATCAAACGGTGTACCTGCCACGTCGACAAGCTCACCTGTCGGTATCAGACGTTCGAAGATCGGTGTGTAGTATGAGGCATGAATGCTAAGTTTATGCGCCTCGATATTGCCGGAATTATGACCTGCAAGGTTAAAATAAGAATGATTGGTCATATTGATCAAGGTCTTCTTGTCGCTTGTCACATTGTATTCGATCTTGAGTTCATTGTTATCTGTGACAGTATATGTCACCTGAACTTTTTTATTTCCAGGAAATCCCATGGAACCATCCGCATCGTCAATCGTAAATATAACGCTGTTGTCCTTTGGCTCTGCATTCCAGATCCGCTTGTGATACCCTTTGTCATCATCACTGTGAAGATTGTTGGTGCCGTCGTTTACCGCAAGCTGATACTTGACACCGTCAATGGTAAAACTTGCATTGTCAATGCGATTTGCGCTTGGTCCGATCGTTGAGCCGAAAAAGCTGCCATTTTTCAGGTAGCCGTCAACACTGTCAAATCCAAGCACGACATCCGCTGTCTTTCCTGCCTGGTCCGGTACGAGAAGACTGACGAGGATTGCGCCGAAGTTGGTCACTTCTGCGGTGAAACCATTTTCATTTTTGATGGTGTATAAGCTGACTTCTGTTCCATCAGGTGTTTTTCCGAAGCTTTTTGTTGTGATTGCCATTTGTTTTCCCTCTTTCTTTTACTCATTCATAACTATATGCGATCTCTTTCATTGTAACTTTGCAGGCTTGTCTTGATCACTGCATTTTACATTTTTATTATAATGGATTTCCTCGCTGCTATCTACACTATTTTTTATAGATTATTACCCTCAAAAATGGAACGGTTCAGAGTTCTGTCCTGCCCTCGAGGGCACGCAGCAACGTCATTTCGTCGATACACTCCAAGTCTCCGCCTACAGGTACGCCGCTCGCGATGCGTGTCACTTTCACGCCTGTGGGCTTGATTAACTTTGAGATGTACATTGCCGTGGTTTCTCCCTCGAGGCTGGAATTGGTCGCTATGATAACCTCGTCAACATCCTCTTCCAGCCGTTTGACCAGTTCCTTGAGCTTGATGTCATTTGGCCCGATTCCGAGCATCGGTGAGATTGCCCCGTGAAGGACATGATATACGCCCTCATATTTGCCGGTCTTCTCGTATGCCGCAAGATCCCTGATATTCTCCACGACCATGATTGTCCTGTGGTCACGGTTTGGGTTTGCACAGATGGGGCAGATTTCCTTGTCTGCAAGGGTATAACAGATCTTACAATAATGAATATTTTTCCGCGCATCGACCATGATCTGTGCAAAGCGCTCCACATGTTCCTGCGGCATATTGATCACGTGGAGCGCCAGTCTCTGTGCTGACTTGTTTCCTACGCCGGGGAGCTTTGCAAACTGCTCGATTAACTTATTGATATATCCGCTGTATAGTTCCATCAGAAGGGTAATCCTCCGCCAAATCCACCTAAGCCGCCCGTCATCTTACCCATGAGCTCATTGTTCGCCTCCTCCGCCTGACGGAGCGCCTCGTTCGCCGCTGCCACGATCATGTCTTGGAGTGTCTCGATATCATCGGGATCGACTGCCTCCTCAGAGAGCGTGACTTTCACGATCTCCTTTTTCCCCGTCACGACTACTTCGACTGCGCCGCCGCCTGCTTTTGCAGAAAATTCCCTGCTCTCGAGCTCTTTCTGCCCCTCCTCCATCTGCCGCTGCATCCGCTGCGCCTGTTTCATCAGATTGTTCATGTTTCCAGGCATTCCTCCCGGAAATCCTCCTCTTTTTGCCATTGTGTTATTCTCCTTTACTACTCATCTTCGATTTCTATGTCCATGTTGATCACTTTGGAGAGGTCAACATAGTTTTCTTCAAAATGTCTGCCCGGTTCAAGGTTGCGTATCTGAACAGTCACTTCTTTTTGCAGGAAGTTTGATATCATGTCCTCCACATGTTTATGATTCTCTTCATTGCAAAGATGATCATATGCCACGCCGTCCTCTACCACGATCAGCAGTCTGTTGTCCCCACCTAAACTTAACCGTGCATTTTTAAGATACGTTTTGAGCGGCTGGCTCGTCTCCGCCACAATTCCATGCCAGTTCCCTACAATCTGTTTGATGTCATCAGGAATCGCTTTGGGAAGTTCTGGCTTAGGAGCGGCTGCTGTGACTGTCTCTGTTGATTGTATCGCAACTGGGGCTGTCTGCACAACACCTTTTTCAATTTTTTCTTCCAAATCTTTCACGCGCGCCACGACGGCGTCGTTTGTCGTCTCCATGGCAGGCCGGCAGAGTTTGATCAGTGTCATTTCGATCAGGATGCGTTTCTGCGTCGCATACTTGATCTGTCCTGACAGTTCGGAAAAAATGCGGATCTGGCGCATGATCTCCTCCGCATCCATCGTTTCCGCCTCCGCTTTCAGGCGCGCAAGGTTGTCGCTGGACACGTCGATGACATCCTCGATGTCGCTGTCAGAGGTCTTTACCAACAGCAGATTCCTGAGATACCATGTGATATCTGTCACAAACTGGGTGAGCTCGCGCCCCTGCATGACAACTTCCTCGAGAAGCGCGATGCATCCTGTGATATCCCTTGCCTGTATCATTTCCAGCAGGCGCGCAAACACTTCTGTATCCACTGCACCTAGTACGTCAAGAACTTTGTCGTAGGTCAGTTCTTCTCCAAAATGAAACGCAATGCACTGATCTAAGAGGCTCAACGCATCACGCATGGAGCCGTCCGCTGTCTTGGCAATGTAGCGGAGCGCTTTTTCCTCTACCTGGACCTGCTCTTTGTCCATGAGCTCGCGCAGACGGTCTGCGATGGTCTCTATGGTGATGCGCTTGAAATCATAGCGCTGGCACCGCGACAGGATCGTGATCGGAATCTTGTGCACTTCGGTGGTCGCCAGGATAAAGATCACATAGGAAGGCGGTTCCTCCAATGTTTTTAGCAGTGCATTGAACGCTCCTATGGAAAGCATATGCACCTCATCGATAATATAAACCTTGTATTTGCCCTCAACCGGCGAGTAGGATACTTCGTCGATGATTTCCCGGATATTATCAACGCCATTATTGGACGCGGCATCAATCTCGATCACGTTGACGCTCGCGCCGGACGCGATGGTCTGACAGCTCCTGCACTGCCCGCAGGGACTTCCGTCCACGGGATTTTCGCAGTTGACGGACTTGGCGAACAGTTTCGCGATGGTTGTCTTGCCGGTTCCGCGCGTGCCGGTAAACAGGTAGGCGTGTCCGATGCGGTCCGCCTTGATCTGGTTTCTGAGTGTTGTGACGATATGATCCTGTCCCTTGACATCCTCAAATACGTCGGGACGGAATTTTCTGTATAATGCGGTGTATGACATGACTACCTCCTCAATTCGCTTAATGATTCCCTGTTATATTTTTCAATGCTCTCAATCGCTTGGGCAACTTTCTCTGCATTCATCGCAAGCGTGTCCTGCAAAAGCTGGTCCGAAGACGCAATCAACTCCGCCAGTTCCATATGTCTTCCGTTTTTGACTGCACGTATAAACTCCTGCCGTATCTCCTCATTGGGTATACGGACTGATTTCGTTGCCGTATCATAAGCAAGGTATCCCAAATGCACAAGAAGAGTCAGCACATCATCTCTGCTGCTAATACTTGTCATATCATTTTGAAATACACCTGTGTCAATAGGTTGTCGTGCACCTCCGATCATCTGGACAACTGCCTCTTTCAAGCCGTCCAAATTCAATTCAATATAAAATTTCAGAGACTCATAAGTTTCTGTTTGTGTCCAGTAAGTGTCAAAACGTTTATTTTTGATTGCTTTGATCACAGAATTTGGATTATATATGGATTCTATTGCACTGAAAGAATAGCCGTCATACCATCTTTTTGTTTCCGCCAGACTCACATCATATTTTGCACAGAGCGATTCCACTTCACTCTCCGTAAACCCGGTATACCGGGCAAGGCAATCGGGCTGTATCATTGTATACTCTATGAAATCGGTCATCGCTGACTGTGTCCCATACTTTTTGATCGGCAGGATTCCCGTCATATAAGCCGCCTCGATCATACGGTCTGTTACACTGCTCTTGAACAAGCCGCGCAGCAACTGAATGTATTCATTTTGTAAATCTGTATTTTCTTTCACCTCGCGAAACAGTGCATCCCACTCATCCACTATGATAATAAATCTGTTTTTGGTCTCTGCACAGATTTTAAAAAGCGCTAATGGAAGTGACTTGATTCCTTCTGCCACAGGATAGGCTTCCGCCAGTTCACCGATCACCTGCTCCTGTATGAACTCCACGATATTCTTTCCTTTACTGCATATAGAAATAAACCATGTCATATCCAGATCAATGACATCATATTGATTCAAATGTTGCTCAAAAGAAGGATCTTTCGCAATCTCCAAATCCTCAAATAAAGTCCTCGAATCACAACTTTTATCATAATACGCACAAAGCATCTGGGCGGCATAAGATTTCCCAAATCGCCTTGGACGACTCACACACGTAAGCTTTTCCCGCGTTCCCAATGTCCCGTTTATGAAAGAGATCAGACCTGTCTTGTCAATGTAAAGACCTTTTCTAATCGATTCAAAGCCCGCATTGCCTAAATTCAAATACATTCCCACTGCCTGTATCCTCCAACAGTTCATAACGAATCTTTTGTATTTATATTATCATTATCCTTCTGTGATGTAAAGAAATAGCGTTCATTTGTAAAATGAAAGCTGATTTTAACCTCTTTTTAATGTACTGTCATCGGAAAAGTGCTATGATAGTGATGCGAAAAAATAATATGAAAACACTTATGATAGGAGATTGGAAAAATGAGTTGTCTTGGAAATCTTTTGTGGTTTATTTTTGGAGGCTGCATCAGCGGGCTTAGCTGGATGCTCGCTGGGTGTCTCTGGTGTATTTCGATCATCGGAATCCCCTATGGGATCCAGTGCTTTAAATTTGCCTCGGTGTCTTTCTTTCCGTTCGGCAAGGAGATCGTATATGGCGGCGGGGCGGTCTCATTTCTGGTGAATGTGATCTGGATCCTGATTTCTGGGATTCCACTTGCCATAGAGCATATTACCATCGGCTGCATCCTGTGTATCACGATCGTGGGAATCCCGTTTGGTTTGCAGCAGTTTAAGCTCGCCAAGCTGGCCTTGATGCCGTTTGGAACGAGTATTGTGTATACAAACCATTTTTAAAAATTATATGATGCCTGAAATGATAAAATACATGTGGTGAAACGCTGCAATCTGTGGTAAAATAAGAATCGGAAAACGGCATTTGCACTATTGATATGCCATAATGATACGACAGAAAGGCATGATGTTTATGGCTGCACTTTTTGATGAGCGCGTGGAAAAAGCGATTCAGATGATATGGTTTGACCGGCAGGCGGACAGGCGTGATGAGGCTCTCGCCCTGCTTCGCGAGACTGCCAACATTGGCGACGGCGATGCCTTTTATTTTCTTGGGCGCTGTTATCTCGGCAAAAGCTATGTCGATCCGGCTATGAGAATGCCAGTGGACACCGCTTTTGCCTTTGAGTGCTTTAACCAAAGCCTGATCTTTGAGAGTGCTGTTGGGATGTTTGGAACGATGCATCAGGAAGGATACACGCCGCCTGACGGCACTGCTGTCCATCCGCCTTATCATTCCAAAAAGGAAATCTGGGAAGTTGTGTCGCAGAAAGCAGCGCAGGGACAGATTTTCTGTAAATTCATGATCGCCAATGCATATTATTATTGTACTGTTGCTGATTTTCTGGATATCAGACCTGAAAATATCGGACATAAAAAGTATGAACGGCTGCAATATGAATGGACTGCAGCTGCGGTAAAACTTTATGAGGAATGTGTGACTGCCGGACTTGGCATTGCCATTCCCAATCTGGTCGATATCCTGCGCACTGGCAGACATGGCGCACCAATCCAGCGCCAAAGAGCAAAGAATTATATCCACATCGGCGCTAATATGGGCATCGGCGCTTATGAGCGCATTGTAGGAAACGAGTACCGTGATGACAATGAACTTGCAAAGGCAGTAGAAATGTATGAGCGCGCGCTGGCACACAATGATGACTATGCTTATTACTGCCTTGGTAAACTGTACACCTACAACGGAGCGCTGCCGCTTGATCTGAAAAAAGCGCTATCCTATCTGGAAAAAGGTTATGCAAAGCTTCCTGACGACGCGGGGTTCTGCAATCTGTTGGGGGAAATCTACTTTCGCGGCGGAGAGGATATCAAGCCTGACTATGAACAGGCGTTTTTGCTGTTGAGCAAGGCATACTTCAAGGGAAGCACCTGGGGTTCTGACCTGCTCGGCACGTGCTATCTCAACGGGCTTGGCACTGCGCCCAACTTAAATATGGCGCGGAAGCTTTTTGAATTGCATCCCAAAAAGCCTCTTGCTGTAGGAGGTCTAAGGCGACTGGAGAGCAGCAAGAAAACTCCTTGACATCTGTAGGTATTCCTCCTCCGTGTACATTGGTTCATACTGCCAAAAATCGGTTACCCAGTCCTGCTTGAGTGCGTCAAAGCTGATTCCAAGACAAGACTGATAATCATCCTCGGTCTTGCCTTCCCTGATCAATCGCATCGTTTTTTCCATACCGTAATTTTTTACCAGATACTCCACAAAGCATTGTGAGCAGCTGTACCATATGATTCCGTCATCGGTCTGTATCGCGTAGGTGTATCCTTCTCCACGCCCGATGGAATCGAGCATTTCCTTTTTCTTGTCCTCATCATAATACTTTTCCAAAGCAGACTTCGTTCCACAGTAGAGCATATCCATAAGATCAATCTGATATGTTTCATAGAAGTCACTGTTAACAATGCCAACTCTTGCACATACATAATTACAGATTCCTTCTTCCAGGGAATTGCTAAAGCATTTTCCGTTTCCCAGAAGGGAATGCGTCAATTCATGGGGCAGTGCCCTGTCAACCGGCGAATTGACCTGCTTTAGTGAAAGCAGCTGACTAAACTCTATAGTGTGATCTGCACCCTTTGATGTCGGGTAAGTATAGGAATGAGGTGTTGTTCCCATTTCCATGTTGACAAGGATTGTGTCTGCCTCCGGGCTGTAATCCACATACCAATCCCCGGCGCCGATCAGGGTCTCAATCTGCGGAATATACTGCGCCACAAGCTTTTCATAGGCCTCCTGTGTCGGAATAAATGAATCAGCAAGATCATAATGTGCCCAGTAGTCGCTTCCATAGTGAAACGCATAATTCCACTCCTTTTGCATTGTCGTTTCCGACTGTTCTTCTGTCTGCAATTCTGACACGGCTGCCATATTTGAAGAACATCCTGATAACAGAATACCTGATAAGAATATCAATATTATTTTTTTGTACTTATGCATCAAATACCCTCCTAGAGCGTGTTTGAAAAATGCTTTCCGTCAGATGTGCGTCACAATTTGTGGGAGATTTGTACCGAATGAAGGAGGCATAGCGGGCTATGTTGACTGAATTCGGTGCAAATATCATGCAAAATGGTGAATACGACGCATAAGCGTCGTTATGCAGATGGCGGGAATGATTTTTCAAACACGCTCTAGTTCTGCATCTGCCTTCCAATATGACAAGCAACGAAAGTAATTCATATATGTTCCCATTATCATCCGGATGATGCTATGACATTATCTGAATCGTTTTCAAATCACTGCGCAATAATTCTGTTTACAATTTTATGATATTTGATCAACGCAGCCTGGTCAATCCTTTTTGAGTGAATGCAGTTTTTTTCGTATTCAATACACAAAAACAGCTGCGCATGCATCGCAGCATGGCGCAGCCGTTTTGTGTTATCGTTTTATGAATTAATCAATATATTCAAAATAGTCAAAGTCCGCTGGTATGCGTGTGCCGCAGCCCCCGTTGTTGGCGTAGATTCCTACCAGTGTTCCTGTGTGGCGCTTAGGATCGTCCGGCACGCCCTCATCACAGAGGTAAATACAGTTTTCGAGCACGCCAGCCAGTGTCCACTCCTCCCCGTCATAGCTGTAATAAAAGCTTCTGGTGAGCTTATCAACAACCACCTTGAGGTATACGCTCTGTTCCTTTAAATCGTCAACCGATGCCATCAATTCCTCTCCGTGATTGCGGTTGATGACAAGCTGCAGTTTCCTGCCTTCCTCATAGCACACGGAAAATCTTGCATAGGTCGCTGTGCTGTAATAGCAGGTCAGTCCCGCCTGCTCCCCGTTTCTGGAAGGGTAAAAGTCAACTTTTGTCGAAGCTGTGTAGCTTAGCTCTTGCTCGCGTCTTACCAACGTATTTTTTGCGCGGATTTCTGAAAGCTGTCCGTCCCTTGTCCAGATGCGGAAGTATCCTGGACGCTCGGTCAGGGAATAACTTCCTTTCGCCGGATTGCGCACAAACTCCCAGTTTAGATTCAATTTCTCGCTGTCAAAATCATCGCGTGTCCACTTTTCAAATGGATGCTGTGGAAGATCCGGCGCGGTCTGCTCTGTGCTTGGTCCTTTCCTGTCATTGATGATGAACCAGTCGTCCTCAAGCCATGTGACGGGATCTAAGCCTGACTCCCTTCCGATCGTCGTATAATGTCCCTGATTTGGTCTGCCCATGAGGTAGTATACCCACCAGTCACCGTTCTGCGTCTGGATCAGCTTGCCATGACCCGTGCGCTGTATCGGCGCGTCGGGATCGAACTGGCGCATCAGCGGATTGTAAGGTGATGGCTCGTACGGTCCAAAGAGATTCTCTGAACGGCCTACATTGATACCATGTCCGTAACCTGTGCCGCCTTCCGCCAGTATCGCATAGTAATATTTGCCGCGTTTTAACAGGTGTGGTCCCTCCGGACAGCGCTCACCTGTTCCCGGCCACACTGGAATCTTGTCGCCGGCTACTTTTGTGCAGTCATCGCTCAATGGCACGAGATTAATGCCGGGACTGATCACCATGTAATGTTTTCCGTCGTCATCGATAAAGTGAGACGGATCAATGCTGTCCACCTCGAGCCAGCTTGGTTTGCTGTAAGGTCCCTCCGGCTTGTCGGAAGTAACGACAAGCTGTCTGCGCATGACATTGTTATCACGCTTGCCGTCCGCATTGAGACGAAGCGTTGCCATAATGATAAACTTACCGTTGTGATACGAGATATCCGGCGCCCAGATACCATGCGAATCCCTGATATCCTGAAGGTCAAGTTCGTCGGAATCTGTGATGGCGTGTCCGATCACATGCCAGTGTACCATGTCCTTTGAGTGGCTGATGGCGATCGCCGGAAAATACTGGAAGGTGGAATTTACCATGTAATAGTCCTCACCGACACGCACAACAGACGGATCTGGGAAAAAGCCCCGTTGTACGGGGTTTTGATATGTATTGCTCATATAAATACTCCTTTCTTATCTGTTTACAGTTCACCGAAAATCCACTTTAAACGAATAGGATAGATTTCTATCACAAAATGTGGTTCTTCTATTCTCGTTGCGGGATGGCAATCGGCGATATCTATATTGACAGAATTTACTGTTTTCTTTTCAAATTTTGCCTGCTCTCCATAAACAATATACTGAGCCGCTATATACTCAATATACCCATCTTCAGTCGGTTCCAAAGGCATTGTTTCAAAAGGCTTTTTAATATTGATGCCAAATTCCTGTAAATATTCTGCGACTAACGGATATTCACATTGAATCTGCCTAATGTAATTCTGACAATAAGCACAGCTGCACAACTCATCATAGCCTAAGGATCCGTAATAATCCTGCGTCTTTTTGATATCCATAGTCAATCACCACCCATACAGAACAATTACTAATACAGTACAAAATCAACTACAACATACCCAACATTTCTCTTATCGGCCGAGCCTGTATATGTGCAGAATACACCGTTTTTGACGCCAACCCAGCGTCCGGGCACTGCGTTCATCTCCCCGGCTTTCCTGTAATTGCTGCCGTCTGTGCTGTACTCAAATGTCACCAGTTCTAACGGAAAATCTTTTTCTTTGCTGTTCAGATCCTGTGTTCCCGTCTGCTTTACTGTGTACCGCACATAAATTTCTTTTGCCTGCCCGCAGTCCATCTCTGGAAGGGCCTGCTCTGTCTCCTCCGTTGTGTCCGGCAGAATTTTTCCATATTTCTGCACACCAGTAACAAAATATGGTCTGAGCACTTGTTTGTCTTTTCGAAATGTAACCAGTCCATAGTGCATTCCCATCGATATCACGCCAGCCTCTTCCTGGTCTGTAAGATTGGAAATATCCAGTTTTGTAACGCAGGTAAACTCTGGTGCCGGCCACTTCTGCAGCAGAAGACTTGGCATATCTCCATAGACGGTTGTACGACTGACTGCATTTAATTTCAGCCCTTTGCCTGTCAGTTCATACCATTCTTTGCGAGGATTCGCATTCCACTGCCACTGCAGTCCTAACTGGTTTCCTGCGAAATCGTCAGAGGTCGCTGGCTCGCATACGCTGACAGCGGTATTTCCAACATTGGGCTTTCTGTATTCCATGACCGGCTCGCCATAATCATTTCCATCCTTTGCGATCCCGATGACCGGCCAGTCTTCATGCCAGCTCATGGGCTGCAGATGGGTGATGCGCCCTGCCGCATAGACATCCTGAAAATGAAGGAACCAGTCCTCACCTGTGATGGTGTCAACCCATGCGCCCTGGTGCGGTCCATTCACAGTACTGTCGCCCTGGCGCATCACAACTTTGTATTCATAAGGTCCGAATACGTTTCTGGAACGGAGCACTGTCTGCCAGCCGACCTTGACGCCGCCAGCCGGTGCAAAAATGTAGTACCAGCCGTTTCTCTTGTACATTTTGGGTCCCTCGATGGTTTCCTGATCATTTTCATTTCCGTCAAAGATCTTGACTTCCTCACCGATCAGTCCCATTCCATCGGGCTGCATTTCCACCATATGAAGGACACTCTTGTAGCCAATCCGGCTCTTTGCCACGCCTGCGACCAGATACGCCTTTCCGTCATCGTCCCAGAACGGACAGGGATCGATCCAGCCTGCGCCTGGTCTGATATTGACTGGTTGGGACCACGTCCCAAAAGGATCTGTTGCGGTGCTCATGTAAATACCTTCATCTGGCATGGGAAAGCAGACAAAATAAGTCCCCTCATGATACCGGATCGCCGGCGCCCACACGCCGCAGCCGTGAACCGGCTCCTTGTAGCGCTCCTCTGGAATCTCACTAATGATATAATTGACTACTGTCCAGTTGACGAGGTCCTTGGAATGCAAGAGCGGAAGTCCAGGCGCATTGCAAAAACTTGATGCGATCATAAAATAGTCCTCTCCGACACGGATCGCATCGGGATCCGAATAGTCCGCGTAGAGGATCGGGTTGCGGTAGCTGCCATTTCCTAAATCTGCGTTCCATATGCTGTTTGATTTCATAGATATACCTGCCTTTCTATTGTGATTCTGCCTGTTCCAAGGCGTTACCGTTTTCTATAGGATCAGTATACTGCATTTGCGTGGTTCTCTTCAATGCCGTAATCTGGTAAATTTGTGCCAAATATTGCGGTTTATGTTACTGTTCACAGGCAATGTCATTAACTTAAGGGAGTTAACGCATAACTTATATTGGGATATTTCCAAACGGATCGGTTGAAATGGAGTGAACAGGAACTATTGAGGTGTGAAAAGTAATTGCAGTTTTATATTGTATTTTGCGAAAATGTATATATACTGTAAACAGGAAGTGTGTACGCAAGAACGATAACATTTGTACGGAAATAAAATAGACTATCTAAGTCATCAGATTCAATGCATACAAAGCTGACAGGGAAACATTTTAGAGGAAAGGAAAACCTTTTGGTTAGGTGTGGTATCATGATTTATCAAAACTGGAACGAGCACTTATTTGTAAAAGTAACCAACAATAACAATTATCATGCACATATGCACCGTCAGGTTGAGATCTTCTATGTGCTTGACGGGGCGATCGAGATAACGATTTCCGGCCAGAAAAAATTATTAGAAAAGGGAATGCTTTCCATCGCTTTTCCGAATGTCGTGCACGAAACCTTTACGCCAGAACATTCGTCCGCTGTCATGATTATTTTTAATCATACGCTTTTTCCTGATTTTTCGGCGGAATTTAACACACAAAAGCCAAAAGATCCCTTTCTTGATCGTCCTCGAAATGCAGAACAGTTCTCTATTCTGATCGAAGGGCTCTTAGAAAACACGCAAAATAATACAGATATCCGCATTTCCAAGGGATATCTGTACCTTCTTACTGCTATGATCTTATCACAGGCGCCACTTGCCAAACAGGAAAATCTGTATGATTCTGCAGGCATCTGTCAAGATATTTCCAATTACCTGAACCAGCATTTTACCGAAGAGCTCAGCCTGTCACAGCTCGCCGACGCCCTCGGCTACAGCAAATATCACATCTCGCATATCTTCAAGGAAAAATTTGGCTGTTCCTACAATGATCATCTCAAACGGCTCCGTGCGGAGTATGCAATGGGGCTATTGACACACTCCGGGCTTTCCATGACAGAGATCTGCTTTGCCAGCGGCTTTAGCAGTCTGCGTTCCTTTTACAGAGCTTTTCATGAGATCTATGGAACCTCACCGGGAACCCTGGCTCCATAATGCTATTTTTCGCTGTTTTCCTGCGAAGCCTGTGGCTCCTCCTGCTGAGATGGCTGTGCGCCTTGCAGCACCTGCTGAACAGGGTTCTGTGGATTCTGCGGCATGGGTGTTTCACTGGAGAACTGTGACGTCGGCGGCATCTGCCAGCCAGGATTTTGATTCTGCGGCATTGTTGGCGGTTGCATCATGTTCTGCCTGGCGAATGTCCTCTGTGCATTCTTTGCTGCTTTTTTCATTCGTCTTTTTTCCAGAAAATCCCTTATTTTGTCAAATGGAAAAATAAAACCGACCACCACAACGATTATGACGTATGGCGCCATTCTTATAATAAAAAACAGAAGTCCTTCCAAAAATGCCAGGAACCCTTTGCCGGTGGACACGAGTGTGTTTTTTAACCGGTCTGCAAATGTATTGCTCTTGACGGGCTCACTGTCCTGACGATATTCCATCACTTCCGAAATACCGATGTTGACATAGGAATACGCCACGTCCATATCCATGTAACGTCTGGTGGTCTGCAGATTATTAAGTTCATACTGAACCTCGGACAGCCGCTGCTCCACTGTGATCATATCCTCAATCGTCTCACATTTTTCGAGCATCGCCAGAAGGTTCTTCTCCTGAATCTGCAACGCCTCAATCTGCGCAGTCGTATCATAATACTGCTGACTGATATTATCCACACTGGTCGATTTGGAGATTACCTTTCCTACACCGTCAAGCTCTGCCAAAAAGTTGTTATAATCCTTTGACGGAATCCGGACTTCCAGATAATTGTGCATCGTCCCGCTTGTCTTGCGGTAGTTCTCGTAATACCAGTCATAACTGCTGTCACTCTCGCTCTCCGACTGAATAATGCCGCCGTACTTGGTGATGGTAGCTTTGACAGAATCCATCGTCGCGGGATAATCAAGTGTCTCAATCTCAAGATTGCAATGATATACCAGCTTCTCTTCCAACAGTGTCACATCATCCGAAATCTGCGGCTGCTCCTGTGCCTGACTGGTTGTCACACCGCCTTCACTCTCCATGGCAATATCCATCTCTTCAGATACCGCATAGTTGTCCTCAGCAACACCTCCGCTATAGTATTGCGTCGACGCGCTGTTTGAAACTGGTGCCGCGGAATCTGCAGTCATGGATTTCGAATTATTTGTGGCCCCCCCACAGCCTGTCAGCAGACCCGCGGTAATTGCTAACACTGGAAAAAGCCTTGTCCATCTTCTCTTCATAACATTCCCTTCCCTTTCTTTGTAGATTGTTTCAATCATTGTTACTGTTCACTCCATTCCAGTAACGGGCAAAAATCCATGCAAAATTTGCTTCGCAAATAGATTTTTGCATCTCAATCGGTACGTTTTCTCACGGAATGCGCAGTTCAGC
>DKVL01000055.1:18813-43938 GCA_002491195.1 Lachnospiraceae bacterium UBA7179
GTTTTCTCACGGAATGCGCAGTTCAGCGCATTCCTGACCTGTGAACAGTAACCAATCATTCCCTTTCTACCATAGATACGTTTTATCAACTTGATTTATATGGATTTTTATATTATTTTATAGGTACAAGAACGTCAACGATAAAACTTCCATTGTCTGTATAGCACATTAAATCACCGCCAATCCTCTGCGCCGCTTCCAGCATCGTTGGCAGGCCAAAGCCATGATCTGCACCATCCTTGCTGGTACCTGGAAACGTCCCTTTTTCCACGCACAGCACACTGCTGCATGCATTTTTTATCCGAATGATCAGATGGCCCTTATTGTATTTCATACGCGCAGATACTTCCCGTTGTTCCTGTGGCAGCCCCTGGAGCGCATCCCTTGCATTTTCCAATCCATTTGAGAGAATCTGGCACAGCTCCATATGCGGCAGCTGCTCATCACCAATCTGAATGTCAAGCTTTAATACCACGCCGATCTGTTCAAATTTCTGAAAATAACTGTCCAACACGGCATTGATATACGGGTTTGCACAATATTGTCCCAGGCCTGCGTCGATCTCGCCCTGCACATTTTTCAGATAGTCCAATGTCTCATCTACTTTTCCTGCCGCCAGAAGACCTGCGATCGTGACTGTGTACCCTTTGATGTCATGTTTCAACTTCCGAATGCGCTGCTGGCTTTCGAGCTGTTCCTGCAGAACCCGCTCATTCTGCTGTTTGCGATAAAGCAATAGCTGCCCATAAAGCGAAGAAAACATCATACTGTAATTAAATAACATCAAAATCAAGATCAATACACAGACCGGGATATCCTCTGGTCTCTCCACAATATTGACCGGGAACTGAACCACAAGTACTAGAAGAACATAATACAATATTGTCGTTCCGGAAAAAACTCCCCATCCCTTCTCCACTGTAGCCTGCAGCTCCAGATATGGTTTTCGCAAAAAACGGTATGCCAGATACTCTACTAACGGAAATGCAACCAGCCTGCTGAAAAACATCAGTATGTAGTTCCCGCCGCCAAGATAATAATCCAACAGGTTTGTGACTGCCATGAGCCACAGACATGTCGTATCCGCCAGGCAAAACGTAAACAGAAAACGAAATTTCTTGTCAGCTGAGATCATATAAAAGAATACAAAACTCGGAATCGAACAGGTAACGAAAAATATCTTCCCGAGAAAACCCAACCCAAACATCCAGCCCACAACCAGATTCAATACCATCAGAATCCCCATACCACTCACTGCAAACAATATGGTTTTCCGCCTGGTATAACGTGACCGGAATAACATCACGAACAAAAAAATCACATGAACCATTGCCCATAAAATGGACAAATCCCTTAACACTATGTTCTGCATCTGTCTCCTCATCTCTCGTTCTGTATCGATACGTGCACTTTTGCCCTGTCCGCGCATCTCTGGTTTATCATTTCAATGACATTTTCCACTGCTTTAAACAGCAGTTATATATTTACATCGAACATTCGCATAAAGAGCTGTAGGAAAATAAGTGATGCAGCTTGCGCAAGATATTTCTTCGGAGATGTATGTCAAAAAACGTAGGCGTAACGGGCTACGACGAAGCTTTTTGACATGCATAACCGGAGAAACAGACAAGTCAAGATGCGTCAGTTATTTTTCTACAGCTCCTAAGGAAAGGACGAAACCTCCTCACTCTCCGACAGGATCTCTTCAACGCCTTCGATGGGTGTTGTGTTCGGCAGACCAACGCTCGTCTCTGCACTGTCGGCCCTGCCCTGAGGATCATATTGCTCTCTCTCTGTGTTTCGTCCTCATCCTCCCACAGAGATTTATATTTTTCCCGCTTTTTCTGCTCATTGAGCATTGCAAGATTCTTTGCGGCCAGATACATTTCCATGCTGTAGTCCATCAGTTTCTTCTCGTCTGATGCGGGCACTTTTGCGCCTTTACCGATACGCCTCGCCGCCTCCATGATCTTAGCCATATCCTCGCCATACTCCTGCGCAGCATCACTCTGCTGCCTCGCAACTTCTGCATTCCTCACCAGCACGCGCTCCTCTGCAAGCCGGTCAAGCACTTCCTGATTCTCATCACACCGCTGTGTAACGGCATCGATTGTGAGCTCCAATGTTGCTGCTTCGTTGGCAAAGATTTCCTTGCCATCGATGGTTATCTTCGATTTGTTTTCCAAATCTTCTTTTTTCTTTAAGAGCTTTCGCTATATTTTATTTTTCTTCAATTTCCCACTGCTCTTTCTGATCGGCGTTGTAAATGCCATAAAACACCTTGTTTCTATCTTATGTCTTACATAATTTTACTACATACAATATACAATGTCAAATTTGCCTGGCTGCAACTAAAACCGCACAGTTTATCTGGTGTTACTGTTCACTCCGTTCCAGTAACAGGCAAAAATCCATGCAAACAGTAACTTTACCTGAAGATAATAGTCAAAGATACGGGACGAGAGCCGCATATCCAGTCAAAAGGTCATCGGATCAGGAATTTGACCAAAAGGTTACATATTCTCAAATGCAATGAGGCTGCTGAGGAATCTTACGCTTTGCGCACTCCATCAGTGTTTAGTTCGCCTGCCGTCTCCAGAATTTCTTTCTCAGTCAGATACTTCTTCCCGTTCTCCATAACCTTTTTCACCAGACGTTCTATCACATCCTTATTTGACTCAATAATACGCATTGCCTCTTTCAACTGTTCTGATAAAATGCGGTTGACCAGTTCTTTTGCCTTTTGGTCATATTGAAACTCTGCATCTTTGATCACAGCCAATCCGATCTCTTCCTCATACATTCCGAACTTACACACCATATCTGCGGCAATGCTTGTAGCATACTCCAAATCACTGGCTGCGCCATGTGTCAGGCCATAGTCAAATATCATCTCGGCTGCCCTGCCGCCTAATGCCGAACAGATCCTTTCCAGATAATATTTTTTCGTCGAATCCCTTTCCTCTGTTCCAGACAGCACATATCCTCCATGATTCCCTCTTGCCACAATGCTCATATAAGCGGATGGTCTGCCATAGTATAGATCAATCAAGGTATGTCCTGCCTCGTGATAAGCAGTACACTCGATCTCCTTTGGAGACCTGTTCACCCTTTCCTCGCCCATGGTGCACTTTTCAAATATCTCATCAAACAAATCGTCCTGAATGATCTGGCCTGACCGGATTCCCTCCCGCAAAGCCGCTTCAACCACTTTCTCAAGCTTTGCCGGAGCCAGTCCCTTAGACCTGGCAGCGATACTTTTTATCTTTCCATACGAAATATTAAACATACTGCTCTGCTTATTGATGAGTTTTTCCAGCAGCAGCCTTCTTTCCTCTTCTTCCAAAACGCCCATCCCAAACGATATGTCAAAACGACGCTGGAGGGCAAAGTCAATTTCATTTCCACGATTCGTGGCGGCTATGACAAACACCGGTTTATCATTCCTGCTGATAAATCCATCCATCTCGGTCAGTAATGCGTTCAGAATCGGATTGGGGGCATATGAGTATTCCCGTTTCATGCCTATGGCATCAATTTCATCTATGAACAGAATCGCAGGTGCATATTTTCTCGCAATACGAAACGTATCCTGCACCTTCCACGGACCTCCATTCAGGAACTCGCTCGCGCTGATGGAAAGGAAATTCACTCCCGATTCTGAGGCCACAACTTTTGCCAGAGAGGTCTTCCCAGTTCCCGCAGGACCATATAGCAGGACTCCCCTTGGCTTTATACCCGCTTTTCTATACTCCTTGGGCTTCTTTAGATACTCAATAAAAAATCGAAGCTCCTTTTTGAGATCCTCGGACACAAAAATATCATCCCAGCTCTTATTCGGACGCAGGTCATCAGGCAAGACCGAAGACTTATCCTCGGACTCCACTGCCGTTTCAAGCTTGAAATCGCAGAAAATAATACTTCCAACATTGGTCTTCTCATCAAATTCTTTTTTCGTTTCATACGTCAGGATCTGGTGCCGCGCTGTCAATGTCTCCATTACCATCTGACAGCATACATCCTTATAGGTATCCTCCAGCTGGCTTCTAAAATATTTACTCTCGATAAATCCTCCAACTCCTTTTTTCATGAAGGTATTTTTTTCTTTTTCCGTATAGGCATGTCCACGGCTTCCGTCCAAAATATATACTGGGATTTCTTGATCTTCCTCCCGAAGTTTCAGGAAAACATCCCGGCCAATCGTCCTGGCATCCACAACATTCAGCCCGTTTCCCACATTCTCAAGACCATATATGTAGTCAATGACTGCAAAAAGGACATTTTCCTTGTGGATCATTTGCATAAACTCGCTGCTGTCCACAGTGTTCACCACACGCACATGATTATTTTCCATCCTGCTGACTGGCTCGTATTTCACTGTTCCAAAGACAGGAATGACGCAGTTCCTTTCCCCGAAGTAGAAGTCCCGGATTTCCTCTGCGGCATCCTCAAAATCACATTTCCATTCGATTCTTCTGACCATGCCGCTTTCATCCCGTCCCTGCTTTTCCTCTACCAGTTTGAACAGCTCATACATTTCCTTATTAATGAACTTGCCTGCTATTTTGGAAGCATTTCTGGCATCTGCGCTTCCGCCCATGGAATATAATATCGTCCTGGCCAGGTATTCTTTTCCCTGCTTCAGGTTACAGCCAAATTTCTTCTCTATTTTTTGGAACCAGTTCTCTATATCCTTCTCCACCAGTTCAAGAATCGTATCTGCCTTTAAATGATTCAGCATCATAACAGTGTACGAAGACATTCTCGAAAGTATTTCTGGCGGAAAACAGGGCTGGTTTATTCTCGGATTGATATCCTTCCCCAGCGCGTCGATCACCACTTTCTCCGGAAGCAATGTAAGGTTTTCATTCTGCGCATCGCTGTAAAGCTGTCGGCCTGCATTGGTTGTAAAAAATATAATCGTGTCTTTAAACGATACATTTTTATCATAAAACCGATCCCTGCAGACGCCTTCATCCAAAATCTGCAAAAAGATCAGTATAACGCTGCGGCATGCTTTCTCGATCTCGTCAAACAAAAGAACACATCGCGGGTTTTGATCCACAAACTCGGTAAGCATACCGCCGCTATTCGTATCTTTATACTGCGGGGCCCACCCCTGAAGATCTCCTTCTGAATCTTGCATGGCAAATCCTGACATGTCAATCCGTTTAAAAGGAAATCCCAATTTTCTGGCAAACAGCTGGACCATAAAAGTCTTTCCTACGCCCGGAGGCCCTGCTAAAAGGTATGCGTTTCTGGGACCTCTCTGATCCGGCTGCAGTCGGATCGTCAATTCCCGGTCAAAATATGCCGCTCTCAACTTCTCAATAGCCGCATCCTGCCCCAGAACCATTCCCTTGAGTTCATATTCCACAGCCCCCGCCTCCATCAAAAGCTGCTGCATGGAAACTTCTTCCTCTGGTTCCTCCACTTCCATCTCACTGACTTTGGGCTTTGGATAACGGTTCGCAAACCGGGTCACAAAATCGGCCACGGCAGGCGGATTATACCCAATTACATTTTCCTCTTTTAAGTCCTTATAGATCGTTGTCAATTCGCTTAAGTTTTCATCAGAGAGACATCTTTCCAAATGTTTCTTCAGATTGTCCGCTGCAGCTTTCCTGACACTGTCGTTCTGTTTCGAGCGGATGATATGGATACATTTTTTCATGTCTTCCGCGATCATCCAATATTCTGTCGTTCTGGTAATTTTTTTCCTGTTGGCATCTTCACCAACATCCTCTTCTTCCTGCTCTCCCTTATCAGGAAAAAGTTCTGGATTTTCTGTTTCAGACGCATCTCCGAAGGGCAAAAATCCCTCTTCCTCCCAACTCGCATCCTCCAAATAGTCGGCATTCTCACCCAGATACACCAAATCCCACAGATATTTTTCCGCTTCCTTTATAGCATACCGCAGGCTGCCGGGCACATCTTCCACCGCATCCTCAAGCTCACTCCGATATTCAAAACGACGAAATTTTGAATTTGGATACTTGTTTGTCTGCTCAGAGCATTTCAGCCATTCCTTAAAAATTCCGGTTCTTCTCCCGCTTTTTACGGCGTAAATCATTTTCTTCAATCCGCGTTCCTCCTGGTATTTTATGCTTCTCACAAATCTTCCATCACAGGCCGTTCTCCAAAACAATCTTATTCCAAATCTTGCTGCCGTTCTGGATGATTTTTGTACTGCCATTAATCCATGTTATTTAAAGGTTAAGCAGACATATCCCGTAAGAGATCTGTCTGCTTAACCTTTTTAAAATTTAGGACAGAATATTCCGTCAGATTTCTTCAATACCTTTTCGACAAGATCCCTGGCATGTCTAGCATTTTTTCTTCTTTTATCTGCATTAGCAGTGGCTGGAAAGCCCTTGAACTCATCCGGTATGGCTCTAAAGACATTGAAATCTTCTTGTCTCCTTATTGCTATTCCGGTTTCAGCTTTTGCGAGAATATCCACTAAATCATTATATACAGCATGCGGATAGTTCTCTTTATTTTCGACCTTGTACTGTTCTTTTTCGTCTTCGCCCTGGTTGTCTTTGACCTCGTGACTATCAATTTTTTTAAATATTATGCCATCATCCTTTAAAAATCCTTCTTCTTCTAATTTTTGTAAAAATTCTCTATATTGATAAGCTGCATCTCCTTTTACCGTGTTTAAATCTTTCCTGTTATCATAGCCCTGCTTTATGCCATCACGGTCATAAATAAGCAGAATGCTTTTTAATCTTCGATCTTCACAGCATATCTTCAGCGATCGCATTGCTCCAAAAAGTTCACCGACTGCTCCCTGAGATTCAGATACGAAACCACTTTGTCCGAACCGACTTTTAAAAGGATATTCCTCCTGTTCGTTTTTTTCACCGTCACCATCATATCTGACGATTTTATATTTTTTTCCACCCTCCACATCTTGTATGGTACAGCTCTCAATGTAAGGCTTATCCTCGTCTTTAAAAAAGATGATCAGACCATATGACGTTAGCGTTTTATCTTTTTGCGTAAAACTTCCGTCTGTATATACTACGGCATCATATTTTGCAGCGTCAAACGGCTTGTAATGTTTTTCTATATATTCATCCCACTTTCCCTTACTGAATGCCTCTGCTTCCTCCTTATGTACAAACCCCGGTGGATCAGCATTCTTTTGTCCCATTTTTTTTGCTGCAGCTTGCGCCTCCTTATAATCGTGATACTCAACTAAACCGTCATTCCCTTTCCATGTGTAGTATTTTTTTATTTCCTCTGTTTTCTGTGTTTCCATTATTTTTCCCTTTCTGTCCAGTATAGGATTTGCATCCTTGTTTCGTTTGTTGTGTTTCTGTATTCCGTGATTTCTTCCGTCAGCTGTCCTTTTCTAATCTGCCCAACACCTCCTTAAAATCTGAATTGAGATCGTTTTGTTCGCTATACCATACGCTTCCCAATATGTCGGGAATACTGTAATTTAGAGCGGAACAGACAATGACCGGAATATCGATTTTTTCTTGTTTCATTCTTTCGATCAGTTTCAGTCCCGCTTCCTCATCTACGGTTTCTCCCGCTTTCAACGGATATTGCATATCCGTCACGATCAAATCGATCTTGTCCTCACCATGGTATAGTTGTTCCCACAGTTTTTCCTGACTTCTCACTGTCATGATATTGCGGACGCCATTAAATTCCAAAGCTTTTTCGTATATCAGCCCTCTTAAGAACATCATCATCCGCAATGACTGCTTTTATTTTTGACAGATCCATCATAATCCTTCCTTTCGCTGCATGCGCCGCCTTAGGTTCCTTAGCGGCATATTTCACCTGCATGGGGCTGTGCAAATAAATACCCAGGAACTGATCTGTCCCCGGGTATGTTCAATACGCAATGCCTAAATTCCAAACTAAAATGTATCGGGATTGTTCATAATTTGTTCCAGTATCCACTGATTCATCAGCCGCTGCTGCTCTATCGTCGCTTGTATTTCCATTTGTTCTTCCGCCTGCCGTGTTTCCCACCCACAAGGACTCGCGCCCTTGATTTCGAGATCTGGCGCGTTATGGTCAGCCCACAGTTCAGTAGACATCAGGTAATGATTGGAATAGTCTTCAATGTCATTCCATGTCACATCGACAAAATATCTCACGCCATCGATCACAACGGCATTCCAGCCATGATTCAGCTCCGAGCTGCCATAAGTGTAACTCTCTATGCCAAGCATGCTCGTCATAGTCTGGAATGCATCCGAGTAACCGCTGCATACCCCTATCCCATGTTGGAGCACGTCGGTTCCGAGACCGCCTCCGCGATTGTCTCCAATTACGGTCAGTATCCCATCAGCACCAACGATCATGTGAGGCGAAGGCATATCAAAAAATCCATATTCAACAGTCCTGCACAAATAATCATTGATGCGAACGCATTTCTCGTAATCACTCATCTCATTCGTGATACCCGCCGCATCGATCGCCAGAAGATATTCCTCGGGAAAATCTGTCGTATATACGGGATATTTCACAAAATCATCATAGTAACATCCGTAAATGAACACACCGCCAGGTGTCGTACATACAGGTACCTTACCGTTACTGGACTGGTCACCTGCCGCATATGTCGTGATACCCGTACCGAATACCATCGCTGCAGTCGTCACGGATGCCATCAAAGCCGTAAATATCTTTCTCATTTTTCTCATATGTTGTGCTCCCTTCCGCTGATACCATTTTCTAATCATATCATAGAAAATGTGTGTAATAGTGTTACCAACTCATCATAGAAATTCGTCTCTACATGTTTTTTACCACCTTTCAAAAACAATTTTCTTACCTCTGCCTATAAAACGATTAAGCAGGCCAGGTGGTTGCAAGTTTTTGAAAAATTTTTAATAATCTTTATCTGGGGATAAGCATGGTTCGGGTAGTACGATATTTAGGGGAGTTTTTCATTTTAGTCTTGTTATACTAACTGACGGTTCCGTGAATGCCCATGCTTCTGGATCCCACATTGACTGTTCAACCTCTGCAGACCATTCTCGCATCAATGCCATTGTTTCGTCTTCTGCCTGCTTTTGTTCTGCAGCTATTCTTTCCCATTCACCAAAAGTCATGCCAACATTTACAATATCTGATGCATTATGATTATCCCATAATTCGGTAGACATCAGATACTGATTTCGATAATTTACATTTTTCTAATCATTCCATGTCACATCATCTCTGACTGGCATTGTACTGACTGGCCATGTTTGTCATTTCTGACCAAACATCATCATCCCACATCAGCATCGGGTCATTTAAAATTTCAGATATCGGTGCTAGTTCTGCCATTATTTCGTCTCGTGCCTGTTTCCGTTCTGCAGCTGTTCTTTCCCATTCACCATAAGTCGTTCCCCTAATTGCAATATCTGCTGCCTTATGATTATCCCATAATTCAGTAGACATCAGATACAAATTAGAACATTCCGCAGTTTGCTGATCATTCCATGTTACATCAATAAAATACGTCACACCGTCGATTACAACAGCATTCCATCCATGATCTAAAATTCCACTGCCATAAATATAACTCTCTATACCAAGCATACTTGTCATAGTCTGAAATGCATCTGAATAAGCCTGGCATACACCCTTTCCATATTGAAGCAGATCAAGTCCTTTATGTCCAATTGGAACTACTGCATGATACGTATCCATCATTTCATTCATAAAAGCGAAAAAATCTTCCGTTGTTTCTGCTTCATTGAATTTTTTTTCTATCGTTGCATCATCAATCGTGGCACTTTCCCGAGGTGGAACGTCAGGATAACCCGGATCTGCAACTGCACACAAATAATTGTTAATGCGCACGCATTTCTCATAATCACTCATTTCATTTGTGATACCTGCCGCATCAATTGCCAGAAGATACTCAACAGGAAAATTTTCCATATACTGACCATCATCATAATAACATCCGTATATAATTACGCCTCCCGGTGTCATACCCGAAGATCTTCCATCTGCATACCAGTCACCTTCCGCATGTGCAGTAATGCCTGTACCAAATACCATTACCATAGCCATTGAAGATGCGATTAAAGTTGTTAGTATGTTTCTCACTTTTATCATATGTTGCACTTCCTTCCATTGATACTGTTTCCTAATTGTATCATAGAAAACGTATGTAATAATGTTACCAGTTCATCATATCAACTTGTCTCTACATGTTTTTACCACCTTTCCAAAGTGAGTTTACTTGGAAACTCAGACTCCTTAAATTTCCTCATTTTATTGTTACTGCCAAAATGCCTTTTCAACTCTGTTTTTCGTAACATTTTAGCTTTCTCCTGCTCTGTTCAATTTTTCCACAGTTCCTGATCGTCATCCTGCTATGGGAAATTTTCTACTTCTCTATGCATATGTTCCAAGACATTATCCTGATACCAGTTTCCATGTGACAAAACGTACATATCACAGTCCAGCACCAGATGTCCGTCCTATCATTAACCAATACCATTTCAATAATTCTGCTCAAATTCATTGTGTTTTCATTCATGTTGACACCCTATGGCTGGTTACCGGAGGCTCTGCTTCGTTTTTACTGACGATACAATCCCGTGTATAACGCATGGATTTTGCCATCATCAGCAGCCAGTCCTGGCTTTCTAATGGAAGTTCGCTTGCATTTTCAATGATTTCATCCAAAATCGTTCCGTTTTTTGTTGATGTTAATTGCATTCCCAATGTTTTTTCTCCTTTCCCTCTGCCTTATAAATGAATTTTAGCATACTCAATTTTCATTGTCAATGAATTAATCGAATTATTTTTGCTTCTTTACTGCTTTTTTTCATTGACAATGATTTCTCATTGTTGTATACTTGATTCGAGGTGATAAGATGAATACTTTAGGCGAACGACTGAAATATGCTCGAAAAAAAAACGGATATACGCAAGATTCTCTTGCTGAGACAATCGGCGTGTCCCGCGGCGTCATATTCAATCTTGAAAAAAATAAGACAGAACCACAGTCCATTGTCATTAACGCCATTTGCCAAACACTGAAAATCAACAGAGACTGGCTGGTCAGCGGCATCGGAGAAATTGAGGATAACAGCGAAACTTCACGGAGCGCCAAAATATTAGCTGAGCTATATGATGTTGCCAAAGAGCTTTCTGAAAATGAACAACTCTATTTACTAGATACTGTGAAGGCTCTGAAACAGCGATTAGGAAAGGATAAGACCTAGCTAAATAGAGCTTCATTTTCGTGTCTCTATGTATGAAACGACTAAGTAAGCCGGGCGGTTGCAAGTTTTTGAAAATTTTTAATAATCTCTATCCAAGGATAACTCTGGCGCTTCGACTGCGAACGCCTCCTGATTGCGGAAAAGCAGCCGCAGGAACGGAATCGGAGACAGGCTGTAGAGTTTCGTGCCCTGCTTTTCCAGTTCACGGACTTTCTTTTCGATCTTTTGGCGCCCGTACTTTAGCCGGCTCTTGACTGCACTCTCAGAAACGTCCATGGCGGCGGCAATCTCTTTTACCGGCATTTCCTCGTAGTAGAACATACCGATGACAGCACGCTGATCTTCTGGCAATTCCTCGATGATCTCGCGGAGCAGGCGCTCTGTCTCTTTCCGGTCGATAACCTGATCCGGAAGATTCTCAGTACGCTCATCCAGGAACAACTCCTCCACGGAAACATCCTGCCCGTCGCCGGAACCCAGCTCCGCAAACAGCATCGGCCGTTTCTTTTTCAGCCAGTCTCTGGACGTATTGGCGGCAATCTTGCGTATCCATGGCAAAAACTTCATATCGCCGCTGAAGCTGTCCAGACTGGTAAATGCTTTTATGTAAGTGTCCTGTATGATATCAAGAACCGCATCCTCGTCCTTGATCATAGACTTGACAGTGTAATAGACCTTACTGTAAGTCTTTTCATACAGGGCGCTGATGGCATCCTGACCACCCATGCGCGCTGCGGCTACCAGCCGCGCCAACCCGTCACCTGGTTCGCCGCAGTACGGACATAATGCGGCATCGTCCGGGATCTGTTTTCCACAAAAAGTACAGTATATCATTTATAAATCCTCCGTTTTATTCCCCATAGATTTTCAGAATATCTTTCTCCGTCAGGTACTTCTGTCTGCTGTTTATAACCTCCGCAACTAACCGTTCCACAATATCTTTTTTTTCAGTAATGATCTGCCTTGCCAGTTGCATCTGTTCAGAAAGGATTTCATTGATCAGATCTTTCGCCTTTTCGTTGTACACAAGTTCCTCCTTAGAAATCACAGCCAATCCGACCCTGTCCTCATACATCCCATAC
Source organism: Lachnospiraceae bacterium UBA7179 (assembly GCA_002491195.1). Lineage (GTDB taxonomy): Bacteria > Bacillota > Clostridia > Lachnospirales > Lachnospiraceae > COE1. The sequence goes on from DKVL01000055.1 coordinate 31,100, forward strand.
TGGCACACCATAGCTTTTGCCCAGTTCGTTGCTTGTTCGAGGTCTCGGGCTGCTGCCGGAGTAATCCCATACCCAAACTCCATTTCCGCGGCCCTGCCCCCCAGACATCTGCAAATGACCTGAAGCAGCTGCTCCTTAGTAGGATGGCTGCCCAGCTTAGCATACTCCACATAACCGTCATGATCGTCTCTGGCCACAACACTGATATACCGGGGATGTCTGCCGCAGCGCAGTTCGACGATCGCATGCCCTGCTTCATGACAGGCCGTATGCTCTATGTCGTCTATGGAGCTGACCTCCCGTTCTTCGCCATCGCGGTATTTTTCAAAGATCTCATCAAACAGATCATACTGAATCTCCCTGCCTGAACGAATATTTTCCCTGAGGGCTGCCTCAAAGACATTTTCCAAATCCGCCAGGCTCATCCCTTCAGACCGGTCAGCAATGCTGTTGACCTCCTTCTCGGACAGGGCAAACTTGCTGCTATGTGCATTTAAGAGTTTATACAGCATCTCTTTCCGCCTGTCTACATTGGGCAGGGGGACATAGCAGTTTATGTCGAAACGAAAGATCAGCGCAGGGTCAAGGGCTTCTTTCAGATTGGTTGCCGCCATGACAAACACCGGCTTATCATTCATCCTGACAAAACCATCCATCTCGTCCAAAAGCGCATTCAACGCACTGCTAATGCCATGGGAAACTCTGTCTGCGCCAATGGCATCGATCTCGTCGATGAAGAGGATGGTGGGAGCATACTTCCTGGCGACACGGAAAATATGATGCACCATGTCAGATCCCATATTCCGCAGTTTATCCGCCGGAAGAGAGAGGAAGTTTACACCCGATTCAGATGCCACTACCTTTGCCAGAGATGTCTTTCCGGTCCTTGGAGGACCGTACAACAGAATCCCTTTCGGCGCCCGCATACCCAGTTCCACATACTTTTTTAAATCTTTGAGAACGTTGATAAAGGTTGTGAGTTCATCCCTGATGTTCTCTGGCACCAAAATATCATCCCAGCTCTTTTGTGGACGCAGGTCATCCGTCAGCAGTATGGATCTGTCCTCGGATTCCACGGCTGTTTCCAGCTTGAGATCACAAAATATGATCCTGATCGTATCACAGTGTTTGTCATCAAATACTTTTTTCGTCTTATACGTCAATACCTGATGCCGGAGAGCAAGCGTGTCCATCGCCCTTTGACAGCATACGTCCTGATAGACCCTCTCCAGTTCCTCTCCATAAGATTCCCGGTTAATAAAGCCCCGCGCGCCTCTTTTCATGAGGTTGTTTTTCTCTCTGCCCGAATACTCATATCCGGTCTTTCCTCCGCATAATATGTATACCGGAATATCGTTGGCCTTTCCTGCTATCTGCAGGAACACCTCCCTACCCGGTGTTGCCGCATCTGCAATATTCAGAATATTTTCGGTCTTTTCCATTCCCAGTGTATAATCAATTACTGCAAAGAGAACATTGCCGCTATGAAACGTTTCCATAAATACATCAGGATCCACCGTGGTCTTCACCGTGATACCGTTCGCTTCCAGATAGCCGGACGGATTATACTTCATGACGCCCAGTACAGCGATCACACAATTTTTTTCGCCGGAATAAAGATCCTTTACTTCTTTTGCTGCTCCCGCGAAATCACAGCTCCACTCTATCTCTTTAAGCTGCTCGCTGTTAGCCGACAATGTCTTTTCCATCATCAGAGTCATGCATTCATACAGCTGCTGATCGATCAGCTTTCCAGCCAGTCTGGAAGCATTCCTGGCATCAGCACTTCCGCCCATAGAATAGAGCACGGTCTGTGCCAGTATCTTCTTCCCGGTGCTCAGATGATATCCGTATCCATCCTCCGTTTCCTTAAGATGTGTCTCCACATCCTGTTCCACCACCCGCCGGAGCGCTTCCGCCCTTAGATGGTTCAGCATAATGACGGTATGAGAGGACAGTCGTGACAGCATTTCAGGAGGAAAATACGGTCTGTTTGTGGCTGGGTTGAGATCTTTTTCCAAAGCCTCCAGTACCAGCTTGTCTGGAAGCGCTGTCAGATTCTCATCTTCTGCATCGCAGTAACGCTGTTTCCCCGCATTGGTGGTAAATATGATAATGGCATCTTTAAAAGATATATTTGCATTGTAATGCCGGTCAAAACAGATCCCGTCATCCAGTATCTGCAGAAATAGCATTATGACAGCGCCGGACGCCTTTTCGATCTCGTCAAACAAAAGCACGCTGCACGGATTCATCTTCACATAATCGGTCAGTACGCCCGGTTTGGAATTCTTCCAAAGAGTAGCAATACCAGCCAGTTCATCTACAGCATCATCACGGGAATATCCCGACATATCAAAGCGCCTGAACGGAAGCCCCAGCTTGTCCGCAAATTCCTGTGCCATAAAAGTCTTGCCCACACCGGGAGGTCCCGCGAACAGGTATACATTCCTCGGTCCTTTCCTGTCGTCGTTCAGACGGGCTCTTTTTTCGGCATGGAAAAAGGCTCTCTCTAATTTGTCGATCGCATCATCCTGCCCTATGACCTTGTTCTTGAGTCCCACCCCGATGGACTCGGCATGCATAGCCAGCTGCTTAAAGGATGCCTTTGCCTCATCAGACTTTGTTTTATCAGACTTTTCCTCCTCATCTATATGATCTGTATCCAATGGATTTTCCTCTCCAAAGGGAAGAAATCCTTCCTGCTTCCAGCTGTCTTCCTGAGGATAATCCTTTTGTCTGCCCTGATAGACAAGCTTAAACCCGCCTATATCGATCTCACTCATGTATTGTTCCGCAAGCCTAAAGGCATACCAAAGACTGCCTTCTTTCTTTTCGTCTTCCCTTTCAAGCTCTGCCATATACGAAAAACTGCGGTACAGAGACCCTGGAAATCTATTTGTCTGCTCATAGCACTTTTTCCATTCGTCATAGATACCGGTTTTTCTTCCCCTTTTTACTACATAAATCAATTTTTTCACAGGTTATGCCTCCAAATGTCGCTCAGTTTTCCGCGACCAACCTTCTCATCTTATGATTGATGATATACTAGCAAAATGGATCTGTAAAGAATCTGCACGGACAAGCGGTTCACGCCTCCACCAGCTGTAGATCATACAGCTTCTTATACATCCCGCCCAGCTGCAGAAGTTCCTGATGGGAGCCGCTCTCCCTGATCTCGCCTTTGTGCATGACAATAATCTTGTCCGCGTGCTGAATCGTGGATAGCCGGTGCGCTACCATGATCGTCGTGCGCCCTTCCATCAGCTTCTCCAGCGCCTGTGTGATCAGGCTCTCTGTCTCGGTATCAATATTGGCGGTCGCCTCGTCGAGCACAAGGATCGTCGGCTGATATGCAAGCGTCCGCGCAAAGGAAAGGAGCTGGCGCTGTCCAGCCGACAGCGTGCTCCCGCGCTCTGTCACGGGCTCGTCAAAGCCATTTGGCATTTTGTTGATAAAGGTATCCGCGTTTACAATGTGGGCGGCGCGCTCGATCTCCTCCCGCGAAATATCCTCATTGTTCAGCGAGATATTGCCCTTAATGTCCCCTGTGAATATGAATACATCCTGCTGCACCTGCCCAATCGCGTGTCTGAGAGCATCCTTATCAATCTCCCTGATATTCACGCCATCGATCAGAATCTCTCCCCGCTGAACATCATAATAACGCCCGATCAGATTCAGAATAGAGGACTTTCCCGCGCCTGTCGCCCCCACAAACGCGATCTTCTCGCCCGGCTCAATGCAAAAGCTCACATCTTTCAGGATATAATCATCCTTTTCATATGCAAACCAGACATGTTTGAACTCGATCCGGCCCTCGATCGTAACCTTTCTGGGATTCTCGGGATTCACGATCTCCGGCTTTTCATCCAAAATGGAAAAAATCTTCTCCGCGGACGCAAGAGAGGACTGCAGCGTTCCGAACTGCTCCGCAAGCTCCTGAACCGGTTCGAAAAAGGAACTGATATAGTTGATAAACACAAACAGCGTTCCCAACGAAACAGTCCCTGCCAGAACAGACGCGCTGCCCTGCCCGATCACGATGACCATCGCAAAGACGGACAGCATGTAGATTGACGGGCGAAAAATAGCAAATGTCATGACCTCACGCCAGTTTGCCTTAAATAACTGCTCGCTCTTCCACTCAAATTCCTTGTATTTTTCTTCCTCCCGCGCAAAGATCTGGATCAGTTTCATACCGGAAATATGCTCGGACAAAAACGTGTTCAACTCCGTGATGCGCGTTCTTGTCAGCCGGTATGCCTTTCTCGACATATAGCGGAAAAAGAAGGTCAGTGCGGTCACAAACGGGATCAATAGAAAAGAATACAATGCCATGCGCACATTGATCGAGAGCATCACGACCGCAAAACCGATGATTTTCACGGTATTTTTGAACAGCTTTGCCAGAATCTGCGAAAACAGTTCATTGACCGCCTCCGTGTCGTTTGAGACACGCGTCACCAGTTTTCCAACAGGCTGTGTGTTAAAGAAGCCAATGGACAGACTGTGAATATGCGTAAAGACCTCCTCGCGCATTTTATAGATGATCGACTGCCCGATATTCTGCAGGATCCATGTATTTGATGCGTTAAACGCAAAGCCCAGCAGAAGCATCAGCGCATACAGCGCCCCGGCGCGCAGGATTCCTTGAAAAGCTTCCTGCATTCCGAGATTCACTCCCGGCTGCCCATAGCTGCTGATGTAATTGTCAATGGCATTTCCGATGATAATCGGCTTGTATAGCTCCACGCCGATCAGTGCGACAACAAGCACTGAAGAGAGCAGCATCATCCACTTATGCGGTTTTAAATAGCCTAATAACCGTTTCATCAAAAACCATCCTTCCAAATAATACTATTTCCTGTGCATCAAAAGGTGCAAGGCCTAAATGAGACCTTACACCTTCTGTTTGCCGACCGCTGCCATTTTAGTCGTCTGTCGATGGTGGTTTTGGGTAAAGTTTCCGGTTAATTGCTTTTTTCTCAAAAGCAATCTGTCTTAAAACATTTTCAGCATGATCTTTTTGCGCTTCAATCTCAAGTCTTTCCAAAAGCGTAAGCTGGTCAAAAAGATAGCAGTTTATCTCTTTTTCATTTAATGGCATACAATCATCTGCTTTCACCCAGAACCTGTACTGATTGTTACAACTTTATCATAGCAGATTCTGTAAAAGGTGTAAAGCTTTATTCAACGGTTAGAGATCTGATCAGAAGTTTGAGATCGCCAGATTCTTCGCGGCCTCGAGCTGCTGTTTCTCAAACATATCCCTGTAAATGCCGCCGAGTTCCATCAGTTCTTTATGGTTTCCGGATTCCTTTGCCTCTCCGTCCTCCAGCACCAGTATAACGTCTGCATTCTGTATCGTGGAGATGCGGTGCGCGATCAGGATCGTCGTTTTTCCGCGCCTGTTTTCCTTTAGATTTTTCAGTATCTTCTCCTCAGTGTCCGTGTCCACCGCGGAAAGCGCATCATCCAGAATCAGAATCGGCGCATCCTTTTTCAATGCGCGCGCGATCGAACTTCTCTGTTTCTGGCCGCCTGACAGGGTAACGCCCCGCTCTCCCACAATCGTATCATAACCGTCAGGAAACGCGATGATATTATCATGAATGCACGCTGTCTTTGTCGCCCGGATAATTTCGTCCATCTCCTCGTTGTCTGTTCCGAAGGCAATATTGGATTTCAGGGTATCTGAAAACAGGAAATTGTCCTGCGGCACATAGGCAATATTTTCGCGCAGCGTTTTCAATGGAATGCTGTTGATATCCCTTCCATCAATGAATATCATGCCTGACTTGATCTCATAGAGATGCAGGAGCAGATTGACGAGCGTCGATTTGCCGTTTCCAGTGCGTCCAATGACAGCAAGTGTGGTTCCCGCCTTGATATCCAGACTGATATCTCTCAAAGTCGGCTCGCTGTGTCCTCTGTGAATAAACGTGAGGTGTTTGAGGCGAATGTCGCCCCTGATCTGGTCTACATTTGCCACATCCCCACTGTCGGCAATCTCCGTTTTCTCCTCAAATACCTCCTGTATGCGCTTGATTCCCGCGCCGCCCTGCGAAAACATGTTGATTGCCTCCCCACAGGCGAGCATCGGCCACACAAGCATCGTAATATATTGGTTAAACGCAACAAAACGCCCGATCGTGATCTCTCCGGCAAGCGCAAGATATCCGCCGTACAGGAGTGTGAGCAGGCTGCTGATCCCGATCACAACGTCCAGCAGCGGAATGACAATTGCTTCCATCTGGGCAATTCTGAGATTTTTCTTTTTTGCATTAGCGTTTGCCTTCGCAAACTCTTTCATCTGCGACCGCTCGCGCACAAATGCCTTTATGACACGCACACCCGAAAAGCTCTCCTGCACAAAATCCGTGAGATCAGACACGGCCTCCTGCCGCTCCAGAAAGCGTTTTTGCATGATTTTTCCATAATACAGCTCACCGAACGCAATAAAGATCATCGGAATGATGGCAATGAGCGTCAGCTTGATATTGACATAGACCATCATCTGCCCGATCACCATCACAGTCATCACGATCGCGTCAAACGCGGCAATGACTGCGGGTCCGATTGCCATACGCACTGCGTTCAGGTCACTTGTAAAACGCGTCATGAGATCGCCGGTCTTGTGCTCATTGTAGTACTCCACATCCAATGTTTCCAGATGCGCAAACATATTGTCGCGGATCTCGTGTTCGATCGACCGTGACGCCCCGAAAATAAAGTAGCGCCATAAAAAGCGCCCCACTGCCAGCGTCAAACCGATTCCGAGAATGATACCAATATTGCGAAGCACTCCGTTCTGATCAATCGTGTGTGCGGCGAGCCCGTCTGTGATGATGCCTGTCACTTTGGGAATATAAAGATTGGCAAAATCCAATATAAACAAAGTAACAATACCGCCTATGTACTGCCACTTGTGCCGCTTGATATACTGCCAGATAAATCGAAACTGTTCCATGTCCTCAACCATGCCCTTTCATTAAGGACTATTGTATTTGATTTCTTTTCACCTGTCAATGACTATAGAGACAAGGAACTCAATTCTTCCCTTCTCATTTCCCTCTTCAACTTCCGGATTACCACATCTAAGATTATTCGGATATCCAGATACGCAGCAATTCTTATACCAACACTCTAAAGAAAAGTTGGTTAACCAACTTCCAGAAGTGAAGTCCTGCACCAGTATCTTCTGTCCATAAATATTTCATATCACAACTCCTCTTCCAATGTTATCCTGTTATGATCAAACTTCAATACTTTAAAACTCTGATCAGATACCTTCAGTCCATCACAATTTCTTAAAAAAAGCATAAATTGATTAGAAAATTCGAAATTGATGAACTTTCTGACTTCATCATCAATCAAAATATCCGCATTATCAACCACAATAAAATTGTCCCTACACTGTTTCATTGACTCTAAAAAATTATCCGATCTGTAATTAAACAGTTTCATTGCTTTGTATTGATCGGTAAGTCTTAAGTCTTCCAGCATTTCATAAAGAACGGTTTTACCTGTGCCACTATCCCCGCCAACAAGAGTTATTCTATCTTCAAATACTAAATCGTATGAAAACGGATCTGCTTTAAATGTAATATTCTTATAAATCATCTGCTTCTCTCCTTTCATACTCTTTACTCCACCAGGCATTGTATCCTGAATTTCCGATTACCACATCTGCATCATTGAATCTGATTTTCGCATTCTCCGGAATATCTGCAAAGGATGGTCTTGACATATAAATCTTTATATGATCCATTTCAAATATGATTTTAAGAACATTCGGGCCGCATTCCTCTACACACACCACTTTATCGGGATGCTTTACAATATTCAGTAATGTCTTGCATCCAGATGACAAATTACGGATTGTACCCAATCCATATTTTGTTTCAATATGCTTATCCGGGGTCAGTTTTGCCTCATCTACTTGCTGAATGAGCTTTATTTCATTTTCGGACAGTTCTTCATTACCTGTATTCAGATTGAAATACAAGTCATTTTGAAGAATCCAATCTTTTGAATGCTTTTTTTCTGTATATATATCGATCATATGGTGTCACTCCTTTAAACAGATTTCATTCTTTTCCATGTTACTGTTCTTCCCTTTTCTCACCTGGAACAAATTCCATAATGTTATCTATAGTACAATGAAGCGCATTACATATTTTCTCTTGAGCGTGCTCATATTTCATCTGTTAATCATTTCCATAATTTATTGTGTCTAATTGCCATTATGAATCCCTTTATGATGTTACAATTATTTATTATGCCATTTCTATTATATTATCAAAGTATTTCTCTTTCAATCTAAAATTACTTTATTCAACTTGTCGAATTTATGGAAAAGGCAGATATCGCAACAGATGAATACAGATTGTGATGCGGCTGTTGATCAAATTGTTACCAGAAAATATGCAGAGGGACTTTACGGCTATGAACAGATTCTTTGTTATGGGATTTCCTCCTTCCAGAAGCAGGCCAGGGTAAAGAGCTCTTTCGCAACATATTCAGGAACTGTTAACAAATAATTGATACCTTCTGACTTGTCTATTTGTCAGCAGTCCCTGGCTTGATGCCTGTAACGTTTGTCACTTTGTTGATTACTTGATCATAACAGTATATGAGTTCGTTTGTCCAAAAACAAAATCAGCTCTTCGACTGGTATTGTACTCTGCTGCATCGTATCTCGCTCCCGGACTGTGACAGTTCCTTTTTCCAGGGTGTCATCATCGACTGTGATCGCAAATGGCACTCCGATCGCATCTCCTCGGCGGTATCGCTTGCCAATGCTTCCGGAATCGTCATATTGTACCATAAAATACCTGCGCAGGTTCCTACAGATTTCCGTTGCCCGCTCTGTATGTCTTTTCTTGATCAAGGGCAATATGGTTGCCTTAATCGGAGCCAAAAATGGTTTTATGCGCAGGACGATTCTTGTCTCCTTTTCATGAATCGTTTCCTCATGCAATCCTTCAGACAAAACAGCCAGCACAATGCGATCAAGACCATATGTGGACTCAATGATATACGGAATGTATTTCTCACGCGATGCCTCGTCAAAGTATTCCATAGACTTTCCCGAATATTCCTGGTGACGGCTCAGGTCAAAATCAGTGCGGTTATGCGTTCCGTTGATCTCTCCCCAGCCGAATGGAAACAGATATTCAATGTCGCAGGCTTCTTTCGCATAGTGCGCAAGCTTCTCGTGATCGTGAAATCTCAGCTTTTCGGAGGCCAGTCCTAGAAATTCAAAGAACTTTTTTCCATAATTCTTGAAATATCGGTATAGAGTGCTGTCCTCTCCCTCTTTGCAGAAGGTCTGATACTCCATCTGCTCGAACTCAATTGTGCGGAATGTAAAATTCTTGGGCGTGATCTCATTGCGGAAAGCTTTTCCGATCTGTCCGATACTAAATGGCAGCTTTGCCCGCATGGAACGCATGACGTTCAGATAATTGACATACTCGCCCTGCGCGTTTTCCGGACGCAGGTAAATCGTGCTTGCGCTGTCATCTGTCACACCGCGCTGCGTCTCAAACATCAGATTAAACTGTCGGATATCGGTAAAGTTTGATCTGCCGCACACCGGGCATGGCACCTTTTGTGCGCGGATATAGGCAATCATTTCCTCCTGCGTCATGGCGTCCACGTCAACCGACGCATCGTATTCCTGTATCAGATTGTCTGCACGGTGTCTGGTTCTGCACTCCCTGCAGTCCAAAAGCGGATCTGTGAAACCAGCCAAATGTCCACTCGCCTCCCAGACTTTGGGATTCATTAAGATATCCGCATCCAGTTCGTAGCTGTTTTCCCGCTGTTGTATAAAGTAATATCTCCATGCATCCTTGATCTGATTTTTCAACCTCGTTCCCAGCGGACCATAGTCCCACGTATTTGCCAGTCCTCCGTATATCTCACTTCCCTGATAAATAAAGCCGTACTGGTTGCAATAGGACACCAGCTCTTCCATTGTAAATTTTCTCGTTTCCATGTTCCTCATCCTTTCTATAATAATTTTTTTAACGAAAAAAGCCCTAAGTATACTCACATATACTTAGGGCGAATAAATGACCGCGGTTCCACCTAATTTCAGATATGATATCTGCGCTCTCCATGGTACGGATTGTCGACAATCTTATACCACATTCCTTGTAACGGTGGAATCTCCGTCGGATACTACTCTTGAACCATTCGCTCCGCTGCTCCAAGACGCCTTCCATGTACTCTTCATAAGGATTCGCACCCAGAAACTGATCTGTTTCTTTCCATCCTCTCTCTGAAATCCAAAATCCATGTACTACTTCTCTTCTCTGCTTTTCCTTTTTTAGTTGCATTCATTATATAAGATGCTGATCGTACTTGTCAAGATATTTATCCTTGTCGAATTTTTTGCCTGTTACCGGAACGGAGAGAACAGTAACAAAAGGGAAAGAATAATGAAAGAAGTTAGAGCAAACAAGTTGACAGCCTGGTACAGTCTATGCTATGTTATTATATATTTGATTATAGAAAGGTGGCTTACGCGTGGGTATTATTATTCGTTGTGCACGCACCCGTATACAGGGGCAGTAAGAAAGCAGATTAGTCGTCTCATAAGATGGGATTTTTTTGCGTGCGAATAATAATATCATGCGTCTACAGGATGGATATGGCAACAGTCATATTTGTGCTGTCTGCCTTATTGTATCGCTTTTTGCAGGGAAATTCTGTTTTTGGAAATATTTCCTGCTTTTTTATTGCCCTTTTTTGAAACGTACATTGGGAACACAGAGTACTGGATAAGAAGGAGGCACACGCTATGCAAACAAGCAGGAAACCTAAGCATTATGATACGGTAAAACATTTAACAGATTCACAAAATTTTATAACCAATCGCAAGTTGATCCAGAGAATCATACGTCTGGCGGATATCAGCGTAAATGATACAGTCCTTGAGATTGGTACAGGAAAAGGACATTTGACCGAAGTGTTGTGTGAGAAAGCAGGCAGCGTATGTTCTGTGGAGATTGACCAAAAGCTGTACGAGAACGCTAGGGAGAGACTGACCCCTTGCAACAATCTGAAACTGGTACATGGGGATTTCCTGAAATACAACCTCCCAACCAAAGGAGCATATAAAGTTTTTTCCAATATTCCCTATTTTATCACGACACAGATTGTCGAAAAACTGACACGCATGTCAAATCCGCCCACGGACATCTGGCTCGTCATGGAAAAGGGAGCGGCAAAACGGTTTATGGGGATGCCAAAGGAGACGGGAAAATCCCTGCTGCTAAAAGTAAATTGGTCCATAAAGATCGTTTATCATTTCCGCAGGGAGGATTTTCACCCGATGCCTGCAGTCGATTCTGTGCTGGTGCATTTCTCCAGAAAGGAAAAAGCGGACTTGGACAGAAAGGAATACTGCGAATTTGAGCAGTTTGTTGCGCATTCCTTAAAATACGGCATCTGCGGAAGAAACGGCCTGCTGACCAAACGGCAGGTATCAGTGGCGTTAAAACAGGCAGGGCTGCCGCATACACACGAAGACGGGGTCACGCTGTACATTCAGTGGCTGTGCTTATTTCGATGCTATCTGCAGACAAGACAGTAATAAAAACAAGGTCAGGAACGCTATTTCCCCTATCCAGCGTTCCTGACAATATATTTCATGTAGCACCTCAAATCCCTTTTAAATCTCCTTAATTGTTTCTTCACTGCTAAGTCCGCCGATATAACCTTTGGATTTCTCTCGCATCCACAGACGATATCGTAAAGATCCGCCTCATACAGCTGCATGAGTGCAAATATCGCATCTGCTGGCGGATAACTCCTGCCCTCTTCATATTTGTAGACCGCCTGTACAGAACCCAGCTGGAGATACCGTCTGACCTCTTCCACTGTAATTTTTTTCGCTAAGCGAAGTCGCTTTAAATTGCGCCCAATCAATTTCGCATCGTATTTTGGTCTGTTAATCACTGTTTCCTCCTCTATGCCAATATGATATCAGCAACTGCTCATCGATCAAACCACGGTCTTCAGGATCTGATAAATCGCAGTACCATTTCTGCGTCCAAACGCATGCAGGGAACCTGTGTACAACTGCCTTGGCGCCGCATCCTGATGATCCTCTGCATACGCAAAAATCCGGGAAATCATATGCTCATATTCTGTTCCTGAAAATGCTTCCTTCAGTCTGTTTTTCATGGAATTGCGCTCTGTGTATCTTGCATGCTCCACAGCGATATCCAACATCCTCGACCTGTCCTGCAGCTCCTGCCGCCGGGCAGTATTGTCAGCAGTATTCAGTGCCATCAGTCCATTCTCAATATTGGACGCAATGACAACCTTCGTCTTTCCAGCTCCTTTTTTGAGCTGAAAGAAATCTGCAACTGCCTTAAATCCCTTGTCGTTGCTCACAATCACGATCTGTGACTCTCCACTCTGGCTGAGTACACCGCATTCAGATGCGATATAGAAATCCAATGCATTCTTTCCTGTGTTTGCCAGCTTGTAGATACGAAAATCACACTCCGTCCTTCTGATGGCATCCATATACTCTGCCCTGATCTTACCACAGCACTGACTGTAAAAAATGTATAAGATGTCCTCCACATCCAGATACTCTACTCCCTTTAGGCCATGTGCTCCCCAGACATTCTCGTAATCTACCAAAACTGCTGCCATTTGCTTCCCCCTCTTCGTTTCATTCTCATAATCCTTAGGAACTGTAGAAAAATAACTGACACATCTTGCTTGTCTATTTCTCCGATATCAAATTGCTAAAGCAATTACTCCGCAATCAGTTACATAGCCCACTATGCGCCTGATTGTGGACAATT
>DKVL01000080.1:0-8287 GCA_002491195.1 Lachnospiraceae bacterium UBA7179
CTACCGACTGAGCTATCTGGGCGCTTGACAAATAATAGTATACACAGCACTATTTCAATTGTCAACCCATTTTTTCACGAAATCCCATTTTTAGGCTTTATATTCCCGTAGTACTGCAAGAAATCTGCGCTTGATCTCGTCAATCAGTGCCGCCTTCTCCTGCGCATCTCCTTCAAACGGCACAAAACCACCGGCCATGGAAGCATGTCCCCCGCCGTTACCGATGCCCTCCAACGCTTTGCTAATCACCTTTCCGGCGTCAGGCGCCATTCCTTCACTGCGCACCGAGAGTTTGATCCCACCCTCTTTCGTAGAATATACGATGGAAAATGTGACTTCCTTCAGGGCAAGCATAAAATCCGAAATGTCCGCGATAACAGGACAATCCCTCCCTATGTCTGCAAAGCTGATGTCATCGTACACTTCAATGCTTGTGATCGCCTTGGAATAAGATGCCAGGTCCTCAAAGCACAGAACACTGTTCTCCAGCATCGATATAATATTGTAATCGCAGTCATCATACATCCGGTAGAGCATCTCAATATCCAGTTTGGAGACACCTCGCGTGAGATTGCTTGTGTCAATGCGGATCCCATATGTCAGTGTTGTCGCAATCTTGGTGTCCATCGGAACATCATTTTCAAAAAAATACTGCGCGATCATCGTCGCACAGGCGCCGATTTCCGGACGGATATCTTGAAAACGATATGTAAACAGGTCATTGTTCGGGTGGTGGTCAATGCAGATGATCTCATCCCCTGTGATATCGATAATATTGGAGTTTCCCTTCTGGGAATCCACCAGAATCACCTCATCGTCATCGCTCAGCACCTTTTCCAGGTCATCGACATTCAACAGCTCTATTCCCATGATTTCCACAAGTTTGCCCGTACTGTAACGGTCAATCTTTCCTTTATAGCACATGGTCGCGTGCACACCGCGCAGTTCCAGCAGCCTCTGCAGTCCATATGCGCTTGCGATCGCATCCGGATCCGGAAAGTTGTGCGTCTGTATATACACATGCTCCCGATTAATCTCACCAAGTATCCTCTCCAAATTTGTCATACCGTTTCCCCCGCTTTTTCCCGATAAAATATTTATATTTATTCTCCATTTTATCACACTCTCACGGGAAATGCCACTTCAAAAAATAATTCAAAACAGTCCCTCATTGGGAATTTTTCACGTCTTGTCGATCCTGTCGATCAGGCAGCTGTGCGGTTTCAATTTGCGGTCTTTATCGTAATTGATCCCGACAAGCAGGATCCCGCCGCTGTAACCTTCCAGCGCCTGTGTGTAGTGTCTGTCCTTAATCTGCTGCAGGGCAATTTCCGCAGTCCCGGCGTATTTTGGCTCTACCACAAGCGTGGGCTTGTTCGTGTGGGGCAGCGGAAGGAACACGATGTCCGCAAAGCCCTTTCCACAAGGTATTTCCTTTCGGAAATCCCTGGGAAACTCCCGTATGATCTTATAGTCTTTTCTCGCGCTGTAGTACGCAAGTCCGATCACGCACCCGAGCAAATTTTCATCATTATAGGTCAGTATGGAGGACACCTCTGTGTGCGCCCTGTCAAGCGCCTCGGCCTGCTGACACAGATATTCTGCTGTTCTGTATTGATACACTCGTTTGTGTATTCTATTAACCCCGTTTTATCCACATAAATTTTAGAAGGAACTGCCTTCAGAAACCCTTCATTGTCTGGATTCAGATAGATTCCCATCGCCATACCTCCCATTTCCTGTTTTCTTTATTATATGGAAAACCCGGCATCTTAGCAAGACAATCCATGCATCATTTTGTCGGGTAGATATGGGGATGTTACTGTTCGTATGTTTATTCTGCTGCAAAGGGAAATGGTTATTGCATGTCAAAAGCCCATGTGCTATACTTTGAACTAAAGAACCGTAAAAAGCGAAAGAGAAGATAAAATATTGGAAATTGAAGATAATATACAATGGCATCCTGCCTTCTGTTCCGCGATTGAGCTAGAGCGTGTTTGAAAAATCATTCCTACCATCTGCACGCCCCATTTTGTGGGAGATTTGTGCCAAATTCAGGTTACATAGCCCGCTATGCGCCCTTCATTTGGCACAAATCTCCCACAAACTGTGATGCACATCTGGCAGAAAGCATTTTTCAAACGCGCTCTAGAACTGCGGGAAAACAAAAAGGACTTGAAGTATGAGCGGAAACACAGCCTGAGTAAGAAGCCGCTCCAGATCGATTTTCTTGTGATCAGGAAAAAACAGAACACGGTCATCAAAAATGAAATCGGTGATTTCTTCCTCAAGAATAATGTATTTGAGTATAAATCACCGGGAGACTCCTTGACAGTACCTCAAAGCTGACAGACAGCGGGGACAGGGAGAACGCGGATTCTGTCATGAATGTCGTATCAGAGGCCAACATCAGTCTGTTTAAAAAAATGATACAGGAGGGTGATCAAATGTGTGAGGAATTAAAAGAAATGCTTGCGCCTGAAATCGTAGAATTCAAAATACTTCTGGCAAAGCAGAATGCAGAGCTCGCAGACAATGCTGCCAAGCTCGCAGACAAAGATGCAGAAATTCAAAAACTCAAAAAAATGCTTGCCGATGCGGGAATCAAAGCATAGCATTTCCATCAGGCGCAGATTTCCTGCCATACTGCAGGAAATCTGCTTTTTTTCCTAAATCCGTGAATCCAAATGGTTCACGGATTTCGTTTTTTATATATTTAAAACAGCATCTGTCATTAACAGAATTATAGCGTCTGCTGTCATGACAGCAGCCTGCCAATCTCCTCCTGAAACATTGGAAAAACTGTGGACACCTGCTCTGCCAGCGCAGTATTATCCTCTTCTGACTCCCCGCCGCACAGCGCCATGGCAATGCGGTATGCGGTGCGGATTTCAGGCCCTATGGTACGGTTCTGCTCATCAAGCAACAGCTCCTGATTACAAAAAACTGTGGCAAATGCGCGGTCTTTTCGGGGCTACATTCTTCGGAGTCATCCAGTCCATTACAGTAATGGATCATTTCCTGGATCAGTGACCGCATTTTCTTATTCCATGTCCTGTCTGAACAGTAGCTCGTTACTACTCATAATGATCTATTCCGTATATAAATTTTTCTGGCATTCCTCATATTTCTTGCAAAATACGTCTGCCAAGTCATCCTCGCCAAACAGATGATACAACTCGATAATGTGCTGGTAGCAGTACAGCAGCGCGCTTCCCAGCATGTCTGTGTCTGGCATCATGGTCGCCTTCACATATTTGATCAAGGCTTTTAATGGCTCGTGGTTGTCCATCAGCACATTCGCGTGATAGAATACAAAACGTGCAGAATCGCACAATGGTTCATAACGCTCCATCAGGGCAAGCGCATCCTCCGCTCTGCCTTCCATCACATATGCCTTTGCAAGTCCCTCCACCATGTTGTGCACATACAAAGGCTGGCAGTTGTCTACCAGATCCAGCCCCTTCTCATAATACTGGACCGCCGCCCCGCTGTTATTCAGGACAAGTTCTGATTGTCCGAGCTGAAAATACAGATATGCACTTTCCCCCTCTATCTCCAGCGCATGATGCAGCAGATGCAGGTTGCGTTCCTGCTTGACTCGCATCTGTTCCGACGAAAGCGCATAACCATAATGAGTTACTTCGATTGGCAACCCAAAATAATATGCGGGCACGCCTCCCTTTCCCTTCCGGGACATAATCTGCTCATGAACCGCCCCTTTGAATGCATAATAACGCTTATCATAAAAACGCGGTACATTGTCTTTCATGCGGCTGTATTGCCCATCCGGGCGGCTGACAATACTCTGCCCACAATCCCCTGGTTCGCCCTCACCTGCCGCATCAGACCAGTCGTATTGCATTTCTCGATATACTCATCGCAGTCAAGCGCGAGAATGTAACTGTTTGAGGCGTGTTTCGCACAGAAGTTCCGCGCCGCGCTGAAATCATCGCACCATGAAAAATCAACTACTTTGTCCGCATACTGTGTGGCAATCTCCCTGGTACAGTCTGTGGAACCTGTATCAGCCACGACAATCTCCAAGTCGTACTGCCGCAGCCGTTTCAGACACTCCTCGATATGCACCGCTTCGTTTTTTGCGATGATGCATACAGATATTGGTATCCTTGACATATTTTTATCTCCTTTTTCAAAAAATGTATCGCACTGCAGCGACACTACAATGATTTGCGTTGTTGTAATCTCCTATAAAGTAAAAATCCTGACATGAGATCTGCATGTCAATCGACTTCATACTCATATCAGGATTTTATATCCATATTATTGAGAGGGATTAGACGAAGTACCTGTGACATTCACATAAAAGCCGCCCTGACGGACGGCTTTTGCTTATTCTTATAGTAAGGACAGTGTGTCCAAATGGACTTGTCATCTGTCTCAAACATTTTAAAACGAATCTTAGCCTAACAGACTCAGAACGCCCTGATTGCCCTGATTTGCCTGTGCAAGCATAGACTGGCCTGCCTGTGAGAGGATGTTGGCGTTAGAATACTTCACCATCTCTGTCGCCATATCTGTGTCGCGGATTGCGCTCTCTGCAGATGTCGTGTTCTCTACTACGTTGTCCAAGTTGTTGATCGTGTGCTCTAAGCGGTTCTGAACTGCGCCGAGGAGTGAACGCTGTGCAGATACAGTCGCAACTGCGTCAGAGATCGCATCGATCGCATAGGTTGCTGCGCTGCCGCTGTCATCAACAACGTTGAGGTCTTTCACGCCCAAACCTGCAGAAGACATTGTCTTGATCTCAACACCGATCTTGTTTGTCATATCTGCGTCTGCGCCTACATGAAGTGCAAAGGTAAGGGAATTATCGATCTCCGCCTTGCCATGTGTGATTTCAAAAGTACCATCACCATTATTCTTGATTGCTGAACGCTTATCTGAATCCGCGCCGATGTTGTTTGCTATCTCAAGCTCTTTTGCCATCTTTTCGTATGCTGTCTTTAATGAAATGTCTGTCTTTGATTCTGATGCAGAAGGAATTGCATAGTAATAGCTGGTATCAGCTTTGATGTACTGCCCCTCCTTTACCCTTGCCGCAATATCATCTGCAGTCATCTTGGTTCCATCAGCCTTTGTGGTAACACCTATTGTAAAGGTTTCTGCTGTTGCATTTGCACTATCGTAAAATTCAACCGTCTTTCCATCAGCTAAAGCCTTAATTGCATCTTGCACATCAGATACCGTCTGAATACCCTGGTTGGATAAAGAACCTGTAGCTACAGATGTTGTATATGTATCACCTGCTATAGGCGTATAAGCTGTATCGCTTGCCGTATTCCCCGTCGTCTTGTAAAAACCTGAAGCAGCATGCTTTACATCATTCAAAAACGCATTTTTATTTGTATCTACATAGGTATACTCCACGCCATCCTTATCGACCAGCTTATCACCAGCTGCCCATGTAGGAGCTGCATGTGCTGCAGTAGTTGACATATCAATTGTATCATTACCTACAAGCGTAACCGTTCCTCCGCCCACAGTATTCTTATCTGTCAGTGTTGCGCCTTCTTTTACTGTCAATGTGATTGCGTTTCCTGCGGAATCCTTTACTGAAATTCCTGCAGCAGCCGACATATCACCTGCAGCTACAGCAGTAGCTATAGTATATTTCACACCATCCTGCTCGATCACATCGCCTACGGCTGCTGTTGCTGTTTTCATATTCGCGTAGTCATTTGTCCTACGAGAACCGACAATGTTATAGTCCGTTCCGCCAATTTTTACTGTATCACCCGCCTTAAGCGCATCCGCTGTAAACTTGGACTTGCCACTTCCAATGCTCTCCAGCTTTCCAGCCAGACCAGCATCATGTGCCTCAAGTGTCTTAACACCCTTTGTGCCGTCGCCCTTCAACAGATAGGTCTCATTGAACTTGGTTGTCTCTGCAACACGGTCGATCTCTGTTGTCAGCTGTGAGATCTCGTCCTGGATGGTCTGACGGTCAGATACGGAGTTCGTGCCGTTTGATGCCTTGTTTGCCAGTTCGTTCATACGCTGTAACATATCATGCACTTCTGTCAATGCACCTTCTGCTGTCTGTACTGCGCTGATGCCATCTTCAGCATTTGCAGATGCCTGGGAAAGACCTCTGATCTGCTTTCTCATCTTCTCTGAAATAGAGAGTCCTGCTGCATCGTCTGCTGCGCGGTTTACCTTGTAGCCTGACGATAACTTCTCTGCTGACTTGGATAACTGTCCTGTTGTGATCCCTAACATTCTGTTTGAATTCATTGCTCTAAGATTGTGCTGTACTACCATAAAATTACCTCCGTGTACAAAACAGGAGAGAACTTTCAGATTCTCAATCCCATTTTCGTGCTGGGCAATCCGTTGCCCGCCTTAAGTTACTTTTACCATATTCAGTTGTCCTTGCGAGTTGGAAATCATAAATTCTCCAGCCTCATCTATATAATATCCGCCTGCGTCTTTCTTCTTGGCGCCTTTCCGAGTCTGGACGCCTGCGGTTATTATCCCATCCACACAGTCGCTCTCTGTCCGGGCCGCACACTCCGCCGCCCTTTTAGCGATTGCTTTTCCTCTTGCCACATTGATCTCCTTGGGGGCATCAATCATTAACTTCATTGCGTTCTCATTGCCACCCAGAAACGTGATCCTGATATTCTGGCCTACCATCAAATACTCGTTCTTGTTAACCGATAATCTCAACATTGTAAAAACCTCCTTGTTTTTATGAATCATTCCTATGCATCCTTGCTCTGAATCAGTCATGCAGCATTTTGTGTTACCGCTCTTGTACAAAGTCTACCCTTGCGCTGCTGCAGATCGTGGACTTCTGTCAGTGTGCCTTCTACTGCATGCACTGATGCTGTCCTCTGTATCTGCGGATCTCTACATACAAACCTGCTGATTTTTTCTTATTTTGCAGTTACCTGTGTTAAGATCCACTGATGTTTTCTCATTTCTACGGATCTTGCATCAAAGTCTGCTGATATTTTCTTACTTTACAAATCTTTCTATGAAAATCCGTCTCTATTTTCTTAATTTCTGGAAATTGCAAGACTCGCTGTGTCACTTAGCCGCTCTGCCTATCCTGCGGCCGACATCAACTTTTCTGCTGATTGAGCTCATGTTTCGGGGAAATCCCGACCTATTCTTAGATTTACTGTTTTGAAATGTACGATCATATTCATCACCTCCGTGTGAAAAATGTGTGGACAGTCCGTTGCCCATCTTAACATTCTTTGTTCTCTTTTTTAACTTTATTTGTTCTCTGACATTTTTCTCTAATGTTCTTTCCCTTTATCATGACTGTCAGATACATCCTGCCATCTCTTTTACGGGACATCCGTTCTCTTCTGCAAGCCTCTGTGCAGCGGCCCGTTTCTCGATCGCCTTTCCTCTCGCTACATTGATCTCTTTGGGGGCATCCACCATCAGTTTCAGTGAATTTTCGTTACCACCCAGAAACGTAATTCTGACATTCTGGCCTACCATTAGATACTCATTCTTGTTTACCGATAATCTCAGCATAATATAAACCTCCTTGTTCTTCATGAATCCATTCACGTGCATCCTTGCCTTAACCAAGTCATGCAACATTTTGTATAAATTGTTGCATCATCAGTCTGTCAGTAGTATAGTTGTACAGTACTACAAGCAGCTGAAGGAACAGCGTTGACACGTTTTCAAGGAAAGGAACAAACATTATGAGCACAACCGAACCAATCAGAGACAAACAGAAATTACTGGATTTTAAGAACTATTATCTGAATGAAAGAATAAACCTGCGCAATTACACGATCATTATCATAGGACTGAACACCGCGCTGCGCATCAGCGATATTCTGAATCTGACTTACGATGATGTCTATCTGGACAGCAGAGTGCAGGAGCACATTACAATCAGGGAGCAAAAGACCGGCAAAGAAAACCGTGTTCTTCTGAACCATGAGGCAAGGACTGCGCTCGCAAATTACCGTAAGGAACTGGTTAAAACGGAAATGTACAAAAAAGGCAATCCCTATCTCTTCCCAAGTCCCAGGAAGGCATACGCCCCGCTCTCGCGCTCGCAGGCGTACCGCATGATCACATCCGCCGCTGACACGGTAGGCATCGAGGGGCACATCAGCTGCCACTCCCTGCGCAAGACCTTTGGCTACCATGCATGGAAACAGGGCAGCGATCCGGTTGTGATCATGGTCATATTCAACCATTCCTCACTCTCCATCACCAAGCGTTACCTGTGCATCGAACAGGACGACAAGGACGAAGTGTACCGCAACGCCTATAAGACCATTGC
>DKVL01000080.1:8631-14613 GCA_002491195.1 Lachnospiraceae bacterium UBA7179
CTACATATTCTTCCATACTTCCAGCTATGCTGCCATCGGCAGCACAAACAAATCCCAGTGTGAAGCTTTAGTTTTTCTTAGCAGGTGTGCTTTGCCCGCTTAGAAAATCTAAAGCTTCAAATTTTTTTTGAAAAAATTTGAAAAAAGTGCTAAAGTTTTGAAATCCCCCCACCGATATATAAGGTGTAAGCAAAGAGATGCAACAATTTATACAAATTGTTGCATCTCTTTTTATATTACCATATTTTCATTTTTTTAGTCGCGTTATACCTTCCGTCAGTTTATAATTTCCATTTGCAGAACACATACCCGGCGCACCAATCGAGAAGGAAAGAGCCATCTTCCTCCCCCACTTGCCGCACCGGGCACCCGTCAGCTCCAGATGACATATTTCCTCTGGGTGTCTGTATGATCGAGTTGGGGAAGCATCTCTCCCCTACTCGCGCGCGACCCGTGCGTCACGTTAGTGACATATTTCCCCTGCACGGGTCTGTGCATAAAAAGGTCCGACAGACCAGATACATCTATCAGACCTTTTCTTAATCCATACCTATTATCCAATAAGACATTCCTTTCCTTGACATATTTACAATCCTAACTACTCAGGCATCTAACAAAGCAACTACCTGGTTAGCTCTATCTCAATACCTTCAACACACAAATTCCAAAACCTTATCAACATCAAGAGTGTAAATCTCATATGATTGATGCTCTGCGCCAAAGACCCTGACAAGCCAATCCATCACGTACTGATTCACCTTATCCCACTCATAGTACATCCTCTCCGGCTTCCCATACAGATTCACGCAATGCCTCAGGGTGCACCTAAGCAAATCCGAACCGAAGCCCATCCTCTGGCAGTCCTTCACAGTATTCCACCTTATGATCGACATATAACTGCCGCCACAGAACACCGCGCACGAAGACACCTGTACTCCGTCATTAAGGAGCACACCTTTCACAGTGTCCCAACTTACTGAAAACGAAACATTAACCTTCGACATAAAACCTCCAATCACAACAACTTTCCAGGCAAATTATAAGCCGCAGCGCGTATGACATATGCGCCAGAATTATCAGAACCAATCATGCAGCGATTCGACAAACCCAAAAGCACAGGCATTACGATTGACTATTTGATTATACCATTTCCAATTTACATTTTCCACCATAAAATACAGGGCATAGCAATCGCCATGCCCCACATGTTACTGGAACGGAGTGAACAGTAACCTTTCAGTCATTACAAAGGAGAATATTCTGACATGCTACTGGAAAATCTCGTCCGCGCATGTTATAATAATTGTCCCAGGCAATATAGCGCCCAATATAGAACCATCAG
Source organism: Lachnospiraceae bacterium UBA7179 (assembly GCA_002491195.1). Taxonomy (GTDB): domain Bacteria; phylum Bacillota; class Clostridia; order Lachnospirales; family Lachnospiraceae; genus COE1. Next base: position 9,974 of record DKVL01000080.1, read on the forward strand.
GAGGTATCTGCGCCATGTACAACCTGTTTGAACCGGGAGATCTGCTGAACTCTCCCTATGAAGCTTTCCTGTTTGACACGGCAAAACACACTTTTCCAGTGCGTTCCCACTGGCATCATTATATGGAAATCATTTTGATGGTTGAGGGAACTGCCCTGATTGAAAGCGATGAGAACAAATATCTGCTGCACCCCGGAGACATGGCTGCCCTTCCGCCCAAAAGCATCCATGCCATCTACAATGAGCCCGGCACGCAGGAGCATCTCTTATATTATGTGATCAAATTTGACTTGAACCGTTTCCGCGAAAATATTGGATATGTGCCACAACTCAAAAGCGCAGTCCTGCAGGCGATGGAAAATCCGGACGTTTCCTTTTTCTTCTCATCGCAGGAACTCGCAGGTTTTCCGGTTTTGGAGTTTTTCAGCGGCTGTGCGCGGGAGGCGGCTTCCAAACATTACGGACACTATATGATCCTATACTCTTATCTCAACTGTATCCTGGTCAATATGCTGCGCATCTGGCGGGAGCGCGGATTTACGCCGTCCTATGAGATCTCCCCGCCAAGCGGCAGCTCCATCGAGACCATCACGGAGTACATCGATGCGCACTCAGACCAACCGTTAAAAGTTGAGCAGCTCGCCGTGCGCTGTAATATGAGCTACTCCTTTTTTGCCAAGCAGTTCCGCCAGATCTATGGGCGTTCGTGTAAGGAGTATATTGAGTACATCCGTGTGATCAAGACGGAGGACATGCTGCTTTTCACAGATTATGATATGACCTACATCAGCCAGGCCGCCGGGTTCGCCGACTGCAGCCATATGATCAAGACCTTTCGGAAATACAAAAACATCACTCCGAAACAGTTCCGCATGCAGAACACCAAGAACCTGCGTGGTCCTTCGGCGCACACGTAACGGCAGGACACCCCTATGCCCTGCCGTTATTCTGTCTGCGGAGAATGCCGCCTAATTTCCATATTAACCCTGCAGCAAATCCAATAGTTCCTCTTTGCTCATACTTCCGAGCTGTCCGAGTTCGCCGTTCATGACCTGTTCTGCGAGATCGCGCTTCGTCTCCTGCAGTTTCAGGATTTTCTCCTCCACACTGTGTCTTGCGATCAGCTTATATACCGTCACCTTCTTGGTCTGTCCAATGCGGTGTGCCCTGTCAGTCGCCTGATTCTGCGCTGCAACATTCCACCATGGATCATAGTGAATGACAACATCCGCCCCTGTCAGGTTCAGGCCAACACCACCAGCCTTCAGGGAAATCAAAAATACCGGAACAGCGTCCTCATTAAATGCCTTCACCAGCTGCAGACGTTTCTCCTTGGAAGTTTCCCCTGTAATCACATAATAGGCAATTCCCTGCTCATCAAGACGTTTCCTGATCAGCTCGAGCATCGATGTAAACTGGGAGAACAGCAGCATCTTGTGTCCGCCGTCCATCGCGCTCTGAACCAGTTCCACACAGGAATCCAGCTTGGCAGATTCTCCTGCATAATTGTCAAAACACAGGCTCGGATCACAGCAGATCTGCCTGAGCCTTGTCAGCTCTGCCAGCACTTTCATCTTGTTCTTATTAAAGTCGTCATCGTCCTGCTTTGCCAGCATTTCCTGCATATGCACTACCTGCGCATCATAAGCGGTCTGTTGTGCTTTGTCAAATTTTACATAGCGCACCTCTTCGAGTTTGTCCGGAAGATCCTTCAAAACATCTGATTTCAACCGGCGCATGATAAAGGGACCCACCATTCTCTGCAGTCTCGCCATGGCATCCTTATCATCATACTTGGCAATCGGCGTCTCAATCTCTCTCTTGAACACCTCATAACTGTACAGGAAGCCCGGCATCAGATAATCAAAAATACTCCACAGCTCGCTCAGTCTGTTCTCAATCGGCGTACCTGTCAGCGCAATCCGCATCTGGCTGTCGATGACCTTGACCGCTTTCGCCGCCGCCGTCGTGTGATTCTTGATATACTGCGCCTCATCGATCACCTCATAGGTAAACTTTTTCCCCTCATAGTAGGAAATATCCCTCCTGAGCAGATCATAAGAAGTAACACTCACATCATACTCTTCGTAATCCTCAATCTTTTTCTGACGCTCCTGCTGGTCTCCTGTGATGAGCTGTACCTTTAACTCTGATCCAAACCGGTCAAACTCCTCTCCCCAGTTAAACACAAGCGAAGCCGGCGCAACAACGAGCGTGGTCACCCCCTCCTTTTTTTCAGATAACAAAAAGGAGATCGTCTGTATCGTCTTCCCAAGTCCCATATCGTCCGCCAGGATTCCGCCAAACTGACAGGACTCCAGCGTCTTAAGCCACTTATATCCATTTTTCTGATAGCTTCTCATAACACGTTTCAGACTCGCGGGCACTTCATAATCCGCCTCGCTGATCGTCTTGAAATTCTTGACCATCTCCCGGAACGTGTGATCCCTGTTGGTATACAGCCCTTCCTTCTCCTCGAGAAGCTTGTCCAGATAGAGCGTGCGGTAGATCGGCAGATGAACTTTACCCTTGATAAACTCCTTGGGTGGAAGATGCATCGTGTCCATCAGTTCTTTTAACATCTGAAGGTTCTCATCCTCCAGATTAATAAAATCACCGTTTTTCAACCTGTAATATTTCTTGTGCAGCTTATACCCTTTCAGCACTTCAAGCAGTTCTTCTCTTGAGATGTTCTCCGTGTCGATTTCCAGATCCAGCAGCCCGCTCGCCACTGACACACCGACAGACATACGCATCTTCCGCACAATGTTCAGGTTCTTGAATGAACTCGTACAGCGCACCTCCCCAAGTTCGGCAAGCCGCTCCACACCGCTGTTGAGCACCTCGTAAATGAGATCCTCCTCACTGTTGCAGTAAAACAGACCACGTTCTTTATCCGCATACGGAAAAACCTGCTTTGTGAGGAAGAAAACCTCCCGCTCGCGCCCTTCCAGACGAAAACTCTCATAATAAGATGTCATCGGATCTGACAGCACCGACTCGATGACGGAACACTCCTTTTCCCCGTACTTGGCCATCACGCGGCAGGTGATATCACCGTTTGCAGCATCGAGATAGAAGATGAAAACGACCTCTGGGGGAAGATAACTGTGGATTTCCTCACTGTCCTCCTCCATGACTGTGAAGCCTTCCTCGAGCTGCGGCAGCATGGAATAATAGAAATCCGTCAGTTTGGTGCGACCAATCTGAAAATCAATCTGTCCGCCGTTTTTTATAGCAAGCAGCGGACGTATTTTATTGACAACATCAATGTCCGTTTTATACAAGACATTATCTTTAATGTAGCATGCATTAGCCGTTCCGATATAAAGCTCCGGGATATTGCAGGAAACGTCCACACCGTGAAATTCTTTCTTTCTTCCCACCTTGCTCTTGCGGATCTGCATGGTGAGTTTCGGCCTGCCTTCCTTGCAGGTTAGCTGTGCTTTTCCTTTCTTCCCCAAACCTTTGTCCTCATAATCAATGGCATCATCGCCCATCATTTCGCAGAACTGGTCAAGCCGCCATCCATACAGTTCAAAATCAGAACATTTTCTTTTTCTCTCATAATAGTAATAACGCATTTCGCTGATGCGGTTGATGATGTCTTCCTCCTCCTGGATAACTTTGCTCACAAAGTCGTACCACTCCCTTGCACGGGGAGCAAAATTGTTGATGCTCTGATTCAGCTTCGTGTTTGTCCCATACTGCACTGTCTCAGAGCTGCGCACCTGCCTGCAGAACTCGATCAGATCCTTGACCACATAAAGTTTCTCCGTACCGATCTTGAAAGAAATCCGCAACCCGTCGCCGCTGCGAACCAGCCTTGGCACCAGATTCACGGATTTCTCCTGCATGGTTGCATTCGCCACGATCTGGTTTGTATGATTTCGCTGGAAATCAGCAAGCAGCATAGCCCCCCGCTTGTCTGTCGCGTCTCCAATCTCCTTCTGCGCCATGTATTCCTTTATATACTGAAGCACTGCGGCAACATACGCACAATTACTATCGTTCCGCCCATACCATCCATAACCATAGGACCGATTACACTCAGGGCAACTGCATTCTGTCCTGAGCATGGTATCCCGATTAAAAATCACAGTGACATAAAACTGACTCTTACGATACGACGCAACTGCTTTCACATGTACGGCCATATCATCCATCTGCTCATAGTAACCGACATTAATATCCTCCACGACAACCGTTTTGGACGCAAGGTACTGCTGCCCTTTCTCCAACGCCGCCTTCGAAAATCCCTGCTTGTTCCGAATCGCATCAATATCAAAATACTGATAATGTGACTCTACCTGTACCTCTTCCTCATTCTTTCTCGCGATTGCTGCCTTTACCTTCTCTTCCTTCTTCCTCATGGCTTCCTGCTCTTGTTCCCTTCTCCTTTTCTCCTCTTCTTCCCGCTGCCTTTGCACTTCCATTTCGCGGCGGGCCGCTTCCTCCTGCTGCCTCTTTTCCTCCTCCGCTTTTCGCGCCGTTTCCTCTTCGCGTGCTTTCCGCTGCGCTTCCTCCGCCTCCGCGCGTTTCCGCCTGCGCTCCGCTTTCTGCGCTGCCTTTTGTGCTTTCCGCTCGGCAATCCGCCGTTCTGTCTCCTCCTTCTTCGCCTGTTTTGCAGCTTCCTCCAC
>DKVL01000080.1:14975-58726 GCA_002491195.1 Lachnospiraceae bacterium UBA7179
TGCGCCTGTTTTGCAGCTTCCTCCGCTGCTATGCGCTCCGCTTCGAGCTGCGCCTTGGACTTCCTGCCGCGCTTTTTCGGTGCTGGTTCTTCCACGCTGGTCTCAGTTGTTTCTGTTTTCTGGTCAGATGCTCTGTTGTCCCGTTTGGACTGCGCCCCGCCTGCGACTGCGGTATCCCACATTTTCTGAAGATCACCTATATCGGTCTGCACCTGCTCTGTAGCCGCTGGCTCTTTTTGCTGTTCGATCTGATACAGCACCGCCGCCATATGCTCACATTTCCTGCCGCTCCTCGCCTTGGGGCACTTGCATTTCATGATATATGGCACATCGTCCTTAAACACAATGGAAACCTCCGACCGTGCTCCCATTGCCATCACCGCTGCATCAATATGTGTTTCATCCCTCTTCGTAAGTGTAATCCTGCTGCTGTCAATCGCCCTTGCCCTCGTCAGCGCTACACTGTCAAATAATTTTTCCCATTTGTACATTGCTCTTTCCTACTTTTTATCCTTTATTGCTCTTTTTGTGATCCCGCTCCAGTCTAAGGAGGCGGAACCGCTAATATCTTGACATCATCATATCATTATCTTTATAAAAAGTCGAGAATTATTCTATTCAAAGACAACGTAAAATTACTTTGGAGAATGAAATAGAACAGCAACCCACGCAAGAGCGGGTTGCAGTTATCCATTGTTATTTTTATGAGATCTTCGGAAACAGATCTTTTACGGTCGGATAGATCTGTGCAAACTTACGGTAGCGCTCCTCATAGCGGGCCGCAAGCTCCTTGTCAGGCTCCACGCTGTCGACCACTTTGACAAGCTTTGCCGCTGCCTCCTCCACGGAAGCGTACTCGCCGCAGGCAACTGCCGCCAGAATTGCCCCGCCGTATCCAGGCCCCTCCTCGCTCTCAATGATATCAAGGCGGATATTTAACACATTCGCAAAGATTTTTTTCCACAGCGGGCTCTTAGCCCCGCCGCCACAGATTTTGGACGACTCAATATGAATACCAAGACTCTTTGCCACTTCAAAGGAATCACGGATCGCAAACGCCACACCTTCAAGCACCGCCTGATACAGGTCCGCCCTTGTTGAATCCATTGTCATTCCGATCAAAGTACCGCGTGCATTGGCATCATTGTGCGGGGAACGCTCACCCATCAGATATGGCAGAAAATAGACATGATTGTTGCCTAGTCTGTCATCTGTGATCGCAGTTTGTTCCTTACCAAACTCTGTAGTCTGCATGATATCCTCCATCCACCATTTATTGCAGGACGCCGCACTCAGCATACAGCCCATCAGGTGATATTTCCCATCCGCATGTGCAAAGGAGTGGAGAGCGTTATTCTTGTCAACGCCAAAATTCTTGCTGGATATGAAGATGGTTCCGCTCGTTCCGAGAGAGATATTGCACATCCCATCGCCGACTGTCCCGGTTCCGATGGCCGCAGCAGCATTGTCACCCGCACCTGCTGCCACTTTTACAGTTTCGGACAGTCCAAGTTCCGCTGCAACCTCTGGTTTCAATGTCCCCACTACCTCATAGCTCTCATAAATCTTAGCAAGCTGTGACTCGTTCACACTGCAGATCTCCATCATCTCACGGGACCAGCACTTGTGTTCCACATCAAAGAGGAGCATGCCCGATGCATCGGACACATCTGTGCAAAAGCTTCCGGTGAGCATATAAGCGATATAATCCTTCGGCAGCATGATCTTGCTGATCTTCGCGAAGTTCTCCGGCTCCTTATTTTTCACCCATAGGATCTTCGGTGCCGTAAATCCTGTAAATGCAATATTTGCTGTGTATTTTGACAGTTTATCCTTTCCGATCTCATTGTTGAGATAATCGGTCTCCTCCTGTGTCCTGCCGTCATTCCACAGAATCGCCGGGCGGATCACATTGTCATCCTTGTCCAAGATCACAAGTCCATGCATCTGACCGCCAAAACTGATACCTGCCACCTGCGACTTGTCGCAGTCCTTTGTCAGTTCTTTCAGGCCTTCCTTTACCGCACTCCACCAGTCCTCCGGCTTCTGCTCACTCCAGCCAGGATGTGGGAAATACAGCGAATACTCCTTAGAGACAATGTTTGCGATCTTCCCCGTTCCCTCCATTAAAAGAAGTTTTACCGCCGAAGTTCCAAGATCCACACCTACATAATACATAAAATACCTCCATTCGTTTTTAGAATATGCGCACACGCAATGTGCTCGAGCACGCTACTTCTTAAAAAAGATACCGCTATGCTGCATTCTGCGCCGCTCCTGCCTGCACCAATGTGCTACATAGCGATATCTCTTACCTATGAAATATAGTATACATGGTTTCTCCCTATTTTTCATGGTATAAACTATACTAAATTTACCCTGAAAATTTGTAATAATTCACTCCCTGATTCGAACTTGTTAAAGAACGATGTGTCTGATCATCGTTCCGGACATGTTTCCATAATATGAATTCCCATCGTTAATTTTATCAATATCAACTATTCCACTGTCACGACTTTTGCCAGATTGCGCGGCTTGTCGACATCCAGTCCCTTATCCCTTGACACATAGAATGCCATCAGCTGCAGTGCGACCACCGCTGGAAATACCATCAGCTCATCGCGGTGTGCCGGCAGACGGTAAACATGATCCCACTGATCAGGATTTTCAAGTTCTGCGTCCTCCCTTGCAAACACATACACTTTCGCCCCCCTCGCCTTCACCTCCAACGCGTTGGATAGTTCCTTTGAGATGACTTTTCGCTGTGTCACAAGCGTGATGACCGGCGTCTTATCCGTGACCAGTGCGATCGTTCCATGCTTTAATTCCCCCGACGCATATGCCTCGGAATGAATATAGGAAATCTCTTTCAATTTTAGCGAGCCCTCCAATAGCGCTGTATAATCCTGTCCTCTCCCGATCATAAACACGTCTTTCGCGTCCATAATACAATGCGCCAGCTCACGAAATGCCTTTTTGTCCGAAAGAATCTTTTCAATGGACTCTGGCACCGTAATCAACTCCCTGATAAACGCCTTCGTCTGCTCTGCTGTATATACGCCGCGCACATATGCCATACGACAGACCAGCATATAGAGCGCTGTGATCTGCGTTGTGTACGCCTTTGTGCTCGCTACAGCAATCTCTGGCCCCGCATTTGTGTAAAGCACATACTCGCTCTCGCGGGCGATCGTAGAACCCTTGACATTAACGATTGAAATATTTCCCGCTCCCCTGCGTTTTGCATATTTGAGCGCCTCTAACGTGTCAATCGTCTCTCCGGACTGCGAGATGGCAATGACAAGCGTGTTGTCATCCACCACAGGCTCGTTGTAGATAAACTCCGATGCCAGCTCCACCGTCACAGGTATTTTCAGAAGCGGCTGCATGAATGATTTTGCCACCAGCCCTGCGTGCATCGCCGTTCCACAGCCGATGATCGTAACCTTCTCGTACTTGTCAAGCAGCCAGTCAGGAATATTGTCGACGCTAAGGTCAGGCATACCGTCCCTGCATCTGCACAGAATCGTCTCCTGAATCACCCTGGGTTGTTCCGCAATCTCCTTTTCCATAAAAAATTCATAACCGTTCTTGCCGTTGCCGCCGAGCTGCCAGTCGACATGCAGATAATCCGGCTCCACTTTCTCGTCCTGCTTGTCAAGCATCGTAATCCTGCCCGGCTCCAGTATCGTAAGCGTGTCCTCTGGCACAACAAAATACTCGGACACATATTCTGACAGTGCTGTCACATCTGACGCCAGAAAAGATTCCTTGCGGTCTTTGCCCACACCGGCTATGATCGGACTGACATTCCTGATCGCATAGATCTTATCAGGAATGTCTGCGAAAAGGATTCCGAAGGCAAATGTCCCTTTTAACATGCGGACAACTTTTCTGATCGCTGCCTTCGCGTCTCCTTTGTAAAATTTGTCCAAAAGCGCTGCAACCACCTCTGTATCCGTCTGCGAAACCAGTTTTTCCGCCAGATCATATTTCGCTGTCAGCTCCTGGTAATTCTCTATAATTCCGTTGTGGACGACCGTCACGCTGCCACAGGTGTGTGGATGCGCATTCTCATTTGTCACACCGCCATGCGTTGCCCATCTGGTGTGCCCAATACCGCAGAGTGCCTTCTTCTTCCCGTTCTGGGCATTCTGCCGCTCACACATCGCGCGGAGCTTCGCCACCTTGCCTGCACGCTTCATAACCTGAATCTGTCCGCCCTCGCACACCAGCGCCATCCCCGCGCTGTCATAGCCGCGATACTCGAGCGTCTCGAGCGCCCGCAGTATCACATCCTGCACATCTCTATGCCCTGTATAACCAATAATTCCACACATATTTTTCTCCTCATCTTTCAAGGCTGTCAGGAAAAGCAATGCCATTTTCTGACAGTTCTCATCTATCAATCATATGATTCTCTATTCTATAACTATTCAGAACAGGCACAAAAAATCATCTTTATTTCATCTGTTATTTTATGCACTGCTGCCTCCCTGTATCGTATTTGTTTTGCAGTTACCCGCATATTTGCCGATACATCACGCACCAGAGGCTGTGCGAAAGGGCATCCGCCGAATTTTCGATCACCCTTTTCCTCGTCAACCCATCCTATTAACTCATAGTGTCAAGGCGGGTACATGGCGCTAGATGAGGAATCCTATGTCATGGAAACCATGTGCTAAAGAACTGTCAGCAAATTATATAACAGTTCCTCAGGAACAAATCCTTATAGGAAATCTATTCAAATTTTCAAGGTACATGCATATTGTGCCACTGTTTGGACATTCTGGCAAGTGCTTTCTGCCAATTTTTTGTCATCAAAATCCAGTAAAATTTGACACGTATTCAATTGACATGCAGATAGCTTACTTGTAAAATAGAGGTACAGATACTATTATTTCATTTCGTACAAAAAGGAGAAGCGATGATATGAAAAAACTGCTTGGAATTCTAACAATATGCGCCCTGATCGCATCACTAGCAGTGCCAACAAATGTTGTGGCCGCAGGCAATTCTACCTGGATTCAGGAGAGCGGTTCGGAAACATGGCGCTATACAGATGGCTCTGAGACAGAGCTCATCGCAAAGCTTCAGGGTAATACCCTATATATTCAGGGGCATGGGGCGATTCCCGAATATGACCGGGACCACCTTGGAAACAGACCCTGGCACAACAAACCGGTCCGGTCACTGGTGATTGCCGACAGTGTCACTTCCATCGGGGCGGAGTCTTTTTCCAACATCAAGACATTATACCATGTAACCATGTCGGCAGGTACACTGATCGAAAGCCCGACTGCTTTTGCCGGCGCCGCTCCGGAATGCATCTTTGACATTACAGGCACAAACATCGTCAGCCACAATATTGGAAATGTTCCCTACACGAGCCTTGACAGCATTGCTGCATTTATGCAGTCCTACAATGGGACCTATCAATACCGGCTGGCAAACTATTACATGGTTGGATGGGTGCAGAGTTCGGTATCGCCCAAAATCGACAACCTCGCGCCATCGGACGCATTGACCACCTACAGCAATCCGAATTATCCGATTCCAAATTATCCAAGTAATCTGGAATTTCTGTCTCCCAAACCGGATGACAGTATGCACGCGCATATCCAATGCCAGCAGCAGGGCAAAGCAGCATTGGAAGTATTTTCGATTGTCCTTGATGATGCCACTTATGCAGCTGCTTTCAATATGTCTGTATCAAATTCCAAAGGCATGGTAACAAAGACATCCACACCACTGACCTACGTCATGACGATTCCTGCCGCTTTCCAATATCCAGGAAGACAGTTTTCACTGATCCAACTCGGAAACGGCGTCGTAAACATTTTGGAGGACGAAGACCAGAACGACACGACACTGACTTTTACCACCGATTACCCCAGTACGGCCTATGCACTGGTTTACCGGGATACTTTCAATCTGCCTGGCACACAGAACCCGGGGCTACAGTAGCAGATAACAGAATAACCTTAAAAACGCAGGAAATAACAATTATTTCCTGCGTTTTTACGCACACGGGCACCCGTCAGCAGCACTTTTTATAAGAAAATATACTTGCAGATAAATAATACCGCCAGCACATACATGAGCGGTGTGACCTTCTTTGCCTTGCCGCAGCACACATTCACTACTACATAAGAAATCACGCCGATTGCGATGCCTTCTGAAATGCTGTATGCAAGCGGCATAGCAAGCATACACAGATACGCGGGAATCGCCTCTGACAAATCGTCAAAATCAACCTTGATAATCGAGGACACCATCAAAAACCCTACAAAAATCAATGCCGGCGCTGTTGCAAATCCCGGTATCGCCGTGAAAATCGGCGCAAAGAAAATCGCAACGAGAAACAGCAGGCCAGTCACCATCGATGCCAGTCCCGTCCTTGCGCCTGCGCCGACACCCGCAGAACTCTCCACAAACGTCGTCGTCGTGGAAGTACCAAGTACCGCACCTGCTGAAGTAGCAATTGCATCCGCCAGAAGCGCCTGTTTGATATTCGGAAGTTTCTCGTCCTTGTCAAGCATGTCCGCCTTGGTCGCCACACCCACAAGCGTTCCGATCGTGTCAAACATATCTACAAACAAAAACGCAAAGAGCACAACGACAAAATTCGCGATATGTACATTGGAAAAATCCCCCACAAAACACTGTCCAAAAGTCTTCGAAATCGCCGAAAAATCCGTGATCGCAAAAGTTGGGTAGAGCGAGTAAAAACCGTTCTCGACATCGACCTGATAGATGCCCACTGCCTGACAGATCATACCAAGAATCCATGTGACAATAATACCAATCAGAATAGAACCCTTTATGTTCTTGGTATAGAGCACCGCGATCAACAGAGTACCAATAATTGCAAGAAGTGCACAGATTCCAAGTGTGTGAAATTCCGACGCAAAGCTGACATATGTCGTGAGCGTCGAGTCACTGTTTACGATCACGTGTGCACCCTGCAAGCCCACAAACGCGATAAACAAGCCAATTCCTGCGCTCACACCCTTTTTCAGTCCGCTCGGAATCGCGTTAAAGATCGCCTCTCTGACATTTGTGAGCGACAGAATGATAAAGATAATGCCTTCCACAAATACTGCCAGCAGCGCCACGCGCCAGTCATAGCCATAGGCACCGCATACGGTATATGCAAAGTACGCATTCAGCCCCATACCTGGTGCAAGCGCAAACGGATAGTTGGCCATCAGCGCCATTGCCGCCGTGCCGACAAATGATGCCAGACAGGTCGCCATCAGTACCGCTGTCGCATCCATTCCCGCAGCGGAAAGCATCGACGGATTGACTGCAAGGATATAAGCCATTGTCATAAACGTCGTGATGCCGCCGATGACCTCTGTCCGCACATCGGTGTTGCTTTCTTTGAGTTTAAATAATTTTTCAATCATTTTCACATCTCCCTCCATAGTTATTAGACTACTTTCTCATTGTATCTTTATTTTGTCATGAAATCAATACTCATTTCTTGATTTCTGGATATTATCTGCCTGTTGCAATTCATGCCCACACCAGTTTTTATTGACTTATCATTTGCCCTCTTGGCATTTCAGACTACAAAGAGTAGTCTATGCATAGAGACTACATTCAGTAGTTTACCTTTATCGCAGACAATGTAGTTACAAATCATGCAGAGTGGAAACTACTTATGGCAGAATTACAACTCGGCGTGATCGAAGCACGCTTCGCGGATATGATCTGAGAGCACGAACCGGTCTCTTCATCGGAACCGCTAAGATTGTTTCAAAACAATAAGGGGACTGTGACGAGCGTAATCTCCCGCGCACATAAAAAAAGTATATTGGAATCTGAAACCTTCTCCAATATACTTCTTTCACTTTAATCTGTACTTCTGTCTCTGGCAGTGTTGCCTACAGCGCAGCACTGTCAGTAAAGTCAATATCGTACTTTGTCCCATGTGAGAAAAGGACGCCATCTGTCAGCCGAATACATAGAATACAGGTATTCTCATCCTCAAAATTATTATGGCCATTGTCGATCCACGCCGCAAAGGCTATCCGCAGCTTTTCTGCGATCGCCCTGTTCTCCTCTTTGCCAAAATAACCGAGATTCACCCCCCTGCCGTGTGCCGTAAACCAGTCGCCAGCAATCGCCACATTGGGATTCTTTTCAATCTGTTTCATTTTGCCGGAAAGCGCATAAGTAATAACATAAAATGCCCCGTCCTCATAAAATCCGTCCACGTTGCGGACACTGGGCAGATCACCGTCCATCGTTGCCAGCGCAATAATACTGTCCTTTCCAAAACGCTCATCCATAATCTTCTTTGATTCCAAACTCAATCGCTCCATCTTAGTTTCCTCTCATCCTATTAGACACTGTTTCCCTTGAAAAGCAAAACTGTATTTTCTGATCTGCTCCATGCCAAACCTTATGGCACAAGTACTACCTCGTACTTATTTTGCTCAATCCGCGCATGAACATTTGTAACCATATCCTCATCGGTGTCAAGTACTGATCACCCAAACTATAGATGCGAGATATCCGCATCCAGATCCGCTGGCACAATCCCCAGTCCGATCGATTTCAGTCTTGCAAACTCCTGGGCATTGCTCTCTTTCGGCGCGTTCGGATCAACCTTGATCTCCTCGATTGTAAGCCGGTCTGTGAGGATATGCTCTGACAATCCCTTGATTCCTGCCCTGGCTGCCATAGACGCCCAAAGCCTTGCGATGATCGCGCCTCCGAGATCATTTGTATGCGTGTAATCCTGACTCTCACTGTCATGCCGGAAATACTTCTTTGCAGTATATAATCCAAGCGGCTCAAAAAAGTCTGTTGTCGCTGTCCACAGATCGATAAACGGAACATGCCCCCACTCCGAAACTTCCTTTGCCGCATTCCGGTAATCTCCCAGAAGGTTCAGTATCTTACCGTTTTCATCAAATATGATCCGGTTGATCGGCGCATTGATAATTGTTCGCACGGCGCGCACTTTCGCATAGTCAACAAACCAGCGCAGGTATCTGGCATACCCGCCAAAGGCGTCAAGCTCCGTCTCCTTCTGGTCATTGTGCCCGAACTCGATCATCAGATAATCCCCCGGACGCAGCTTCCGCCGCATTGTCTCGAAATGAACCTGGAACGCCTCTCTCGTCGTTGCCCCCGACTCTGCGTGGTTCGACACTGCGATCTGGTCATCCAGCAGCATCGGCAGCACCTGGCCCCAGCCACAGTAGGTTTTCTCCGGATCGTATGGATATTCCGCCGGCTGATCAGTGATCGTCGAATCCCCTATGATATAGAGCGTTGGGACGTTCACTGGAACATATTCAGAAGTTACGGACAACTCCTCATCACAGACAATATAGATCTGGATACTGTCCACCGTGTACGCGGCATCTCTGCGGATATAATCGCATACATTTACGACAAATGTAAGATTTTGCGTCTCACCGGCACGAATCACCCTGTCCACGGCCACAAAACGCCGATTCTGGGAATACACCGTGTATCTCGTATCCGACTGTGCTGTAATGTTCAATGTTACTTTGTAATTTCCGTTTGGAACTGCTATTTTTATTTCCTGCGGTTCTTTCTTGTATTGAATCATTTACCTAATCTCCTTTTTGCTACTTCCCGCCCGGATTGTCAATAACAATGTTTTCAGAGAGCTGATGCAGCAGTTCCTCTGTAATCTGCAGCTTAAAGTCCTCAAGTGCATAGTACTTCATAGCCTTTCCGCTCTCGGACAACTCCAGCGCACTTGTGACAAGCCGCGCGGTCTCCAACTTTTTCAGATGCATATAGAGCAGCGGCCTGCTGATGTTGACCAGTCTTGCCAGCTCACTCACATACTGCCGCCCTTCCGCCAGTATGCCAATAATCTTAATTCTGGCAGGGTGCGACAGCGCGTCAAATACATTGACATAATCTTCGTATTTCTTTAGACTCAGATCTCCAACAAAATTTTCCATAACTATATTTCTTCCATCATTTTGTCAATCGCCTCTACCTTTGATTTTACGGTCAGCAGGTCTTTTCTGATCTCTGCATTTTCACGCTTGATCTCCTCCACAAAGCTGTTAAATTTTTCCTGATCAAGACCGCCGTACTGTGCCTTCCTCTCCATTCCCTTCACGATCAGGTACACTGCAATGATCACGATTGCTCCAACTGCAGCAATCACTGGCATGATATTAAATCCCATATTGATTCTCCTTTCAATTTTATAATTATATGTATCATGTGTAATAATTTTATTACATATGATACGTTTTGTCAACTTATTTATGATATTTTTTCAAACAATTCTAAGGAACTGTTCACAAATAACCTGCACATCTTGACTTGTCTATTTCTGAACAGTTCCTAACCAAAACAGAATACTGGTTACAAGAATATTTTTCATGAAAAATATCTTCCACGTTATAATGAATAATAAAAGCCCCCCAAATCATTTTTAACTCGGGAAGGGCTCATTTTACCTATCTGCATTTTTATCTTTTTAAAAGATCCTGTCAGTCAGCTTTATTGTACAAAACTCTAATTATGTACACAATGTCTTTTTCCATATCATAATAGTAAAAAATATAGTAGTTGTCAAAACGCGTCATACGTATATTCATACGTCCTAATAACTCCTTGACTTTTTCCGTTTACATGCGGGTATATGGAAAAAAATATTTCTTAGGGCCTCAGCAGCAATCCCAAGTGTACAGCACTCTCGAAAAATCACACTTTGCGAGCCTGTCTGCGCTTATGAAAAAGTTGGCCACGCCAGAGTCTCCCCACATAACGACATCCGCCCATTCGCTGCTGCCTTCACTGAAACCGCTGTCAAGCTGAAACAGCAAAATATTGCATGTGCTGTATTCCTCGTCGCATGGGCGAATGTCCTCCTGTGTAAAATAAGGAAAACCGCCGATTCCTGTACCGCCACAAGAGCGTACCTCATAAATCGCATCATAGAGCGGTTCATCCACCTGACGGATACCTTTTTTCCCATCTTTGTTCGCCCACATCCCTACAACATTGCCGTCAAACAACTCGTTGTAGCTTTCCGCGACAGCCTCGTCAAAACGATAATCCGCGGGTGAGACTGCACTCAGATGCGGCTCCGCCGCCTTGAGCAGAAACTCGCCTTTGAATGGATAATCCCCGTCGCTGTCAAACGCCGACAGATCCTCCCCAGATATCAGCTTAACTGTATCTTCCACAACATTTTCATGATAAATGACACGAAAACCATTCTGGACAAAATTGTCATGAAAATCGACTCCATAGACATCATCACCGTCACAGCCCGCAAAAAACTGCAGAATGCCTTTTTGGGGGAATCCCTCCAGATGCGGAAGTGTCCCAAAGTTCAGCTGCGCCAGCAGTCTCAACGGTTTCCCTGCCAATTCCCCCTCAAGAACCCTGGGATATTCCATATCCTTTGGAAAATATGGCACTCCTCCCAGTTTACTGTCAAACACCGATGTCGACGATGCACGCACATATGTCAATGGCAGATGCGGCTGTGGCGGACATTTCTCGTCAAGCCGTCGCAGCAGTGCAGTCAGCTTGTCCAGTGTTTCCTGCGTAAACTCTTTTTTGCTGTTTTTCATTGCTTCCCTGATCTCTTCCTCGACAGGAATTTTCTTTAATTCTAACATAGGCGCCCTCCGTAAACCAATATTTAGTTAAATCAATAATTATTCCGTACCGTTACACGTCTTTAGTACTTTTTTATTATATCATGCTATAAATGTTTATTCAATCTTTTTATCCTCTGTAAAAAATTCGCACATTGTTCCCTTACAGCAACAAGGCTTTATATAACACGGATTCAACTTCGATTTATTATACTGTGCCACTGTTTGATCGATCTGGTAAGTATTTTCTGCAAACTTTTACCATGGACGCAGTTTCCCTGTCCATCCTTTTGCCTGCCAGTAGTTTCCATCTGTCTCATTCCAGCCGTGCTTCTGCATCAGTCTCATGATATTGAAAAAGACTTTTGTCCTGACTGACGGTTTAACGTGCCCCTGATTCCCCTTGATTTTCTCTGCCAGCAGATCAATCTTCTTTTCTATGCGGTATTTCTTTTTCGCACTGACTTTTTCCCATGATGTTTCCATCACTGCAATGCCATATCGATATGTTTTGGCAACACCCCAAAAGAATGTACTGTCAGCCATATCGCGATTGGTGCTTTTCATTCCAGCGCCAGCAGCTGTTGAAATACACACAGCCTGCTTGGAAAACATTTTTTCTTCAGGACGGTGTACCATCCAACGCCAGCCATAATGATCCAGAAATGCTTTCATGGCGCCTGTCGTGTGATATACGTAGACCGGACTTGCCAGTATGATGACATCTGCATCGTCGAGCGCTCTGGTAATGGGCGTTAACTTTTCAAAATGTGGACATTTCGTTTCTGAAATTTTAAAACATGCCGTACAGCCGACGCAAAACTCTCCAAAATCTTTCGGTAGAAAAAATTCGTTGATTTCTCCGTCTATTTTTTCTGCCAAAGACCTTGCAATATGACATGTGGAGCCTTGGTGACTCTGACCGTGAATGATCGTTATCTTCATGTTCTGCCTCTTTTCATATCATAGATTACTCGTTACGATTATAC
This sequence comes from Lachnospiraceae bacterium UBA7179, assembly GCA_002491195.1. Taxonomy (GTDB): domain Bacteria; phylum Bacillota; class Clostridia; order Lachnospirales; family Lachnospiraceae; genus COE1. The sequence continues at coordinate 27,586 of DKVL01000080.1, forward strand.
TTCATTAGTTTATCATGAACACCTGCATCATTCATTAAAATCAGATTAAAAATATAACCACTTTAATCATATGACTGTTACCACCGTTTCAGGTTTCTCTTGAACTTATCTGTATAAGTCTTTTTTTACTCCTCCGCCGAAATACCGTAACACAGCAATACGTCATTGTAGTACATGAGTACATCCGCCATCTCCTCAATCAAATCTTTTCTAAGTTTCGGATCACCTGCCGCTTTCCGATCACCGTTTTTCTTCACAATATCAATCACTTCACCGATTTCGCCAACCATCCACAAAAGCTTATGTTTTCCGGCTTCTGGGACAATCGGCTCCCAAGATTAAGTTTCATGCGCTTTTAAACAGCCTTGCGCAAAATCCAAAAGGCAGAGTACTGTAATTATAATACTCCGCCTCGTCATATATACTAAGGATCTACTTCAAAACATTCCTGTCAGTTCACTCTTATTTTACAAGCGCCACTGTCTGCCTTGCGATTGCGAGCTCCTCGTTTGTCGGTACACACAGAAGTGCAACTTTGCTGCCATCCTTGGAGATCACTCTGTCCTCTCCGCGGATATTGTTCTTCTCCGTGTCAATCTCTGTTCCGAGATATCCTAAGTACTTCGCGATCTCAGCACGTCCCGAGATATTATTCTCGCCCACGCCTGCTGTAAACGCGATGGCATCCACACCGTTCATCGCTGCCGCATATGCGCCGATGTACTTCGCCACACTGTAATAAAATGCATCCAGCGTCACTCTGGCCAGTTGATTCCCGTCATTTGCAGCTGCCTCAATATCCCTGAAATCTGATGAAACCTTCGATAAACCGAGCACGCCTGACTTTTTATTCAAAATAGCATTCATCTCTGCAGAAGAAATGTTTTCCTTCTGGCAGATAAAATCGCAGATCGCCGGATCAATGCTGCCAGAGCGCGTACCCATGATAATACCCTCGAGCGGTGTCAGTCCCATAGAGGTGTCAACACATTTTCCATGATCAACAGCAGACACGGAACCGCCATTTCCCAGATGACATACGATAATCTTCAGCTCATCCCTCGTCTTGCCGAGAATCTCTGCAGCCCTTGCGGATACATAGTCATGGCTTGTACCATGGAAACCGTAGCGGCGAACCTTGTATTTCTCATAATATTCATAGGGAAGTCCATACAGGTACGCCTTCTCAGGCATTGTCTGATGAAATGCAGTGTCAAATACCGCCACCATCGGCACATTTGGCATAATCTCCCTGCAGGAGTTGATTCCGATCAGGTTTGCCGGATTGTGGAGCGGCGCAAGGTCGTTGCACTCCTCGATGGCTTTCAGTACTTCGTCATTGATCACTACAGAAGAGGCAAACTTCTCACCGCCATGTACGACGCGGTGCCCAACTGCATTGATCTCATCAAGCGACTTGACAACACCGTGGTTTGCATCCGTGAGCGCGTCGATCACAAGCTTGACTGCAACAGTATGATTGGGCATCGGTGTCTCGATCTTTACCTTGTCCTTGCCAGCCGGCGTGTGGGTGAGCACGCTTCCATCAATGCCAATACGTTCACAGAGTCCTTTCGCAAGCACAGCTTCTGTCTCACTGTCGATCAGCTGGTATTTCAGTGAAGAACTTCCACAGTTGATTACTAAAATATTCATGATAATCCCTCCAAAATTTATTTTCCGTTATAAGATATTATAATCATATCCTATTTTCAGGGAAAATGAAAGCGCTTACATGCAAGTTTTTTGCACTTTTTCAAGCACATAGGCCCCATCTTCCGCCTGGCCTATAGAAATTTATCCTGCGTCATCTGCACAAGTTATTTTTTAGAAAATCTTTTCACACTTAGTACGCCCTTCCCCAGTAAACCATCTTCTTCGCTGGTTTCCCACAGCACACGCAGGTATCACTCAGCTGCTCCTGCTCAAACGGCATACAGCGGCTTGTCGCTGCCAGCTCATCCTTGATCTTGTCCTCGCAGGCGCGGTCGCCGCACCACATTGCCTTGACAAATCCTGGCTTATTGTTGATCGTATCGCAGAACTCATCCCACGACACAGCGCTGTAAATATGCGTCTCCAGATGTTTCTTGGCCGCCTCGTACATATCAGACTGAATCGTATCAAGCAGTTTGGCCGCTTTTGTCTCCACATCGTCGAGGCTTACCTCAATCTTTTCCCTCGTGTCGCGCCGCACGAATACACACTTATTATTTTCAATATCCTTTGGTCCGATCTCGATTCTGAAAGGCACACCGCGCATCTCGCACTCGCTGAACTTCCATCCCGGACTCTTATCCGAATCGTCCACTTTCACGCGGAAGCCCCTTTCCAACAGACGGCTCTTAAGTTCATATGCTTTGTCGAGCACGCCCTCCTTCTTCTGCTGGATCGGAACCACCATAATCTGTGTCGGAGCCACCTTAGGAGGCAGCTTCAATCCAGAATCATCACCGTGCACCATGATCACCGCACCGATGATTCGTGTGGACAGTCCCCATGAGGTCTGATGACAATATTTTAAGGTATTGTCCTTGTCCGTAAACTGAATGCCAAACGCCCTCGCAAAACCATCGCCAAAATTATGGCTTGTACCAGACTGCAGCGCCTTGCCATCGTGCATCAGGGCTTCAATCGTATAGGTAGCCTCCGCACCGGCAAATTTCTCCTTATCAGTCTTCTGTCCCTTCACCACAGGGATCGCAAGCACATCCCTCACAAAATCAGCATAGACATTCAGCATCCGGATCGTCCGCTCTTCGGCTTCCTCTGCCGTTGCATGTGCGGTGTGTCCCTCCTGCCACAAAAACTCGCGGCTTCTCAGGAACGGACGCGTCGTCTTCTCCCAGCGCACCACAGAACACCACTGGTTATATACCTTCGGTAAATCCCTGTACGACTGCACTTCATTCTTATAGAAATCACAGAAAAGCGTCTCCGAAGTCGGACGCACGCACAGTCTCTCCTGCAATGGTTCAAGTCCGCCATGCGTCACCCACGCCACCTCCGGCGCAAAACCTTCAACATGGTCTTTCTCTTTCTCCAGAAGGCTCTCTGGTATGAACATCGGCATGTACACGTTCTCCACACCATGCTTCTTAAACTCTGCATCAAGCTGCTGCTGAATCTGCTCCCAGATCGCATAGCCCGCAGGCTTGATGATCATACACCCTTTCACACTCGAATAATCACACAATTCCGCCTTCTTCACCACGTCCGTGTACCATTGCGCGAAGTCCTCCTCCATCGAGGTAATCGCCTCCACTAATTTCTTGTCATTTGCCATTGTTCTTTCTCCTCCCATATTATATTACATGTCCATAATACTTCCAAGCAGTCGGAAGTCTTTCTGTACCTCAGTATAGTTCTCCCCTTCGGGAGATTCCATTTCATTCTTTTTCAGGACCTCCAAAAGCCCCTCCGCCATTTTACTGCATCCGCCAGTCGCCGCTATTGTAAGGCTGCTGTTTCCTTTGGTCAATAATCTCGATTTCTGATTTGGCAGCTGAAACCGCCCTTTTTCCTTATCTTCCCAGTTGTATGCCTTTTGCATATAATATTGCAGTAATGTGTAATCCGTCGAACCCTCGCAGAGAATTATTGCATTCTTTATCGTAACTCAACACCCCAATCATCCTGTGCTTTGATTGCTTCCTGGCAATTCATTTTTCTCACAAGATTTTTTCCTTCTTTATGATATAATGTATACAAATTAATCTTGTCCTGCAGCGCAGAATCACATCGCAGGACCTTACTGATTGTCTCAAGACTGTGCGAGGATAAAAATACCTGCACGTTCATTTCCTGAGCACTCTGTAAAATCCATGAAAAGATATGGTTCATCGCTGAAGTGTGAATCGCAGTCTCAAACTCATCCAGCAGGAGAATACCATTCGCTGCTTTTACCACTGCTGCCAATAATATAAGGGCCTTTTTCATTCCATCGCCATACGCATTCAACGGCAGCGCTTTTCTGTATTTCTTTGACAAAATCATATACTCTGTACCGTTACCTGATTTTGCTATATTAATAATGCTCTCATCAAATTCATGCAGAATTTTCATCATTTTCTGGTAGTGAACCGGGCTTTCTAACACTTCATCCAGCAGGAGCTTTCCATTTTTCTGGCCACAAATCCTACGATATGCATAGAACCTTTCGTGACCATACACCTCTGTTCTGCAAGTCCTACGCTATCCTCTATACTAACAAAAACTTACTCAAATGTAAACAAATAAGATAAAAGAAAATAAGACGCAAACCATTTGATTTCCGTCTTATCCAATTCCACTATGCAATTAACCAATGATTACAGCTCGTCCGCAATCGCCGCCGACGATACAAATGTCGCGACAACAGACAGCACAACTGCCAGGATAATGATCAGCATACCGCCCATCAGGAGAATCATCGCTCCGCCGCCGTTATCCTCAGCACTTCCCTCCTGAGGCGCCTGCTCCTCCGCCACATTTTCTACCGTTGTTTCAGCCGCCTGCGCAGTAACCGTCCCAAAGGAAAATACCGAAACGAATACTCCTACAACCAAGGCAAGCATCAGCTTCCATATTTTACAAGCTTTATTCTGTTTTGTCATGCAATCCACCCTCTTTATCTCAATTTCAGCAACGATACAGTATCTCTACGCCCAAGCCTTTTCTGACTCGTCACCATTTCCCTATACAACAGTCTACCATACAATTCCCAAAAAGTGAATTATTTTCCGTAAATTTTACACAAAAATATTCCTCTTAGGAACTGTTAATAAATTACTCCTGAATAGTGCGCAGGATTTTTCTTCGAGAGTGCTACTCAACAATCAGGCGCATAGTGGGCTATGTAACTGATTGTTGAGTAGTGCTATCGGAGAAAAAGACAAGCAATATCAGGAGTAATTTGTTAACAGTTCCTTAAGATCAATCCATACTACAAAGAAAGTTGTTCGCCTCCCCTGACCTCCACGAAACGCTCATCGTCAACGCACAGCCACAGGCTCTGCGCGCATGGATTGTATACAAAAGAACCATCCGCCGCAAACTGCGCCATCTTAGCCACATCCATATAATCGACGATCTGTATGTTCGTCGCGTACCAGATATCCTCCTGCCCGCCAGCCAATTTGCAGAAGTCCTCAATCACATTCCAGTTATCATTGTTCGTAAACTCATAGCTGTGTCCCCACACATACATCAGATACAGATACTGCTTTTTCTTCAATTCCACAAACTTCTGCCCTAACGCCAACAGATTGTGGTTATGATGGCAGGTCGCTTTCCACTGTAAAAAATTCTCTGGAATCGCAAAATCGTCTGAGTCACCAACAATCCTGCCATAACGGATTCCCAGCCCCGGAAGCAGGTCACAGATTTCCTTTGAATAAGAACCATTTGGATAGGCAAGACCGCGCACCGGATACCCCATGATCTCCTCCAGCTTTTTCCTATCCTCGATGATCTCCTGTGCCACACTTGTGAGCGGGCAGCGCTCGATCGTGGGATGCGATACTGTATGGCACGCTACCTCATGCCCCTGATAGAGTTCCCTGTACTCCGCCTGCGGAATCCGCACTGGATCACCCTCCAAACCACTGTTTACATTAAAAGTCCCCTTGATTCCATATCGGTTAAAGATCTCAACAAGACGCCTGTCCTCATGCTTCCCATCATCATAACTCATCGTCAACGCTTTGTGCTTTCCGCCCGGGAAACACACATAAATCTTCTTAATATTCGTCTTCATCTGTAATACACACCCTTTCTTAATCCAAGTTCCTTATTTCATCCGTTCTGCCTTAATGTTTTTCTCAAAATGTGCCACCAGTTTGCGCCCTTCCTCCTCACCAGACGTCTCCAGCGCGCTGATAAACTCCTCCAGCGGCCCTCTTGTCTCCTCGTCAGCCATTGCCAGGGAATGTTTCAGGCTCACAACATAATCCGCAATGCACTCGCTGAACTCAAAGGAAACACTATCATCTGGAAGCATTGTTATATTGAGCGTATAGGCTACATTTGTCCACGTAACTTTCTGTGTCATAGCACACAGTTCCTTTGCCTTTTTCAGGAAATACATTCCCTGCTCCGTTCTGTCGAGAATATCATCCAACGTAATCCCGAAAAAATCAAAATCTTCCTGTGTGGCAATACATTCCACTTTCAAGTCTGCTTTCCTGCGATATTCCATGCTCTCCTTCCTTTCCCCCAAAATCCGCTATAGGAAAAGGACGCTGAATCATCACAGCGTCCCGTGTTTTCCATAATGATCAGAGCATTACTCGTCTTCCTCCACGAAATCCGTGTGGAACATCAGTAAAAATTCCGCTCCGTTTTTAATCGTGAGCTTCATTACTACACCCTTGCCATCCACTGATATTTTTGAGTTTACTTTTTTCACAGTGTCAAGATTAAGCTGAACCGTTGTAAACATATCATCGCTCATAAGACACATGACTCTGCCTGCGACCCTTGCCTCGGAACAGATCACTGACAGCGACATATTCAGTCCGGTTCCGTCCGTCACGTCCTCTACCGTCGATAGCGCGATTGGTATATTTTTGACATCCATCAGTACTGAAATCAGGCTATCAGCGTCATTGACGAGAAGCAGACGATTGCGCATAACCTCTAAATAGTTTGTCCAATTCTGCATTCCATCCATACTCTGGCCTCCTTTGTAATAGGAACTATGAGTTCTTGCAAAATACAAGGCCTTCTGATAAGTTATATTGTAAGAAGCAGGAACAGCTTCTTACAATCAGATGCACGGCGCAAAGACCGCGCCTTTTATCAGAAGTAAAGGGCACTTCTGATAAGTTATATTATACGTTTTCTGTAAAAATGTGTCAACTCTCAATCTGCATACATTTTGTCAGAATATTTTAGTGAATTTATCAAAACCCAATGAAAACTCCATCTGTTCTCCAGTATCCGGATGCATAAACTGAATTTCATATGCCAGAAGCGCAGTGCTGCTGACTGCTAATCGCTTTGACAGTTCTCTGGACGCATCGGAGCCATATTTGAAATCTCCCAGAAGCGGAAATCCCGCATGCGCCATCTGCACCCTGATCTGGTGATGCCTGCCGGTATACAACTCGATTTCCAAAAGGGAGACATCCTCACTGTGCTGCAGCATCCGCCAACGGAGCATCGCTTCCTTTGCCCCCTGCGTCTTTCCGGGCACAACTTTTGACAGATTAGTCCGCCCGTCCTTCAACAGGTAATCCGTCAATTCACCCTCCGGTGTCTCTGGAACTCCTGCGACAAGCGCTGCATATTTCTTGGTCAGTGTTCCTCTTCGCAGCTCGTCGCCAAGTTTCCTGGCTGTACCACCATCTTTTGCAAAAACCAGAAGCCCTTCCACTGGCTGATCAAGTCTGTGTACTACGCCAATATAGGCATCTTCGCCTTTTCTCTTCCGGTAATTCTTTAATTCGGACACAAGGTCTGCCTGACCGATTCTCGCAGTTTCTGTGGCGATTCCCATCGGTTTGTGCACGACCAGCAGATCGTTGTCCTCATACATTATCATTTTGTCCATCTTCACACATTCCTATTCGAATGTAAAAATTTGTAAGCAGCGTGTAAACAAAGCATCAGAGTTTAAAACGGTATCCAACACCCCAAATTGTCTCAATATATTGCGGCTTTGAGGTATCCGACTCAATCTTTTCACGGATTTTCTTGATATGCACTGTGACTGTTGCAATATCTCCAATCGAATCCATATCCCATATTTCCCTGAAGATTTCTTCCTTTGTAAATACATGGTTGGGATTCTCCGCAAGGAACGTCAAAAGGTCAAACTCCTTCGTTGTAAAGTTTTTTTCCACACCGTCCACAAACACACGCCTTGCAGTCTTATCAATGCGGATCCCTCTGATCTCCACAATGTCATTCTCCTTGGTATGGCTTCCCACCAGACGGTTGTACCGTGCCATATGCGCCTTCACGCGCGCTACCAGTTCGCTCGGACTGAAAGGTTTCGTCAGATAATCGTCTGCACCAAGTCCCAAACCGCGGATTTTATCAATGTCATCCTTCTTTGCTGAAACCATAAGAATCGGCACATCCTTATCCTCTCGAATGCGCTTGCAGATCTCAAACCCGTCGATCCCTGGAAGCATCAGGTCAAGAATAATCAGATCAAACTCCTCCGCCAACGCTGTTGCAAGACCAGTATCGCCGCTGTTTTCTATCTTCACCTCGAAATCGTTGAGTTCCAGATAATCCTTCTCAAGTTCCGCAATTGCCTCCTCGTCCTCTACAATTAAAATTCTGCTCATACGCTCTATCCTTTCCTTAATCAATATATAGGTGCATCAGTTATAGTAAACGACGTGCACTTTTGTCGTTTCCTATAACTAAATCACTACTTCATCCGTTTTCTCTGTATATTTGCGCAGTACAAAGTGCATACAGGTTCCCTCGCCCTCCTTGCTGGTCGCCCACACATAGCCGCCATGATCCTCGATAATTTTTTTCACGATGCTCAGTCCGATGCCGCTGCCGCCCTGAAGGGAATTGCGGGACGCATCCGTCCTGTAAAATCGCTCAAAAATATTTCCGATATCTTTTGAGGCGATCCCCTTTCCATCATCCTCAATCTCAATCTTAACAGACTCTCCTTCATCCAAAAGCCGAATATCAATCACACCGTTTTCATGCCCCATGTATTTAACGCTGTTGCTGATGATATTATTGATGACCTTTTTGAGCTGCTCCGGATCCGCCACAACACAAGTATCTGCCGGGACAAGATTCGTAAAATTAAGGTGGATATTTTTCGCCTCAAGGTCAAGACCGACCTCCTCGACACAGTCCGAAAAGTAATCCGACACATTCAGGATATTAAAATGGTATGGAATCTTGTTCGAATCAATCCCAGAATAAGTAGTCAGTTCATTGATGAGTTTATCCATATCATTTGCTTTATTGTAGATCGTCTTGATGTACTTATCCATCTTTTCCGGTGTGTTCGCCACGCCATCCATTATTCCCTCGACATATCCCTTGATTGACGTGATCGGCGTCTTGAGGTCGTGGGAAATATTGCTCACAAGCTCCTTGGATTTCTTTTCATTCTGGGCTTTCTCCTCCTCGTTTTCCTTTAGCTGAAGCCGCATCTGCTCGTAATTGTCAAAAAGCAGCCCGATCTCATCTCCGCGTCCACCGTTCATGTGATAATCGAAATCCCCGACCGATATGTGCTGCATAGCGATACTCAGCTCCTTGAGCGGCCTGTACACGTCTTTGTTGAGCCATGCAGTGATGATACCGCTTGTCAGTACCAAAATGACTACCATGGCAATCATCATATGCTTCATCAGCCGCCTGTTGACGATAGCCCCGATCATGATATCTTTCTTGCTCAGTTCGTGCAGCATATCGATGTTCTCATAATATCCATAGCCCATGAATACCACGATGCTGCAAATCAGTGGCACTAATATGATTGCCAGAAAAAGTATCATCATTTTTGTTTTGAGTTTGATATGCGCCTTCCTATTCATATGATCCGATCGTCTCCATTCCAACAGCAGTTCCACATAGCGCAACTGATCTCATAATGCGAAAAGTTCGTTCTCATTTACACTTTTATGTATAACAAAATGAGACTGTGTAATTATATAATTAGTATAGCATATCCCATTTTAAAATATAGTGGTTTGCGGATTTCTTAATTTTTTTTTAATTAGAATGCAATTATGTATTGACATTTTTTATATTTCCAATTATAATAACAGTAATCATTACTGATTTTGTGTATTATATGCGTAATGTGTTACCACAGAAAGGCAGGGGTTTTATGACGATGAAATACAGCCGCCAGAGAGCAGCTATCCTCTCCTTCCTACAATCCCGCAAGGATCACCCAACAGCGGAACTCGTCTATTCCAATGTAAAAGAAGAGTTTCCAAAGATCAGCCTTGGCACCGTATACCGCAATCTAAATCAATTGGCGAAAGCCGGCATCATTGCAAAGCACAGTTTCGGAGTCCTGGGTATTGACCATTTTGATTACAACATAAGCCCGCACTTCCATTTTGTGTGCAACCGCTGCCACGCTGTCATTGACTTGCCAATGGCATGTCACGATTTTCCAGAGATTGAAGCGGAAGCATCCAAAGGCTTTGACGGATTGATCCAGGGACACAGGCTTTATTTCTGTGGCATATGTAAAAACTGCCTTGACCAAAACCGTGGTCATGACCACGAGCAAGACCAGAAACCATAACATTGTGTCATGGCAGATGAAACTGGCTGTGTGGAAAACAGAACATGATCCAGTCAATCTGTTTTTCATAGTGATAATATAAGGAGGATTTTAAAATGAAATTTGTATGTAGTGTATGTGGTTATGTTTACGAGGGAGACAGTGCACCGGAAAGATGTCCACAGTGTAATGCACCCGCAGAGAAATTCAAGGCTCAGGAAGGTGAGATGACCTGGGCTGCTGAACACGTTGTAGGCGTTGCCAAAGGTGTCAGCGAGGATATCATGGCAGACCTGAGAGCAAACTTTAACGGTGAATGTACAGAAGTTGGTATGTATCTTGCTATGGCACGCGTTGCACACAGAGAAGGCTATCCCGAGATTGGTCTCTACTGGGAGAAAGCTGCCTGGGAAGAAGCAGAGCATGCTGCTAAGTTTGCAGAACTCTTAGGTGAAGTAGTAACAGACTCTACCAAGAAAAATCTTGAGATGCGTGTGGAAGCCGAGAACGGCGCTACTGCTGGTAAGTTTGATCTCGCAAAGCGCGCAAAAGCTGCAAACCTGGATGCAATCCATGATACCGTTCATGAGATGGCAAGGGATGAGGCCAGACATGGCAAGGCATTTGAGGGACTTCTTAAGAGATACTTTGGCTAAGGCAAATGCCTCGGCATTTGAGGGACTGCTCAAGCGATATTTTGGCTAAGGCAAATGCCTCGGCATTTGAGGGACTTCTCAAGCGATATTTCGGCTAAGACAAATGCCTCGGCATTTGAGGGACTTCTTAAGCGATATTTGGGTTAATGAAAAAGGAACAGGCGATTGCCTGTTCCTTTTTAACTGATTACTCCGCGGTGTCTCAGCAGATAGCTTCCATCGGTCCGCGGTACTGCTTCCACGCGCATACTGCACGCATTCTTGTGTTTTTCCACAAGATAGCGGTCAATATATCCCTCCTGACAGTCACCCCTGTCATAGGCCTTGTAAATAGTATCCCAAAGTTTCTTGTCTGTGACAATCAGATCAAATGTTATAACATCATCGTTCCTGTCAATCATAGAATCAAAACATTCATTAAAATAATCGTTGATATTGTCAATATAATTCTCATCCCCGCCGCCACGCACTGTGATTACTGTGATCGAATCTGTATTCGTCGCCGTTGTCTGATCGGTCGTTGTATTATTCGATGGCGTGGTTGTTGTGGTAGTGCTTGTTGACGGTGTCGACGGTGTTGATGGTGTCGACGGTGTTGGCGTAGTCGACGGAGGTGTCACAGACGGGTTGACTTCCAGACCGCTGTAACGATTGCCCTCGCACGCCGGAAGATAGATGGACAAATCCCGTCTTACATGATCCGATGCATACTCGGCATCCGAACAGTTAAAATAATCATAGGTATTCGGATTCGTATCATCCCATGTACTGTCTACATTGTAATAGCCATCACTGAGTTTCACAATATTCCACGCGTGATTCTCTCCTGCATAGCCTGTCACATAGTAGCATGGAATATCAAGCTGCTGCAATACATACTGCAGTGCTCTCGCATATCCAGAGCACACTGTCCTGCCATACACAAGTGCACTGTAAGCACTCTGGTTCATCGGCGCGTTGGCATCATATTTCACCCTGCCAATCAATGTATCGTGAACAATTCTTTCCTTCTCATAATCGGTATAACTTCCGTAAGTCTCATCTGTGATCCGTTTCGCTGCCGCCTCAAACTCTGCTTTCGACGAATCCAGATTGTTTGCTGTTATATTGAACACCAACGTAATATCAGCAACACTTCCCTTAGGCGTATATTGATATTTGTATACTGTATCCACCCAGAACAATTCCGGGTGATCATTTACCACAGATGTAAATGCGTTTTTCAAATCATTCGCCGTAACATCCTCCACAGGCGCAAAATGCCTGTTCTGTGCATTGGCATTGGCATAGATCTGTCTGTAAAGCGCTCTCTGTGTCTCATTGATAATCGCATAATATGGATACAGATCACTGTCAAAAGTCAGGCTGCTCCCAGTCTCGCCCTTACTGAGTTCCTTTGCGATCTCATCTGCCCTGGTCTGTGTAATCTCTGTGCCGGTTGCCTTGACCGGAATATAACCACTCAGCCCCGCAACCTTCCCAGGTACCTTTAATCTGCTCTCCGCACTCTCATCCGTATCTGCATTGTCAGCAGTTCTTGCATTGCCTGTTGATGCCACACTACCTGTCAGAGCGCTTTCTTCCGGCGTCTGTGTATTTTGTGCTGCCGGAAGTGTTCCGAGTGTCACCGTCGTATTCACTACATTTGCATCCCTTATGTCACTTTCCATCTCTGTTTCTGCTGCATCTGCCTTTCGATTGGCGCCTATCTTTACCGCCAGTTCCGGATTATAGTGGCAAACCGCAATAAACAGAAGTATAAGCGCCAACAAGCCACCAAATCCGTACAGTACTTTCTCTACTATACGCATATCAGTTTCCTCCTCGTTTGATTCCTATACTCCCCCATGAGCCTCATCCTCCTATAAAACCGCCTGCAGACAGCAGTTTCCAACATCCCTGTTAACGATATATTTTTATTATAAAGCGTTGCCATATATTTGTCAAACTGTATTCTTTGGTCTTATGTTTTCCTCAAATAAGTTATAAACCTGTTCCCACTCTGTCGGAACAGATTCGTGGCATCATTCATTCCTACTTTGTAAACAGATCCCGTCTCCGGATTCATCACCACCACATTCAACTCATTGAAACCGATCACGAGCATCGCACTGTCGTCATCCAGTGAAACAAGCACAGGTATGTCTTGATTGACGTAGTACAATATTGCATCCAGACTCACCCCCCGCAGGTCAAGTACCGTCGCACCATTAATATTTTCCTCCAGGATCTGCCTCACCGTCTTTCCCCTGTCGAGCATCGGCTGTACATTCTTGATACTTCCGCAAAATTCCAGAATCGTCTCAAGACATACCGCCAAGTCTGAGCTCCCCTCGCTCCGCTGCTTTCCTGTGATCGCCATAATCTGATTGCGGGTGCTTCTCGTCGTCCGCTTCCATATATAGTCGCCATTCTGGTTGACAACCGTTCCGCTGATACTGTAGGCAAGGTTGATTGCCTCCGCCTCGTGCGTAAACGTGCCATCAATCCCATAACGTCCATATACATAATATCTGCTCACAGGATTCTCAACCTCCACTTCCAGCTCCCTTGAGCCCTCAAACAACACTTGAAGCGGCATCGTATTTTTCGGTTTTTTTGTCTCCATTGCATTCCTGAGCACAAGCTGGACAATCTTTTCATAGGTCTGTGTCACAACGACCTCGGAAGAATTATAACCGCTCTCCTCCACCAGATTATTGACGATCTGGTCATCTGGAGCTGCGCTATAGCTGCCGTCCTCCTGCTTGACCACACGTGTAAGCGTGATCAGGTTTTCCTCGACAGATGCATCTGTCACATAGATATTCTCCCGGCTGTAGGTCTTAAGGATCTGGCCGTTCTCATCCTGAATATAGACCTGATTCATCGGAAAAGTCACAGACCCGGAAAAATCCATCCGAATATCCTCATACTGTGCGACTCCATAGATCAGGTCTTCCTCAATGAACCCAAGCGGTAATATCCTGCCATCGCCTGACGCCTCAATTTCCTGTGTCTCCCCGGTATTGAGATCCATCAATATCAGTTTCGTACAGTCATAGGAATCCGCAGAATTCTGCCACACTAGCATCCTGTTGGTATCTGATACCTGAAAACTTCCCTGCTGCAGATTCTGGGCAATCTCCTCGCACATACGATCCATCAGGTTGATCGCAAGAATGGAACCATCCAGATAAATATAAAAGATTCCATTCCGATTGATATAAGACAGCTGCTCCATATCTGTCTTTAGTGTCGCGTAAGCTTTATCGTATGGTATAAAGATAAGCTCCTCGACCGTATTGAGCATTCCATTGTACTCACACACCTGCACGCCTATGCTCCCCTCGTGCATGCCGCGGTTCATATATCCATAAACCATAAAGCGGACATTCTCTGTCTCGTCCACATTGAGGATCTTAATATCATGATTGCCATAATTACTCCTGGGATCATCCCCGTCGTAAAAGCTGAACAGATACGCCAGTTTCTTGTCGGCTGCATGATAACAGAACAGCTGGTTCCCATTGACAAACGCAAGATTGGAGCCACCGTCGCTCTCCATCATCTGCACTTCACTGTCCCTGATACCGAGCATAATCTTGTTACTTCCGTACACGTCAGCGTCGGGATCAAAAATCTGGTTCATACTGCGCTCATAATCGAGCAGGTACGTTCTGTCTGGCGTATAACGTATCCTGAAAAATTCAACCACATTGTACTGATCCCGTTTCCGCCCCTCGATCGTCTGCACTCTGTAACTCATTCGGATCGAGGCTGTCTGAGTCTCAATCTCACTGATGACAATCTGCAGTCCGGAAATCTGGCTGACATTTAAATCGGCCCATGTAACTTGTTTCAAACTACAATGAATGTCTACATGGCTAAGCGTTGTATTATCTCCCCGCGTATTCGGCTCCATATACATTGCTAAATCTTTTGCCCGTTCCTTGTCAAACGTCTTGTCATGAAAATCTTTGACGAAGTTTAGCTTCTCATTCACATGGTATTCTTCGCCGTCTATGATCCGTGTATAGTACCGTATCGTATCATCCCCGACCTTAAGCATTAGGATCCAATTGTACTCAACCCCCTGCTCGATCAAATCTTTTATCGTAATATTCGCATATATGCTGTCGCCTCTGTCATCATAATCGCTAATCTCCGTCTTCTCGACCAGACGTGTCCCATCGATGCTTCTGACTTCAAAAGAGATTCCATTGATCTCATTCCCATACTTTTCCACCACGAACCGAAGTGTCCGCCCATCCCCGAGCGGCGTGATCGTATCCCGGAAAAAACTTCCATCCATTTCCTGTTTCAACCCATGCAGATAATTATACGCGATTTCCCCTGTCGTGATATGCACCAGCGGAAGCGATGCCTGCGCCATACTGGTCGTCAGTTCCTCATTTCCTTTATTATAAATACCACTGCTCACAAAAATAGTGATAATAAAAACCACAATGCAGGCAGCCAGTTTGCTGATAACCTTTTTCATAAAGACAACTCCATCTATTTCCTCTCTTCCAATAATTTCTGAAGTGTTGGGCTGACATGCAGGAGCTCCTCCATCTGGATCAACTCCTCATGCTTTTTCGCTCCCGCATGGTATTTTATGTGATTTTTCTTTACCGCCCGTATCAGTATATTCTTAGGCGTATGTTCCATGTCGATAAATTCAAGTATCTGCGTATCATATCCGTACTCCTCAAGCAGATCTGCCCTGATCGCGTCCGTCATCAGCGCCGCCATACGCTCCTTGATCAGACCATATTTTAATACGGGATCCAGCGCGTTACATGAGATCTGTCTATTCAGCTCATGCTGACAGCATGGAACAGACAGAATCACGCGTGCATGCCACTTCACCGCCTTTGCCAGCGCATGGTCTGTCGCCGTGTCGCAGGCGTGCAGTGTCACGACCATATCCACGTCCTGCGTATCATTTTCATACGAGCCGATATCCCCTACCTGAAATTTCAGGCTGTCGTACCCTAGCCGGTCTGCAAGCGCCTGGCAGTTTTCGATCACATCTTTTTTCAGATCCAGGCCAACGACACATATGTCATATTGGTTCATGATTTTTAAGTAATAATACAGCGCAAACGTGAGATAAGATTTCCCACATCCAAAATCAATGATTTTCAGCGGCCGCTCTTCCCGTGGCAGTGAAGGGAGGATATCGCGCACAAATTCCAGGTACCGGTTGATCTGCCTGAACTTGTCATACTTTGCCCTGACAACTTTCCCCTCCGCTGTCTGCACGCCGAGCGCTACAAGAAATGGCACAGGCTCATCCTGCGGCAGAATATACTGTTTCTGTCTGTTATGCGAAAAATCGATCTCCTGTTCCTGTACCGTTTTGACTTTCTCCCGAACTGCCGTTTTTCCCTTCTTGCTCACAAGCACAGTCACCCTATGGCGCGCTGTCTCTAACTCCAGCTGTCTGAAATCGCTTGTCATGGCACCGGCGAGAAACTCCACGAGCGCATCAGGCGACAGATTTTGATGATACACCTTGTTTCCCACAAACTGCTCCGCCTGGTATAACAGCTCCTCCTTTTTGAGCACCGGCCGTATGCGCAGTTTCTGAATCTTTTCCCGGTCACGGGAATTGCTCGCCGTCGCGCTTGTGATCGTTTCCTGATTCTCTATATAATTCATTAAGATCTGTCTCAATTTGTCCATGAGATTAATTGTACCATGAAATATCTTGCAATAAAAGACTTTAATGTATTAAAAATGTATATAGGCTGATCATTAAATTGCTTCGCCAACCCCCTCTAAAATCGCATACAATCTGTTGTAGGATTCCTCATTCGCGGCACCATAAAGCATCTGGAAATCATCTTCCCCACATTCCATGACAGCAACCATATTGTCTGCCTCACTCTGGTAAAGCGTAACCTTTATGCAGCCAATCCAGCAGGCTATTTCATATGGAAATTTTGTGAGTCTTGACTGGACAAATTCCACATCCTTCAGCGTTAGTTGATAAAACTCTTCGCAACCATATTCTTCAAAATAAAAAACTGCCTCATAAGCAAGCGCTGCTGCCAGAAATTCACTCGTTGTCTGTGCACAGAGAATCCAGTTTTCCATATCATCTGAATAATAAACCGGCGGATCGGGCATGCTCAAATCCTCCCTGCGGATTCCGGCATGACAAACACTCTGGTTCTCTTCCAGCAAAATCATATAATCTGTCTGCTGCAGACATTCCCCTAAACCATAATCCTCCGGCAGTACCCAATAATCCTGATTCACGTCATGAAACGCCTTTGTCCGTCCCGCAGCCCTGTAATATTCCTCCAATACCTGGGGCAGCGCACCAAATCTGCTGTAAAGCAACTCAATATCTGCATCCGTGTATCCCTGCAAATTATCTGTACCATACAATGGTTTAATCTGTTCTAAAAACTTTATTGACATGCTCTATCCTTTCCTAATTTACAATTACATTCCTTTGTCCTTATTCAATAATTGACACGAAAAACGCTTGTGCCAACGTACTCAAAAAACAGCCCCACAAGACTTTTCAGTTCCCGCGGGGCTGCTCTAACTCCCATTCACCCGTCACGACGGGCACTCAAATCAGTATAGTGAAATACACTTTTCCGCACTATAATCTCTTCAGAAGTTCCTCTCTCGCCGCCTCATATCCTGGCTTTCCGAGAAGCGCAAACATGTTCTTCTTATAACTCTCCACGCCAGGCTGGTTAAACGGATTGACACCGAGCAGATATCCGCTCAAACCGCACGCAAATTCAAAGAAATAGAACAACTCACCAAGATAGAATTCGCTGACCTCTGGCATATTGACCATCAGGTTCGGAACCTGTCCATCTGTATGCGCGAGCACTGTACCATTCATTGCGCTCTTGTTGACAAAGTCAACCGTCTTTCCCGCAAGATAGTTCAGTCCGTCAAGGTCTACCGGCTCTGTGCCGATCGTGATCTCCTCTCTTGCCTTCTCAATATTGAGAACCGTCTCAAACATCACTCTTGATCCGTCCTGGATAAACTGTCCCATGGAATGCAGGTCTGTCGTCAGGTCCACGCTTGCCGGGAACAATCCCTTCTGGTCCTTGCCCTCTGACTCACCAAAGAGCTGTTTCCACCACTCTGACACATAGTGTGCACTCGGTTCATAATTGCAGAGAATCTCAACTGCCTTTCCCTTTCTCAGCAAGATATTTCTGACCGCTGCATACTTCATGGCATCATTCTCCTCAAAGGGAAGTTCCAGAGCGCTTTTTCTTCCGCTTGCGGCGCCTTCCATCAGCTTGTCAATATCCGCACCGCTCACTGCGATCGGAAGCAGACCGACAGCCGTCAATACAGAGAACCGCCCTCCCACATCATCAGGAACAACAAACGTCTCATAGCCTTCCTCTGTGGCAAGATTCTTTAAAGAGCCCTTCGCCTTGTCCGTCGTCGCATAGATTCTTTTTGCAGCGCCCTCTTTGCCGTACTTTTTCTCCATCATTTCCTTAAATACGCGGAATGCAATCGCTGGTTCTGTCGTCGTACCGGACTTACTGATCATATTAATAGAAAAATCCCTGTCCCCGATCACGTCTGTCAGATGCTTGATATACGTAGAACTGATCGAATTTCCAACAAAATAGATCTCAGGCGTCTTTCGGATGCTCTTGTCTACCACGTTGTAAAAACCATGACGCAGGAACTCGATTGCTGCCCTGGCTCCCAGATAAGAACCGCCAATACCGATCACCAGCAATACCTCGCTGTCACCCTGAATCTTCTTTGCTGCCTCTTTGATCCTCGCAAACTCCTCCTTATCATAGTCCACTGGCAGGTCGATCCATCCCAGGAAGTCGTTGCCCGCGCCGGTCTTGTTCACAAGTACTTCTTTCGCATCAAGTGTGAGTTTTTTCATGTACTCAACCTCATGATCACTGATAAACTGCGCTGCCTTTGAATAATCAAACGTTACCTTGCTCATTTGCATTCTCCTTTACAAAAATTCATTACTATGCCTTTAGGATCTGTAGGAACTGCTCAAAAAAATTGTGCAGATTTTATAATTTAAAATGTCCTATGTCTCATATTTTAACAAATCTTTCCAAATAAATCAATTGCAAACATTAGATTTCCTACACCCGGTTTCCTATGATTGAGCGAAGAATCTCTTCCAGCTCATGTGCCTCCTCCTGTGAAAAGATCGGAGTCTTCTTCTCCGCCTTCTCATCAGCGCCAAAATCCAACCCAGGCTCCTCATGATCTGCTTCTTCCTCCGCAGCCTTAATCTCCGACTTACTGCGTCTGTCAATCCCGGTCTTGGCACTTTTCTCCTGCTCAAGTTCCCACAAAAGCTTTTCTTTCTCCACAATGCCATGCTCAAGCCGCTGCGCTACTGTATTTTCCAGATAATCAGTAAGGTTTGTCTTTAACATTCTCCTTCGCCCCTGCATGTCCACAATGGACATAGCGCTCAGATACAAATAAATGCCAAAAAGACTGATAATGTAATATGGAAGCAAATCCACAAATCTGTGCCCCTCAACGATGCCGCTGAACACACCGAAGCCAGCAACAAAAACCCCAGCCAGCATCAACTGCCCCGAAAGATGTTTCATAAAATTGATGCTCATCCCCATCACGCGGATACGATTAATGTACTTATCCACAAACACAGGGATATTGGCCACACCTCCATTTAGTTTATAGCAGTTGATAAAACGTTCCTTACACTGCCTGAGCAGTTTGTTGTCCGTCCCGGAAAGCGTGTCTGCCTGCTGGATCATTCTTTGGTATATCACGCCGATCGCCACCTGATATAAGATACCGATCGCCATAAAAACAAGTGTCAGTAACATGGTTGTTGTTTCCTTCGTCATGATGTTCTCCCTCTTTTCACTTCGTTAATTCATATAACGCATTCTTGTGATTTAAGTATAATCATTTCCAGACTTTACCACAAGACGTTTCAAGGCAGAATCGTTCGACAAATTCATGCAGAATGCGTGCTATATTTACCAAAACTATTCTTCTTTTACGGCATCTGACGAAGTTCATATCAGTTTCCCGATCGTATCGCTCTATCAAGGAACTGTCCATCGTTATTCTTTAATCTTGTCAATTTCTGTAAGATTAACACCTGATGAAGTAAGTATTACTTTTAGCTCAAGATATCTGTCTTTCATTTCATTGTATGCTGCCGACTTTTTGTCTTCAATTAAAAGCATATACTTTTGCAATCTTGTAAATTCCTCAACATTTTTTTGCATTAATTCTTTATCTGACATACAATCACCTGCTTCCATTAATAATCTGTACTGATTGTTACATCTTAATCTTAACAGATTATGTAAATGGTGTAAAGTCTATTTCATTCTAATAACCACTTCATTTTACAACGTACGCCCGCACTCCATCCTCGCCTTGTATTCTAAGCATAGCATTGTGATATCATCAAACTGCGGGGCATCCCCCACGAACTCATCCAGATCCATTTTGATTTTTGGCAGCAACTCCGACGGCGTGAGAGTCGCATTTTTACAGAGCACATTTTCCAACCGCTCCATCCCATAGAACTCGTTACTCTTATTGGCTGCCTCCGGGATGCCATCTGTGTACTGGAAGATCTTATCTCCTACTTCTAACTGCATGGAACCGCACTGGTAGCGTATGTCCTCAATCCCGGCAAGGACAAAACCTGCTTTGATCTTATAGGGCTCAAACACCCCGCCCTTTTTGCACAAAAAGGGGATCTCATGACCTGCATTGACAAACTGAAACTCCCCTGTCACAAGGTCTAACACACCCTCAAAGGCGGTGATGAACATTCCTTCTGAGTTAGACTTGCACAGCAGATTGTTCACCTCTGTAAACACCTCGCCTAAATCTCTTCCAGGCTTTGTATGATCTTTGATCAGCGTCTTGCCGATCACCATAAAGAGTGCAGCAGGTACTCCTTTTCCAGAAACATCCGCCATGACAATAGCAAGATGACTATTGTCCACCATGAAGAAATCATAAAAATCGCCGCCCACTTCCTTTGCCGGATTCATGCTTGCATAGATGTCAAATTCCTTCCTGTCCGGAAATGCCGGAAAAATTCTTGGCAGCATGTCTGCCTGTATCTTCGTTGCCACATTCAGTTCCGCACCAATTCGTTCTCTTTCTGCGGTAATATTCTTGATATCTGTTATGTACAGCTCCATTCTGTCAATCATATTACCGAAAGAATCGGACAGCCACTTGATCTCATTGTCCTCCTTGAATGGAACCGGCTCAAGAGTAAGATTTCCCTTTTCATAAGAATCAATATACTTTGTCAATGCAATGATGGGGCTCGTCACACCTGTATCGATCACTCTGACCATGATCACAGTAATCACAGCAAGCGCCATGACAATGAAAAAGAGTATTTTCAGCACATAACTGTTAATTTCTTTCTCCACACTGGTCAGCACATAATCGCCCTCCACCATAGCGGCAACTTCGCCGTTTCTGTCAAAAACAGGCGCCCATACGGAAATGGATCTTCCAAACCCCGCATCCCCGCCATATACGATCTGCGTGGATGCACTCTTTGCTTTCACATCGGGCAGCAGATATGTATATTCTGTTTCCCGATATTCGAAGACAGAACCAAATGCAGAAATATTATTCATATCGTCCTGATCAGTATAGGCGTCGATCACATACACGAAATGATCTTCATAAGGTACCATGAGATACAGATAGCTAAGTCCCGACGTGTTTGCCTTGACATTGTTGAACGTAGAAACCAGCGCATCATATGCCTCATCTGTGCTGCCCGTATCTATATATCGGGCAATCTGATCCCCGTCTATTTCATTGGCCAGCATCTTCACAATGCCAAGCGCCTTATCATAATAGAAATTGATATAGGTATCATAAAATGCTTTATAACTTATGACCATCAAAATAACGCTCATCACTGCGATCAGCATACATATGATTCTAATGATCTTTCTCCTCAAGCCGATACGTTTCTTTTTCATTGCCGCCTCCGTTCCTATCTCTGCTCTGTCATCACTCTTTTACTTCCAGAAGTTCTACCAGCGCGCCGCAGCTGCAGTCATCGCCGCATATGGGACATTTGATGTGATATTGTTTCAAGTCTTTATAAAACAGGGGAATCCTTTTCTGATACACCGCTTCCCCGATTCCTCTTAACGGCTTTTGGGCCGGAATGCTGCCATCAGGATAAATCCATAATTCCACCAGCGCCAGCGCAACTTTTTTGCGAAGAAGCGCTTGTTTCATCCGGCGGACCAGCTCTCCCGCAACCCCTTTCTCCCGATAAGCTTCCAACACCAGCAGTCCGTCAGGCGTATACAGTTTCCTGTCTCCTGCCACTTTCCGAATCTCGCTTTCCAGTTCAGGGTGAGGATAGGTGAAGCCAATCCCGCCCTGTCCTGAGAAAAATCCTACCAGCTGATCGCCGTCACAGGCCTTCATGCCCAGATAATCGCCAGTATGAAATTCCGCCCGCATTGCGTTGCGAATATAACCGCCGCTGTTCAGGTAAATCTCGTACAATGCGATAACCTGATCTAAATCGTTTTCTTCTATACAGGAATATGTAACCACTCCAACCTCCCTACTTCAACTACTTCCAGTCATGCCGCCTCAGCGGCACAAACACTCCGTGAAGAACGCTGCCCAAAAACAGACAAACCAATAAAAACATCAAAAGAAACAGTACAAAAATACCGTTTCGATCTCCCAGTGTGAGAGCCGCACCATAAATAACCGGTCCAAGCGTCTGCCCGGTATTTTCAAACATGGCATAAATTCCCATTGCATTTCCCATTCCCACCTCGGAACACTCATCCAACCCTTCGAAATAAGTATACTGGCAAGTGTACGCAAAGGAAATCACCACAGCCAGAATGATCATCCCCGCAAAGACACTGGCCGGATTTGGAAACAGGGCAAACAATGCCATATTAAAAGCCATACAAAGACTAGCCAAAACCACACTCTTCTTCGCCCCAAGCGTCCTTAACAGATGTTTCGAGAGCAGCGGTCCTATATAGATCACAAGCATCCCACAGCCAAGATAGATCCGCCCGATGGTCACTTCATCAACGCCAAACTGTTCCACGTACAACGGAAAGAAATATTCCCGATAGGACAGGGACATCATAAAAGGAACCAGAATCAGCGCAAAAAAGGCCATGATACGCTTTTGAAACAGAAACTGAACAATACGCATCCGCCCTTGTGTCTCTTTCCTGCCGTTCCCTAATTTTACATTTTGCGCCTGTATCGTGAGAAGCAGTCCAAATCCTAAGAACAGAGCGCCAGCCAGATATACGATTCTGTAATCCGCAAACGTCAAAATGATCGATCCAAGCCCTGCCCCGATCGTGACGCCCGAAAGCACCCCTGCCGAGACATCGGCAAAAGCGGACTCTACAGATTCATCACTGCCACCCATAGACGCCATTGTATTGGAAGTCACATACACAAGCCCCATCCCCATACCGATCAATAGTTTTCCTGTCAGGATTCCCATATAGCCGGGAACAGACAGACAGATGATAAAACCTGCCATCTGCCCCAAAAGCCCCAGCTGCATGATCCTCCGTACGCCAAATTTCTCCGCCAGCCTGCCGCCGCACGTTGAAAAGATGGCTGCCATCATAAGCTGCAAGGATATCGGAAGCGCAATGGCAAGTTCCCTCGATACAGGGAATACGTCTGTATAGAGTCTGGAACACAGGATCGCGATAAAAGCATCCTGCATGGAATCTGTCATATAAGACAGAAAAACCATCAGCCGTATCGGCATCTGCTGCGTAATATCCCACTGATCTTTTGGTATTCCCTTTCTTTTCTCGAAAAAGGAAAGGACAAAAATGCACTCTAATACCAGCATGATCATGACGCCACAGCTGCAGATGACCGTAATGATATTTTCCACCACCAGATCTCTTTTTTCCTGCACCGCCTTGTCAAGACTGGATCCCACTTCAATAAACGCAATGATGGAACCACTGTCATCCCTCACAGGCAGCAGCGTAAACATCCATGAGCCGTAGGAACTGATCTCGCTGACCGTATAAGTTTCTCCCGTCACCAGAACCTGCGTATATTCGTTGTCGCCAAACTCATAGATCGGCTGCCCGCATACCGTCGTGTCTTCATAGTCCATCAGACAGTTGATTGTTTTACCATCTGTCGTATAGATCGCATAGTAATAGTATGCCTCGTGATCATAACTGGTCGATATCATCCGATCCAGTTTGTTCTTGATCTCCATATAATCCTCTGAATGGTAATCGGACAGCTTTCCCAGCCGCTTCAATTGCTCTGCGTCTACCTGCTGTCTGAGACTTTCTGCGAAAATCTGCATACTGTCCATCGTCAATCTGTCCTGATGCTCCATCATGGAGGAAATCGAAGAATAAGACGCGATTGCCGCCACAATTACAGAAGAAATAACTACCAGCGCAATTCTGCTGATCCCGGATTTATCCGGCATGCCTCGCACAATCTTCACGATGACAGCGATGACCACAACAACTGCCACGATCACTACCATGACCAGCAAAATCCAGAAAAGCGCCACGATCAGACCGTTTCCGACAATAGCTCTATCCCACACGGTCGGTGTCATATCCGAAACATCCAGACTGATATATCGCTCGTTATCAGTTGCGAGAATAGTCCTGCCATCCTCTGACAGCCAAATCGCATAGAGTATGTTATCACCCTGGTAGACGGCCTTTGCCTGATCAGGGGCATCCAGAGAAAAATGCATGATACTGCCTGTCTGTAAATCTGTATAATACGCCTGCCCGCCCACGGATGTAATGTTCCATGGGATCTGATTTGGGGCGGAACATGGAACTTCTGACCAGTTCCCGTTGCACAGGGAATCATAATAAATTTCGCCTAACCGGGTAGTAATGATCAGCGTTTCTTCTGCTACATCATAGGCAGCATCGCTTACATATAACGAACAGGGAACTTCCGCTAACTTCTCCGCCAGACAGACTTCATCTGCCGTATCGATCCTGTATAAATCAATCCGCTCGTCTTCCCTCTTCAGAAAATATACACAGCCTTCATACTCCTGCAGTTCCAGGATACCGCCATACTGCAGGGGCGGATTTTCACTGAGTGCATAATCAAACTCATATACGATTTCCCGCCGATGCCCTGTTATTTTGATAATACGCTCTTTTTGTATACGGTTGCCCTGTTCCCCTGAGATTACATCGGCTATGTAGATACTGCCCAAATCATCGCCGCAGACATGGGCGGCATAGAAAAAATCTGCTCTTTTGCTTCCTCCGGAAAGTTTACGGATCAGTTCCCCTCTGCTATTTAGGATAATTATCGTTTTTTTGCCCTGATCGATCACATAAGTGTTACCGTTACTCCCCTGCGCAGCCTCACTGACCGACTCGAATACATATTCTTTCATAAAAGGACGCTGGGATACCGCCTCGCGATTCCAATACAAAAAAGCCGCCAGACATACCACGACCAGCATACAGCCGGCAATGCGGATCCATTTTCTCTTTTCCATCTGTTTACACCTGTACCATAATGCTGCCTTAGATTATTGTTAAAATATCCGCAAACCCTGTAACCTCAAAAATCTCCATGATCATATCGTTTACATTCGCCACCTTCATGCTGCCCTGTTTGTTCATCGTCTTCTGCGCACCCAGCAGCACGCGCAATCCCGCCGATGACAGATAGTCCAGCGCCGCCATGTCAATCGTCAGCTCCGCTACTCCCTCAAGGGAATTTGCAAACACGCTGTCAAGCTCCGGCGCTGTGCTTGTGTCAAGCCGTCCTTCCAATGCCACTGTTAAGTTGTTTCCATTTTGGATTTTTGTAATTCTCATGTATTTACTTCCTTTCTTGTTCTTAATAATTTATTTCAATCAATAAATCATAAGCTTGTTCATTCCGATATATTCTTCTTAATACGCAAAATATTCTGTCCATCCTGATACTCATAAGAAACTTCATCCATTGTCGCCTTCACCATATAGATTCCCAAACCGCCAATTTCACGCTCGTCAACGGAAAGCGTGATGTCCGGGTCTGCTTTGGCAAGCGGATCGTATGGGATGCCGCTGTCTATGAATGTTATCGCGACCGCAAGCGGGTTCTCCGCCGTCTCTACACGCACCGCTGCACTGCCAGTTTCGGGATTGTAAGCATAGTAGGCAATATTACTGAAAATCTCTTCAACCGCTACATCGACCTTCCTCTGCGTCCTCATCGGGCAGTCAAGCTGTTCTAACTGCGCATTCACAAATTCCAACACTTTAGACACATTTTCAATTGTTGCGTCAACAGTCAATTCTTTCATGATTCATCCTCCATGCTTCCAGGAACCCGCAAATTTCTGCTATCGAAACCTGTCAAGAGACTGCCCCCTGATACTGTACTGCATAATTTTATCCCTGAGCTCGTTTGTCCTTTTCTTGTTGATATGATCCTTTTCATAAAGATCATCGAGCAACAGTTCTACATTCTTCTGCATAACCTGAAAACTCTGCGCCATGCTTTTCATAATATCCACCGCATTTCTCGGATAATTCGCCATAAATTGCTCCACAGAGTCCTTTGTAACCTTCATCAGAAGAACATCGTCATATGCCACAGCCGTGTAGATACAGGGCTGTTCGGAAAATACGTTCATCTCGCCAAAACACCTTGGCTTTGAGTAGATCCCCACAATATGCTCATCCTCTTCCCCATATCGCATATAGATCACTACAGATCCAGATAAAATCTTATACATTATATCACATTTTTCTCCTTCGCGCATTATGATTTCATCCGCGCTGAATTTCTGCATTGCACCGTTTTTGTTTAATCCATCCTGTTCCATTTTCGCCATCGTTTCCTTCCTCCAACTTTTTATATTCCTTATCTGCCCTTTTTGTTAACAGTTCCTAAGTATTTGATTTGTTCAGAACAATGATCAGTACATTGAGTCCCATATTGCGCGAGTAATCAAATCGATCGGCAATGGACGAAACCATTTTGATGCCAAACTGACCTTCCTGGTCAGTCTGGTCCGCTGTATTCAGGTAATTCGAAGGATCAAATGCTGCTCCATTATCGCGCATACGTATCATGACAGACTCTGGTTTATCTACAATCAGCACGTCAAACCATTTCTTCTCTCCCGGCTTAAAAGCATGCTGCACCACATTACCGGCCATTTCTTCTATACACAGGGAAATCTCATTGAGCGTTTTTTCATCGATATTGTGATGATGCCCTAATTGATAGATATTCGATGAAATATTC
This sequence comes from Lachnospiraceae bacterium UBA7179, assembly GCA_002491195.1. Lineage (GTDB taxonomy): Bacteria > Bacillota > Clostridia > Lachnospirales > Lachnospiraceae > COE1. The sequence continues at coordinate 54,727 of DKVL01000080.1, forward strand.
ATGACCTCATCCATACTGTTCCCAATGGAGAGCTCCAATCTGTCTTTCGGATTTCCTCCGAAATCTTCTGCCAATAGCATATAGGAAGAAATTTTCAGGGAAAATTTCCTGTTTTTCTGTGTGACATACACTACGATCACAAGCAGCGTCAATATTTCCCCAAGAAGGAACGCGATCCACACGCCGGTACTCCCCAGCGGTCTGATCAATAGAAACGCCATCATCACAGTGAACACCAGATTCTCGAGTATGCAGATCAACGTGGCCAGACCTGTTTTCTTAGTACTTTGATAGAAATTCATCAGTACATTGTTCAGCAAAGCGACAGGCATCCCAACCGCAAACAACCGTATCGCCAGATTTGACATCGCTCTGATATCCGGCTCCGTAACTCCAAACGCGTTTGTTAAAATTGCCGGGAACAAAAGCAGTATCACTGCTGCAATACCGCTGAGCGTCAGCCCGATCTTCAAGGTTGTTTTCAACGCGTCCTTAAGCGCTGTCCCGTCCTCCTCCCCGTAGAACATACCCACTACCGGAATGACTGCCTGCCCGATCCCGACAACCAATGCGCCCATGATATTATTGGCCTGCGTCCGGACATTCAGCGCTGTAACCGCACCCACGCTGACCGCTGTCACCATAAGATTATTGAGAAACATTACTTTTAGGGTATCGCTAATCCGGCTGACCGCTGTGGGCGCTCCGGTAACGATTATGGAGGAAAGTTCTTTGAACGCACCTCTGACGGGCACCAGCTTTAAGGTGCTGTAGGATTTGATAAAATGCGAGCAGCCGACGAAAACTGCAATATAATAGCTGATCGCTGTTGCCAACGCCATGCCAAACATCCCTTTATGCAGTACCAGCACCATGACAAGGTCCAGTGCAATATTACATGCAGACATAACAATGATACATATGATCGGAAGTCTGGGAGATCCGTCAATACGGATAAACCCCATCAGCGCCGTCATCATAATCGTAGGAAGCGCACCTAAAAAATAACCATGCAGATACTGCGTGGTCAATTCCTTCAATACTCCCTTTGCCCCCAAAACGTCCGCAATCTGTGATGTGAAAAGCAACCCGCCAGCAGTAAGGAGCAGGCCTGCAGTCAATGCAAAAAACATCGTAACAGTAAATATATGGCAGACTTGTTCTCTGTCCCCTCTGCCCATAGCCTGTGAGGCCCTTGCGGTACCTCCCCCTGAACAGATATTTCCGAAAGCGGACAGGAGCAGACTTACAGGCCCCACAACTCCCATCGCCCCCAGCGCGTCCGGGCCAAGGTACCTGCCGACGATGATATTATCAATCAGCATTCCTACCGTCGCTGTCAAAGCGGACAGGATGGAAACCGTCACAAAAGAATAATATAACTTCCGTACAATATAATCATTCCTCATGCCATTCCTCCATACTACTATCCTTCCTTACCACCTGACCGGTTCTTTAACGCCACAGTCATTGCATCCAATGCATCATCCTGAGATATGATATAGCCTAAAAACTGCTTGATCTGTTCCAGATTATTCACAACGCCGCACTCATCAATCTCCAAAAGCGACATGTAAGCCATTGCCACGCGATATGTAATAAACAATTCCAGGTGGTCCCAATAATGTGCATCACATTCCTTATTTAACTCATAGCCAATCTTAAAATAGGGAAGTATGTCTTCATAAAGCACTTTTCTGCAATCTTCTCCTGCTTTATATCCCATCAGGAAGCAGGCTTGAACAAAGCTTGCCACATCATACATATAATTCGCATAGGTACATCCGTCAAAGTCGAACAACCAGATATTATTTTCCTCTACAAAAAAATTATTGATATGAAAATCCCCATGGCAAATACCATACTGGCCCAATTCTTCCGGCAGAGAGTCTACCTCCCTTTGGACAGCCAAAATCTTTTTTTCTATTTCATCTGGTATTTTTTCTTTTACGCGGTTTATCAATTCTTCAAACGTGTCGCTCATTTTTTTGCGGCTATACCGAATCCCCAGTTCTCTTTCGTTGGTGCTGACATGATGGATCGTCCCTAGCAGGTCGCCCACACAGATAAAAAACATTGGCTTCATCTCCGTAGTTAATTTAATGTTTCCGCGAGCCGTACGGAACATGCTGGCCCGATATAATTTGCCATCAATTTCAAACTCCTCAAGCAAAAGTCCATTCAGGGACTCATTGGGCTCGCAAATGGTCTGCTTAAATGGCTTTAAGTCATCCACCCACATCAATTCGCTCAGGATCTCGCTTCTGGTCTTTTTGGGAGAGATACTCACACGGATCATATATGGCTTTTCTGAAAAGATAAAAGCATAATTTTGCGTTGAATAGCGACATACCGCCTCTTGAATATCTACCCCATACCGTTCCAGCAAAATCTCGCGTATTTTCTGTTTTAAGTCTTCGTTCATACTCTGTTTCTCCCTTTTTCAAACTGATATCTGAATAGTCCCCTTGCAATTCCCACTGCAAAAGCGCCACTCCATTTTTGCCCAAATTTCCATTTTTATTATAGGGGATTGCATAGGAAAAACAAGGGATCTGGCAGGAACGTCAACTTTCTGGCAAGATCGCATCCTGTCATAAAGAGGACACCTGAGTTTGACACTTTAACTCATACTTCGCATACTGAAATACTTAGAAAAAATAAAGATCAATACTTTCATAAATAAAAATGGTATAGGTACTTCATCTTTGTTATAATGAAATTGAAACAAAAATCATCAACAAAAGGAGACCTATACCAATGAAAAGTATAACAGAAATTTTTGATAATAGCAAGGAATTACTTGATAGTAGAGCAGCGACGCTGATAATATGCGCTTGTAATAACCAGATTTTATATTTCGTTCCAACTCTTTTACTGACCAATACTCATTTGCAACTTCGGTCAGATAAAAATTTCGTTCTTCTTCATTATCTAACCTCATAATTGTCCGAAGATGTGACCAATGTATTTTACCCATTACAAAATATCCATATGACTTTGGTGGAAATGTTAAATATAACTGCCTGCAGTTTCTAATATTAGCGACCGAAAATCCAGTTCCATACTCTTCTGAAAGTTCCTGTGAAAGCCGCTTAACAAGATATGAACCATATCTTGCTTTTGACTCACCCTTTTGTTCCTGTTCAATAATGCGTTTTCCCACATTCCAATATGCATAAGTCATAATATTATTTGCAGCGGCATAAGTTTTATTTTTTGCATCATCTAATATTTTATGGACATCCTTGTAGAATCGTACCTCAACTCTGTATCCATTAATTTCATATCTGACATTTTCAATATTCATTTCTTAATTTTTAAATTACATTAACTAAAAATCTTTGTAATATCCTGATACCGATTCACCACCCGATAAATCTCAACTGCCTCTTTATGAACCTTATACAACACAACATAATCATTCCACACCACATACTTATAATCCGTCTTAAAACTCACACGTTTAGACAAATCTGCACCAATATAAGGAAACTGCTGTATATTCTCAAACTGCCTATAAATCTCCTGAACCGTTTCTAATGCTTTATCGGTGTTATCTTCTGCAATAAATTTCTTAATAATTTTTAAATCCTCTGCCACTACTGGATTGATTCGCAATTTCATCATAAATTTACTCTCCAACCTCAGCCTTTAATTCATCCATTGTCAGCCAGCCATTTCCATCTTTAACAGCTTCCTCTGCCTCATGCAGCTTCTCAAGCAGCTTTTTTTCTGCTTTATCACGTTCATAATCTTCTATATCCATTACCACAAATCTGCCCCTGCCATTTTTAGTCAGGAACACAGGCTCTCCGATCTGACAGTTTTTCAAAACCTCATTATAATTTCTTAAATCTGATACCGGTAATATACTTGCCATAGATATACCATTCCTTTCAACTCAAACAATAATATCTCTTTTTATATTATACTCAAAAACGCTGTAATAATCAACGAAATATTTTACAGCATACAGAATAAACGCATGAACGAGAAT
>DKVL01000089.1:0-19478 GCA_002491195.1 Lachnospiraceae bacterium UBA7179
TTTCTAACTGGATGGAGTACTAGATAGGAGAAGCAAAGTTGTACAGCTTTAAAAATTTTTCTTGCCAAACGTTACACAATCATATATGATAAAAATAGGTACACGACTGGCGGAAATTGCATGAAGCGTTTTTATTGGATGATCTCATGCAAAGTAGGGTGAACTACAGGGAGTGTATGTGAGGAAAAGAGCCGACCGCCTGGGCAGCATGGAAGCGTGCGTCCAGACGGTTTTTTTATGCACAGCCCCATGCAAGGTGAAATTTTTTCACATAGGAAATATGCCGCTAAGGCGGCGCACACCACAACCATTTATAAACATAGGAGGTTTTAAGATGAAGATGCTATCATTGGAGCAGGAACTCAAGGGAAATGATTACCCGGGCAGGGGAATTGTCATCGGAAAGACGAAGGACGGAAAAAAGGCTGCAATCGCTTATTTTATCATGGGCAGGAGTGAGAACAGCAGGAACAGAGTGTTTGTGGAGGATGGAGAGGGAATCCGCACACAGGCGTTTGACCCTTCTAAGCTGAGCGATCCGAGTCTGATCATCTATGCACCGGTTCGCGTACTCGGCAACAAGACGATTGTGACAAACGGCGACCAGACTGATACGATCTATGAACGGATGGATCAACAGCAGACATTTGAGCAGGCGCTTAGAACCAGGGAGTTTGAGCCGGATGCGCCCAACTATACACCGAGAATATCAGGGATTCTTCACATTGAGAACGGCAGCTATAATTACGCAATGTCTATCTTAAAGAGCAACAATGGAAATCCTGATGCCTGCAATCGTTATACCTTTGCGTATAGTAATCCTGTGGCGGGCGAGGGACATTTCATTCATACTTACATGGGGGACGGCAATCCGCTTCCGAGTTTCGAGGGCGAGCCGAAACTTGTGGATATTCCGGACGATATGGATGCGTTTGGCGATCTTGTCTGGAACAGTCTGAATGCGGACAACAAGGTATCGCTTTTTATTCGTTTTATTGATATCGAGACAGGGAAATATAAGTCTAAAATTTATAACAAGAACGTTTAATATTTGTATTGCTGACTGCTTTATTAGAGTGTGTTTGTTCTGAAAGTTTAAAGTTTAGTAAAGCATTGTTGAAGTTATTTCGTATCTTATTTGTAAGTTTTATATGGTTAAAAATGGAGGATTACATATGAAAGAATTAGAATTAAAATACGGCTGCAACCCAAATCAGAAGCCGTCCAAAATCTATATGAGAGACGGCGAGCTTCCGATCGAGGTGTTGAACGGAAAGCCGGGATATATCAATTTTCTCGACGCGTTGAACGGCTGGCAGCTTGTCAGGGAGCTGAAGAGAGCTACAGGGCTTCCGGCCGCAACATCGTTCAAGCACGTATCGCCTGCCGGCGCAGCGGTGGGACTTGCGCTGAATGAAGTTGAGAAAAAGATTTACTGGGTGGACGATATGGGGGATTTGTCGCCGCTTGCAAGCGCGTATGCAAGGGCGAGAGGTGCAGACAGAATGTCCTCTTTCGGTGATTTTATTTCCCTGTCTGATGTGTGCGATGTCGATACAGCAAAGTTGATCAAGCGTGAGGTATCGGATGGGATCATTGCACCTGGATATGAGCCGGAGGCGCTTGAGATCTTAAAGGCAAAGAAAAAAGGAAACTATGCGGTTATCCAAATCGATCCTGCATATGTTCCCAATCCTGTGGAGACAAAAGACGTGTATGGTATTACATTTGAGCAGGGAAGAAATGAACTGGTGATCGACGATGCCCTTTTTGCAAATGTAGTGACAGAGAACAAGGAAATCCCGGATCAGGCAAAGATCGACCTTGCGATTGCCATGATCACCTTGAAGTACACACAATCAAATTCTGTGTGCTATGTGAAGGGTGGGCAGGCGATTGGTATCGGTGCGGGACAGCAGTCGCGGATTCACTGTACACGACTTGCTGGAAACAAGGCAGACAACTGGTTCCTTCGCCAGAATCCCAAGGTACTAAGTCTGCCGTTCAAGGAGAAAATCGGGCGTGCCGACAGGGACAATACGATTGATGTGTACATGAGCGATGATTACATGGATGTCCTCGCTGACGGCACATGGGAGAATTTCTTTACAGAGAAGCCGGAAGTGTTTACAAGAGAAGAAAAGCGCGCATGGCTTGACCAGCTGAGGGATGTGGCACTTGGCTCTGATGCGTTCTTTCCGTTTGGGGATAATGTGGAGCGGGCGCACAGGAGCGGTGTGAGATATATCGCACAGCCGGGCGGTTCCATCAGAGATGACAATGTGATTGCGACATGCAATAAATACAATATTGCGATGTGTTTTACAGGGATTAGACTGTTTCATCACTAAAGCGTGTTTGAAAAACGAAAATAAAAGAGTGTCAGATAATTGTTGACACTCTTTTTATATTGAAAAATAGTTTGCTTTGTTTGATGCGGCTTTGTCCTATGCAGATTTGTTTTTTGCCCTGTTTTTTGCATGCTTTTTTCGGAAAGCCTTTTCTTTTTTCCTGTTCTCCTGTTCTACCGCTTTCTTTTCCGTTTCCGCAGCTTCTTTCATAGCCTTATTAAGGTTCTTCTGGGCTGTGGAGAGCATCAGTTTGATGCGGTTAAGCTGGTTGACCTCGGAAGCGCCGGGATCGTAGTCAATGGCAACAATATTTGCCTCTGGGTGACGTCTCCGCAATTCCTTGATGACACCTTTGCCAACTACATGGTTTGGCAGGCAGCCAAAGGGCTGTGTGCACACAATGTTCGGTGTGTCTGTGTTGATCAGTTCTAGCATCTCGCCAGTGAGAAACCAGCCTTCGCCAGTCTGATTGCCGATCGAGACAATCTCCTGTGCATGTCTTGCCGTCTCATAGATATCTGCAGGTGGTATAAAATGTCTGCTTGCTGCAAAGGCATCGCTCATCGGTTTCCTTAACATCTGAATCGCCTTGATGCCAAATTTGCTGATTTGGGCGGATTTTTTGCTCGTGCCGAGATTTTCTGCCTTGTACAGCTGGTTATAGAAACAGTAGAACATAAAATCCATCAGATCAGGCACGACGGCCTCTGCGCCCTCATGCTCCAGAAGTTCCACCAACTGGTTGTTCGCAGCAGGTGAAAATTTCACCAGAATCTCACCGACCACGCCGACGCGCGGTTTTTTGATATCGAGCACAGGGATTGCATCAAACTCCGCAATCATTTCACGGCACATTTTTTTGTAAGTGTTGAAGGACAAGTATTTGCGTCCGAGGAAATCACAGCACTTTTGAATCCATTTCTGATGGACTTCCTCCACAGAGCCCGGGACGGCCTCATATGGACGCATCCGATATACACAGCGCATAAAAATATCGCCAAAATTTACAGCATAGACCGCGCGCAGCAATAGCATCGGTGTGAGTTTGAATCCAGGGTTGCTCTCCAGCTTTGATAAGTTGATAGAGATTACTGGAATGTGCTGATAACCAGCTTTTTCCAGTGCACGGCGGATAAAGCCGATATAGTTTGTAGCACGGCAGCCGCCTCCTGTCTGTGACATGACGACAGCAAGGTGATCTGTGTCATATTTGCCAGAGAGCACAGCTTCCATGATCTGCCCAACTACTAATAGGGATGGATAGCAGGCATCGTTGTTGACATATTTCAGTCCCATATCAATACTGCCCCTGTTGTCGTTGTTCAGTACGACCAGGTTGTAGCCACATCTTCGAAAAGTCGGCTCTAAGAGGTCAAAGTGGATGGGTGACATCTGAGGGCACAGGATCGTGTAATTTTTGCGCATTTCTTTTGTAAAGAGTACTCTGTTCATGCGGCTGGAGTGGATCGTCCGTTCCTGATGGCGCTGTTCGCGTACACGAATCGCGGAAAGCAGCGAGCGGATACGGATTCGCGCTGCACCCAGATTGTTCACCTCGTCAATCTTTAGGCAAGTATAGATCTTGCCCGAACCAGTCAAAATATCATTGACCTGATCGGTTGTCACAGCGTCCAGACCACAGCCGAACGAATTGAGCTGAATCAGATCCAGATCATCGCGCGTCTTGACATAACTTGCAGCAGCGTACAGCCTGGAATGGTACATCCACTGATCTGACACGATCAGAGGGCGTTCCGGCTTTGCGAGGTGCGACACGGAGTCCTCTGTGAGCACAGCAATACCATAGGAGGTGATCAGCTCTGGAATACCATGGTTGATTTCCGGATCAATATGGTATGGGCGACCGGCAAGGACGATACCGCGCGCGTGATTCTGTTCAAGGTAGTCGATCACTTCCTCGCCTTTTTTACGCAGATCACTGCGTGCGTTGTCAAGTTCCTTCCATGCTGCATCGACAGCTTCTCTCAGCTCGTCAGCAGGAATCTCGGGAAATTCTTTTTCCAACGACTGCAGGATCAGGGCAGGTTCCTTGAAAGACATAAATGGATTCTTGAATGCGACCTCACCGCGTCCGATCGCTTCCACATTATTTTTAATGTTTTCTGAATATGAGGTCACGATCGGACAGTTGTAGTGGTTGTTCGCGTCCTCAAATTCATTCCGTTCATAAAATAGGGCGGGGTAGAAGATAAAGTCTACTTTTTGTCTGATCAGCCATTCCACATGACCATGCGCAAGCTTGGCAGGGTAACACTCTGATTCGCTGGGTATGGACTCAATCCCCATCTCGTAAATCTTTCTGTTGGACAACGGTGAAAGCACGACCTGGTATTTGAGCTTTGTAAACAGTGTGAACCAGAACGGATAGTTCTCATACATATTCAGGACTCTTGGAATGCCGACACGCCCGCGGACCGCCTCCGCGTCGGAAAGCGGCTCATAGGAGAATAATCGCTCAAGCTTGTACGCAAAGAGGTTCGGGACATGGTTGTCTGTCTTGGCTTTTCCGAGACCGCGCTCACAGCGGTTCCCAGATATGTAACTTCTGCCATCAGAGAACTTGTTGACCGTCAGGCGGCACGAATTTGTACAACCTTGACACTTCACCAGCGACGTGGTGAAAGCAAGCTCGTTGATCTGGTCTATAGTGAGCATCGTTGTGCTGTTTTCCGGCGCTGCCTGATAGCGTTCTCTTGCGATCAAAGCGGCTCCAAAAGCGCCCATAATACCTGCGATATCCGGTCTGATCACTTCACAGCCCGCAATTTTCTCGAAACTGCGAAGGACCGCGTCGTTATAGAACGTACCGCCCTGCACGACAATGTTCTTGCCAAGTTCGCTTGCGTCAGATACTTTGATTACTTTGAACAGAGCATTTTTGATGACAGAGTAGGCAAGACCTGCGGAGATGTCGGATACTTCTGCGCCTTCTTTCTGCGCCTGTTTTACTTTGGAGTTCATAAATACAGTGCAGCGTGTGCCCAGATCAATCGGATGTTTGGCAAACAGCGCCGCTTTTGCAAAATCCTGCACGCTGTAGTTGAGCGACTTGGCAAATGTCTCAATAAAAGAGCCACACCCAGAGGAACAAGCCTCGTTGAGCTGTACGGAATCGACAGTCTGGTTCCTGATCTTAATGCACTTCATATCCTGACCACCAATATCGATGATACAGTCCACTTCGGGATTAAAGAATGCAGCGGCATAGTAGTGCGCTACTGTCTCGACTTCCCCTTCGTCCAGCATGAAGGCCGCTTTAAAAAGCGCTTCCCCGTAACCGGTAGAGCAGGAACGCACGATTGTGGCATCTTTTGGAAGCAGGCGGTAGATTTCCTGAATGGAGGAGATGGCAGTTTTTAGCGGACTGCCGTTATTGCTGCTGTAAAATGAATATAATAGGGTTCCGTCTTCTGCAACCACTGCAATTTTTGTTGTGGTGGAACCAGCGTCAATTCCCAGAAAGCATCTGCCGTGGTAATCCTCAAGCCTTGCGTTCTTCACATGGTTGGAACCGTGTCTTGACTGGAAATTTTGATATTCGCTTTCATTGGAGAACAGCGGTTCCATGCGGGCAACCTCAAATTCCATTTTGATGTCAGAAGAGAGCTTATGAACCATCTCTTCCATGGAGAAATGTACTTCCTCCTTCGCGTTGAGCGCAGAACCGATCGCTGCAAATAGATGGGAATTGTCCGTGTCAATAATATGTTCCTCGTCAAGTTTCAGGGTACGGATAAACGCTGCTCGAAGTTCGGAGAGGAAATGAAGCGGACCGCCCAAAAATGCCACATGGCCGCGGATTGGCTTCCCGCAGGCAAGTCCGCTGATAGTCTGATTCACAACGGCCTGAAATATGGAAGCGGACAGATCTTCTTTTGTGGCGCCCTCGTTAATCAGCGGCTGGATATCTGTCTTTGCGAACACGCCGCAGCGTGCCGCGATGGTATATAATGATTGATAACTTTTTGCATATTCGTTGAGACCAGCGGCGTCTGTCTGGATCAGTGATGCCATCTGATCGATAAAAGAGCCTGTACCGCCGGCGCAGATCCCGTTCATGCGCTGCTCTACATTGCCGCCCTCAAAATAGATGATTTTGGCGTCCTCGCCGCCGAGCTCGATCGCGACATCCGTCTTGGGTGCAAGCTCCTGCAGTGAGGTGGAAACGGCAATGACCTCCTGCACAAATGGTACACCTAAATGGTTTGCGAGCGTCAGTCCGCCGGAGCCGGTGATCATGGGGTGGAGTGTCAGATTGCCAAGTTTTGTGTATGCATCTTGTAAAAGGGAAGAAAGAGTTTCCCGGATATTGGCGTAATGCCGCTGGTAATCGGAAAAGAGCAGATTGTGCGCTGCGTCTAAGATTGCGACTTTTACAGTGGTGGAACCAATGTCAATTCCAAGTGTATAGAACTCCTTATTCTTATTCATGAAATAACCATGCCTTTCTTAAAAAATTATCTTGACGATAAAAACTTATCTTAACGATAAAACTTATCTGACGATAATTGACCTTTTTAACACATATTTGCTATTATACGACAGCAGTTTCAAAAACGCAATAAAATAGATGATGAAAAGTTGCTGAAAACTTTATACTTTTTTGGAAAATTTTATCGAAATCTTTTAAGCCGGACTTTAAATTGTTATAATGTATGAAAAGGCGGAGGGGAATAATACTATAAATCTTAAAAAAAAATTATATTTCAGCTGGATAAATTTAGATTGGTTTACATTTCTTGGAGTGAATGATATACTGAAAAGGCGAATTTATTTTAAAGGTGAAAGGCAGGAATGTAAAATATGAATTTTCTGAATAAAATGGAGAGGAAGATTGGAAAATACGCGATACCGAATCTTTCCTTATATTTGATATTGGGGTATGTGCTGGGATATATATTAGAATTTATGAGTCCGGCAGTCATCGATTTTCTGACGCTGAACCCATATCTGATCCTGCATGGTCAGATCTGGCGGCTTGTCACATGGATTATCATACCACCGTCAAGATTCGATCTGTTTACAATTGTCATGCTTATGTTTTATTATTCCGTGGGAACAAATCTTGAGCGGACGTGGGGAACGTTTTATTATAATGTATATTTGTTCATGGGTATGATTTTTACGATACTTGGAAGTTTTTTGATCATGGGAATCAGTTATATACCAGCATTCAACATTTCTATTCTGAGAGAAGCCTGTGGATCAGCGGCATATTTTCTGCTCGTGGCACGAAACTTTAGTACTTATTTTGTCAATATGTCCATCTTTCTGGGATTTGCGGCTACATTTCCGGAAGTTCAGGTATTGTTGATGTTCATTATTCCGATCAAGGTGAAGTGGATGGGAATTGCGTATGGGATCCTTTTGGTGGTACAATTTTTGCAGAGCGATATTGTCGGAAAGATTGTCATCGGCGCGTCATTGCTCAATTTTGTCGTTTTTTTCCTGATGATGAGGAGTGGAGTTGGTATGCGGATGTCACCGCGGCAGGTGCGGAGACGCCACGAGTACAGCAGGGAAGTGAAGCGTGCCAAACCGGCAAGCGTATCGAAACACAAGTGCGCAATCTGTGGCAAAAACAGCGAGGACAATCCAGAGGCTGAATTTCGGTTTTGTTCAAAGTGTAACGGAAATTATGAGTACTGCCAGGATCATTTGTTTACACATACGCATGTGAAATGAGCTTTTTAAATTCTCTGAAACTGCGCCAGATTCATGTGAAATGAGAAATTTTACTATCCTGATTGAACCGTTCCTTAGGTGGTTGAATGGGAGATGGCAGATTTTATTAAGTTAAATAAATTTGTAGGGGGATCTTATGCAGAAAGTTACAGTAAAAATAGACGGAGCTGAACAAGAAATTAGTGTTTTGATGGTGTTTCATTCCAGAAATCCTGCGACGCAGCGGTATGGTGTCAATCTGTCTTATGTTACAAAGCTTGGTAAGCATAGACAGTTACAGCTTTTTTGCGAGGATGAATATCTGGAGGAACCTGCCAGGGAACTGGCCCAAAATATTCGTGATGGGAAGATAACAGATTTGACGGGGTATCTGGCGGAGCGAAGGTGAAGATATAGAATTAGGGATTAATGGGGGGACAATATAAATCTATGGAACGAAATCAGACAAATTTCGCCAATATTCTTGAAGAACTGCGTGATACTGCGCGGCTGCAGGGAAATATGCTGACAAGCGGGCAGATCGATGAGGCTTTTGGTGAGTGGCAGTTAGACGATGGAAAACTGGCACTGATTTATGATTATTTCCGCAAGAATCATATCGAAATCGACGAACCGGGAGATGCGGAGGAAAATCTGTCCGGAAGCGATGTCAATTTCATGGAAATGTATCTGGAAGAGCTAAAAGAGCTTCCGCTCGTGTCAGACGGTGAAAAGCGCGCAGTGATGATGTCTGCGCTTGCTGGTGACGGTGATGCACAGGCAAAGCTTGTCGAAATCTTTCTGCCACAGGTGGTGGAAATCTCTAAACTCTACGCAGGGCAGGGAGTGCTGGTGGAGGATTTGATCGGAGAGGGAAATGTTGCGGCTGCCACGGCTGTGACCATGCTGGAGTGTGTGGAGGGCATCGACGAGGTGGAGGGCTTTATCGGAAAGATGATCATGGATGCCATGGAAGAGTTTGTCAGCGACGCTTCGGATAACAGCCAGATTGGTGAGAATGTTCTGGGCAAGGTCAATGACGTGAATGATAAGGCGAAGGAACTGTACGACAGCCTCTTGCGAAAAGTGACTGTAAAGGAAGTGGCGGATGAGCTGGGTATCACAGAGGAGGAAGTGCAGGAGGCAGTTAAATTTTCAGCAGACAATATCGACTATATTGAGAGTGGAGAATAGATTTAGATGGAGACAGAGGAATTTGGCACACAGGATTTTAAATATGTAATTCAGGATACCAACTGTGTTTATTTTGGAAAAGAGCTGACCTATGCGGAAATGATGGACAAGGATGATGTTCCATTTAAGTTTAAGGCAGTGATCAGCACCCACATCGCGCGCGATACTGATCTGAATAGGAAAATGGCAGATCATATCCTGCAGATGTCAGAAAAAGAATTTTCGTATCGCATTTTTGAGCAGCTAAAATTGACAGTACGTGTCTGCTATAAGATACAGAAAAAGAGCCTTGGCGGAAAGGTAAAAGACAAGTGGATTCACAAAGCCTGTACGCTTAGGCAGTTTTACAGTGCGTATCGCAGTCAGGTGATTGAGGGCGATATGATCATAGAAGATTTTTCGATTTCAAAGCTTGCACTGATGGCACTCAGTATCTAATAGGATTGAAAAGATTTATGTTTCAAATTATATAGGGAGAGGATTATAACAATGAAAAAAATTGAGGATTTAACAGCTTATGAGGTAATTGAGAAACGACAGATCGATGACATCGGTTCCATGAGCTGGCTTTTAAGACATAAGAAAACGGGCGCGCGGATTGCGCTGCTTAGCAATGACGATGAGAACAAAGTATTTTATATCGGTTTTCGCACACCGCCCACAGATTCCACGGGCGTGCCGCATATCGTAGAGCATACAGTGCTGTGTGGCTCCAGGGATTTTCCGGTCAAAGATCCGTTTGTGGAGTTGGTGAAGGGGTCGCTCAATACGTTCCTGAACGCGATGACATACAGTGACAAGACTGTATATCCTGTTGCCAGCTGCAATGACAAGGATTTCCAAAATCTGATGCATGTTTATCTGGATGCAGTATTTTATCCCAATATATATAATGAAAAGAAAATTTTCCAGCAGGAAGGCTGGCATTACGAGATGGAGGATGAGAACAGTCCGCTCACACTCAACGGCGTTGTCTACAATGAGATGAAAGGGGCGTTTTCGTCGCCAGATGAAGTCAATGACAGGGAAGTGGTCAATTCGCTGTTTCCGGATACGACGTATGGGGTAGAATCGGGAGGGGATCCCAAGGTAATTCCAGAGCTGACCTATGAACAGTTTTTGGCGTTTCATGGAAAATATTATCACCCTTCGAACAGTTATATCTATCTGTATGGCAATATGGATATGGCAGAGAAACTGGAATGGATGGATGAGAAGTATCTGAGCCAGTTTGACAGGATCGAGGTGGATTCTGCGCTAAAGCAGCAGACGGCCTTTGAGAATCCGGTTGAAAAATACAAGGAATACCCGATCATGGAAGGTGAGTCATTAGAAGATAATACCTACCTTTCTTACAATACAGTTGTCGGGACAAGTCTCGACAAAGAATTGTACTATGCGATGGAAATTTTGGAATATGCACTGTGCTCCGCGTCCGCGGCTCCCTTAAAGCTTGCGCTGATTCACAAGAACATTGGCACAGAAGTTTATACGGTGTATAACAATGGCATTTATCAGCCATATTTTTCTATTGTAGCAAAGAATGCAAATGTTTCGCAGAAAGAGGAATTTGTGGAGACGATCGAGAGTGAGCTTGCCCGCATTGTAAAAGAAGGGATTGATAAGAAGTCATTGCTTGCAGGTCTGAATTATTATGAGTTTCGGTACAGGGAAGCGGATTTTGGCTCTTATCCCAAGGGACTGATGTATGGTCTGCAGATGTTTGATTCCTGGCTGTATGATGACAATATGCCGTTTGACATGATCAAGGCCATTGATATTTTTAAGGATCTGAAGGAAAAAATCAATACGGATTACTATGAAAGACTGATTGAAAAATATCTGATCCAAAACCAGCACAAATCCATTCTCGTGGTAGCACCCAGGGAAGGCCTCACAGGAAAGGAAGAGAAGGAACTTGCGGACAAGCTTGCCGTGTACAAGGCGGGGCTTACGAGTGAGGAAATCAGACAAATTGTAGCAGATACGAAGGCTCTGCGGGCATATCAGGAGATGGAGGACACGCCGGAGAATCTTACAAAGATACCAATGTTAAGGCGTGAGGATCTCAAGAAAGAAGCAGAGGATTTTGTGAACGAGGTTCGCAGCATCGGGGATACAAATGTTTTGTTCCATGAGATCCAGACAAACGGCATTGGTTATATCCGGTTGATTTTTGATGCTGCCAATATTCCGGCAGAACTGTTTTCGTATATTGGAATCCTCAAAAATGTGCTCGGATATGTGGATACAAACAAATACAGTTATGGAGAACTTTGCAATGAGATCAATATTCATACAGGGGATATTGTCAGCAGCGTTAACACTTATGTCAATGCAAAAAAACTAGATGAATATAAACTTACGTTTGAGCTGAAGACAAAAGCCATGTACGACGAACTGCCTGCGGCATTTGAATTAATGACAGAGATCATGACTGCTTCCAAACTCGACGACGAGGACAGGATTCTTGAAATTCTTGAGGAGTTGAAGTCGATCATGCAGGGTAATATGACCTCGGCAGGGCATTCCTTTGCCGCAGTGCGGGCGATGTCGTATTTTAGCGAGACGGCTGCTGTGTCGGAATTGGTAAATGGTCTGCCGTGCTACCGTATGCTCGAAAGGCTTACGGATGATTTTGAAGGCAGCAAGAAAGAACTGATCAGCAAACTTACGGAACTCACAAAATGTATTTTCAGACCGGAAAATCTTCTGGTGGATATCACAGCCACCCAGGAAGGATTTGAGAAAGTCAAGACATTGGTTCCTCCGATGAAGTCAAAGCTGTTTACAGATCCTGTGAGAAAAGAACGCTTTGAGATTGCCACAGAGAAGAAAAACGAGGGTTTTTCCACATCGGCACAGATTCAGTATGTGTGCCGGGCGGGCAATTACATGACAAATACTGCGTATGCATATACAGGTGCACTGCGGGTATTGAAGGTAATGCTCCGGTATGATTATCTGTGGATCAATGTGCGCGTTAAAGGCGGTGCATATGGTATTATGTGCAATTTCGGCAAGACGGGCGACAGTTATCTTGTCTCCTACAGAGATCCGAATCTCAAAAAAACAGTTGACATCTTCGAGAAAACGAGTGATTATTTAAGAGAATTTATCGCGGACGAACGTACCATGACCAAGTATATTATAGGGGCAGTCAGCGATATGGATGTGCCTATGACGCCGGCTGTCAAGGGTAGCCGGTCCTCGAGTGCCTATCTGACAAACCTTGATTTTGCAGAGGTACAGAGAGAGCGTGATGAAGTCCTTGCCTGCAGTCAGGAGAGTATCAGAACACTGGCGGGCTATCTGGATGCAATCATGTCACAGGATATGGTGTGCGTGGTAGGAAACGGACAGGCAATAGAGGAAAATAAGGAAATGTTTATGAAAGTGGAGAATCTCTTTCACTAATTTTTCCATTTCTTTTGGCCGCTGAAGCGGCATGGGGGATTCGTATGAATGAGAAGTACAAGTCTGGTTTTGCAGCGCTGATTGGCAGACCCAATGTGGGGAAATCGACGCTGATGAACTGTCTGATCGGACAGAAGATTGCCATCACGTCAAATAAGCCGCAGACCACCAGAAACCGCATACAGACAGTGTATACCTCCGACGAGGGACAGATTGTCTTTGTGGACACGCCAGGCATTCACAAGGCCAAAAATAAGCTTGGCGATTATATGGTCAATGTGGCAAAACACAGTCTGAGGGAAGTGGATGTCATCTTGTGGCTGGTGGAGCCAACGGACTATATCGGTGCGGGTGAGCAGCATATTATCGATCAGTTGAAAGAGGTAAAAGCGCCAATTATCTTAGTGATCAATAAGATTGATACAGTCAGAAAGGAACAGCTGCTCGGCTATATTGATGCATACCGAAAACAACTTGATTTTGCCGAGATCGTGCCAGTGTCAGCGCTGAAAAGGGATAACACAGATGTCCTTATCGCACAGATCATGAAATATCTGCCATATGGACCAGCGTTTTACGACGAGGACACGATCACGGATCAGCCTGTGAGGCAGATCGTGGCAGAACTGATCAGGGAGAAAGTTCTGCGCAGTATCGATGAGGAGATCCCGCATGGCGTGGCAGTGACGATCGAGACCATGAAGTATGGGAAAAAGATTGTGAATATCGATGCCACGATCGTCTGTGAAAAAGATTCACACAAGGGGATCATCATCGGAAAAGGCGGCGCGATGCTCAAAAAGATCGGCTCCATGGCGCGCCCAGAGATCGAGGAACTGTTAGAGCAGCATGTCAATCTTCAGCTGTGGGTGAAGGTGAAAAAGGACTGGCGTGACAGCGATTTTCTGATTAGGAATTATGGTTATGACCCGAAAGAAAATGAATCGATAAAATGAATAAAATCGTCCCATAAGCACACCCTAGTTATGTAAACAACAGGAAAAGTCATGTGTACAAACATAAATTCACAGGAATTTGACAGCCACATGAGATACAGAAAGGGCAGGGACAGTAGATGCACGAGGATGGATGGAGCCGGTTTATGCAGACAGGACAGGTACACGATTATCTGGCTTACAAGGGGCATCCTGATATGGAAAAAGCCGAGGGTAAGGCAGGAGAGATACATGAGTACGGGAATACAGGATTTCGTAATACTGACAGGAATCGTTATCAAGGCAGAACCGATAGGAGAATACGATAAGAGAGTAGTATTGCTCACCAAGGAGCGAGGTAAGATATCAGCCTTTGCCAAGGGTTCCAGGCGCCCGGGCAACAGGCTGATGGCGCCTGCGAATCCTTTTTCATTCGGGCAGTTTAAGCTGTATGCCGGCAGAAATTCTTACAGTATGTCAGACGCGGAGATTACCAATTATTTTGAGGATCTGCGGCAGGATTTTGCGGGAGCATATTATGGAATGTACTTCCTGGAGATCTGCGATTATTACACAAGAGAGAACAATGATGAGACTGGGATGCTGAAACTGTTATATCAGTCACTACGCGCATTGACATCCCCAAGTTTTGAAAACCGACTTGCGAGGTACATTTTTGAGTTAAAGTCTGTTATGCTAAATGGGGAGTTTCCAGGACTGCATGCGGAGGACAGGCTTATGGAGTCTACGGCCTACACAATTGATTACATAATGAGAACACCAGTGGAAAAACTTTTTTCATTTCATGTAAAGACGGAAGTTTTGGAAGAATTAGGACGTTACAGCAGGGATATCTGCCAGCGAACGATGGATCGGAATTTTAAAAGTCTTGAAATACTTGAAAATATTGATTAAGTTGTTTATAATAAAACGCATATAAAGAGTAAGGTGGAAAAAGTTATGAAAATCGGAAAATCAATTATTCTGCTGCTATGTATGGGTTTGCTGGGACTGACGGCGTGTGGTGAAGTAATACAGCCTGAGGAAAATAAAGAGGTTACAGACGAACTGGCAGCGTCGTCAGCGTCGTCGCTAACGGTGGAAAAAGATGGAAGTATCGCTCATACGATCGTGGAAGACTTTAGCGGGAGTGAGTTTTACAGTGAGGAACGTTTAAAGTCCATGATCGACTCATCCATAGATGAGTATACGTCAGGGCATCCGTCCGCCCAGATCAAATTGAAAAACCTCAAGGTAAAGGACGGTGTGGCAAATGTATCTATGGAGTATGGGGATTATCAGGCCTATGCAGGATTTAACAGTGAGGATTTTTTTGTTGGAACAGTCAAGGATGCCAACATGGCAGGCTATGATCTGAATGTGACACTAAGATCAGTATCAGACAATACCGAAATTTCAAAGCCTGATTTGCTGGGAATGGGTGACAGTCATATTATACTTGCGATTGTTGAGGCTGCCGGGGAAACACAGGCAGATCAGATCCGCATCAATTGTTTTGATGAAATCTTGTATGTAAGCGATGGCATCACCGCGGCAGGAAAAAAGAGTGCAGATGTGTCATTGGCAAATGGATACAGGATCATTGTTTTTAAATAATATAAAGAGGTTAGGAGAACGTGAAATGGAAAAGACATTGGACAAAATTGTAGCTTTATCAAAAAGCAGGGGATTTGTATATCCCGGCTCTGAGATTTATGGCGGGCTTGCCAACACATGGGATTATGGAAATCTTGGAGTTGAGTTAAAGAATAATGTAAAACGGGCATGGTGGCAGAAGTTTATCACAGAGAATCCATACAATGTAGGTGTGGACTGTGCGATTCTGATGAATCCTCAGACCTGGGTTGCATCAGGACATCTCGGCGGATTCTCCGATCCGCTTATGGATTGTAAAGAATGTCATGAGCGTTTTCGTGCAGACAAGCTGATTGAAGATTATGCGGGTGAGAACGGGATCGCGCTGGACAAGCCGATTGATGCTTTTTCGCAGGAAGAAATGAAGAAATTTATCGAGGAGAAGAATATTCCCTGTCCTACGTGTGGCAAGCACAATTTTACAGATATCAGACAGTTTAATCTGATGTTTAAGACTTTTCAGGGTGTCACAGAAGATGCCAAAAATACAGTGTACCTGAGACCTGAGACAGCGCAGGGTATTTTTGTAAATTTTAAGAATGTACAGAGAACATCTAGAAAGAAGATTCCCTTCGGTATTGGTCAGATCGGTAAATCTTTTCGAAATGAGATTACGCCGGGCAACTTTACATTCCGGACAAGAGAGTTTGAACAGATGGAACTCGAGTTTTTCTGTGAACCGGGCACAGATCTGGAGTGGTTCCAGTATTGGAGAGGCTTTTGCCGCGACTGGCTTCTAAGTCTTGGAATTAAGGAAGATGAGATGCGTCTGCGTGACCATGCGCCGGAAGAGCTTTGTTTTTATTCGAAAGGGACAACGGATATAGAATTTCTCTTTCCTTCGATTGGATGGGGGGAACTTTGGGGGATCGCTGACCGCACAGATTATGATCTCACACAGCATCAGAATACGTCTGGACAGGATATGTCTTATTTTGATGATGAGAAAAAGGAAAAATACATACCATATGTTATCGAACCATCGCTTGGCGCGGACCGCGTAGTTCTTGCTTTTTTGTGTGCAGCATACGACGAGGAGGAAATTGGTGAGGGGGATATGAGAACGGTACTTCATTTCCATCCGGCCATCGCACCGGTCAAGATCGGCGTACTTCCGTTAAGTAAGAAACTCAATGAAGGCGCAGAGAAAATTTATGCACAACTGTCAAAAAAGTATAACTGCGAGTTTGATGACAGAGGAAATATCGGCAAGAGATATCGCCGTCAGGATGAGATTGGAACGCCGTTCTGCATTACCTATGATTTTGATTCAGAGCAGGACAATGCAGTTACTGTTCGCTTCCGCGATTCCATGGAGCAGGTGCGTATTCCAATTGACGGATTGGATGCTTATTTTGCGGATAAGTTTGATTTTTAATGCACCCAGGCTCTACCCGATTATATATTTTTAATGGAGGAATAATTGTGAAAAACTATGGAGTAAACGAGCTTCGGAGAATGTTTCTGGAATTTTTCGAGAGCAAAGGTCATTTATCAATGAAGAGCTTTTCTCTGGTGCCGCACAATGACAACAGTCTGTTGATCATTAATTCAGGTATGGCGCCGTTAAAACCATATTTTACAGGGCAGGAGATTCCGCCGAGGCGGCGTGTTACTACCTGTCAGAAATGTGTCAGGACAGGCGATATTGAGAATGTTGGCAAGACGGCAAGACATCTTACCTTTTTTGAGATGCTTGGAAATTTTTCATTTGGAGATTATTTTAAGCATGAGGCATTGAACTGGAGTTGGGAGTTCTTGACCAAAGTAGTCGGACTTGACCCCGATAGACTATATCCATCTATTTACTGCGAGGATGAGGAAGCATTTAACATATGGGTAAATGAGATCGGAGTGCCAGCTGAGAAGATTACACGCTTTTACAGAGATCCCAAGACAGGGGAGTGCGATAATTTCTGGGAACACGGCGCAGGGCCTTGTGGACCGTGTTCGGAGATCTATTATGACAGAGGGATCAAATATGGCTGTGGTAAGCCTGACTGTAAGGTGGGGTGTGACTGCGACCGCTTTATAGAAGTCTGGAACAATGTATTTACGCAGTTTGACGGCGACGGCAAAGGTCATTATGAAGAACTAGCGCAGAAGAATATCGATACTGGTATGGGGCTTGAGCGGCTTGCAGTCGTTGTCCAGGACGTAGATACTGTGTTTGATATCAATACAATGAAGGCGATACGCGACAGGATTTGCGAAGCAGCTAATGTGGAATATGAGACAGATGAGAAGAAGGATGTCTCGATCCGATTGATCACAGACCATATTCGTTCTGCAACATTTATGATTTCAGATGGTATTATGCCGACAAATGAAGGGCGCGGGTATGTGCTCAGACGTATCATCCGACGTGCTGCACGTCACGGAAGAATGCTTGGTATTGAAGGTACTTTTATGGCAGACTTTGCCAGGACAGTGATCGATGAGTGCAAGGATGGTTATCCAGAGCTGGACGAGAAAAAGGACTTTATCTTCAAGGTGTTGACACAGGAAGAAGAAAAGTTTAATAAAACGATAGACCAGGGGCTTGCAATCCTTTCGGATATGGAGGATAAAATGCAGGTGACCGGCGAGAAGATTCTCTCGGGAGAGAATGTATTTAAACTGTATGATACATATGGCTTTCCGGTAGACCTTACTTGCGAGATATTGGAGGAAAAGGGATTTGCCATTGATCAGGACGGTTTTAACGCAGCGATGGAAGAGCAGCGTTCCAAGGCAAGAAAGGCACGTAAAGAGACAAATTATATGGGTGCGGACGCAACGGTATATGAGTTGATTAATCCTGCCATTACAACAGAGTTTGTCGGATATGACAAACTCGAGATTACATCGAAGGTTTCTGTGCTCACGACAGAGAGTGAACTTGTGGAGGCGCTTTCAGACGGAGAGATTGGTACGATTATTGTTGATGAAACTCCATTTTATGCAACGATGGGTGGTCAGCAGGGCGATAGGGGAGTGATTACAACTGGGTCAGGTGAGTTTGTTGTAGAAGATACCATTAAGCTTCTCGGCGGCAAAGTGGGGCACATTGGTAAAATGGCGCGCGGAATGATCAAGGTGGGCGATGAAGTTACGCTAAGTGTTGACAAAGTACTTCGCGCAAAAATCTGCAAAAATCATTCTGCAACTCATTTACTGCAAAAGGCATTACGTGAGGTGCTTGGTACTCATGTACAGCAGAAAGGTTCTTATCAGGACGGAGAGCGCACGCGGTTTGACTTTAGTCATTTCGAGGCGATGACGGCAGACGAGCTTGCAGCTGTTGAGAAGATGGTCAATGAGAAGATTGTTGAGAATATCGCTGTGGAGACACAGGTTATGACAATGGACGAGGCGAAGAAGACAGGCGCGATGGCTCTTTTTGATGAAAAATATGGCGAGACCGTGCGTGTCGTATCCATGGGAGATTTCTCCAAGGAATTTTGCGGTGGTACACATGTAAAAAATACCGGTGATATCACGACCTTTAAGATTGTATCCGAGAGCGGTATTGCGGCAGGGGTGCGCCGAATCGAAGCGCTTACGGGAGATAATGTATTTGCATATTATCAGAATATTGAAAATGAGCTTGATGCAGCGGCGAAAGCGGCGAAGACAACTCCTGCAAATTTGGTAGACAAGATTGAACATATGATGTTCGAGATCAAATCGCTGCAGAGTGAGAATGAATCGTTAAAGAGCAAAGCAGCCAAGGAAGCACTCGGCGATGTCATGAATCAGGTAACTGAGGTGAAGGGGATCAAACTTCTGGCAGCAAGGGTGGACGGCGTGGACATGAATGGTTTGAGAGACCTTGGCGACCAGCTCAAAGCCAGACTTGGCGAGGGAGTTGTTGTGCTGATCTCTGGCATAGATGGAAAAGTGAATCTAGTGGCGATGGCTACTGATGGTGCTATGGCAAAAGGTGCGCATGCTGGAAATCTTATTAAAGAAATCGCCGGACTTGTAGGCGGCGGCGGCGGTGGACGTCCGAATATGGCTCAGGCAGGCGGTAAGAATCCTGATGGAATTGATAAAGCGATCAGGGAAACCAGTGTGATTCTTGACAGACAAATTCAATAAAATACAGGTTTTAAGCGCTTTCTGAAAAATGTCAAAAAATTTTTCAGAAAGTGCTTGACAAAAAGTAACAAAATGTGATAACCTATAAAAGCTGTCGCGAGTGATAGCAACACATTGATAGTATGAGATATGATGTACCTTGACAAATAAACAGTAA
>DKVL01000089.1:19753-19944 GCA_002491195.1 Lachnospiraceae bacterium UBA7179
ACCTTGACAAATAAACAGTAATGCAACCCTGAAAATTCTAAAGAGAATGCATCAAACGAGATGTAGACAGAATTGTTCAGAGAACATGTCCTAATTATATAGGACACAACCTTTAAAGTAAAAGCGTTGAAAAACGCAACGGATGAATAAACGGAAAAATTTTTTCCGTAGCCAGTTTAACTGGTGCGAGA
>DKVL01000119.1 GCA_002491195.1 Lachnospiraceae bacterium UBA7179
TATCGAAGTGTCAAACTCAGGAGACAAGACTATATATTATTACCTTGACGGGCAAATGAGATTAACTGCTTGACGATACGCTAAGAATAGTGTTATGATAATTATGTAGATTTTTAGGAAATCAAAAAAAGCTGTGGCTGGTTTGGACAGGGTTCAGGTTCAGTGACGGCGGAATGTGAGGTAAGATCATGTCTAATTTAATAGAATTTTTCAGAATGGTATTATCATATCTGATGGTTTTTGCAGTGATTGCTGTTGTGTCAGGGATTGGCGGATTCATCGGCGTCAAAGTGTGGAAACCGAAAGCAAAGTCAGAGCAGGTAAAAGAATAAAAATATTTGAGAAGAGGTGTAAAGCTGGATTGTAACAGTCTTTACACTTTTTTCTTTTGTTATCGAAACGAATCGTTGAATTTAGTGATTGACAATAAGATTTGGCTGCACTATACTAATATACAGACACTATATCTAGTATAGTGATTAAATAACAGACACTATATAAAAGAAAATCAGGTATAAGGGAGTAGGATGCAAATGAGCGAAGAAATCGATTACAGTGTGCTTTACCAGCCGAAAAAAAATGTCTATGTAATCAAAAAAGACGGCAGCAAGGAAGCCTTTAATGTGCAGAAGGTCATTGTTGCAGTGGGGAAATCGGCTTACCGTGCACTGACAAAGTTTACAGATGCAGAAAAGCGTCAGATTTGTCAGGATGTCATCGACAAAGTGGACGCGATGGAGGACGAGAGGATTCCCATTCCAGTGATGCACAATATTGTCGAGAGTGCCCTCGAGGACGTAAAGCCCATCGTGGCAAAGAGCTATCGCGATTACAGGAACTACAAGCAGGATTTCGTGCGCATGATGGACGATGTGTATAAAAAGAGTCAGTCGATCATGTATGTCGGTGACAAGGAGAATGCAAACACGGATTCGGCGCTCGTTTCTACGAAGAGGAGCCTTATATTTAACCAGTTTAATAAAGAATTGTACCAGAAATTCTTCCTGACGACGGAGGAGATTCAGGCGTGCAGGGATGGCTATATCTATATACATGATATGTCCGCGCGCCGCGATACGATGAACTGCTGTCTTTTTGACGTGGAGAATGTGCTTTCTGGCGGATTTGAGATGGGAAATATCTGGTACAATGAGCCCAAGTCGCTGGATGTAGCGTTTGATGTGATCGGCGATATCGTGCTCAGCGCAGCAAGCCAGCAGTACGGCGGGTTTACGGTTCCTGAGGTTGATAAGATTCTTGCACCGTATGCGGAAAAGACGTACCAGTCCTCTGTCGCAAAGTATGTCGGGCTTGGCATTGATCAGAAGAAGGCGCAGGAGGTGGCGATCGCCGATGTGGAGCGCGAGTTTGAGCAGGGCTTTCAGGGCTGGGAATACAAGTTTAATACAGTGGCAAGCAGCCGCGGCGATTACCCCTTTATCACGGTGACGGCGGGAATCGGAACAGAGCGCTTTGCTAAGATGGCGACGATACAGATGCTCAATGTCAGGCGGAAAGGGCAGGGCAAGAAAGACTGCAAGAAGCCTGTACTTTTCCCGAAGATTGTCTTTTTGTATGATGAAAACCTGCACGGACCCGGAAAACCTCTTGAGGATGTGTTCGAGGCTGGTGTGAAGTGTTCTGCAAAAACAATGTACCCTGACTGGCTCAGTCTGACTGGCAAGGGATATATCGCCAGTATGTACAAGCAGTATGGAAAGGTGATCTCGCCGATGGGGTGCCGTGCGTTTCTCTCACCATGGTATGAGAGAGGGGGGATGCACCCGGCGGACGATAAGGATGTGCCTGTGTTTGTGGGGCGGTTTAACATCGGTGCGGTCTCGCTGCATCTTCCGATGATCCTGGCAAAGGCAAGACAGGAGAGCAGGGATTTTTACGAGGTGCTCGACTATTATCTGAATCTGATCAGGCAGCTGCATATCAGGACTTATGCATACCTGGGAAATATGCGAGCTTCAACCAATCCGTTAGCTTACTGTGAGGGCGGCTTTTTGGGCGGTCATCTGAAGCTTTCAGACAAGATCAAGCCGCTGCTGAAATATGCGACTGCTTCCTTTGGCATCACGGCGTTCAATGAACTGCAGATGCTTTACAATGGCAAATCGCTTGTGGAGGATGGCGCATTTGCATTGGAAGTGCTGGAGTATATCAATAAAGAAGTCAATCGTTTTAAGGAGGAGGACCAAAACCTCTATGCGATCTACGGCACGCCGGCGGAGAATCTCTGCGGTCTGCAGGTAAAGCAGTTCCGGGCGAAATATGGTATCGTGGAGGGTGTCTCTGACAGGGAGTATGTCAGCAACAGTTTCCACTGTCATGTGACAGAGGATATCACGCCGATCGAGAAACAGGATCTGGAGTACCGGTTCTGGGAACTGTCCAATGGCGGCAAGATCCAGTATGTAAAATATCCGATTGATTATAATATCTCTGCGATCAAGACGCTTGTGAGGCGTGCGATGGAGATGGGATTTTATGAGGGTGTCAATCTGTCTCTGGCTTATTGTGACGACTGCGGACATCAGGAGCTGGAGATGGATGTGTGCCCGAAATGCGGCAGCAAGAATCTGACGAAGATCGACCGGATGAATGGGTATCTGTCGTATTCCCGTGTTCATGGAGACACGAGACTCAATGATGCAAAGATGGCGGAGATCGCAGAAAGGAAAAGTATGTAAAAAACGAAGTAATTCTAAGGGTACAAAGGACGTACCCTAAGAATTACTAATCGTTTTTAGAAGAACGCCAAGTGCAGGCGTTCTTCGCGTAATGGAATGGACTGTGCCAAGGGCAGGCGTTCTTCGCGTGGCGGGAGCGAATTGTGCGCTGGGAGCGAATTGTGTGTGTTTGGGAGGTTGGATTGGTTATGAGATATCATAATATCACTAAGGATGATATGCTAAATGGAGACGGGCTTCGTGTTGTTTTGTGGGTGGCGGGATGTGAGCACTGCTGTAAGGGATGTCAGAATCCTATGACCTGGGATCCCGATGGCGGGCTGCCGTTTGATGCTGCTGCCAGGGCAGAGATTTTTGAGCAGCTCGACAAGCCGTATATTGAAGGGATTACTTTTTCCGGCGGGGATCCGCTTCACTGTGCAAACCGGGACGGTGTGAGACAGCTTGCAAAAGAGATTAAGGAGAAATATCCTGGCAAGGATATCTGGCTGTATACGGGCGACGTGTGGGAAGAGGCTATGAAATATCCGGTAATGCAGTATATAGATGTGCTTGTTGATGGCGAGTTTATACAGGATCAAAAGGATGTGACACTTCTGTGGAAGGGCAGCAGCAATCAGCGTGTCATCAATGTGCAGGCCTCGCTGGCACAGGAAAATCCGCGGATTCCAGTGCTGCACTGCGGGGATTATGATGATATTCCTATGGGGCGGGAGACAGCCGGAATGCAGGATCAGAATATTGTGCCGTTTGGTGTGGGCGGAAGCTGCGCAATCAAGAAAAATGCGTGTGAAGCGTAACTGCAGGGAGACAATGATGCATATAAAGATAAAATATTTTACAGATAAGGTACAAAAACTGGAAAAGATATCGAAAGGGAACTGGATTGACCTCAGGGCTTCGGAGGATGTCGAGATGAAGCAGGGAGAGTTCAGGCTGATTCCGCTGGGTATTGCGATCGAGCTTCCAAGAGGGTATGAAGCACACGTGGTACCAAGAAGTTCTACGTTTAAGAACTTCGGTTTGATACAAGTGAATCATCAGGGTGTGATCGACGGGCCTGACCGCGAGACGGGAGAAGGCGGTTACTGCGGAAATGATGACCAGTGGTTCGTCCCCATGTATGCGATGCGGGACACGGTGATCCATCTGAATGACCGTATCTGCCAGTTCCGAATCATGGAGCAGCAGCCGGAACTTGTATTTGAGGAAGTGTCGGAACTCACTGGCGCGAACCGCGGAGGATTTGGAACGACCGGGAAAAATTAGGAGATTTGTATGGGATTGACGGAAAGGCAGTATAGAAAACAGGAAAAAATGAATGGTGTTGTATATTATATGTCACCAGCGCCAAGCTTTAAACACGGAATTATCAATGGCAATATTTATAACATGATAAAAAATAGTTTAAAAGATAGCCTGTGTCTTATATTCATGGAGAATCTGGATTATCATTATCATCTGGATGAAAATGATGATTACGTCTGTCCGGACATCATGGTAGTCTGTGATCGAAAGCACTTAAAAGGAAGCTTTTATAACGGTGTCCCCAAATTCATTGTGGAGACGTTAAGTCCATCGACAGCCAGGAAAGACAGGACGGAAAAAAAGGATGCCTATGAGAAGGCTGGGGTGGAAGAGTTTTGGATTGTTTCGCAGCAGGGAGAAGTAGAAATTTATTATCTGAAAGATGGAAAATATGTGCTGGAGCATGATTATATTTTGCAAAGTGACAGGGAAGATGAGGATTACAATGCAGAACAGGAAATAAGCCTGAGGGCATTTCCGCATATTAAAATGAAATTGGCGGAAATCTTTGAGGGTGTTGACTGAACAGTAGAGGGAAGGCGGACATGTCATGTCCGCCTTCCTTTGGCATTATAAATACATGATACTGATGTGCTATATCAGTTCAGCAGATAAATCATAAAATTCAGATATCCCGCATAAGTCACCCACAATAGATAAGGTATCTGAAGGTAAGCCGCGGTAGTGTCGAGTTTGCTGAACTTGAATATCATTTTTAAAATGCTGGTCCAGAGAACCACGAGCCAGATCAATGCAAACAGGAAAGTATACATATTAAAAAAGATGACAGGCCACAGAAAGTTAAAAATCAACTGGAGTGTGTAGTTGAGCAGGGCGTCAAAAACCTTGTCAGGGTATTTTGTCCGCTGCGTGCAGATGCAGGCGCAGCTAATGCCCATCAATATGTAGAGGAGTGTCCACACGATTGGAAATAGTATGGCAGGCGGAGCCAAAGGCGGTTTGCGCAGCAAAGAATAGATATAAATGTTTTTGCGGATTAGAAATGCCGACAGACCGCCAACACAGAGAGCGATCAAGATTGAAATGAAATATGGTTTTAATTTAGCCCACATAAAAAACCTCATGACAGCAATAAACTCTAAAATATTTTATGCAGGTCCTGTGTCTTTTATGTGGAGGCTGCTATATGGAAAACACTTCGTGTTTTATTTTCTCTGATACACTGAATAGTGCAGGCTCTGCAGCAGGGCGATTGCTTCGTCCAGTGCGGTCTGGTCGTAAAATTCTACCCGGAGTACGCCTTCCTCGAAGTCACGGTTGTGTATAATTCCGATATTTCTGATCGAAATATCGGCTTTGGCAAGAAGTGTGGCGAGTGAGGCGATGGAACCAGCCTCATCAGGAATGTCCACATAACATGCAAAAATCTTCTTGATTGGCCCTTTTGGCAGGTCCGCGAAAGAATCCCGGTATTCCTTGGAGGCCGTGAACAAGTTATAGGTAAAGCCGGTCTGTTTCCCGCGCACGGCTTTGCTGATGGTCTGCAGCGAATCAATGTAATCATCTAACAGGTCTGCAATGTTTTCGGTGTTGGACATACAGATTGATTCCCACATCTCAGGGGAAGATGAGGCGATGCGTGTGATGTCCTTAAAGCCCCCGGCGGCAATCATTTTCATCGTCTCGTTTGCGGAATCGTGGTCGTGTACCAGGTTGGCGAGCGCGGCGGCGACAAGATGCGGAACATGGCTGATGGCGGCTGTCACATAGTCGTGTTCCTTATGGTTTAAAATCAGAGGAATCGCGCCCATTTTCTTTACAAGGGAATAGTACTCAGCGACGGCTTCCGGCTTTACTTCTTCCGTGGGGGTGAGAATATAGTACGCATTTTCCAGAATGATGGGACTGGCGTTGGCAAACCCGGTTTTTTCACTGCCTGCCATCGGATGTCCGCCGATAAAGCGGCTGCCCAGGCCAAGCTGTGAGACAGTCTCATGGATAGAACCCTTGACACTGCCGACATCGGTGACGATCGTCTTTTCGGACAGGATCGGTTTTAGTTGTTTCAGAAAGTTGTTATTAACAGTGACGGGGGCGCATAGAAATAT
This sequence comes from Lachnospiraceae bacterium UBA7179, assembly GCA_002491195.1. Classification (GTDB taxonomy): domain Bacteria; phylum Bacillota; class Clostridia; order Lachnospirales; family Lachnospiraceae; genus COE1. Next base: position 6,077 of record DKVL01000119.1, read on the forward strand.
CATATCACAGTCAGAGAAAAGTCCGTTTATTTCAGTGGTTCCTACATCAATTGCGCCTGCAGCAAGCGCTTCGTCCAGCGTGGACTGCCTGCGCGCGTATGCAATGATCTGGGCATCGGGACAAATCTGCCGGATCGCGAGCGCGATCGAGCCGCCGATCAGCCCAAGGCTTAAAAAACCGAATTTTTTCATATTCATAAAGTATTTAATCCTTTCTGATTCATAATAAAATCATGTAATGATATGGATAATTATCGCACTTTAAAGTGCTAAAGTCAATAGCTTTATATAACTGTCTGCGAAAGGAATCATGACAGGGAAGTACTTCTTGTCAAGTCTAAAGTTTTGGCAATAGTGACGAAATTTCAAAAAGGATTTTATGCAAAATGAGGTATGCAAATTGCACAAAAATGATTGAATTGTCTGAAAAATTATAGTAAACTTGTAATAGTTAGGTCATGCAGATTAGCATGGTGAACTATCATTATATAACGAGGAGCGTGCTCTTGTGAGCGCACTCGATCAATTAGGAGGTAGCTGCAATGAACATTTACACAACTGATAAGATCCGAAACGTAGTATTGTTAGGCCATGGCGGGGCAGGAAAAACGAGTCTTGTGGAATCAATGGCATATCTGTCAGGGATCACTTCACGTATGGGAAGAGTGGAGGACGGCAATACCGTCAGTGATTTTGGCAAGGAAGAGCAGAAGAGAAAGATTTCCATCAGTACGTCAGTCGTACCGATTGAGTGGGAGGGTGTAAAGATCAATATTCTCGACACACCCGGATATTTTGACTTCATAGGTGAAGTTGAGGAGGCTATCAGTGCGGCAGATGCAGCGGTTATCGTGGTGTCAGGCAAGTCCGGTGTCGAGGCGGGAACAGAGAAAGCCTGGGAGCTGTGCGAGAAATATAAGCTGCCAAGGATGATATATGTTACAGGGATGGACGCAGATAATGCGTCGTTCAAAAATGTGGTGGAGAAACTCACGGAAATGTACGGTAAGAAGATTGCCCCGTTCCATTTCCCCATCAGGGAGAACGAGAAGTTCGTTGGTTATGTCAATGTCGTGAGTGAGACGGCAAACCGCTGGAAAGGAAAAGATGTGGAGGAGTGCGAGATTCCTGACTACAGCAAAGACAATCTGAGTCTTTACAGGGATACGCTGATGGAGGCGGTAGCCGAGACGAGTGAGGAGTTTATGGACCGTTATTTTGGCGGAGAGACTTTCTCTGAGAATGAGATTCGTGCAGCGCTCCGCACAAACGTGATCGACAGTTCAATCGTACCGATCAGTATGGGTTCGAGCCTGTTGTGCCAGGGTACATATACGCTGCTCGACGATATTGTGAAATATATGCCAAGTCCTGAGAACAGACAGATCGCGGGCTTTAATATGAAGACAAACGAAGTGTTTGAGGCAAATTATGACTTTGCAAAGGCGAAATCCGCCTATGTGTTTAAGACGATTGTGGATCCGTTTATCGGGAAGTATTCGCTGATCAAGGTATGCTCTGGTGTATTTAAGTCCGATGATACGATATACAATAAGGACAAAGATGTGGAGGAAAAAGTCAGCAAACTTTATATCCTGCAAGGCAGCAAGCCGATTGAGATCAGTGAGCTGCACGCGGGAGATATCGGGGCGATCGCAAAGCTGACTGCTGCAAGGACAGGAAATACGCTTTCCACCAAGGCAACTGTGATCGAGTACGGCAAATTTGAGATCTCGAAACCGTATACGGCAAAGCGCTATAAAGTGCCGAATAAGGGCGATATTGACAAGGTGTCACAAGCTTTGCAGAAGATGTCGCATGAGGATCAGACCCTGAAGGTTGTCAATGATGTGGAGAACAGACAGACATTGCTGTATGGCATCGGAGATCAGCAGCTTGAGATTATTCAGAGCCGTCTTGTCAATGAGTATAAATGTGAGATTGAGTTGAGTGATCCCAAGATCGCGTTCCGTGAGACTATCAAGAAGAAGTCGGATGTAGAGTACAAATACAAGAAGCAGTCCGGCGGACATGGACAGTATGGTCATGTCAAGATGCGCTTTGAGCCGTCCGGCGATCTGGAGAAACCGTATGTGTTTGAGCAGGAAGTCGTGGGCGGTGCGGTTCCGAAGAACTATTTCCCGGCTGTCGAGAAAGGAATGCAGGAATCTGTGCTGAAAGGACCTTTGGCGGCATATCCGGTTGTGGGTGTGAAAGGTATTTTGTATGATGGTTCCTACCACGCAGTGGATTCCTCAGAAATGGCATTTAAGACAGCGGCGATCCAGGCGTTTAAGAAAGGCTTTATGGAGGCAGGACCTGTTCTGCTTGAGCCGATTGCGTCGCTCAAGGTGACAGCACCCGACCGCTATACAGGTGATATCATGGGAGATCTGAACAAGCGGCGCGGCAGGGTGCTCGGCATGAATCCGATCGGCAATGGCAAGCAGGTAATTGAGGCGGATATTCCGATGATGGAGCTGACAGGATACTGTACAGTACTCCGCTCTATGACAGGAGGACGCGGCAGCTTTGAGTATGAAGTCACACGCTATGAGCAGACGCCGAGCGATATTCAGGAGGCGCAGGTAAAGGCGAGAGCAAGTAAGGTAGCAGAGTCCGGTGAGGATTAAAATGATAAAAGCCATGTGCAGAAGTCTTTGCACATGGCAGATTTGCGGGAGCATGAAAGTCTTAACCAAGCGTAATAAGAAACGTTGTGCCGCCGCCAGGCGTATCGGTCACGGTGATCGTTCCGTGATGAGCGGTTATGATATCGTAGGCAATCGCCAATCCCAGCCCGAAGTGATTTTTATCGCTTCGGGCTTTTTCACTGCGGTAAAAGCGGTCAAATATCCTGGCTTTTTCCTCGTCGCTGATTCCAACACCCGTGTCGGATATCCTGATTTCAAAATGTCGGTTTGACTTGTAAAAGGAATTGATATAGGCGACAGACAGGCGGATTGCTCCGCCCTCCGGCGTATAGCTGATGGCGTTGTGCAAAAGGATTGTGAGTACTTGCGTAATGCGTTCACTGTCGCACATACAGTCTGGCAGGATATCTGCTGGAAGTGAGGCTGTGATACGGATGTGTCTGGCAGCAGCCATGTTTTCAAAGGCTTCACATGCATTGAGGACGAGTGTGTCAAGCTGTGTGTCGGCAGGCCTGATATCAAGGTGTCCGGTATCGCAGCTTAACAGTGTGAGCATATCTCCTAGAAGTCTTGATGTGCGCAGGGATTCATTTTTAATCGTCAATAATTCTGGGGATTCGCTTTTGGTGAGTCCGGCTTCTGCACAGGATAAGATCACCGCGAGCGGTGTGCGCAGTTCATGTGAGGCGGAGGCAATAAACTGGTTCTGCCGGAGACGGCTCTCCTCGATGGGCTTTAGTAGTTTTCCGGTGAAAATCCATGCAAAAATCCAGATGGCAATGAGTGCGAGCGTGATGATTCCCAGGAATAAAAAGCGCTGTCTTGTGATTTGCTTCTCGATATCATCAAGTGGGGCTGTCAGCAGGATTTCGAGAGCTGCATGATTTTTTTCGATGCTGATCACAGAGCAGTAGTATTTTGATGAGGTGACACGCGTGTCCTTTTCCCGGTTCATGATGTAGGAGACATAGCTGCTGTCGTGTGACAGGGGATGTGTGGTCTTGGGAATATTGTCATCGCGATAGTAATCCCATGCGGCATTAATCACCTGCTGCCGGTCATCAAGCGAACCATCTTTGTTGACATTGTAGAGAAACTCTGTGCCATTGTCCATCAGGGAGATATAGTACTGATTGTTGGATTCGAGCTGTGACAGCCAGGTGTTGCTGATGATATCCTGCTGCTCGATGTAGGAGGCAATCTGATAGATGTCCCTTGGGTAGGAAGAGATCCTGCTCTGCATCATGTTGCTCTCTGAGATAAACAGGTAGAGCAGCGTCATGATGATCAGAATGAGCGTGGTGATGCAGCCATTTAACAGTGTCAGATGCATATGAGCTTTTTTGATGGTATTCATACAGGGATCATTCCTCCATTAGACAGTAGCCGATTCCGCGAATGGTTCGCAGGTTCAGACGGCTTCCGACTGCTTTGAGACGCCTGCGGACAAAATAAATGTAATTGTCAAGGTTTCCCTCCTCGACATTGCTGTCTGGTCCCCAGATTTTCAGAAGAAGCGTACTGCGCGAAAGCGTCTGACCGCCGTTTTTGATCAGAACCTCGAGCATGGCCCCCTCGCGCTTGGAACAAGAACAGCTTCCGGCTGGACCGGTCAGGGTGTTGGTGCTCTCATGAAACTGGATATCACAGTAGCATGGCAGATCCGTCTGATTGATAATGAGAGAGCGTCTCGTGACACACTGGATCCGCGCCAGCAGCTCCTCGAAGGCAAACGGTTTTACCAGATAATCGTCTGCCCCAAGGTTTAGTCCGGTCACTTTGTCGTTGAGTGTACCGAGCGCTGTGATGAGAATGATGGGGATACTGATGCCTTGCTGACGGAGCTTTGTCAGAACGATCGAGCCTTCCATATAGGGAAGCATTCTGTCGAGCAGGATCACGTCGTGGATATTCTGTTCGCCATAGTATAGAGCCTCCTCGCCGTCATAGCAGGAATCTACCTCAAATCCTCTGGAGAGCAGCTGGGTTGTGAGAGATTCATTTAGTTTTTTGTCGTCTTCCGCAAGTAGTATACGCATTGTGGACGCCTCCATAGATGGGGAACTTCCTACAGTTCCCTGTGATATTTTGCAATCTATTTTACTTTATTTATCTCTAAATTATCTCTAAATATCATTTTTTGCAAAATAAAATCTCATTCCTGCAGATTCCAGCCATCATATGCGAGGAGATAAACATCATCCGGCGTCACCCGGCCATCGGGGGTAAAGATAATCCAGTCCGTGATCTGGCTGTATGGGAAAGTCATTACAGCTCCTTCGTGCAGGTCTTTGATGTAGTATGGCTCCTGCGTCAGCTCCGCTGAAAAGGTATCTTCCTGTTTTTCTTTCAGTTCAAACCAGATATGTTCATAGCCGTTTCCCTGCTCCTGAAACTCCTTGTCGGTTTCCAGGCCGACTTTGACAAGAATATTAATATTTTCGCGGCCAAACATTTTTAACATGTATTCCAGCCGTTCCGCCGCAAGTTTTCTCATGCGCTCGGTCTCCTGGGTGGTCAGCATATAGATCGGATTTTGGCTCAGGTATTCATTGTATACATTTACTTCACAGTATTGTTTTTTCTTGATTGACTTTGGACTGGGATAGCAGAAAATAGCGTCCGTGTTTTCATTGTGGCTGTCTGTTCTGTCCGACGCACCGCCAAGGATGTTGGCTGGATAGTTCCGCACAGCTTCCCTCCAGTTGACGACGGTTGCCATCAGCGGAATCCCATCTGCAACCATCGCAAGGTACATAGGCTCCTTTTCCTTTGGCGGCTCCCCGCTCTCGAGCAGACGCTTTGCCATGATCTCGATAATGTTATAATGATCGTCGAATGTATCCTTGGTGGAATTTAGAATCTCAAGCTCCGGGAGTCCGCAGCGGTTCAATCCATGGCTGTGAAGCCATACTTCCTCGGTATCACCGGATACAGCCTGCACGGTGAAAATATATCTTGGAGAGGGTGGTACATCCGACTCTGCAGCAAGCTGAACCCACTTTCCTGAAAGCACTTTTTCGGAGCTGTGGTCCAATACCGCAAGACAATCTGGAAGCAGTCCGCTGATGATCTTTAGCTGTGTATGATAACACTCTAAAATGTGTTCATCAAACATCATTTCCACGACCAGTCCTTTTTTCTTCCGCCGGATTTCTTCTACGTCGATATCGCGGAAAAAGTGCTGTATGCGGTACATTTCCGGAATTTCAACCGCTATGGTGTCGAGGTGCACCATATACTGCAGTTCACCGGATGCGACATGCAGCATCAGTCCGGTCGCTGGCGAGATGTCCTTTTGGCCTAAAAGTTTTAGATCGTTTTTTGTGAGCCGCTCGGCCAGGCTTTCAAGATTGTCAATGTCCGAGTCGTTTTTAGGAATGACAACCATAAAGGAAAGCTCTTTTTCCCATGTGTTTTCTGGCTGTTTTTCCTTGTGTTCTCCAAATAAATTACCCAATAATGCCATTTTTTGCTTCCTCCGTATCTAATATTGACTCTGAGAGTCTGTTTGTTCTGTGTCTGCAGTTTGCTTCTCATTGATGCATATAAACACAGTTTCTGATGTAATTATAATCTATTTCAGACAGTTACACAACTTTATTTTCAGGCTGATGGGAGAACAGTTCCTTAGTAAATTAGAGACTGTTTAGAGATAGCAGTGCTACGATATCCATGTGCAAAATAAATATCAATTTACATATGGAGGTTCATTATGAGAAAAAAATCAATGTTTACAAGGTCGGCCGCATTTGTGATGGCGGTGGTTCTCGGCGTCACTGCGCCGGGCTGCGGCATGATAGGGCAGTCAGGAAACGAAATGGGGGCACAGGCAGACGGTAAGGATGCAGGTTCGTCCGGCAGCGGACTGACGGACGCTTCTTCTGAGAATGGCGTGGGGCGCTATGTGGAGACGACAGTTTATGAGAGCGATGGTTTTTCGGACATGGTACAGACACAGACGCTAAGTGATGGTCAGATCATGTTTCTGAATTGTCTCTCCCGGCAGAAGGTTGTGTCAGACGATGGCGGGAGCACATGGGATGCCGCGGCGGACGATGCTTTTTTTGCATTCATCGACGACCATTATGCGGCGGCCGCTGCTATTGCAAAGGATGGTACGAGAGCGGTGATCGGTATGGATCAGACAGGCAGTCCGACAGATGGAAAAAATGAGTATACATATCGTCTCTATATCTACAATACAGACAACACTTCAACGCAGATACCGATCGACCTGCCTGACGCTGAGTCCCATCTGGGAACACTGGCATTTGATGACCAGGGAGCACTCTATGTATATGCTGCAGGCTGCAACAATATCTATAAGGTGGATATCAGTGCAGGGACGTCAGAGAAGCTCCTGACGCTTGCGGCGAACACGAATCTGATGCAGTGCAGGGGCAATATGCTGATGTGTATGACGGGGGAAAAGATCTTCCTGTATGATCTGGAAAAAAAGAGCTTTGTGGAGGATGAGACACTGGACAGCTTTGTCAAGAAAAATTACAAGAAATTGGAATGGACGGGAAGCGGATATACAGCATATGCTTTTCTGGGCGCAGACAATACGGTCTATATAGCAGGCAAAAAAGGGCTGTATCGTCATGTTATTGGGGACAGTGTGGTGGAGCAGGTAATCGACGCCAAAATGTCTTCGAACGATATCATGGCAGTGGCGATGAATGACAGCAATGAATTTCTGACCGCATATTCGAATGGAAAGATCGTCAGATTGGGCTATGAGGCTGGTCAGGATGATTGAGGGTTTCATAAAAAATGGAAAAGAAGAAAGGGTTAAGAAAAAAGAAGGGAAGAAAATTTCGAAAAGTCATTTTAATGATCTTCCTGATTTGGATTGCAGCTGGTGTGATACAAAACAGGGCGACGATGGCTCACTCCTTTTTGGAAAACATTGCTGCTGCAGATTCACATCGTATTCCTGTCTCAGAGGAATGGAATTTAATTGTTGTAAATCGGTGGAACAAGATACCAGAAGATTTTTCGGTATCCTTAACCGAACTGGAAAATGGCCGGAAGGTGGACAGCAGGATTTATCCATATTTGCAGGGAATGTTTGATGCGGCGAGAGCAGACGGAATATATCCCATTGTGCGGGAAGGATATCGGACATCAGAGGATCAAAAAGAAATATTTGATGAAAAAGTGCAGGCTTATATGGATGAAGGCTGCTCCAGAATAAGGGCTGAAAGCACAGCAAAAGAGTGGGTGGCGCTACCGGGAACAAGTGAGCATCAGCTTGGTATAGCGGTCGATATTAACGCTGACAAGACGCAGTCTACGAACGATGAAGTATATGCGTGGCTTGCGGAAAATGCATACAGGTACGGCTTCATACTGCGTTATCCGCGAGGCAGGGAAAAGGTTACAGGAACCAGCTATGAGCCATGGCATTACAGGTATGTCGGGGTAGAAGATGCCCAAATAATCTATGAAAAGCAGATATGTCTGGAAGAATATAGGAAAGACGATCAATGAGTTAATTTAAGTACATTCTGCGCCGTATCTGCATCCGCTTGATGGACAGTCTGAAGAAAAATACCCAATATGCATCAACAATCACAGGTCATGGAGATATGGGAAAAGTGGCGGAAAGGAATGAGATAGATCTATATGCAGCAGTGAGGCATAAAAATTTAAGCGTCAGAGCTGATTTGGATGAGTGAGTCTTTACACCTTTTGCAGGATCTGATATGATTATAAAAAGTGTCAAAGAAAACTGAGATATTTGGGGAAGTGAGGTTTTTATGACAAGGGATGATAATGTATTAAACATGCAGATAACAATTGCGAACTGTATGAGAAAGGAATGGAATCTTGATTTTCGTAAAATCAGCGATCTTTTCGATCAATATGATTTGCTTTCTTATATCGATACTTGTTATGAGGAATATAATTCCATGGGAATAAAGGGTATTTTGCATGATTTGAAATCTTATATTGATGCGATAGAGGAGACTGTGTGAGATGAGAGATTTGTTTCATGGAACAACATATGACATTCATGAAATTGATGTAATGATGGGCAGAGGTTATAAGGATTTTGGAAAAGGATTTTATGCTACTCCCATAAAAAGCCATGCAGAGAATATAGCCAGAAGGAATAAGCATATTCTTGAAGCAAGAGAGGCAAAAATGCGGCAGAGAAATCCTGATTATAAAACCAGGAGATATCAGGCATATCGATATAATTTAGAATTTGATGATAGTTGTATCAGTAATCCGGGGAATTTGAATATAAAAGTGTTTCAGCAGGCTGATCGGGAGTGGGTGCTGTTTGTCTTGAAAAACAGAGATTCCGACAGGGCTGCTCATAATTATGATATTGTAATTGGACCTACGGCAGATGAAAATACGGTAACGATAATCAATTCATATCGGGAAGAATTGATTATGACGAATTACCCAGATGAGGTATTGGATTCTCTGATAAAAGAGCTGGAACCGGAAAATCTGCCTAAGCAGTATTTTTTCGGGACAAGTGCAGCAATTCAGAAACTGCGATTCAAGAAAATCAGAAGGGAGATTGTAGGATGACAGCATCAAGTGTCAATATCAATAAATCAATACAGGCTATTTCTTTTTATTTGGTACATCGTATCAGTGAAGAAGAGCACTGTTCAAATGAAGAAGCGTTCAAAAAATTGTTAAAGACAATAACATATGAACTATTGCAGGACAGGGAGACTGGCTTATATGCAGAGTCGCGGGAATGCGTATGGAATATGTTTCGGGATGAGGAAAGCGGTGATATAGAGTTTTGGACGAAAGAATGAAGTGAAAAGGTACAGTGTCTTATGAAAAGGAATAAGACGCTGTACCTTTTTTAGAGATTGTTTAGAGATTGTTATGTTATGATACGGATATGCAAAAAATAGGAATTATGCATATGGAGGTATGTTATGAGAAAAAAATCAATCATTACAAAACTGACAGCCCTCTTGCTGGCAGCTGCGGTGGGCGTTGCTGCGACAGGCTGCAGCACGAACGGGCAGACGGAGAGTGGGACACAGACAAGCGCCCCGGAGGAAAAAAAGTCCGATGCAGGGCAGTCTAATACAGGGACAGTGGATACCGCTGACAATAACGGTATGGGGCGCTATGTGGAATCGACCGTTTTCGAGGGTGACTACTGGGACAGTTTGGATACACAGACGCTGCAGGATGGCCGGATGATATTTGTAAACAGTATGACTGGCCAGAGATTTGTGTCAAAAGACGGCGGTGATACATGGGAGGTCGAGGAGAGTGAGGCTTTTGCTGCCTTTGCGGATGAGCACTATCCTATCTCGACAGCCATATCAAAGGATGGGACGCTTGCGCTGATCTGTATGGATCACCAGGAGGGAGCGCCGGAAGACAGTGTGGATTACGATTACAACCTGTATATTTACCATACAGATGACACCACGGAGCAGATATCCGTAGAACTGCCGGATGCGGATTCGAATTTGTATGCGGCGGCGTTTGACGAACAGGGAAATCTGTATGTTTTTGCCCGCGGCTGTAAGTATATTTATAAAGTAGATATCAGTGATGGAACCACAGAGAAACTGACAGAGCTGCAGGATGGATGCTGGCTGATGTACTGTAGAGACAATATACTGATGTGTATGTGCAGTGATAAGATTTTCTTATATGATCTGGAAAATAAGAGCTTTATCGAGGATGAGACACTGGACAATTTTATTGAGGAAATACATGCCAGTATGTCATTTACAGGAGCGGGATATCAGACCTATGCATTTCTCGGTGAGGATCACACGGTCTATGTGGCAGGCGAGAAGGGGCTGTACCGCCATGTCATCGGCGGCAGTGTGGTAGAGCAGGTGATCGATGGCGGTCTTTCCATGCTGGGCGCCCCGTCACATCTCGTGATGGCGATGATGGTCAATGATCAGAATGAATTTATAACAGCCTACAGTGATGGGAAGTTCGTCAAATCTGTCTATGATGCGACAGTGCCCACGGTTCCAAATGACAAGATCACGGTCTACAGTCTGAACGATGATGATATGGTACGGCAGACGATCACGTCTTATCAGACGCAGTATTCGGACTTTTATATTGAGTACCAGATCGGTATGGACGAGGGCGGCATCACGAGGGAGGATGCACTGAAAAAGCTGAATACGCAGCTGCTCAGCGGCAGCGGCCCTGATGTCATCATGCTTGACGACATGAATATTGACACGTATGCTGAGAAGGGCGTGCTGATGGATCTGACAGACATTGTCAATGAGGTGAATCAAAGCGACGGATTGTACATGAATCTGATAGAAAATATGCAAAGCGATGACAAGATCTATGCGGTTCCAACAGAATTTGGGATTCCAATCATCATAGGCAGAAAAGGATATGTGGACAATATCAGTGATTACAAGTCGCTGGCGGATATGCTGGAAAAAGCAAGGGAAGAGTACCCGGACAAAAATCTGTTGACCGTATGTTCCGCAAAGGGCATCATGAAGCGGACTACAGCTTTCTGCGCTCCGGCATGGAAGGATGACAAGGGACAGCTTGATACCCAGAAAGTAAGGGAGTATCTGGAGCAGACCAGGAGACTTTATGATGTGCAGATGAACGGTACGCCGGAGGAGCAGATCAAGATGTACCAGCAGCGCATCGCAGCGGAGGAGTCCGGAGAAAAATACGAGGACAGCAAATATTTTGTGATGGCAAACGAGTTGAATTATCTGCTTAAAGAATACCCGTTTACTTACGGGCAGGTCATAACTGCCTACAATTATCAGAGCATGTTGTCTGTATCGCGTGTGGAGGGCTTTGACGATACGGTGTTCCGGCCATTAAACGGACAGAGCAGCAATGTTTACCAGCCGTTATCCATTGCAGGGATTAACACAGCGACGAAAAATCCTGATGCGGCAAAGCAGTTTGTGCGTATGATGCTTGGAACAAACGTGCAGGGAACGATGGAGTTTGGCGTGCCAGTCAATAAAAAAGCATTGGCGGCAAAATTTGCGTACGATAAAAGCGAGCTTGGCGAGGATGGATCCCAGTCTGCGGTATCTTTCTCGGATGTAGATGGTTTGGCGTTTGGCTATAGTATATATCCTGTTGATCAGGAAGGGATCGCCCAGTTTGAACAGTGGATCGCAGCGCTCGACACGCCATATCTGTGCGATACTGTGCTTGAGGACGCTGTTTACACGCAGGGCGCAAAGTACCTGGAAGGCACACAGGACATTGACGCGACTGTGAAAGCGATCGCGGACAATGTGGAGATTTATTTGTCTGAATAATTGCTTGGAATAAAAGAACAGCCCATCATGGCAGCGATGGCTGACAGACCAGTCTGGGCCGGGAAGTATCCCGGAGAAACGCGAAAACCTGATATAAAGCATGAAGCTGTATGACAGTTCGATGCTTTGTATCAGGTTTTTTGGCGTTTTGAACAAATGAAGGTATTTTTGAAGGAGTTCTTACAAGTGTTGGAGTATTTGGTGATGAAAAATATTTATTGCGATAGTGTGATTGATATAATACCAGTTTAGACATGAAATAATTTATATCCTAAAATCCGTGTAATG
>DKVL01000047.1 GCA_002491195.1 Lachnospiraceae bacterium UBA7179
CTTCGCGGATGTCAAAGCCACGTACCGTGGCTTGATGCATCTCAACCGCTACGCGTTCTTACGTGGCTTGTATAAGCCATAATTTGCAGCGTAGTGCAAAGTCCTAGGCTGAACTGTAACCTATAATTCACAGTTGTTGACAGTTCTCGGGAACGGAATCACATCCCTGATATTTCCCATCCCTGTCAGATACATCACACAGCGCTCAAAGCCAAGCCCAAACCCCGCGTGTCTGGCACTTCCGTAACGCCTAAGATCAAGGTAAAAGTCATAATCCTCCGCCTTGAGATGACACTCCTGCATTCTTCTCTCGAGCACGTCTAACTTGTCCTCTCTCTGACTTCCGCCGATAATTTCCCCGATTCCCGGCACAAGGCAGTCCATCGCAGCAACCGTCTTGCCGTCTTCATTGAGCTTCATATAGAAGGCCTTAATTTCCTTTGGATAGTCCGTTACAAATACTGGTCTTCCAAACAGTTTTTCGGTCAGATAACGCTCATGCTCTGTCTGCAGATCACATCCCCAGGAAACTTTGTACTCAAACTCGTCGTTATGTTTCTCAAGTTCCGTGATCGCATCCGTATAAGTGATCTGTCCAAACTCTGAGTTTGCCACGTGCTGCAGCCGCTCGATCAATCCCTGATCCACAAACTGATTAAAAAATGCCATCTCCTCCGGCGCATTTTCCAGAACATAGTGAATGATATATTTGAGCATACTTTCCGCCAGCATCATGTCGTCCTTCAAATCCGCAAAGGCAATCTCCGGCTCGATCATCCAGAACTCTGCGGCATGGCGCGTTGTATTGGAGTTCTCCGCGCGGAAGGTAGGTCCAAACGTATAGATGTTCTTAAATGCCATCGCGTAAGTCTCCCCATTTAACTGCCCGCTTACCGTCAGATTCGTCGGCTTGTTGAAAAAATCCTTGCTGAAATCGACCTCTCCATCGACCATAGGAAGATTTTTCAGGTCCAGTGTCGTAACCTGGAACATCTCACCTGCTCCCTCACAGTCACTTCCTGTAATCAACGGCGTATGGACATAGACAAAATCCCTCTCCTGGAAAAATCTGTGAATCGCATATGCACAGAGCGAACGTACCCGAAACACCGCCTGAAATGTATTGGTGCGCGGTCGTAAATGAGAGATCGTCCGAAGATATTCAAAACTGTGTCTCTTTTTCTGCAGCGGGTAGTCCGGCGCAGAGTCACCCTCCACCTCGATCTTCGTTGCCTGGATCTCAAACGGCTGCTTCGCCTCAGGTGTAAGTGTCACAACGCCTGTCGCGATCACCGCTGCGCCCACATTGAGTTTTGAGATCCTTGCAAAATTATCCAGCTGATCACTGTACACGACCTGAAGCGACTCAAAAAAAGTACCATCATTGATTACCAGGAAACCAAATGTCTTCGAGTCCCTCTTGCTTCTGAGCCAGCCGCCAACCGTAACCTCCTGGTCTGCGTATTCCTTATTATTGCGATATAATTCACGTATGTTTACCATCTTCGTTTTTCCTTTCCCTCATTAAAGTATATTGAATGAAAAAAGCCCATTCACCCTTGCTTTCCATTATACCCTTTTCAGGCTATGTACGCAATTGTGTTTGGACTTTTTCTTGCATAATTTTTTGTAGAAACGCTGCAAACATTCCTATTGGGCTGCCTGCATCTGCGCCATCTGGATAATATCAGAAATCTCCATACCAGATTTTTCAACGACTACCCTCAGCTCATTGAGTTCCTCCATCTTCTGCATCTCCAAAAGCTCATTGAGCTCGTCTCTCTCCTTTTTCACTCTGGTAGAAAGCGCCTCGATGAGTTCTTCCTTCTGCGCGATCTTCTCCTGTATTGATTTCTTTACTCCTCTTGCCATACTCGTTCTCCTTATTCTGTCTATTTATGATAACGATTCAACCCTGTACATAATTGAATCATTATTGCTATGTAATAAATTATATGGACAAGAAAGGAAAAATATACATACTTTTCTATTTTTTAGCACTTCTTCTCGCCGCCTTCTCAAAGAAATGATCCACCTCCCGTTTCACATCGGCAGGCTGCAGAGATTTGGACAAATATCCATCCGGTTTCAACTCAATTACTTTCTTGACGCTCTCCCTGTCAACCCTGCTCGTCAGGAAAATAATAGGAATATCTGCGAAATCCCCCTCAGCGCGAATCATTTCCAACACCTGGCTGCCATCACAGACTGGCATCTCATAATCCAATAAAATCAAATCCGGACGCTCCAACGTAATCCCCCTGATTGCTGACAACCCTGATTTCGCCACCATCACCTCATAATCATTTCCCAACAGATCCTGCAGTGTCTTTAGCATAAAATCCGAGTCATCAACCACAAGCACTTTCTTTTTGGAATTAGCAGCCTTTTTTTCCACTTCATTCTGATTCAGATACTTCTCTACTGCAGTCAGCGCATTCTCTGTAAGAATCGAAATACCGCCCTCGCTTTGAAGAATATCATCTGTCGCAGTCGCGCAATATGCAAAATATCCTTTGCCAGTGTCAAACAACAGGCTAAACTGTGGCTGCTGCTTCTCAAATACTTTCTGAAACTGCTCATATGTCAGAAGCTGTTCTTCCTTTAGCTCAAATTGGTCGGAAGCCGGAAAATACCGTTTAATGCGTTCCAACAGCTGCCTCGCGACATATCGAGCCGCATTCATAAGCATCGTATTTACCGCTTCTGATTTGGTATCCATCACACTGCCAATCGTACTGACAATCAGCTTTTCTTCAAATACCAGAAAAAACTCCCATCTCTTCTTATCCTTCGTACCATATATAAACCGGAAATAAATACCATCCACAAACTTCTCACCAGAATAGCAGTCGCTGATCAGTCTCGAATCCAGCTGAAACATACTATGCAGTAATCCGATAATCGTCTGCCCCATCACTGCCTGTTCTTCCTCAGCCTGAAGATTCACCCACTGTTTTATATGTTCTCCTTTTACGATCGCATAATCCTCGATCAAACTATGTCCAATCAGCCACCCTGCACATACGCTGAGAAAATGGTCAACTGCTTCTTCCGAATAATTTGTCAGCTCCAATTCGCGCTCAAGCGCCGGAAGCGTTCTTTCGCGAAAATTTTTGTGAATACGCCTATGCATCTCAAACCCTTCGTAATTCACAGAAAGCATATAAGCCTCTTCGTCTGCAAAATGCTGAATCGCATGATCGCGAAAATACTTTATTGCTTCCTGACATACCCACTGACTCTTCTCTTCCTGTTTTCCAAAATCAAACAGTTTATTTAATATACTAAACAGCTTCTTGTGCTCTTTGTCAATAATCTCTACGCCAAGATTATATCGCTCCTGCCATACTAATTGATTGCTCATGAAATCTTCTCCTTTGCCCTAATTATTATGTAATTTGGTACATCAGTGACATTTTCTGCAATGCAAATAGTCCATTCTTCGCAGCAAATGCACTATAATAAACATATTATACCACACTCAAAAGGTAAAGTCTATTTTACTTTCCCATAAAAAGTAAAATAGTTACTGTTCACAGGTCAGGAAT
>DKVL01000078.1 GCA_002491195.1 Lachnospiraceae bacterium UBA7179
TAAGTCCTGTGTGAACAGTAACGGAGGTGTAATGATGCAGGGATATAATATTATCGTGGTATTTAATGAAAATGCTGACAGAATATTGCTGTGCAGGCGCAGAAAAATTGTTATCTTGAAGTAGCTCTATTGGTCTGCATTAGACCACAGCTTTTTTGATGCATCAGAATATGCCGGAGAAGGAAACATGGGGCATATCCTGATGCAAATTGAAATCTATCAAAAAGAATTATTACGAAATGCGCTCAATTAATTCCTGATCACAATCCGCTCTGCGCCTGTACATGCCCTGATATCCTTCTCGGACTTTCTGTAAAAATCCCGGAACTTTTTCGGACAGGTGATGATCAGCTCGGGTATCGTATCCTTCATGGACATCTGCTTTTCCGTCTTCTCCCTGCGAACATTTGCGATCACATCCTTCAGGTGCCCGCCAAAGTCAATATAAATCTGCTCGGTCTTCCTCGTTTCCCACAATGTCCGATGCAGCGAGATCTCCTTTTCATACTGCCGGTAAAAATCCTGATAAATGTACTCTGTCACATAGGGTGTATAGATGGCATACAGTTTCAGGATTCCAAGCAGGCTGTAATAGACTGCGATCTGCCCGGAATACCGCTGCTCCTGTCCATGTTTTTCAGGCTGGTACAGCCGCTCCTTTGCGATCTCGATATAATAATCACAGAAATCTTTCCAAAACAGGTTGTCAATCTCATGTCTCGCCTGCCCGATCTCATAATCCTCTAACAGTTCTGCCGCTCTTTTGGTTGTCTCATTGACTCTCTGCAAGATCCATCTGTCAACAGGCAATAGCGTAGATTCGTCAAATAGCTCTGGCTTCTCAAAATCACCCAACTGCAGTATCGCAAACTTTGCGGCATTATATAACTTTTGGAGAAACCTTTTGGATATCTTTAACTCATCCTCACCAAAAAAGGTATCTGTCCCAAGCCTGCTGTTCGCTGCCCAATAGCGGACCGCGTCGGCAGAGTGTCTCTCGATCAGAGCCATCGGTGAATCCGCGCCGTTGTTCTTGGATTTGCTGATTTTTTCTCCCGGCTTTGCCAACACGAATCCGCTGATCATAATGTCTTTCCAGGGTATCTTTCCTGTGTGGTACAGACTCTTAACGATCGAGTAAAATGCCCATGTCCTGATGATCTCGTGCGCCTGACTCCGCATTCCCATTGGGAAGATCTGATCAGAGATATCATCTTTCTCGCCATAGTGTGCATTGATCAGTGTCGTCACGGACGAAGTCGCCCATGTGTCAAAAACCGCCTGCTCGGGAACAAATTCCCCGCACCCGCACGCACAAGGATGCAATGGCTGGCTTTCCATGGGATTTACCGGTAATTGTTCCTCCTCGGCAAAAATCGGTTTCTTGCAGTCTTTGCAGTACCAGACCGGAAACGGAACGCCAAAATAGCGCTGTCTTGAGATGCACCAGTCCCACTTGATATTCTCTACCCAGATTTTATACCGGCTCTTCATGTGTGCCGGGTGCCAGTTGATCTCATCCGCTGCTGCAAGATATTTCTCCCTGTCCGTCAGCACATCGATATACCATTGCCTTGACGGAATAAACTCAACCGTATTTCCGCAGCGCTCATGAATCGCAACCATATGCTGGATTGTCTCCTGTTTTGCAAGATACCCTTTTTCACGCAGGAGATCAATGATATGCGTCCTTGCGTCCGCCACTGTCATGCCACCGATCAACGCCACATCCTGCCCGATCGTTCCGTCTGGCAAAATTATTTTTTTATATGGAAGGTTATGCTTCTGACACCATTCAATGTCTGTCGAATCCCCAAATGTTGCACACATTACGGCACCAGTTCCTTTGTCCATATCGACTGTATCATCAGCTAAAATGGGAATCTCAAAATCGTATAGTGGGACACTTGCTGTTTTTCCGATGTATCTGTGCATTCTGCTGTCATTCGGGTGTACAAAGATACATACACAGCCTGCGAGCAATTCCGGTCTAGTGGTTGCGATCAGCAGATCTCCTGATGGCGTCCTAAAGTTCAGATAATTGAACGTCGTCTCGCACTCCCTTGTCTCGAGCTCTGCCTGCGCGATGGAAGTCTGACATTCCGTACACCACAATACCGGCGACTCCTTCATGTAGGCTTTCTTGTTTTTGGCCAGTTCGATAAAAGATTTCTGGGAAATCTTTTGCGACAAATCCGATATGGTCTGGTACTGCAGATTCCAGTCCACACTGAATCCCAAACGTTTCCACAGGTTCTGAAACTCCTCCTCGTACTTTGCGATCGTATGGATACATTTCGCCCGAAATTCGCTTCTTGGCAGCATATTTGCGTGAATTTTTTCGTCCTTCTCCACTAATCGCTCTGTGGGGAGCCCATTATCGTCAAAACCAAATGGATAAAACACATCGTACCCCTGCATGCGCTTGAACCGAGCGATCATCTCCGCCTGCGTGTAAGAAAATACATGGCCGATGTGCAGTTTTCCGCTTACAGTCGGCGGCGGTGTGTCGATGGAAAAAATCTTTCGCTCTTTTCCATTCTCATACTTGTAAATTTCCTGCTCTGCCCAGAATCTTTCCAGACTTTTTTCTGTTTTTTGAAAATCATACTTCTGATCCATGTGGATACCTCCTTGAAAATAAGATCAACACAGACAAAAAAATCGCCCCAAGCAAATGCTTAGGGCGAAACATGTCCGCGGTACCACCTAATTTCAGAAAAATTCTGCACTCTGTACGATGCGGGAACAAAAGCTGTCACGTCTTCGTTCCGATATCGCTTCCCCTGATAACGGTGGGAATCTCCGTTGGAGTCTACTGGGAATCCTTTCCATGGAAATCATTTCCGTTAAATTCATCTGTTCAATCCAAAGCTCAAAGGCTACTTCCATACTACCATCACGAAAGTTTTCACCAGCCACTTTCTCTCTGTTCATCAGAATAGTACGTACTCCTCCTCGTCAATGCTTTTTGTCTGTAATTGTTATCTTGAATTGTAACACAATATTTTTCTTTGTCAACAAATTTTTTCTTTTAACGTTTTTATTACATCATTTTAAAATATGGTTTATTCTTCTTTATAAGTGCCAGAAACGGCATCCCAGTAAAAATACCGTTTGTTTGTGGTATCATCTGCTTCGGCAGCCGCCACCACGGTATCTGTGCATACCAGCTTTCCGTCCGCCACCCTGCAAAAGCCCGGAGTTTCAAACACCAGTGTGGGTTCTCCGTCTCGTACCGCCCAGACATAGGATGACACATTGTCCAGATCATGTCCGTCTTTATAGTCTGTTGTGTAGAGAAGATGACATTCGTTTTCGTATGAAAGGATGGCTGGTTCATAGCCGTCCGTTCGTGTCTCTTCTTCCAGCAAGGTACAGCCCTGTGCATCCACATACCAGACGGAACCGCTAAAGCCCATAAAAGGCCAGGAATAGGATTTTTCAGAGTCATAATAAATCGTACCGTTAAAAGCGAAGGCTGCAGCATTGCCGTTTTTTCAAAATCTGCATATAAAAAATCAAGGGGATGCCCTAAAGAATGATTGCCATGTTCTATAAACAATTGTTCCAGATTCAGAAGAACAGTATCTGTTTTCTTAGGACAGCTTCGCCATGCGCCATCCGGCACAATCCACTCGTCAAACTGCTTCTCAAGTTCCAAACGCTCTTTTGCGGATATATTTATTTCTTCTGCCGGATACGTGGAGAGATCGGATTCTGTCACAAAATAGTATACGCCGATTCCTGTGATAACATCATAATCTTGGGCAAAATACTGATATTGACTGTTTGGGTCATCTCGGTATTCGTACATATCATAATCAATCCCAATTGTAAAATATTCCGCTTCCCATAAATGTGCAAAGTCAGCGTCAATCTGTACAATGTACTCCGATGTGGTGGGGTAATAGCCATAAATATATAAAAGTCGTCCGTCCTGCAGCGGGACATAGAAATCATGATAATCACCTATGTCTAAAGCGGCGCATATCAGCTTACCATCATCATAATACAGCAGTGCAGAGAAGTCAGAATCGTATCCTTCACCGGACTGTATAAACAGGCTTTGTCTGCCAAAATCATCTTCCAGCAAAACATATTTCCACGGGCACACGCCAGACTCCTCCATATCTTTCCAATAGCAGCCTGCAAGCTGATAGCGGGATTCCACATCCGCAATCAGGGTAAAATCACCGTTTAGAACTCTGTAAAAGGCCTCCCATGCATCGCCTTCTTCTTTCCAGCCGCTTGTCCACTCCGCCGCCAGCGCTTCCTGCTCTGCCAGATAGGCATCCAGTTCGTCAGGCAGGAATACTTCCAGAAGGTTTTCCTTTGTAAAAGCATACCATTCGGCGTTTGCAGCAAGCTCAGAATCCAGTTCAGGTATGGGGATCAGCTCATATTCTCCACGGGAAAAACGAATTTTACAAAACGTTCCATCGCTGCGCAGTTCTATGCAGGGACCGATACCCTCATAAATTTCCAAATAATATTCCAGATATTGTAATTCATGCTGCTGGAAACAGTAGCCGTATACAGTATCGTCCTCATAGTCAAACACCAGATAAGAATCCAGGCTGTCATATTGCAGAAAAAGCTCGTTCACGCCGTCGCTGTCTATGTCCGAAAGGCAGAAGTCCGATGTATTTAACAGCCTGTGCTGGAAAAGCGGTGGCATATAATCGCTTAAATGCCTGTATTCCTGTGTGGTGGCATCAAAAAATTCTGCGTCCTCCAACAATGCGGCAGCATACTCCTCATAACCTTGCCTTGCGGGTTCTGCAGCGTACTCTTCACAGCCCTGCCCTGTGGTATCGCGAACCGCCGCCTTTTCCTGCGGCGTGCGCAAACTGCAGGCGCTCAGAAAGAGGAGACTTCCCCAAAAACAGATTAAAATTTTTCTTCGAGAGTGCTGTTCTATGATCATATATTCACTTCCATCAAAATAGTCTCTACATCCTCCGAAACCGACATCTCCCCACTCAAGTCTGTCTTCTCCAACAAGATCTTCTCTGGCTCAAAGTAGTGATATGGAAAGATGTCCACATGATATGGTCCATCTTCAAAACTCATGGTATCGTAGTCTTTTCTGACATGCAGCATTTCTTCTAACAAATACTCATTTTGCCTATGATCAATCTCCAAATAATCATGATACCGGTCCATGATGTAATGTGCTCTTCTCTCCGCACAGAGCCCAAACGCTTCCATGCCCCATTGCCTTAGCAGTTGTATACAGCTGCTGTCCCTGAAAATATGCGCTAGCAATTTTTGGTTCAACAGCGCAAGGCATGTTGAAATCTGCACTGTTCCGCTCCATGCAGGCAGGACATACCACTGCCTTGTATCATTGATCACTTCCCATTGCAGAAGATAAGCTTCATACAAGCCCAGTTTTTGGTTCCCCATGCCATCCGAGATATAGGATGACAGGATAGACGCTTTCAGGATTGGATTATTTGTTTCCTTGATGTTTTGAATCATGTTCAACACGATATTTTCCATTTTCACCCTCCACAGACTCCTACTGAATGATGATCTTGGGCAGTGGGATTACAATTCCTTCGCCATACACAATGATTCCGGCATATTCACATATGGTCCATAATTGGGAATGATTTCAAAGCCCAGTTTTTTATATACGGCACAAGATTCCGCTAATAACTCTCCCGTTTCAAGGATCATTCTTTTACATCCCAATTCGGCAGCCCATTCTATCAACAGGGAAACAAGCCTGCTCCCTACGCCTTGACCCTGGTATTCCGTTTGCACAAACACTCTCTTTAACTCTATATTTTCATCGTCATACCTTCTGATCGCGCCCCCTCCGATCGCCTTATGATCTTCATAAACAACGATCGCTTCCTGTATTTCATCCAACTGGTTGTACTTCCTGTATTGATCCCGCTTGATCTTTTTTCCAACACGTCTGTCCAAATCCATATCAAGAAGCCTGCAATTTTCTATAAAATCCTGATTCCTTCCATCCGTTCTAATAAAATCCATTCCAATTACCTCCTCAAAAATTTTGAACCGCTTTGTCACTTTCTAAAATATGGAATACTACTTTGTTTCCCTGCTGTGGTTTGGGACATTCTGCAACATACTTTCAGTAATGGGCTTTTTCATATGCTACATGGACAAAGTGTCTTTCAGAAAAATAACTGTATGAAATGCAGCATTTTCCTCATCATAATAAACCTGTACCTCGCCATGATAACGTTTTACAGTTCTCTCAATGCTTTTCATTCCAAAGCCATGATGATGCCCTAAATCCGGTTTATTCGGGATCAGGCGCCCGGTTTTCTCCGAAAAGGGATTTTTACGGCAGGAATTAACCATCGTTATAACAGTGATATCCGCGTTCTCCCTACGTTGTATGTTCAGCTCTATAAAAGATCCTTCCTGCATGGACGCGGACGCAAACGCATTGTCCAGAAGATTCCCAAATAGGGATGTCAGATCGTTTTCATTCATAAAACCAATAGAATTATAACGTATGTCTGTATGCATTACAATCCCTTTTTGTATGCAGTCCTGTCTGCAGCGATTGACGATCGCACTTAAGATATCATTGTCGCTGACGCGGACGCGACTGTTTAAGACAGTGGAACTGTCAAGCTGTCTGATATAGGAAGAAATTTTTTCACGCTCCCCTTTTTCATTTAAAAGTGCAATCGCCTGCAAATGTTTTTTCATATCGTGAATAAGGATATTTTTATTTTCCTCCTGACTTAGAAGCATTTTATAATATTTTGCATAGGTCTTTTCCTTTTGCAGTAACAATTCAAGATCGGTAATATCATCCATTTTTTTCAGAACATAATTATAGATACCGATAAAAATCAAATTAAACAGTAAAATCAATGCGCCGCAGATCGATATAATCAACATCAGTTTTAAATTCGGACGCAGTGACAGGATCGTCACGATCAGCAGCACGACAATAAAAACGGAGCAAATCGGCGTAATCATAATCAGTAAAAATATTTTATCAAAATGTGTTCCCCGATCAATCCTGTTTTTCTCAAAACACATAATTCCATATAACATCAGAAAATACAGAACCTTGCTGAAAATAACATTTGGTACCAGACTGTAAAGTGGAGTTCCATGCAGATAAAACGGAAAAGAATACATTGTTATACACAATACAAAAAATTCGCCAATGCTCATCGCATGACCTATTGCAGCAATCACTTTTATTTCCTATTCATAAATTCATTGCACAGGCCATAAGAAACAAAAATCATTCCAATATTGGCAAAAACCAATAGAATCTAAATTGAAGCTATTGGTTTTCTTTTCACATATTACAGTGTCATACGGTTCGTGCGTCTACGGATTCCATAAACAAGAATTATTCCCGTTATGATATTAACAAGGACACCTGATACAATCATTTTGCCTGTCAATTCCATTCCGTTATATCCAGAAAAAAACATACAAATAATACATGAAATCAATAAGCGATATGTAATTTCCTAAAAACTGGCTAAACAAATTATTGACTAATAAAATGATCAAGGAAGCGCACATCATACTGGATATATTCGACATATATAAGGACAAAAACACGAAAACAGAACCAGTGTTATCTGTGGAAAGACTAATAACAGCATTTGTAAAAAAAATTCCTGCGCATGATCGAATATATGACTGCCCCATAAAGCAAAGCCTGTTTGTGTCAGTTCTTCGGCAAGCCCGCTGTCCCCCGTTAAGCCATAAAGATATTTATATATCATTGCGGCATTTTCCCGATAGATTTCATCAATTTTTTCTTTATCCATATCAGCACCTCATATTACAGATAAAATCTGTAATCCTATATTATTAGTTCTCTTCAAGTGCGATTTGTTACACATGTTTTTATATTTTTTTCTGAAAGGAAAAACTCTGTTTTGACAGATCAGACACTTTAATGGCAGTTATCAATTATTATATCTTAAGAAAGGCAGACTTAGGAAAATACATAAGAGGGGCAGTTATATGATCCTGCCCCTCTGTCTTTTGCAGAATTTTATTGTTTTGAAAGGAACGCAATGATACTTTCACTGATTGCTTTGTACTCGTAATCATGAACATAATGTGGACAGTCTAATTCTATATATTCCCCTTCCTGAATCTGTGAGATATATTCTATTGGAATTTTCCTCCATGTTTCTTTGTCAAAGCCTGTTCCGCCAGAACCGTCTGAAATAAATAATAGCATTGGAAGCTGTGGAACCCCCATACTGTTCACTTTTTCAGCGTTTTCCTTTACCCGTTCCATTTCGTTTATCATTGTCACAGTTGCTGTCCGGCTGTAGAAAATGGCTCTATAGATTTCTTTTTCCTCATCGGATAATGTGCCGTACTTTATAGCGTCGCTGTCCGAAATGCCCGGTATAAAACGAGTGACTCCTATATTCGCCGCCCAGCCCGTAATGTGCATAACCGGTATATTGATGTTCATGCTGTCATAATACTCTGGAACCGCCATATCAAGTCCAATAATCGCGGATATTTCATCCGGATATTTCTGCGCCCAATAGAGGGCTTCAAGTCCTGACATGGAGTGAGGGCAAAGGACATAGGGCGCGTTTAATCCTGCGGCGGCAAGGGCAGCTCTTGTGTCTTCGAGTATCGAATCAATGTCTCTGCCCTTATCGACAACATCGCTGAAACCATATCCGAATTTCTCTACAACTGCAATCTGGTATTGATCACTGAAAAGAGAATAGAGAGACTTGAAATCCAATATAGGAGAACACGTACCTCCACCTGACATGAAAACAAGCGTTGTATCGCCAGTTCCCTCAACATAGATACTCATATTGTGTCCGTCAACTTCAACCATCTGTCCTAACGGCAAACGTAGAGCAGTTTCCTCTTTTAAATGGATCTGATGATTGATGTATATGACAAGCAGCAATATCAGTACTGCAGCAATCACAATAAAAATTATTTTCCAAACGCTTTTCCTCTTTCTCATTGCGTTCCTCCCAGCTTTCCCTTGTGCTAAATCTTCCCACAGGGCATTACGAACTCACATAAACGAAGCTTCGCTCAACCTCTACACTTCCTCACGGACTAGGCTGAACTGTAACTACATAATATCAATTCCACTGTCACTTTGTCAATTCGATTGTGACTGCGCAGTCCTCCAGCACTTCCTGGGAATCCGGTATCTGGCTCCCGTCTGCATCCCACTGAACGCGCACAGGAATGATCGTCATAGTCGGAGAGGACGCATCAAACCCTACAATCTCCAAATCCTGCGAAAAGGTGTTGTACCCGCCAGCCTCGTCATACTCCGGGATGGAACAGGCGGTAGAGCGCATCCATTCATCGCGGGTAAGCCTTTTGCCAGACGCATCTTCCAGAATGTATTCTCCCCACGGAAGGATATCCATCATGCTGTCATCACGCACTTCCCAGTCCAGATGCAGGTTGATCACAGAGGGAGAAACTGTCACATCATAGGAAACGATCTGCCCGAAATCCATACCGGACACATTTCCAGTACTCTTTACAGCAGTGCCAAGCTTATCAGAATCTACGGTGAATGAATAGTCTAATCTGCTGTCGGGGGAAGTGTACACACTCACTTTTACCTGAATGACATCCGTGTCCGTTTGCTGCAGATTTGGATCTACCACAGTGACCTTGCACTCATAGATCCCGCTGCCCTCCTCCGTCTCTGCCACATACTCAAGCCGGCTGTCGATTCCGTTGATATAGACATGATCGCTTAGATCAAAATAATCATTTTGAGGATCTGCCCAGAATATCAGGGTAGCACCATCATAGTAAACATCTGTCACACGAAACAGGGGCTCATTTTGTGCGTCGCCGCTGAACGCTTCTGATTCCGGTTCCGCGATGGACTCCATGATAATTGCTCCTGACGAATCCTCGCTGTGGATCATGGATTCCTCCACAGTTCCTGCATTGATCCCCAGTCCATTCAGCCAGTTCTGGAACACCGGCAATCGGGCTGCCGCTACGGTACTTCCCGCCAGGATCAGACAGGCGGCAAGCGGGAGCAATGCCCTGTACGACTTCCGTTTTCTTTTCCGGCTTTTCGTTTTCACGGGATTCATCTGTGCGCGAACCTCCCTGGATACGATCTGCTGAAACCTTTCCGGCGTCTTGGGGAAACTCCTGCTTAATTCCGATGCAAAATTTTCATAGTCAGTTCTCATAATGTTCCTCCTTCTCATAATCCTCCCTCTCCATGATGCGGCGAAGATCTCTGCGCCCACGGCTCAGACGGCTTTTTACGGTTCCTGCAGGAATACACAGGATTTTGGCAATCTCCTCAATTGAGTATCCTTCCAGATAGTACAGCACGATCGTCAGACGGTACTCCTTTTTCAATGTGTTCAATGCATCATACAGATCTGAATAATCAGAGCTGGCGCACTCCTCGTCCTGCGGCTCTGCCAGCATAGCTGCAGTTTTCTCCCGCTTTTTCAACAGGCTGTAACACTCATAAATTAAAATTCTGGTCAGCCAGGTCCTGGCGTATGCCTCCTGCCGCAAAGTACTTAATTTGCCAAAACCTGTGGCGATCGCCTCCTGCACCGCATCCTCACAGTCAGCATCATTTTTCAAAATACTTTTTGATATACGGTATAGACTGTCTATGGAAGAAAGCACCACATTGGCAAATGCTTCTTTATCCATTCTGTTCTCCCCTTTCCTCTTTGGTTCAGGAGCTGTTTATGGACAGTTCCTTTACATCTATTAGAGGAATAACAACCAGAAAAGGTTCCCGTAAATATTGAAACAAAATGACACCAAAAAACAGAGAAATAAACCTGAATATCATTTATTTCCCTGCTTTATGGCTGCATTATGATATTTTTACCCTGCTTTGCTGTTCTACACTGTCTGAAGTCCTGCAAGCTGTTCTACTTCCGCAACACTAAGACCTGTATCTTCTGCAATTTCCTCGACTGTGAGTTTTCCTCTTTTCAGTAGCTTCAATGCTGTCTGCTTTTTTGTTTCACTAATACCTTGACTCTTTCCCTGCGTTATTCCTTGCTTGATTCCTTGATTTAAAATAGTCCTTGCTTCAGTTTCAATCAATGCTCCGCTCATCATATCACCTACACCTTTCTGCACATTCTCATATTTCTGTGCAATCTCTTTAATCACATCGCCGGAAAGTTCTATAATCGTCCGCTTCTCAAACGCTCCAATCACTCCCTGTTGTTCCAGTTCGTCAAGCCTTTCCAAAATTTCCTGATACTCCGCCTTTAATTCCGCCAGTTTCTGCTCATTACTATTATACTCCGGAAAACTTTTCTCATGTGAAAAAATGTAAAATGGAATCAGCATCAACAGACCTTTTTCAAAAATGTCATCAAGCGAATATTTCTGTACTTTCATAATCGGTATGTCATATTTCACTGTTCCGCCCGGCGTAACAATCACATATTTCATTTTATCCGGTGTTTTTTGGTAAGTCCGAAGGTACAAAACCGCGGTATTGGGAAATGTCACAGTTAGCGTTTCCTCTGTCACCTCACCCTCATCAAGTGCTATCTGTGTGTCGTATTCAAATAACCTTATCGTGATTTTCCCATCCGGATAACTGCTCTCACACTCAATATGGTACTTCTTCGGTATTTTCCCGAAAACTGTAAAATTCGTGTCCGTAATCCGCTCTTTATCCGCTTCGTCCTGCTGGTCTATAAAATGCTCATTGGGAAAAAACTGTATTTCTTCTTCCCCTGTATATGTTTCCCCGAAAATCTCATTGATTACGGGGATGATCAGTTTCCGGCAGTCATTTAAAATTGTCCGAAATGCCCCATCATATATATTTGCCATATGTTATTCCTTTCGTTTCGTGACTTTATCATATCATTTTTTTGTAGTAAATTCAAGAACCGCACCGCATATACACTGTTTCATACCCGTAAATTTTGTATCGGTGCAATCACCTGTCGTATTATCCTTAATCGTAACCCTTTCTATTGTTCTATCATTGCCCTGACGCTGTACATGAATACGGACTTATTGGCATTGCCATAGCCATAAGTTGTTGAAAATACTGCAAAAAACAGGGAAACAAAATGATGCCCACTTACTCTACACGAATTTCCTTTGTAATGACAGCCCTGTCCGCAGCGTTGCTGTTCATTCCTTCCTGTTCCATCAAAGACCAGTCGTCAAGATTGTCAAAAATGAATATATGCAATGTTTTTATCTCTTTCCCCTGAACAGCAAATCCAGCTCTGCCTGCCACTTCCGCATCTGAATAAAGCAGCTCTCCATCCTGATTAAAGCAAATTGTATAGCAGGGTTCATAAGACCACCCCAGAAGCTCAAACATCTCTGCATCTGTCATATCGGGATCTTGTGAAAGCAGTTTTTCCCTCCTGTCGTCTGTCAGTTCTCTCTGCTCTCCTGGTGTTGTCGCATGGACAATTACCTGATAAGGAGATACCACTATATCTTCAAGCGTAATATTCCCCTTTTTCTCACCCACTTCAATTGTTTTTACATCTGTCGTGTTTACCACAAACGGAATAGCGATATTCCAGCTGCCATCCGTCCAGTGAGACGCCGATATTTCCTCGCCATCAAGCATCCTGTCGTCATCATAACCAAGACCGTTTACATTCAGGCTAAGTTCGCCGCTGCCTGTATGTTTCTCTGCCAGGTTTATCTTCAGCATACCTGCAAACGTATGGCTGTCAATTACCTCCCCATCAAACGTATTATCGAGCCATTCAGGTGAACTTCCATTCACACTCCATGTTCCGCCTATATAAAACCCTGCGGCTGTTCGGTTATCTGTGACATTCATGCCTGTATAATGTTCCGGAATATGCGTAAAATCTGCATCTTCCGATTCAATATTTACTGTAAGAAATATGGAATATCCATCACAGTAGGCTTCTGATGCAGTCAGTGTGATTCCTTGATCAGATACAGTATAGTCCGATGTATCCAGATTCCCCGCAGAATCTTCGTTTGTCAGGACAGTTTTCTTTTCTGTATAGTCTCCGGAATATGTGGCATCATCCGCAACCTTCTCAAAAATCTTTCCAATCAACGGAATCTTTGCCGCAAGCACCGGATTAAAGTATCCCAGTCCACCAACGCCAATAACCACAGCAGCCACTGCCGCAGCAATACCTTTTCCTACTTTGCCAAATTGATTCATTTTATCCTTCCTCCTTCTATGTATCCGAATCTCTTTGTCACTTATTTCAGGAGCAAGGGCTTGCTTTAAGATTTGATCCAATTGTTCATCTGTCATATCCTATCGCCTCCAATTTTTCTTTTAACTGTTTCTTTGCTTTCCGCATCCGGCTTTTGACGGTTCCTTCCGGCAGTCCAAGAATCTTAGATACCTCATTGATCTGCATATCTGCTGAATAATACAGATAGATTGGTATTCTGTACTTCTCCGGAAGGGTTTTAACGAATCCCTGAATCATATCGATCTCATTTTGCCTCAATACAATATGTTCCGGGGAGACTTCGTTATCATAATCAGTAAACTCATATCCTTCATCAGCCATCTCGTCCATACTGTTAATCGGAACCAGTCTCATCCTGTTTGCATATTTTTTCTTCTTGTTTTTCCAAAGATAAATTGAAGTGGACAAAGCGTAACTCTTTGTATTCTGCATGGAGTCCAACCTTTTCTTTTTCTCCAGCAGCTTGAGCATCGTGTCCTGATACAGTTCGTCCCCATTTTCCACATCTCCGGCTGTCATCCGGCAGAACCGCAGAATATCTTTTCCAAACTTCAGGACAAACCGCTCAAATTCATCATGATTCATAGCAGCCATCCTCCTTCTTCTTTCAAGTCGACTTGCAAAGATTTGCCCTTGCATGTATATATTGTCATGGCGCTGGAAAAAGTTTTCAAATTTCCAAAAAAATTTGAAACGACGCCGCCCTGTCGCTTCTCAAAGACCAGAAATTCATCGAAAATCCAAAAATACATACACCTATTTGGGTATGAAGTGTGTTATAATTCAAGCAGGAACTATTCTTCTCCCCGACTCGCGCGCCAGGCACCCGTCAGCTCCAGGCGACCTGTTTTCTTTGGGCGTCCGGGCAGCCTCTCTTTTTCGTGCAGATATGGAGAGGACAAGTATGAAAATCTGCTTTATACTAAAAAGGCAAAAACAGTGGAGGTATTTTATGGAATGGATTGAACGGCTCAACCAGAGCATGCACTACATCGAAGAACATCTGACAGACGAGATCGACTATGAACAGCTTGGGCGGATCGCCTGCTGCTCTGCCTATCACTTTCAGAGAATGTTTACTTACATGGCAGGAGTTACACTGTCGGAATATATCCGAAGAAGAAAGATGTCACTGGCGGCGGTAGACTTACAAAGCGGAAATGCGAAGGTAATTAATATCGCTGAAAAATATGGCTATCACTCCCCGACAGCATTCAACAGAGCTTTTCAGGGGATTCATGGCATTGCCCCGTCCGCTGTCAGAAATGAGGGTGTATCCGTGAAGTCCTATCCTCCGATCACCTTTAAAATCACAGTAAAAGGAGCTGAGGAAATGAATTATCGTATTGAGACCAAGGATGCTTTTCGCATTGTCGGTGTTTCCGCACCGCTGCACAGGGAGATTGAGAACAATTTTATGATCGTACCTAAGATGTGGGAGGACGCCGCTGCAGGCGGAACAATTCAGAAGCTTGCACAAATGATGGACACGCCGCTCAAGGGACTTTTGGGCGTGAGTGTCTGCAACGACGAGGAGGCGTGGAAATATTTTATTGCCGTCGCGAGCACACAGGAACGCGGCGGATTTGACGAATACACCATACCGGCGTCCACCTGGGCAGTCTTTCCGGGCAGCGGCACCAACCAGTCCATACAGGAATTGGAACAGCGCATTGTGACAGAGTGGCTTCCGACCTCCGGATACGAATATGCAAACGCGCCCGACATCGAAGTGTACCTGAATCCGGATCCGCAGAATGCACAATATGAAGTGTGGATACCAGTGATGAAAAAGTAAAACCGGACCGAATTAATTTCAGGAATAGTCCCTTCAACAGTACGTTGTTTGGTCTATTCCTGAAAAAAATCCATCATTTGCATAGCATTTGCGTCTTTGTCTTGCTTGTCTTTTTCTCCGATATCAAATTGCTAAAGCAATTAGCCAAAAATTAGTTACATAGCCCACTATGTGCCTGACTTTTGGCAATTACGCAGTAATTTGCACTCTCGAAGAAAATCCTGCGCAATCTTATCACGCTATTTCCTTAAGGCTCCTAATGATCTGTACGCTGTTTCGGCTCATATTCTGTCACATACTCTGTCCAATAGCTGTCAACCTGTTTATGGAAAGCAGCTTCATCAACTTTTTCCCCACGCAGATAATATTCCCCCCAGTCTTCCTCAGCCAAAACCTCCTCCTGCCAGCTTCCATGATCAAATTGGAGTGTCAGCCACTTATTGGCGCCTGCACCGCCAGAGCCGATAAAAATACCGTTTGTCTGGAGCGCTTCAAATCCCCGAAGCATGATTTCCCAGCCATAAAACGCTTCCTTTTCAAGATGCAGAATCAGGTAATCACCTACAGGTGTCCACTGCAGGATTAATTCCTGCACACCGTCCCCATCCAAGTCGATCACCTGCACATTCTGCACTAACAT
This sequence comes from Lachnospiraceae bacterium UBA7179, assembly GCA_002491195.1. Classification (GTDB taxonomy): domain Bacteria; phylum Bacillota; class Clostridia; order Lachnospirales; family Lachnospiraceae; genus COE1. The sequence continues at coordinate 15,647 of DKVL01000078.1, forward strand.
TTCCTCAATCCCATCGTCGGCATATTGATCTACATAGCTGTCGATGTCAGTCATTTTCTGGAATGTATAGCGATAAAACAGCGCATACTCTCCATTTTCCACAGGCTTGCCGTCCCTGTTGAGTTCTTCGTAGTTTCCAGCCAGCTCAAATGCCGCATTTTCTCTGAGAACCGGAAAATACATCTGCAATCCTTCCCACTCCTCAGCAGTCATCCTGTCCTGAAAGGAATCGTAGTCCAGCTCTGACACCTTCACCGGTCCATACGAATCTGCCGCAGTTTCTGTGTCTGATTCTGTTGCCGTGCTTGATTCCGTTTCCGTGTCTGATTCTGTTGTCGTGCTTGATTCCGTTTCTGTTCCCACTTCTGTGTCTGGAATTGTTGCTGCACCGGACTCCGCTTCTGATATAGTCTCTGATTGTATGACGGACTCTGCAATTTCTTTGGTCATTTCACTGTTTTCCTGCTCCGGTGTCTGATCAGTTTTCTGGCCGCTGCTGCTATTTGCAGTGCACCCGCACAACAAACATACCATCAAAATTGACAATAATAACATGAATCGCTTTTTACCTGATATCATATGTCCCCATTCCTCTCATCTCCGATGTACGTCTTTTTGTATATCTTTTGCCTGATTTTACTGTGTCAAAAAAGTAGGAATCAATATCTTCATCAGAACATACATTTACAACGACTCCACTTATAATCGTTGCCCCATCGTTCTTCACATCATCTAACACAACCCATCGTTCTGGGTACTTCTTTACTATTTCTTCCCAAGTTAATCTCTCCAACATCAGATCACCCTTTCTATTATTACATTGTCCTCCTATTCAGGCATACAGCACCACAACAATATCTCTATTGAAACTCATGGCAATTCCCGTCTTCGCGCGTTTAATATCCTGCAGAGCTCTTTCTTTTGCGGCTCCAATGTCTCATCTTTAATCTGCCTTAGAGCGCTGAGCGATAACTTGATCGACTTTTTGTCGTCCTCGTTTGCATAGTGCTCTTTCAGTATATTGTACAGCCCTTCGTCCGCAATGATATGCGCAAGCATACCATATTGATTTAACATGGAAATCCAGCATACTGTTTCACGCATGAGCTCACTGACATATTCTTCGTCGTCTATAAAAATTTCCCTCTGCCTGCCCAACCAATAAGACGTCATAATCTGATCGTTGTGACCGGCTGCCACAATAGCAGGATTGAGATAAGAGCCTGACGACAGTTTCAGATTTTTTTCTATCTCGAGGCCAAGTCCCAGGAGGTACTCTGCCTGTTTTGGAGTGTGGGCGACATTCAGCGCATTTCCCGCGATCAGACTTCCCTCGAATCTGCAGTGGACATCTGCACCCATATCCGCAAGTAACTGTGCTGCGGCAAACCGATCCCACAGCACTGCCCATAGAAACAGGTCAGAACCAGACTGCAGGATCTGGTTGATCGCTTCCGGCATAGATTTTATCTGGCTGATGATCGCTTCGTCTGATATTTCTGCATTCTGAAACTGTTCCAGTATTGTATTTTCTATTTCGTTCAATTCCTGCTCTGTCATATGAAATCATTTCCTTTCTATGATAAAATTTTTCAGATATTCAAGTTCACCCTTATTTGGCATGTTCTGCAAATGCTCCGTTTTTTCTGTTATAGTCCATAAACTATTCGCCTAGAGTGTGTTTGAAAAATACTTTCTGCCAGATGTGCGTCACAGTTTGTGGGAGATTAAATCATCTTACAGATAATTGTCCAAATGAAGGGCGCATAGGGGGCAAAGGCATAAATGTCAATGCCTCATGTAACCTGAATTTGGCGCAATTATCACGCAAAATGGGGAGATGACACTCTAACATTTTGAAGATGAATCATACCGCAATATAACGTACTTGGGCGAATCACATTTTCAGCGGATCATATGATATGGATGAAAAGTCAAATACATACTTCCCACAAGGAGGCTGATCACTGTCGAACCAGACATTGATCTTTGGCATGGGAAATCCAAACGCCTCGCTTGCCCACTGCATCGCACAGGCTGTAAACGCTTCCTCCTGCACACAGCAGTCCGAAAAACGGGCACTGCGCAAAGTAATCAGACAGGAATCGTTCTGCAATGCTTCCAGGATCTGATCACCTACATATTTCAAACCGTTACAAAAACAGATCTGCTCTTCTGCAACAAGTTGTTGACTGTCAGGATATGGCAAAAGATCTGAGAAAAAATATAAGTGATCGGTTATCCTGATATAGTTATCCCAATTCTCAGTAGCGGGCAATTTTTGATACCCTGCCTCAATGATGATGACAATACCCCATCTTTTGATAAACAGTTTATATCTGCTTTCTTTCCAAATAAGTCCACACATCTTAGACTTTCCAATATTATCCCTACCGCTTTCGTTCATTCTCCTGTTCTTTCGCGTTATCGATTCGTCGCTGCTTATTCTATGTTTGCATTATAACAAGATTTCCTGCATTTTACAACCGCGCCGCTTCACGCCATTTTGTAAAACCATTTTCACGAGCCGCAAGACTTATAATGGCTCACTCCCAACCGCCATGTAAAATAGCAGATCAGCAAAAACATGACAATTCCGAGCGGGCAGAATGCCAGACGCCAATTCCCCGTCCTTCCCAGCAGAAACTGCAAAGGATAATACTGGATCAGGGTGTAGGGAATCACATACGTACAGAACCGCATGATACCTCTCCCATATATGTCAATCGGATATTTTCCATGTGTTTTTGCCCCGTATGTAAGCACATTGATCAGCGAAGTATCTTCGATGGAAAAAAAGCAGACACTTGCCCCCAGCATGAACAATCCGATAAACAGCAACGTCCCCCCAATGACCATGGCAGCCATCGTCCACACAGTCATGAGATTCCATGTGACCTGGCTATGCCTTATCCCCAGCACCAGCGTGATCAGCGCAGTCAACAGAGGGCCGATCCTCCCAACCTCGAATCTGGTTCCGGTCACCTGAAGAATCAGACTGCAGGGCCGGAGCATCATCCGGTCAAACTCCCCTCTCCGCACCATTCCCGAAAACACTTTGAATCCATTGCCAAACAACTCCGCAAACGTAAAGGACATCTGAATCATGGAAAAACACAGTAAAACATCGCCGTAAGTATAGCCCCTGATCTGCGTAAAACCAGTGAACAGGAACTGAATCGCAACAAATTCATTGAATGCCAAAATGAAACGCCCAATGATCATCAATAAGAAAGACAACTTATACTGCATCACACTCTGCGTACAGACAGAGGCGTATTTCATATATAATTTTATATTCTTTCCAACTTTCATAAAAACCCCCATAATTCCGCTCCGCAAAATCCCAACTCTAGCCTCCTTGTAATACGACTCTTTTTTCCGCCTGTTTCCATAGGACAATACCCAAAAATGTCAAAACCGCCAGCCAAAAGATCTGTTTTAAGATACACTGATAAATCTCTGCGCCGGCAAGATCCCCGCTGTATATCCGAAATGGAACGTTCTGCATATAGGCAAACGGGGACAACTCAAGCAGAAACAGATATTTCTTTGGGAAAAACGGCAGCGGGATAATATTTCCTGACAGAAAATCCACTGCTCCTGTCAATGCCATTCTCCAGCCCTGTGGCGAAATCGTAAAAAAGCACAGCATATAGACGAGCATACAGAACGCGACTGTTATCCCCAGCGCCAAAAACAGCGTTATCAGAAACAGCAAAAATGAGACACAATTTACCGGCAAGGTCATCCGATACATTTTCGGCATGAGAAACGCACATATCAATACAGGAATACACCTCATGACCGCCTCTGCGATCCTCGCTCCCAACGTTCTTGAAAACCACATGGAATAGATCGACACTGGGCGGCACAGCTCATATGCAATATCTCCATCTGCTATCATCGCAAAAAGATCATTGTCAGCCGCCCATGTATTGAAAAGGACCAACAGCGCCTCCTTCAGCCATATGTATGTCACGATCGAAGAATAATCCATCGGCAGTCCGCCGCCAGAAGCTTCCGCGATCGCTTTGTACGCCAGACACTCCATCAATCCCCAGACAAGCTGTGTTGTCAAAGCTGTGACCGACGCCATGCGATACTGAATTCCTGTGGAAAACCGAAGTTTCATAAAACGATAATATTTTTTCATAGACACCTCCTACAGAATATTTCGTTTTGCAAGATAAATCCCTCCTGCTACGTAAATGCAAATCCTACTTTTAAAAAAATTTATTTCATCAGTTGATAAACAAATTTTATCAGAAAAACAAAAAAATAATAGACTTGTAATTGATTTTGTGGTAAACTACATAATTATATATAAAGTGATTGATTTTTG
>DKVL01000003.1:0-663 GCA_002491195.1 Lachnospiraceae bacterium UBA7179
ACTTATTTTCCTACAGTTCCTTATTATAGCAAAAGAGGACGGAAAAGTCATTGACGGCATAGTTAAATTTTCCGGACCGGATGCCTGATGACGGTCTTTAATTTGTCAGGTGCAGTTCTTCTCGCATCGCTTAGATAAATCTCATGGTGCAGTCTCTCGTCACTGATATCAAGCTGATACCCTTGTTCTGTCATGAAATCATGCATCATTCTGACGGTTTCCGGTTCGTTGTCATAAGGGCCTATATGCATACACTGCACACACAATCCCTCCTCATAAGTCCAAAATTCCACTCTGGAAAAATCCTCATGCTTTTTTGTCTCCGCCTCTTTCACTGCCCATTCAAAATCTTCCCTTGTCACAAAATCAGGCAGCCGGATCACAGAAATGAACGCAAAGTTCTCCTTATGTGCATAATCAATTCCCTGGACGCCTTCCTGCCACCAGAATCCCTCCAGCGGCGGAACCACGTAATCAAAATATCCTTTGATCTGATGACTGCCTTTCTTACTCATCTTGATCGTAAAAGCAATCGCATACAGCAATCCGATGGACTGTTTATATTCGCTGCCCTCTACATTGGGATCGCCTTTTCCACGGGCTGCAATATAATTCATGGCGGGCACTTCAACAATCCCTGGTTTGTTTTTTGGCATATAAAAT
>DKVL01000003.1:993-2136 GCA_002491195.1 Lachnospiraceae bacterium UBA7179
TTCCTTCTTGTAATCAAATGCCATCTTATTCTTCCTCCCTATATTTTCTTCTCATACGCTCGATGTTCTCCTATATCTCTGTGTGAATTTCCTCTGTCTCCACAGGATCACTGCATTTCCTCTCATCAGCGTACAGACATTATAACACGAAAAACATGACAACTGTGTGTCATATTAAAAAACTGCAGTATGTTCCCGTTTGTTTTTATTGATTTGAAACATACTGCGCTTCACGATACTTCCTGGGTGTAGTACCAGTGATCTTCCGAAATACATCGATGAAGGTGCTTTGCGAAGAAAAACCGAGGGAGATCGCGATATCCAGATAGGATAGCTCTGTATATTTCAAGAGGTTCTGAGCGGTATCGATTTTCGCATTGCGTATGAACTGCTTCATATGAATGCCCGTTTCTTCGGCAAACAATCTGGATAAATAGGAAGGATTCAGCTCACAGTAGGCTGCCAGTGCATTCACAGTCAACTGCTCCTGAAGATGCTCATAGATGTAATCAATACATTTTCTGACATGGAGAGAAATCACAGCCTGCTTTTTGATCTCCTGGATCCGTTCTGCAAAATCAAGTTGCAAATCCTGGAACAGACGGAGAAGCTCCTCTTCCGTCCTGCACTGGTCCGCCTTGCCAATATAAATATCCGCGAGCGTGTACGCCTCATCATGTCCCATACCACTGTCGATACAGGCTGTTGCTATGGCAGATGCTGCAATGATCAGATGATACAACAGATTTCTCGTGGGATCATCACAAAGCCGCCGCGAAGAGATCCTCTGCTCCAGCCCGGAAAATCCCCGTCTGACCGCCTCCAGATCCCCGCTGCATATGGCCGCATACTGTTCCTGCTCCTCATTGTATGGAACCCTGCCAATATCATTTGTTTTCTGTGTAAACAAACGACGATTGAGTTCGTTTCTCATTTTCATCCGATCACCTGTCCCCCTCTCTGCCAATATGACCTTTTTCCCATTACAAAGCAATTTGGTACTACAGTATCCAATTGCCATTGCAAAGTAATTTGGTACTACGGCGCGCAATCTCCATCACTTATTTCCCGACAATTCCTAGTGCTTTATCCGGCCAGAAATCAGACTCGTCAGACTCATGAACCGCCTGTTTTGCACCATTG
>DKVL01000003.1:2522-4831 GCA_002491195.1 Lachnospiraceae bacterium UBA7179
ACCATTTTTCAAACACGCTCTAAGATTTTTGATATAAATGTAAGAAATTCGATATCGCAGATCACTTTATTATATCATAATAAAGCAACAATGAATTCTATAAAAATGATTTCTATGAAAATGGAGGCGGTCATATGACACAGACAGGTAATTTGACAACCGGAAAGGTCCCAGACGTTCTGCTTCGGTTCTTTTTCCCTATGCTTTTTACTAATTTGCTGCAGCAAATCTATACTTTCGCTGATACTGTAATCGTCGGAAAAGGTCTTGGCGACGATGCGCTTGCGGCAGTTGGCAATATGTCTGTACTGATCCTGCTGATCGTCGGCTTCCTGCAGGGTATTGCAAATGGCTTTTCCGTCATCATCGGCCAATGCTGCGGCAGCGAAAACCGCACGGAGCTGCACCAGTCTGTGGCAGCATCGATCAAACTCTCTGGTCTCCTGTCCATATTGCTCACAGTATTGAGCGTAACCATGCTCCCCGCCGCGCTCCGTGCCATGCAGACATCCGAACAGATTCTGCAGGACAGTCTCCAATATGGCTATATCCTGTTCGGCGGACTGGTCATCACGATGGCCTATCATCTCTGCTCCTGCATTCTGCGGGCATTGGGTGACAGCAGGACGCCTTTCCTTGCGATTGTGATCTCATCGGCGCTGAATATCCTGCTGGACAGCCTGTTCATCTTTGTATTAAAGACTGGCGTGGAAGGCGCTGCGGTTGCCACCGTTTTCTCACAGGCCGTCTCCACTCTCATCTGCATATTACGGATCCGTCAGTCTGGCAGTCTCCGACTGACTTCAGATGATTTCAAAGGCCGCCTGTCCCTGTCGCTTGCCCTCATCAAAAACGGCGTTCCCATGGCATGTATGAATTCCGTCACAGCCGCGGGCTGTATTATCGTACAATCCTATGTGAATGCACTTGGTGTCGTGTATACCTCCGCGTATTCTGTCTGCACGAAATACGTTAATCTGTTTATGCTTCCTTCGCTCACTGCAGGTTTTGCCGTATCCGCATTTACAAGCCAGAACTATGGCGCCAGAAAATATGCCCGCATCCGGGAGGGCGTTCGTGTCGGTCTGGTCATCGGACTTGTCTCCTATGTGCTGTGTGGCGCCATTATGGTCTGCATGCCGGAAACGCTTGCCAGTATTATGCTGAACGGAGCGCAGCCCATCGCACTTGCATCAGGTTTTTTGCGGATATGCGGCAGTATGTTTTTTGTGCTGAACTTTCTGTTTATCTTCAGAAGCGCTGTGCAAGGCATGGGAAAGCCGCTGATTCCCATGTGTTCCGGCATTCTGGAAATGCTCCTGCGCGTTCTGATCATTGTCCTGTTCCTGCCCAGAATCTCATTTCAGGCAACTGCCTGCGCGGAAGTCGCAGCATGGGCCGGCGCGCTTGCACTGAACATAGCTGCTTACAGCAGTATTGGTCTATTCACTCAGAAACAACACATACAGCGGATACACTAACAGCAAAAATGGCACGACTGTCATTTTTATCGCATTGCACAGATAGGCCTTCTTTGTAATCTCGTTATTTTTTATCTTCATCTTATATCGCTTTTGATACTGGTAACATGTAACTGCTACAACGATCAGGAATGCAATTCCATGCTCCAATTCATACATATCGTCCAACAGGATATCAATGTACCCCAATAATCTACCATACTTCATTGCGGAAGTTACGATATAAGAAACATGAAAAGCCAGGGCAACCCCTATCAGGATATATCCAAAGTATGCCTTCTTATCCGGGATTTTATCGTATACGATCTGTATGATCTTCATACAGAACATCAGGATCGTCAACATAACCTGCCAGGTAACCATAATCCGTGTCACTTCCCTGCCACCGACATAAAATAGAATAACATCAAACACAGCTCTGCCAATCCATAAACACACAACGCTCTTTAGAAAATAGAATGGGGTTTCCTTGCCATATCGGTTGATTGCCCAGAACAGGACGGTCGGGACGACAAACAGAACAACCGTTTCTTTGAATAATTCATAGTTACTGCTCACACTCAACAATATGATCTCCACCCAGAATACAACAGCTCCCACAGCAATCCATATCAGATTTTTTCTTAGTTCCTTCATAATACATTGTCCTTTCAAAACTGCTTCCCGCATAATATACTTAGTCATAGCAAACGTTACTTTCAAACACATCTGCATAACCGCCTGTTAGGAACTGTTAAGAAATTACCTGTGACAAGGGCGCCGTATCAATGTTCATCTGCAAAGAAGACAATCGCAAGCGTAGGCGGCAAAGGCATAAAGGGCAATACC
>DKVL01000003.1:5178-5450 GCA_002491195.1 Lachnospiraceae bacterium UBA7179
GCCGGCTTGGCATTGTCATGAGTATTTTTTAACAGTTCCTTACTGCTACAGAAGGAAATGTGTATTGCAGTGATGTCTCAAATTCTAAGCCGCAAGCAACACATATGTCTATTTTCCTAACAAATTATCAACACAAATCAATAGCACATCCATATTATACCCTCCGATAATTAAACAATGTCATTATAGCACATATGCAATGACCATGCAATTAACAAATTATTTTTTATCTTACTCCATTATAGTCCAGTTACTGTTCACTCCGTTCCAGT
>DKVL01000036.1 GCA_002491195.1 Lachnospiraceae bacterium UBA7179
TTGCGCGACGAACGAAGTTCGTTTTGCAATTTTTGCATAGATTTTTGCCTGTTACTGGAACGTAGTGAACAGTAACTTTGTTTGTGCTTCACTATATTTTAGGGAGAATAAGCGTATTGACATATGATATTATGTGTGCTAAATTAATGTAAAGTTTAGCATAAGGAGAGATGGATATGGGAGCAGGTCAGGAAAAGGATTTTGACGAAAAGGCTTTTGTGAAAGGTGCATATCAGGCGTTGATCGACAGGGGAGTGATCACAGAAGATATGCTGATGCCTTCTACAGTGACAGATGAGATGTTAGATGCGTTTGAACAGGAATATGATGTGAAGCTGCCATCACTGCTGCGAGTATATTTACAGACCTACAGTCATAAGATTGATGAACTGTGGGCGCCTGTTCCAAGTGATGATTTCTACGCACAGGACGAAGATACAATGCGGCAGATCAGGGAAATGAGTATTGAAGAAATCAATGAATTGAGCGAGGACGAACTGCCATATGTGGAACTGAACTTGTGTAATCTGTTACCAATCCCACAGGAAGATCCACTTAGAGTATTTCGGGAGGCGGTAGAGGGTTTTCGTGAGATAGTGTACTGTCTGGATGAGGAGGACGGACTATCAGAGAATGATGTGAAGCAGTTTGTTCCGTTTGCAGACTGGGAGGGGGCAGGTCCTCTGTGTATTGATACCAGTATCCGTGAGGACGAGATCAGATATGAGGAGGGTGATACATGGCAGGTGTGCTGGTTTGATCACGAAGAATTTCATTGGAAGGAAAAAGGGGTAGAATATATCAATGACGAAGGCATTGTTGTCGGAGTCAGGATGCTTGCGGATTTTAAGTGCTTTCTGCGACTGTATTTCTATGGGATTTATGATAAGAATTATGAAATGCAGTTAGAGGAAGACGGTGAGGTGATGCCGGATAAGAGTGAGTGGTGCAGTGTCAGGTGAATTGGAATCGATCAGGGGAGGATTTGCCTGCTGCGCATAAAAACTGGCTGCCGTATCGTTGCGACAGCCAGTTTTTTTGAAATAGATTTTTTAGATTATACCGTCTTTAAGTCAAATCCAAAATACTTCACCGCATTATTATAAGAAATACCCTTTACAATCTCCTCAAGTGTTTCCAGATCAGCGGGGAACTCGCCGTCCTCCACCCAGCTGCCGATCAGATTACACAGGATCCTCCTGAAATACTCATGTCTGGTGTAGGAGAGGAAGCTTCTGGAATCTGTCAGCATGCCGACAAAGCCGGAGAGGTTTCCAAGATTTGCGAGGGAGATCATCTGATCCTGCATGCCCGTCTTGTGATCGTTGAACCACCATGCGCTGCCCTGCTGGATCTTAGCGCACGCCGTGGAATCCTGGAAGCAGCCAAGGATCGTGCCGATCGCCTGGTTGTCGTTCGGGTTCAGGCTGTAGATGATCGTCTTTGGAAGTTCATCCGTCTTGATGAGCGCGTTCAGGAAGTCAGCTAGTTCCGCGGAAGGAGCGTAATTGTTGATGCAGTCATAGCCGGTGTCAGGACCTAACTGGTCATAGCGCAGCGTGTTGTTGTCGCGCTTGCAGCCATAGTGAAGCTGCATTACCCAGTTCAATCTGTGGTACTGCGTTCCGACGAAGAGCATAAATGCAGTTTTGTACTGCAGTTCTTCCTGTCTGGTGACAGCAGCGCCGCTCTTTCTCTTGGCAAAGATCGCCTCGATCTCCTCATCAGAAGCAGGCTGATACATTACATACTCCAGCGCATGGTCAGACACAGAGCAGCCCATGGAGGCAAAGAAATCCAGTCTGTTCAGCAAGGCGTTCTTCAGATCTGTAAATGTGTTGATGGTAACGCCGCTCACGTCAGCGAGCTTTGCGAGATAGTCAAAATAGTCCGGTTTCTCGATGTTCATCGCTTTGTCCGGTCTCCATGCGGGGAGAACCTGCACATCAAACGTATCGTCTGCCGCGATCTGTTTGTGGTATTCCAGGGAGTCGATCGGATCGTCCGTTGTGCAGATCAGCGTGACATTGGAACTTTTGATCAGGCCGCGCACGCTCATGCTGTCGTCTTTCAGTTTCTCGTTGCAGAGATTCCATACTTCCTCTGCAGTTTTCCTGTTCAGGACGCCTGTGTAGCCAAAATACCGCTGCAGCTCGAGGTGTGTCCAGTGGAAGAGCGGATTGCCGATCGCCTTGCCGACGCACTCTGCCCACTTGAAGAATTTTTCCTTGTCAGACGCGTCGCCTGTGATGAATCGCTCGTCCACACCGCAGGAGCGCATAAAGCGCCATTTGTAGTGGTCGCCGCCCAGCCATACCTGCGTGATGTTGTCAAACTTGCGGTTGTTTGCGATCTCTGCGGGATTGATGTGACAGTGGTAGTCAAGCACAGGCGTCTTCTCTGCAAAATTGTGAAAAAGGTCGCTCGCTGTCCTGGTCTGGAGCAAAAAGTCCTGATCCATAAAAGATTTCATGTTGATTCCTCCGTTTTTTCTTATTTGAATATATTATATTATTAAAGAGTTGTGCCTCTTTTAATCAGTTCGCCGGAGAAGATGACCTTCTGAGGCATTTCCTTATTGCTTAGTATGCCGATCAGCGTTTTGACGATGTGATGGCACAGGGTTTCGAGTCGGTTGTCGACGCTTGTAAGCTCCGGTTCGCAGCAGGTGCTGAGCATGGAGTTGTTATAGCCGATAATGGATAGTTCCTTTGGTATGGACAATCCCTTTTTGTGTGCAAACTTGACGGCGCCGATGGCAAGATTATCGTCTGCGGCAACGACAGCCCTGTATTGGAGGGAACTGTCAAGATCAGACAGAAAGTCTGCGATTGCCGGAAGATTGGCGTGGTTTCCCGGAAAATACTGCATATATTCCATGCGGAGCGGGAGTCCCTTCTGCGTGAGCGCACTCTGGTAGCCGGACAGTTTTCTCAGGGCAGAGAAAGACTTTGAGTTGTACAGATAGAGGATATCCTCAATGCCCGTCTCGATGATATAGGAAGTGGCCTGCATGGTCGACTTGAAGTCATCGCAGAGACTGCAGTACACATTTTCGCAGTCGAAGTCCGCGTTCAATAAAAGGATTGGGATTTCCTTTGCCGCCTCGCGGATATAGTCGTTTTCGGAGTCGCGGTCCGCCACGAAATTAGAACCCACGAGAATCACACTGTCAACTTTTTTGTTGACAAGGAGATTGAGGTATTTCTGCTTGTCCTCGAGCTTGTAGCCTGTACAGCAGAGGATACAGTTGTAATTGTTCTCCCTTAATTCCTGCTCGATATGGTATATGGCATTGGCAAGATATAAGTCGGAGGAGTCGGCACAGAGAATGCCGATCGTATTCATTGAGTTTAAGCCAAGTCCTCTTGCAAAAGCGTTCGGCGTGTAGTCACAGGCCTCGATCACAGCCAGAACCTTTTGGCGCGTCTGGGCGCTGACATTGTTAGAACCGTTCAGCACGCGCGATACTGTTGCTATGGATACGCCGGCTTTTTCAGAAACATCGTATATCGTCATGAGAGTATCCATCCTTTCCGAAAATTTTGTCATGTGGAAAACCAGTCCTATACAGGCGTCAGTTCTTCTGATATGACTGTCGCTGTATGGTTTGATGTAACAAGGCATGAAAGCGCTACCATGATTAACTAAATTATAGTATGAAAAGTATTGAAAATCAAGTGAAAAAAGGGAAAATTTATTGACTATTTGGCAGGGCTGCGATAAAATGTAAGTGATTACAATGCATGGATGTCGATCTGTGTGAAATCATAAGCATATAATAAGTGAAAAGGAAAAAGGAAGGTAAGAATCATGGAATTGAGAACAGCTGCTTCACCCAAAGACGTAAAGTATTACACGACTGAGAGACTCAGGGAAGAGTTTCTGATCGATGACTTGTTTCAGACCGGGGAGATGAAGCTCGTGTACAGCCACATCGACCGCATCATCACAGGCTCGGCAGTGCCGGTAGAGCCGATCGCGCTGACTGCCGGCGATGAGCTCCGCGCAGAGTATTTCTGCCAGAGACGTGAGCTTGGCGTCATCAATATCGGGCCTGCAGGCATCATCACGATTGACGGCAAAAAGTATGAAGTGGGATACAAGGAGGGAATGTATATCGGCATGGGCTCTAAGGAGATCACATTCGAGTCTGTCGATGCAAAAAATCCCGCAAAGTTTTATTTAAACAGTGCACCCGCACACAAGATCTATCCGACGAAATTGATCAAACCGCAGGGAGAGGCGTCAGAGGATGTTGTGATCATCAAGGATGAGAACAAGGTAGAGCTCGGCTGTCTCGAGGATGCCAACCACAGGGTGATCAACAAGTATATTCTTCCCGGACAGGTTGAAAGCTGCCAGCTTGTGATGGGGATGACGGCATTAAAGCCTGGAAGTGTATGGAATACGATGCCTTGCCACACACATGACAGGCGTATGGAGGTCTATCTGTATTTCGATATGCCCGAGGATGCATTTGTGATGCATTATATGGGTGAGCCGCAGGAGACAAGACATATTGTCATGAGAAATGAACAGGCGGTAATCTCGCCGAGCTGGTCAATCCACGCAGGAAGCGGCAGCCGCGCATATACCTTTATCTGGGGCATGGTGGGAGAAAATCAGGATTTTGACGACATGGACGGAGTGCGTATGCAGGATTTGATGTAGGATCCGGAGCATTTTTCAGACATGCTCTGATGCAGGGGCTCTCTGACAATCATTGATATTGCCAGAGAGCCCCTTTTTTGCACAGACCCGTGCAGAGGAAATATGCCGCTAAGGCGGCGCACGGGTCGCGCGGCGAGTAGGG
>DKVL01000051.1 GCA_002491195.1 Lachnospiraceae bacterium UBA7179
TCCTTTTACCTTTTCCACTTATCCAGCTTATATCCTTTTTGTTCCAGATTCGCACGAAATGCTTCTGCAAAATCCAGGAATTTTTCAATTTCGTCCGGCTGGTGTATATTTTTTGGCCCATATAACGTTTTAGAACTTGTCCCGCCTATTTTCAGCAATTCCCCAAAATCAGCTGAGCCTTTTTTATACTTGAAACATAACTGATGAATCTTTGGATCATAAGATACATTCCCTATGTTATCCATATCAACATAAAACGGTTCCGTATGTTCCTGCAAGGCTGCGTCTGTCTGCACAAGGACCAAACTAAAATCGTTTTGTCTAAATCCAGCGATATAGTAGAAAAACGTAGTTGTATTTGTATCAAACACAAAACCTCTTTCAAATTTTGAAGTTGACATATACGCATACAATATTTCGTATGTATCCCCGTCTTTGACTGCTTCGTTGAAAATTTCACGCATTCTTTGCTTCTTTACTCTGCAATCCTCTGCATCATACTCTGGTTCCTTTGGCTTTTTTGAAAAAAATCCCATTCTGTTCTCCTCCTTCTCTGCCTTTAGGGCTGACTTACTGTTAACTGTTCCTTAGCCTTAATACGCTCTATTTCTTCCTCGATCATGCTGCCAAAAGTCTTATCATCCAATCCAGGACTCTGCGCTGCAGCGACCGATTCATCTGCAAATGCGTCAAATACAGCCTGCTTCTCTTCGAGCAACGCAGTCATCTTCTCATCAACGGTATTCTCACAGAGCAGTCTGTATACAAGCACATTTCGCGTCTGCCCCATCCGATAAGCTCTTGAAATTGCCTGATTTTCAATAGACGGTTTAAACTGCGGCTCACATAGGATCACGACACTGGCTGACTGGATATTCAGACCAGTACCACCAGACTGAATCTGTGCAGCAAGCACGGTTCCCGCCGAAGCTTGATTAAATTCATCAATGATCTCCTGTCTGCGCTGCGGGGACACAGAACCGTTGATCGGATTCAGACATCTGTCTCCTAGCAGGAGCGTTATTTTGCGTATTGTATCCAGAAAGAATGAAAAAATCAATATTTTTCTTCCCTCCGCTTCTGCATCATCAATAATTTCCAACATGCGCTCTGCCTTTGACGAATCCTTCAGATCGTCCACATTCCATGATACACGGCGTATGTCCGCAAAATTCTTTGACATGATGGACTGTTCGTAAATCCTTTCCTCTATGTCAGACAGGGCGCACCATTCTTTGATATCTGCCAATTCCGGCAGCTCTGACAGAACATCTTCGCGTTTCCGGCGGTAATACACAGGAGCTACTTTTTCCCTGAATTGAGGTGCGGATGCCAAGGATATCATGCCTTGAATCTGGGATGCAATCGCAGGCTGCAATATCTGAATCAGTGCGATCATTTCATCGACTTTGTTTTCCAGCGCTGTGCCTGTCATAAACAATAAGCGTTCTGCATGTTCCCCCAGACTCTTTACATTCACTGTCCGTTTTGTCTCCGGATTCTTAATATAATGTGCCTCATCTACAACAAGAAGCGTAAATCTGAAATCGTCTTCCAGTGCAAAATAATTGGTTGTTTCATATGTGGTAACTGCAACGCCACCGGCCTCAATCCACTCCCTCAAAGCAGCATCACGTCCCTGACCGTGGACTTTTATCACTTGCAGCATGCTTTGCTTTTGGATTTCACGGCACCAGTTTGTAATTACACTGGCCGGACAGACAACTACGAAATGAGTCGCTCCTGCATTTTTGAGTGAGACCATCGCAGCAATCGCCTGAATGGTCTTTCCAAGTCCCATTTCATCGCCCAGCAGAACTCTCTTCTGATGCAAGACATATTTTACACCCCACTCCTGATATCGGCGCAGTTTACAGAGTAACCCTTCCGTAAAAAAGCTCTCATCCTGAATCTCTCGTGCCAGATCTTCGGGCAGTCCATAGACTGCATCCGATGTTCCCAGAATCCCTGGAACGACATCCTCCAGCACATTGAAAAACTGGATCGAATTTTCACCAAAGTCAGACCATGCATCACTGTCTGCTGTATTGCGGACATCATGCAGCGCTGTTATCGTACGCTCAACCTCACTGCCATATCCATCTGATCTGAGAGATTTTAACAGATCATATGCTTCCTGCGCTTTCTGTTTGTTTCGCCTGGAAGTAAAAAACCATCTCAAACTGCTGGCAGCCGGCGCCAAATCCTGCAATGCAGACTCGATCTTCTTTCCGTTGAGAGAAAGCAGCCGCTGGCAGTTTTCGATGTAAGGTATGCTTTTTCTATACTTTGAGACAACTGCCACAAGCTGCGTGGCAGAGGGCGTTTTATCATCACTGCTCAGGCGTATTTTTGCCCCTGCCCTGGCCTCGCTGGCCAGTTCGTCCACAACTTGTTTCATGGCGTATGCAGCGTCTTCACTCACGCCTCTTAAAGAGGCAATATAATCTACCGATGCAGTTGCAAGGTCCGATAGGGTAAGATATCCATAATCCCGCAAAACTTTTGTTCGAAATCCACGCTTATCTCTGTTCACTTCTTCGATTGGAATCTCTTTCAGAATCTCGAGAACCTCTTGTGCTATTAGTTTATCCGATGCAGAACCAATTTCCGAACGATACTGCGCTGCGATTTCCTCCGCATTTTCCAGCTGTCTCTTCAATCTAATATGTTCCTCAATGAGCTGCCTGGTCTCTTTTGATGTAAAAGACCTTGCCATCCATAACACCTCCACTTCATTTGCAATGCATCATTCTTATTTTCTACACCAGGCTTGTTAAGGCGCACTTTTTTCATTTCACTGTCTTCTATCCTTTACTATTCGGGAACCCAATATATGAGATTATTCCTCTCGATTATCTTACCACAAGTGATAGAATTGTGCTACTATTGCACAGAAAAATAATATGTACTGACTGCAAACTCCAGCACCACTTTCGTGCCGACATGCTCCTGCGATTCCGCATGAATTTCAATGCCCAGCTTTGTGCAGAGCTTTGCGCACAGATACAGTCCCATTCCCGTCGAGCGCTCGTGGCTCCTCCCGTTCGTCCCAGTAAAATTCTTCTCAAAAATGCGCGCGATTTCTTCTTCCTTGATTCCGACGCCGTTGTCCTCAATCACCAGGCGGACGCTTTCTGTGCTTTTTTCTGTATAAATACGAAGCATGGCATTGGAGTCGCTTCTGTATTTCAGGCTGTTCTGCACGATCTGGTTGAGAATAAAGGCAATCCACTTTCTGTCTGTACAGACATGGTCTTTACAGTCAATTTCCACCTGCATTCCATTTTGGATGAAATAATATTTGTTCCGCCCGACCACCTCTGCTGCCACTGCGCCCAGATCGGTCTCCTGAATGATATAGTCCTTGTACACTTCGTCAGAACGTGCATAGTACAGAGCCATGTCAACGTAATTTTCAATCTTTGCATTTTCACTGCTGATACTTCTTGTGACCTCGCTTTTGTGATTTTCACACATCAGAGCGACACTGGTGATCGGCGCCTTGATCTCATGCACCCAGCTTTCTATATACTCGCGGTAATCGTTTTTCGTCTCCTCCGCCGCATGAATCTTCTCGATCACTGATTGGTTGGACTTGCGTATCATTTCCCGGTAAATTCTATCCTCAAGCCGCTCAGAGAAGGGCATCAGCTCTCCCAGAAGAAAGCGCTGGTCAATCTGTGCAAGCACCGCCTCCATTTTGGAAAAATACTGCTTTCTTTTCCGGTATTCGTAAACGGTCCATACAATCAGCACCAGAAGCCAGCAGATCACAATAAGCAGACAGGCGCCTCTTTCATACCCTGTCGCCAGCAAAAACATACCAAGCGCCATCATACAGGCAAAATGCAGGAGAAACAACAAAATTTTGTCTCTCAGAAAGGAAAAGAGATTCATAGGCGATACCCCATTCCCCGCTTTGTCCCGATCAGATCATGCACACCAAGCTGCTCTAACTTTCCCCTGATGCGCGTCATATTGACGCTTAACGTATTGTCATCAATAAAGACCTGATTGTCCCACAAGTACTCAATCAGCTCAATCCGCGGTATGATTCGGCCTGTATTTTGAAAGAGATAATAGAGAATCTTAAATTCGTTTTTGGTTAATTCTGCCTGATTGTTCTGATAACAGATACTGCCACGCGCGATGTCCAGTTCCACGTCTTTATATTGCAGCCTGTCCTGTTCTTTCTCTTTTGCTGCCTTATTCGTTCTTTTCAGGACAGCCGCGATGCGCGCCAGAAGCAGCGGCGGGTAAAAAGGCTTTGTGATATAATCGTCCCCGCCCCTCAACATTCCATTGAGTTCATCGGCCGAATCCGTCTGGCTGGTCAGGAAGATGACCGGCACTTCGGACACTGCGCGGATCTTCGTACAGACATCAAAGCCGGATTCCTCCGGCAGTTTTAAATCCAACAGGATCAGATCCGGCATTGCTGCCAGCGCCGCCGATGCAGTGTCATGAAATTCACCAAGCGCTGTGACACTATAGAGTGCATTTTCCAGAAGCAGCTTTAGCTCCTGCCTTATTGATGGCTCATCTTCTATAATTACGATATGCATGTCTATTTTTACCCTTTCCCATAATAGCCCAGCAGTTCTTTGTCTATTTCCGCGATCTTTTCATGCGCACCGATATTCTTTAACAATGCTACCTTCTCGATCTCCTCTCTGTCCAGCCGGTATTTCTCAATCTCTGACAGCTCCTCCGGATGCAGCTGGATTCCATATAAACCGCCATATTCCTCACGGAACTCAGTCGAAAAATAATCCGGAACCATCTTTAAGTGCATCAACCCTATATATTCAAATTGTAAATTTGACAGTCCGATTTCTTCATGACATTCACGCATGATACATTCGCGCATGGTCTCGCCCGCCTCCATGCAGCCGCCAAAGATCTCCCAGTCTTTCCGCCAGCGGTTCCAGCCGAGCAGATAATCGCCACCCACCATCACGACCGCCAGACAGTGTGTAATCGGGGCGTACTGCTCCATCGCGCCGCCTTCCTCAATATC
Source organism: Lachnospiraceae bacterium UBA7179 (assembly GCA_002491195.1). Lineage (GTDB taxonomy): Bacteria > Bacillota > Clostridia > Lachnospirales > Lachnospiraceae > COE1. The sequence continues at coordinate 5,024 of DKVL01000051.1, forward strand.
AAGAATCTCCACGAGCTCATTTCCTCTGCTATCTGTTATGATCACTTTTCCTCCTCATAATCTCAGGTACTGGCTAACAATCTATGTCACAATATCACAGATTTCCATCAGATTGTTCACAACAAAGTCCGCCTTCTCTATGTCCTGCGTGATATTCCAATACTTTCCAAAACCTTGTTTGATCCATATCGTATGCATGCCCAGCTGATTGGCCGGGACAATATCATTGTCGATCCGATCGCCAATCATGACAGCGTCACCTGGCTTGCATCCGCTCCGCTCCAATGCGATCTCAAATATCCTTTTATCTGGTTTTGCAACACCCTCCTCCGCTGATGCGACGACGAGATCAATATATTGCATCACCCCATGCTGAGCCAAACGCTCTTCTGTTCCCAGAGACTGATTTGCGATCACGCCAATTCTATATTTCCTGCTTAACTTCTCAAGACAGACCTTGGCGTCCTCATATAACACTTCATCTTCGACATACCATTTCTGTTTTGGCAAACCAAACAGCTTAGCCGTTTCCAAATCGCCCTTTTTATTCTGTCTGTAGAAATTCATCGCGATCTCATATATTTTTTCATATGGCTCTTTCACAGCTGCTGCCATATCCCTCATTCTGTGCTCATAAACCTTCTCCTCGTTCATCAATGTAGATCCTACATCAAAAAACAGCCACTTTACATTCTCAAACATCTTGTATACCCCTAAAACAATACATGCCTTTTCCTTTATTTTATTGTTATATTCAAACCTACTCAATCCTGTCTTCACTCATAATATAAGAATTATATTTAATCACTTTCTTTTTCCCTTTGCTGCTTACTGCATTTATACCTGTTCCATACATTGTTCTGGTATGATATATGGTAAGCTGCTTATTGTCTTTTTGCAGATTGTCGACGTAATAGTTCATGTGCTTAAACATAGTAGCGCTTAAAATGCACCTCTTTACCAAACGTAAATACTGGTATATCTGCACCAGTATCAAACAGACAGCGTATCCGCCAGTTTCCATCCTGAGCATTTACCTCAAACACTGGTCTATCCAGTTTATTAGATAGTCTTTTCTTTAATTTCTCCATGAATGTACCCCACATTACAATCCTCAGTCGTCCGGTCAATAACAATATCCTCATTAAAATGTTGTTTCATATAATTTTTAATATCCTGATCTGCTATAACATCAACCAGTATTCCCTCCTCAATGTCTATACCAGACATTTTGCAATCCTTAAACACTACCCACAGATCAGGAAACATATCTACAGCTTCATCCCACGTCAAGTGTTTTCCTATATATAGATTTTTATTGGCCGTCATATATTCACTCCCTTTCGCATTTATCATACTCCAATTATTCACACTCCCAGTCATGATGCATGAACAGCACAAACAATCCGTGAAGAACGCTGCCCTTTGCGTTCTTCGGTGTGAAGTTTTAGATTTTCTTAGCGGACGACTTTTGGCCGCCTAGAAAATCTCTTCACACTACTTATGTACCAAAAGGAAATCTCCCAGACTCAGGCAATAATGCCCGCCATCCTTTTTTTCGTATTCTTCCCAGTCCTCCACACATCCGCTTTCCTTATCGATCATGATGCGATAGCAGCTAAATCCTCCGCAATCCTCAATATACGGAAGTGCATCCAGGTTATATTTCCCTGCCGCATCCAGGCCATTATCCTGTATCAGCTTTAACCAGCCGATTGCCTGGTCGATCTGCTGCAGATCCCGCACCCTTTCCTGCTCTCCGTTTTTCAGACACACCACAATCGCTTCCCGCTCTTTGCGAAGAAGTTCAATGACATATTCCATAAATCTCACACCTTGTATACAAAATCATATAGCACCTCCCGAAACCGCACCCAAATCGCTCACGCATGATGCCGTGCGTTCTCCTCGAGGTGCATCTTTAGCAGCGCGACAACCCTGTCGGCATCGATCGGCTTCGGCGTATGCGCATTCATACCGCAGTCCAGGCACTTTTGCACATCATCGGCGAACGCGTCTGCACTCATTGCAATAATCGGGATCTCCTTCGCGTCGCTGCGCTCGAGCGCACGGATTGCCATGGCGGCCTCATACCCCGTCATGACCGGCATTCTGATATCCATCAAAATCGCGCAGTAATATCCTTTCTCCGATGCAGCGAACAGGTCCACACAGACCTTTCCGTTCTCGGCACGCTCCGGCTTCAAGCCTACATCAGAAAAAAGCTCGTTTGCAATCTCCCAGTTAAGCTCATTGTCCTCCGCCACGAGAATATTTTCACCCGAAAACGACAGTCTATGCGCATCTGTCCCAACTACATCCGCCGGAACCCGCTTATGCAGATCATAGTAAAGTGTTGACTGAAAAAGCGGCTTTACGATAAATGTATCAATTCCGGCCTCCTTTGCCTTCTCCTCCAGCTCACTGTTGTCCGTTGCAGAAATCATAAGAATGTGCGGTGCACTCCCATATCGGCTGCGAATCTCACGCGCCACATCAAGACCATTCATGCCAGGAAGCCTCCAGTCAATGAGAATAACCTCATAATCATTTCCTTTTGCGTGTGCACTCTCCATCATATCAAGAGCCGCTTTTCCGTCAAGCACCCACTGTGCCTCAATGCCAATTGTCTTTAACGTCATCACCGTGCAGTCACAAAATACTTCGTCGTCATCAATAACAAGCGTCCTCCATGGCGGAAGCATTTTCTGTTCCTCCGCTGACGGTGCCTTTTCCAAATCCAGTGTCACCTGGAAACGACTCCCCTTTCCGGGTGTACTCTCTACCTGTATCGTGCCTCCCATTGCGTCCACGATATACTTTGTAATGCTCATGCCAAGCCCTGCGCCCGCTGCCTTTTGCACACGCGCATTGTCCTCACGCATAAAAGGCTGGAAGATTTTTTTCTGAAATTCTTCTGACATTCCAATACCGTTGTCCACAACCAGCAAGTGCACCTGAACATGTGTTTCTGCATTTACCTTTGATGCTTCCTCGTAAACCTCAAGCCGGATATTGCCGCCCTCCGGTGTAAACTTAACTGCATTGCTCAGGAGATTTAACAAAATCTGATTCAGGCGCACGCTGTCGCCCCACACATCTTCCGCGAGCACATCATGAATGTACAAATCAAAACGCTGGTTCTTCTCCCTCGCCTGCGGCTGGATAATATTGACGACATTCTGCATCACCTCAGGCAGTGCAATCTGATGCATGTTCAACACCATCTTGCCGCTTTCAATCTTTGACATATCAAGCACGTCATTGATCAGCCCGAGAAGATGTCTGCTCGAATGAGAAATCTTGCGCAGACATTCCTCCACCTTTTTGGTGTTATTAAGATTTGTGCTCGCGATCTCAGTCATACCGATAATACCATTCATCGGCGTTCTGATATCGTGGCTCATGTTTGAGAGAAAATCACTCTTCGCCCTGTTTGCATTCTCCGCATCACGCCTTGCCTCCTCAAGAAAACGCATCTGCCTGCGCATCATGAAATAGTAAATTACAAATACCACCAGGAACAACACAACAATCACGACACCGTCCATCATCGCTGTGCGCGTCCACTCATCCCCAAACTGATCGATCATCTCGTCGAGCATGTTATAAGGCATTGACAGGATCAGATACCACTCCGAATACGGGAGACTCTTGCAGTAAATCCTCCGATGCCCCTGTTTTAATACAAGCTCCGTCGTATAATCCCTGTTTTGCTCCATGGCGTCCGCAAGCTCCCGCGCATATTTTTCGAGATCCGCTTTACCATATCCGCCTGCCTCCTCATAATAACGCCGTATCTTATCATAATAATTGTGATCCGCGTCATCATCCCTCTGCAGGACAATCTCGCCGTCCCGTCTGATCACATGATAAATCATCGACTCCTCGAGACCTGAAAGAAAAATATCCGCCGCATGATCCAGCGAGAATCCTGCCACAAGCGCAATTGCATTCTCTCCTTCCCTCACCTGGCAAAACATCGGCACACCAAACAGGATCATCCTGTTTCCATCTGAGTCGCTGCCAAGCCCGATCTTGCGCTCTCCGTTTTCAACCGAACGCACATAGGCTGGAAAATCAGGCATGACAATCCTGCTCCCGTACAGCATGTCAATTGTACCATTATCAAGATAAAATCCAACATTGTCAAATCCCCGATTCTTAGCGCGCAGACTTAGCAGTGTGCGCTGCTCATCCCCGCCGATACCGTTGAGCAGGATATCATCACTTAATGCCCTTACCTGATCCAGTTTCGTTTCGATGATCGTACCAAAATGCAGCGTCACCTGCTCACTCGTTCCTGACATATACATTTCTCCGATGGCAAGCATCGTCGCTGCGCTTTCACGATCCATATGTACCGCCTGGGAGACAAAAACGCCGCCACATACAATTAACACAAGCATAAGACTAATAACCAGAAAACGTGTCGATTTGTTCTTCATAGCTGATTCCTCGTCTTTCTTTTTGATTCTCTCTCAATTTATATTCAAATTATACTATAAATCTCAAAAAAGCGATAGTCTTTTGTGCAAATTGATTAATATTTTTCTGCCCCTTTTCTCTACAATTCAACAAAATAACTGCTATTTGTCATCCATTTTGCAAAAGTTCCGCTGCCGACAATTTTCTCACCTCGAAAAACGTAGACTCAGCCAAATTTGTGAATGAAAATCGTATGCTTTTCCTTTATGAAAAACGCAGAGGACGCGGAGGATATGGTGCAGGAAACGTTTCTGAAACTGATGAACTGCGAAAAGCAGTTTGAGTCGGAGGAGCATGCGCGGGCATGGCTCATTGTGACAGCGTCCAATACCTGCAAGAATGAGCTGAGACGGTGGAAACGCAGACTGGAAAATATCAAGGTTGTCTCGCAACCAACAATTGAATTGACATCTCCCCGATATTTTGTTAGAATATAGCAGTAATCAACACAAATCGAGTAAAATATATAATTCAAGCTGTAATATATTGTATAATTTGTCTATCTTTTTGTAATTCAAATAATTTTTGTAGTATTTCTTGCAAAATTATCCACTATTTATAACTTCTTGTAATAAAAAATGCACAAGCAGCAGAAAAATCAGTCTTTCTTTTGTATCGCCAACACAATCTCATCAAAAGAAATTGGTGTATAGTTAATTCTCTCCACAGATACGCAGTAATGCTGGTTACTGTATGTCTTGAAAAGCGGGGAGTTGTGCACATGGCCAAACAGGTTGGCATAAGGCATATTTGTATTTACATACAACGGTTCGTGCGACAAGATCCAAAAATCTTTGATGATGATCGGATAATCATAGACCTCCTCAAAACCACAATCACGATAATATTGATTCGATCGCACGTCATGATTGCCCTTGACAAGATATTTTCTCCCGTTTAATTGCCCTAACAATATAGCTTCCTGTTCATCCGCACCGAAATCCCCTAAAACGTATACTTCATCCTCCGGATTGACACGATCATTCCACCGCTGTACTAACGCGTGATCCATCTCTGTGGCAGTCCCAAATGGTCTGTTTTCATACAATCTTATATTGTCCTGCGAAAAATGCGTGTCCGCAATAAAATAAATCATCCATTTCACCTCCATACTCTGCCTGCCCCGAAACCGCTCTTTCCACTCTTTCTTTTCCTTCTTCCATCCTGTATAATGAATATCTGAAATAATCAAAAAGGAGCCCTGTCATATGCAGCTTACGAAAGAATCTTTCCCATATATTGTCTGGTTTCTCCTTCTATTAGTGTGGCACCATCTTTCCATGTCGCTCTCAAGGAGAACCATCAATGTAATCTGCCGTGTTGTCATTGTCATAGATCTTGGTATGTTCCTGCTCACCATAAAGCTTTTCAAATTCTGGCTGCTGGTTTTCTACCTGTTGGTGGGCGTTTATTTTCTACGTGAAAAATTTGGCAGATGGACCGAGTACACCTATCAAAGGCGCAACTTGGTCAGCTCCATGCAAGACTGCATCGTGGAGGTCGGTAGCCTGATGTTTGTCTTCAGCTTAACGCTGCTGTCCATCATAAAATAAGCACTGCATTTTCTATTGTCAGTCTAACATTGAATCGCACTTTCGTCAATCATCCGAAAACAAGGTTATATTGACATAGTGTTGCAGTGTCTGTCTTGATTATGACGTTTTTTGAAAAAAATAATTTCAAAAAACGTCATAAATTTTTGCAGGAAATGATGTTAGAATAGATTTGACATGCAAATGCAAACGAACAACAAAAGAAAGGAGATATTGTTTCAAAATGAGTATGAAAAAGAAAGCCTGTCTTTTATGGTGCGCTTTTGTGGTATTCCTGATTGCAACGGTTGTCATGCGGTTTGTGATGGATGCGCAGGAGCTTGAATATGAGGAAGTAGAAGTGCGCGTTTTAGACGCAGTCACAACACAGGTCAGAAACCGTTCCACGGGTACGCACACGGACTTTTATGAGGTTACGGTAGAGTACAATGGAGAATCCTATAAGCTTGAAAACGTGCACAATACATATCAATATCCGCGGGGAGCGACCGTTCAGGCATATCTGGCGAACAACGGCAGGCTGTTTGCAAATATAGAGGGCGTATCCTCCACGACGCCAATTGCATACGCTTATTTTATATGCCTGTTTGGAAGTCTCGGATTGCTATTTGCCGCAGCGGTTTACTCCGGAAAGGCAAAGCAGGAGAAGGCAGCGTCACAATAAACGCCGGGACGTAATTTGAGGGGGAGGATTTCGTAATGAACACGATAATGATTATGATGAAGATTTTTACATATGTGCCATGTGTAGTCGCGATCGGCGTTGTTATCTATGTCTATGGCTTTAAACGGCGCAAATTTAAGAACAGAAAAGACGCAGGCGCCTTTTTCCCATTTTTCTTTGAAAATGACTGCCTGGTACTCAATACAGGTTTGCCGACCCCTATACCATTTGTCAATATTGACCATATAGAACTGCATTATAATCAATGGGAACTGGATCATCAACTGTCATACAGGCTGTGGGTCTGGGTAGTCACGAAAAACGGAAAAACGAGGAAGATATATTATAAAGGGTATGGCACGGGCAAGTATCCTTATCCTGTTGATATGAAGGCAGTATTAGAGGAAAAGGGGCTGCGTGTAGAATTGCACATGTAAAAATAAAAAGGAGAAAAAAACATGAAAAAAAACAAATTATCATTACTCTGCTGCCTTATAGGAACACTCATCCTTTTGTCGCTGACAGCCTGCTCATCAGACGACGACAGTGAAAATGACAAACCAGAAGAAACGCTTATCCCCATCAGTGTCAAAGGGGCGGAAATCAAAGTTGGAGAGACGACCGTTCAAACACTGCTGGATCAGGGGCTCGAAGTTACATGGATGGACGAAAACTATGAAAAAATACCCATAGACCCAGATGAACAACTGGATGCTGACTCATACTATACCGGCGGCAGCCTTTGGTTAAGCGACCACGTTTTTGCGCATATATCCCTGGCCACCGAGGAGACGCCCGTCCCCATGAGTCAGGCAGTGATTGCCCGCCTTGAATTTCACATAGCCACTGAGGAAGACGAGACAGTACTAAACCAAATGGCTTTTGACGGCGTACCCGTCACAGAACTTACCTGCGAAAAGGCCCAGGAAATGTACCCCGACTGGTCAGGCAACGAAGTGATGTGGCTAAAATACGGTCTCGAATACAGTTATAGCCTTAATTTCGACATGTCAACCGGACGCCTGACACAGTTTACTGTGGAACGCAAGTACGATGTAGACTGGAACGGAACCGGCCAGACAAATTAGAATGATAAAAGTTACTGTACACATAGAATTTGCAGTTAATGCTAAGAAAGTGCAAGTCCTGTGTATACAGTAACGTATGATCCGTCTCTGTGACAATCCCAAATGGTCTGTTTTCATACAATCTTAAGATAGCCTGCTGCCCTCTTTCTGATAACTCTCAATGATACATTGATGCTCCTTCGTTTTCTTATCGTAAGTGATCCCCACCAGCAGAATCTCACCAGAATAATCCTTTAGGGATTCCGGGTATGCGCGCTCTTTGATCTGTGTAATGGCGGTCCGGGCGCTCTGATTCCATTTGAGTTCCACGACAACGACCGGCCTGTTCGGGTGTTTTATAAGCGGCAGATAGACGATATCCGCAAACCCTTTCCCACAGGGAAACTCTCGCACTGGTCTGTGATAGTATTGGAAAAAAGCAAGTAATGCAACTGTGATCGTACAGCTCAACGAATTCTCGTCGTTGTACTCAATGCTGGAGATAAAATCACTGTGCACTTCCTGAATCAATCTGGCGGTTTCGCACTCGTCCATGGTCAGCACCGCCTCCACAATGCTTTCCGAGAGCTTCATGAACTTCGACAGATTGTCCCCCGACTGATTTTCCATATATTTATAAAAAACTTCCTGAATTTCTTTGTTCGGCACATACGCCTCCTGCGCAGCCCTGTCATATGCGAAATAGCCAAGATGGATCAGCGTTGTGATCACCTCGTCCTTATCCGCAAAGGTGTGCATATCATTCCTGCAGCCTGTCACATTGACATGGATTCTGTTTCCAGAGAGCATCTCGATCACTGCCTCGCGCAGACCGTCAAAATTCCGGTTGATCAGTTCCCCGATATCCTCGTAAGTCCCCGTCTCTGTCCAGAACTGCCCGAAGTCGTCCTCCGCGATCGCGCGCACTACCGACAATGGATTGTAGACCGCCCTGCCGTTGATGTTGTAGCCATTGTACCATTCTTTCATTTTCTGGAAATCGACATGGTATTTCTCACACAGCCAGGCGACTTCCTCCTCGGTAAAGCCGATAAAATCTCCCAGGTCTTTGGGGCGAAGCATCGTGTACTCGTGGAAATTATTGACCGCTGACTGTCCCTTCATGCGAACCATCGGCAAAATGCCTGTGAGGTATGCAAGGCGGATATAATTCTTAGCGCCGCTGCTCTTAAATAATCCCCGCAAAAATTCGATGTAGTCCGATCGTTCTTTGCTGTCTTTGTCAAGCTCTCTGATGGGATAATCCCACTCATCAAAAATGATCACAAACTGATTGCCTGTTGCATGATTGATAACGGATAACGCGTCCGCTAAAATCATTTTATCAGAAATAAGATCCGGATATTGCTCCTGCAATTCTCTCACAACAATATAATCTATATGCTCATTGGGATTGACACCCATTTTTCGTGCCACAACAAACTGTGCCTGAATATCCAGAAAAATCGTGTCATACTGATTCATACTATTCAGAAACAATTCATTTTTCGTACACTTCAACGGCTCAAACAGATTTCTCGAATCCACTCCCCTGCTGAAATAAGCAGTCATCATATCTGCAGTGACGGACTTGCCAAATCTGCGCGGTCTGCTGCTACAGATGAATTTTTCGTCCGCATCTTTTTCCAGCAGTACATTCAGCATCTCCGACTTATCGATAAAATATTTTGTTTTGGAAAAATCTGCAAATTTCTGATTTCCTTCGTTTAAAAATCTTCCCACAGCAAACACCTCTCATGCCACAATTGCTAATGTTAATCGGACATTGAACAACACTTCTTAAAATTTTAGCCCATAAATTCTATAGTTTTCTCAATTCATCCAGAAATGCCGGCCTGTTCCTATACTGAACCTTCCATTCTGCCGCGATTGCTTCCGCAGCTTCAGCGCCGCCCTGAATCGTACGCATACCCCGGAGCAGGCTCACTAACTCCTGATATTTTCTGCGATCCTTCGCCCATGATGCCAGCTCGTTCACCTCAGCCCGATACTTTTGCAGAAGCTGCTCTGGATAAATCTCTTTCAAAACATCCAGATATTGATGGAGTGTACCCAAACCAGTACTCTGCAACACACACCCAAGCAGCCTGTCGTATAATTTTTCCTCTTTATACAACTCCGCAACAGGAGCATATGAGGGAAGCTTCTTATAGACTTCCTCTCGCCTCTCACGCCACTCTTCTTCGGAATACTGTTCTCTCAACTCTCTGTAAATCTCTACATTCCCCGCTTTATGATCAAGGATCAGTTCCCAGAGCTGTCTGATATAAGCCTCCTTGTTCCCCTGCAGCAGATAAATTTCTTTCTTTTTCTCGCTGTAATCTGCAACCAGACCACTGCGTTCCTTGTCTAATACAATGCTCTCATCTAATGTTTTTAATGCCCGGTCATACTCCCGCTCCTGCATACATTGGTCAATATAATATCCCCGCACCGAAGAATTATCCCAATGCCTCCTGCAAAAGTCCTCTATTTCCTGTTTGCTGCTTTTCTGCATCTCTAGCAGATCCAGATAGGCCAACGCCCATTTCCCGACGTAATAACTTCTGCTCCATTCGGAATCCTTTTGTTCTGACTGCCCGATCATTTCCTGCATAAATTTTATTTTCTGCTGCCGGTACTCCTCCTCCGTAAACTCTTCTATGATGATCCGCTCTATGTATTCCTCCAGATAATCAATGATAGAACCGTCCAGATGCGTTGTAAACCAATGAAACATCTCCTGTTTCTCGTCCGCGTCCACCTCTGTTAGCAGATCAGTCCAATACTGATAGATCTGGTCCGCCAGCATTCCAGTCCCACCATCCGAATCATCCATATCCACATTGCCAACCAATGCAAAGATATAATTCATCAGCTCAAACGCACTCAGATACTCCCCATCGTCAATCATGCGCTGTACATCCGTATAGAGAATATCTTCTAATTCCGACAGGAAGCTGCCAGCCTCATAATAGCTGATAAATCGATTCCTTCCAAGATAGCGGTCTGTAATGGCATCCACCTGACGGGTGTAGCGCCCGATATCCTCTTTCTCCAATCTGCCTTTGACCATACTGTGAAAGCGGACTAACAACTTTTCATCCTCTTCCAGAATCGAAGCCAGGTATTTCTGTACAACGGATACATCCGCACTTTCAACAAGCTTTTGGATTGCAGCCGCCTTTTTTCTGTATGCCTCTACAGTGTACGCCGTAGCAAAGAGATCCTGCTCCGCGCCATAATCGTTTTCCGGTCTGCCATCCGACGTTTTCTGTGCAGACCATTCGTACAATACTGCGGCCATATGCTTACAATGACTGCCATCCTCTGCATAGGGACAGGTACAGTACATATCCGTAATTTCCCCATGATCCAGCGAAATCTCTACCTCATATTCCTGCGTGCCAGTCACATCCGCCCGGATCATATCACTGGAAATCTCCAAGTTCTCCACTGCGTCTTCACAATAATAGGCATATCCCCTGTCCAGAATATGCGGTGCAAATAATTTCTCCCAATTCATTGTTTTCTATTCCTCTTTCTGATAACTCTCAATGATACATTGATGCTCCTTCGTTTTCTTATCGTAAGTAATGCCCACCAGCAGGATCTCACCAGAATAATCTTTTAAGGATTCCGGGTATGCGCGCTCTTTGATCTGTGTAATGGCAGTCCGGGCACTCTGGTTCCATTTGAGTTCCACGACGACGACCGGTCTGTTCGGGTGTTTTGCAAGTGGCAGATAGATAATATCCGCAAACCCTTTCCCACAGGGGAACTCTCGTACTGGTTTGTGATAGTATTGAAAAAAAGCAAGTAATGCAACTGTGATCGTACAGCTCAACGAGTTCTCGTCGTTGTACTCAATGCTGGAGATAAAATCACTGTGCACCTCCTGAATCAATCTGGCGGTTTCGCTCTCATCCATGGTCAGCACCGCCTCCACAATGCTTTCCGAGAGCTTCATGAACTTCGACAGATTGTCCCCCGACTGATTTTCCATATATTTATAAAAAACTTCCTGAATTTCCTTGTTCGGCACATACGCCTCCTGCGCAGCCCTGTCGTATGCGAAATAGCCAAGATGGATCAGTGTTGTGATCACCTGGTCCTTATCCGCAAAGGTGTGCATATCATTCCTGCAGCCTGTCACATTGACATGGATTCTGTTTCCTGAGAGCATCTCGATCACCGCCTCGCGCAGCCCGTCGAAATTCCGGTTGATCAGCTCCCCGATATCCTCGTAAGTCCCCGTCTCTGTCCAGAACTGCCCGAAGTCGTCCTCCGCGATTGCGCGCACTACCGACAATGGATTGTAGACCGCCCTGCCGTTGATGTTGTAGCCATTGTACCATTCTTTCATTTTCTGGAAATCGACATGGTATTTCTCACACAGCCAGGCGACTTCCTCCTCGGTAAAGCCGATAAAATCTCCCAGGTCTTTGGGTCGAAGCATCGTGTACTCGTGGAAATTATTGACCGCTGACTGTCCCTTCATGCGAACCATCGGCAAGATACCTGTGAGGTATGCCAGGCGGATATAATCCATCGCATCACTGTTCTTAAAGAGCCCCCGCAACAATTCGATATAGTCCAGTCGTTCTTTGCTGTTTTTGTCAAGCTCTCTGATCGGATAATCCCACTCATCAAAAATAATCACAAACTGACTGCCTGTTGCATTATTGATAATTGCCAATGCAGCCATCAGTGACAAATCATCCGATATGATCCCCGGATACTCTTCCACCAATTCTTTCACAATATTTTTCTGTATATATTGATCAGGCTCCATTCCTGTTTTAGCCGCTTCAACAAACTGCGCCTGAATATCCACAAAGATCGTGTCATACTGATTCATACTTTTCAGGAACAATTCGTTTTTCTTACATTTCAATGGTTCGAACAGACTTCTGGAATCTACTCCCCTACTGAAATAAGCGCTCATCATATTCGCAGTTACCGACTTGCCAAACCTGCGCGGCCTGCTGCTGCAGATGAATTTTTCATCCGCATCTTTTTCCAGCAGTACATTCAATATCTCTGTCTTGTCGATAAAGTATTTCGTCCTGGAAAACTCCGCAAATTTCTGATTTCCTTTGTTTAAAAATCTTCCCACAGCAAACACCCCGCTTTCTATTGTCAGTCTAACATTGAATCACGCTTTCGTCAATCAGCAGAAAGCAATTGCGATTACAAAGAGAAAGCATTATAATAAAAGAGAAATAAAATATCCCTCCATAGCAATCTCCAAACACAATTTATAATATAAGGAACCGTTAATAAAAATAGAAAGGAGTTGTAGAAAATGTTCCATAAAATCAACAACGAGGCAGATTCCATAGAGGAATGCCAGCAGAACCAGGACTGGGCCGGACTGTCAAGATGCTATTATCAGGCAGGTGTAGCAGCTATGGAGACGGGGACCTGAATCATGCCCACCTTTGGCTGCACCAGGCAGATACCATCTATAGCGCCGATGATGCCATCTACGATGCAGTAGGAGAAAAGCTCATGGATGAATGTCTGAGCGCATTGGGCAACTGGAAGACGAGGAACTGCTATACAACGATGTTCCTGCCTCGGTAGAAGAAATGGCGGAATCTTTGGATGATGCAAAAATTCGGGTATGGGGGCTTTTATCGTTGGCAAGACTTGTGAAGCTTGGTGAAAAGCTGGCAGTTCTTCCGGGCTGTGAAGTGCTGGCTGAGCTTGGCGCGACCGTCGATACGATCTTAAAATCGTTTCAGGAACCGCCCACAGAGGAAGAGTTCAACGGGTTAAAGGATCTGTGCGACGCACTGTATGATCTGAGCGACAGTCCTGAATTCTGGGGAACAGGAAACGCGATCGATGTTCCGGGCGGCGAGCCTTTCCAGGTCTTTGATCTCAATGGCATGCTAAGTATTTTGGAGATGAACGCTTACCTGAACGGACAGCTGGAATTGATCTGTGCCCTGATGCAGGAGGAGGAACCTCCAAGTCCGGAGACAGACATGATCGCCGTGACATTGCTTCCAGATTATTATGTGCGGACAGGTGCAGACAATCTGGCAGAGGTGCCGCAGATCAAAGCTGAGTTGGAACGAATCTCAGGCGATTATGATTTTCTCTGTTCCAATCTGACCTGGGAGCTGATCCAGCAGCGGGTTGAGACATATAAGAAATTGGATATTTTAGAGCGTGTTTGATCAATCCTTTCCGCCAGATCCGTCTCACGCAAAAGAGCTTCTATAGATAATAGAGGCTCTTTTGACTAGGAACTGTTCAGAAATAACCTGTGCACCCTGACTGATTTATCTCTGAACAGTTCCTTATTGGCTGTGTGATATAAGTGATAGAAAGGAATGTTTGCCCGAGCAAACTTCTGTTATGTGTCGCTTACATCTTATAGGTTAGCATGCTCTAACTAATATGTCAAGGTATTTTTCAATTTTTGAACTTAAATTTTTATCATCATTGATGGGGAAGAAGTAAGGAAGGCTGCGATCCCGTCCTCATCATTGCTGCCAATGACAAGATCCGCCCTTGCCTTGACCGCATCGATGGCATTTCCCATCGCAATTCCCATCCCGCACAGTTCCAACATACCGATGTCAGCAAAGTCGTCGCCAAATGCCGCAATCTCCGCTGGCTTTATCCCGCTTGCATTACAGACCTCCATAATCGCCCGTTCCTTTGTGACTGCCTTTTTGGTAAATTTGTACCAATAGCCGTCCGAAAACCGGATACAATCGCACTCCTTCAATAATTCCTGCAGCTGTCCTGCCTGTGCATCGTCAAAAATTTCCACGCACATTTTCAGGGAACTCTCCCCAAAATCCATAAAATCTGTGTAAATACTATCTCCCCAGCTCTGATCCTGCTTCCTGGGATCAATCTTGTAATTCCAGTAATGTGCATCTATCGTATCAATCGTAATCTCGCACTCCGCACCGCATACACTTCTGGCTGCTGCGATCATCTGCCGCGTTTCCTCCGCGGAAAACATCGCTTTATAGATATATTCGCCGCAGTATTTCACCAGCGCACCGCCGCTTACAATCAATACCTCGGGCTGCAGCTTCTCGATAAAAGACAGCGCGTTCTGCTCTCCTCTTGAAGTAGACACCCCGATCAACATGCCTTTTTTTCTGCATTCCTGCAATACCGCCAGTGTCCTGTCGGAAATGGTCTTATCGCTTCGAAGCAGCGTTCCGTCCAAGTCGAACAAAAGCAACTTTATGTTCTTCATATATGCATTCTCCTCTCATTTTCATACCAGTATAACGAAAATGCAGGAGAAAGACAACCCAAAAATAAAATCAATCTCAACCGCTACACTTTCTCACGTGGCTTGTATAAGCCATAATTTGCAGCGTAGTGCGAAGTCCTACGCTGAACTATACTTCACTGTAACATCCACCATATTTTATTCATAGGATATAAAGAAAAACATGGAGCAATCAAACCATATGGCTATTGGTTATCTGACAATACAGGCACGAACCGCTCACGATGCACTGCCCCTAAGCGGCGCATTCATTCGGATTATGGATGCACAGGGCGCAAGTGTCTACGAGCTGACCACCGATGAAAACGGGGAGACAAGAACAGTCCCTTTAGAGACTCTGGATAAACGTTTTTCCCTCTCCCCTTACTATTCAGGCATTCCTTATACAAACTACAGCGTACTTGCACGCGCTCCCGGATTCAATTCCCTCTATGTATCAGACATTCCCATTTACGATGGGGAGCGGGCGGTTCTGCCCATCTCAGTCATCCCCATGCAAGAAAGACAGCGAACTCCTATACAGGCGGAAATCTATATCGGTCCTCCCGCTGTCTCACTGGCAGGACCGCGTTCCCAGGAAGGTCCGTCTGGTACGCCCTATGTCTTACGTCAGGTTGTCATCCCTGATCCTATAACAGTACATCTGGGACCTCCCGGCTCTTCCGCCGCCAACGTGCAGGTATCCTTCCCGGACTATGTGAAGAACGTGGCGAGCAGTGAGATTTATCCCACCTGGCCGCAAGCCGCCCTGACTGCCAATATTTATGCCATCATCACCTTTGCTCTGAACCGGATTTACACAGAATGGTACCGGAGCCGCAGTTATGCATTTGACATTACAAACAGTCCCGCCTATGACCAGTATTTCGTATATGGCAGGCCAATCTATGACTCGATCAGCAGGATCGTGGACAATATTTTCGACGAATATGTCCGCCGAAAAGGGCAGCTTGCACCCTATTTTACTTCTTTTTGTAACGGTACCACCGCAACCTGCCAGGGACTGTCCCAGTGGGGAACTGTCACGCTGGCGGAGCAGGGACTTGCACCGCTTGATATTCTCCGCTCCTATTATCCGAAGGATATCGAAATTGCACAGACTGACATTAAGACTGGTATCCTTTCCTCCTATCCCGGCTCTCCTCTCAGGGTAGGCAGTACCGGACTTGATGTGCAGACGATCCAGACCTGGCTGTCGCGCATCCGCAAAAACTACCCTGCGATCCCGGTCATCACAGACCCTGAAGGACAGTTTCAGAACAGCACACAGGCAGCCGTGACCAAATTTCAAAGTGTTTTCAACCTGGCGCCTGATGGCATTGTGGGAAAATCTACCTGGTATAAGATTTCGCAGCTTTACACTGCCGTCACCAGACTGGCCGAACTGGATAGTGAGGGAAGCTCCCTTGGCATCGGAACTGTTCCCCCTTCCTCTGTACTGCGGCAGGGCTCCCGTGGGCAGGACGTGATCACGCTGCAGTATCTTCTCAATGTGGCGTCCGAGTATTATCCAGGCATTCCGGCTCCCGCGCAGGACGGTATCTTCGGAAGCGGAACACAGCAGGCAGTCATCGCATTTCAGCGAATCATGCAGCTGAATCCTGACGGTATTGTAGGTCCCCTGACCTGGCAGGCTTTGTACAACGTGTATCTCGGAGCTAACCAAAATGTACCAACTCCTTCTCCAACTCCCGACACGATCCAGTACGTGGTAAAAGCCGGCGACAGTCTATGGCTCATTGCACGAAGATATGGCACCACCGTAGAAGCCATTCAAAAGCAGAATCATCTTACCGGGGATCTCCTTCGCATCGGTCAGGTATTGACAATCCCTGTGTCAGGATCCCCGTCCTACATAGAATACACAGTCAAAGCCGGCGACTCACTCTGGCGCATCGCCAACCAATACAATACGACGGTACAGGCGCTGATGAACCTGAACGGTCTGACCAGCGATCTGCTGATGATCGGGCAGATACTCAAAGTGCCCGTCGGATCATCCTGAGTGCATTCGTCCAAATCAAATGAAAAACCGGGAATCTGAACACAGATTCCCAGTTAATTTTCGTGAGATGAAAGACATCTATCAGATTCCTGTCTGCGATAAGGTGAAACAGATGATTATCAGCTTTTTCAGCCCTAGTCACATTCAATCATATACTATCGCTGATTAAATATACAAATACTATCTAATATATCCACAGAACCAATTTTTGCAATGATTTCTTTAACGTCATACGATTGTATATTTACTCTTTTGCAGGCTACATTATATATGCCTTTCGATGACGATATCCTTACATTAGGCTCTATCATATGTATCCTGCCCTTATTGGTAAAAGTATTGATACTGATATTCATCTTATTAAACATGGTATAACTTAATATCATATAAAATGCATAATCTCTATTAGTAACCGCTACCATCATGTCATGGTAACTTATGCTTTGTTTACTATCAGCTAATATAAAATCAGGTATCTTATATACATCCGCTACTTCATATCCAGTTCCAAAACCTGTCAAAATAAATTTTGCATTCTGCTTAATACAATTTGGATAATATGATTGAAGCGACAAAAGGG
>DKVL01000063.1:0-109746 GCA_002491195.1 Lachnospiraceae bacterium UBA7179
GTGAGAAAACGTACAGCTTAAAAGCAAAAATCCATTTGCGAAGCAAATCTTGCATGGATTTTTGCCTGTTACTGGAACGGAGTAAACAGTAATAAATTGATCAGTTTTGCAAAAAGATGTGTAAATGTAGACAGAAAAGCAGTATACTAATAATTAGAGACTATTCTGGGGGATATTGTTGGATATTTTCTAAGAAATCGTTTTTAAGTTATTGAGGTGCAGTATAGAAGGGAGGAATATATGGACAGAGCATTGATTGTAGGTATGAATACCACAACAAATTTAAATACAAACCAAGGCAAAGAACGCTTTGACCTTGCCATGGATGAAATGGTCAGTTTGGTTAAGGCATGTAATATGGAAGCAGTGGGACGGATCGCGCAGAATATGGAATCACCGAATGCGGCTACCTATATTGGCGCAGGCAAAGTGCAGGAAGTCCGCGAGATGGTCAGAACGCTGGAGGCGGATATTGTAATATTTGACAATGGGTTGTCGCCGATCCAATTGAGAAACTTAAGCAGGGAGCTTAACTGTCCAATTATGGACAGGACGACACTGATCCTGGAGATCTTCTCCGCAAGGGCAAGGACGAGGGAGGCGAGACTGCAGGTGGAAGTGGCAAGGCTTCAGTATATGCTGCCGCGTCTGGTGGGACTTCACGATGCTTTGTCCAGGCAGGGCGGCGCCAGCGGAGCCATGAGCAATAAAGGAGCCGGGGAGAAAAAACTGGAGCTTGACAGACGGAGACTGGAACAGCGGCTTACGAGTATGAGACGGGAGCTTGACGAGATCGTGGGCGAGCGCAAGACACAGCGCAAAAAGAGAACGGCATCGGGGATTCCAAGGGTGGCTCTGGTCGGATATACCAATGCTGGAAAGTCCACGATCATGAACGCGATGTTGTCTGCGTATGTTGGGAATGAGGAGAAGAAGGTTTACGAGGAGGACATGCTCTTTGCAACACTTGACACAACTGTCAGAAGGATCACACCGCCAGAGCAAAATGCTTTTTTGCTGTCTGATACAGTCGGTTTTATCTCCAATCTTCCGCACAATCTGGTGAAAGCGTTCCGCTCGACGCTGGAGGAAGTCAGAGAGGCAGACTTGCTGATCCAGGTGATTGATTATTCGGATGAGAATTATAGGGAACAGATCCAGGTGACAGAAGATACCTTGAAAGAACTTGGCGCGGCGGATATTCCGATGATCTATGTGTATAACAAGGCTGATCTGTGCGGTATGGGAGAGTTTGCAACCGTACAGGGAAGCGATAAACTGTATATGTCTGCAAGATCGAGGAACGGCATCGATACACTGCTGACACTGATCACGGGAAAACTGTCAAAAGGTTACAAGGACTGCGCGTTTATCATTCCGTATCAGAGGGGCGATATTGTATCCTATCTCAATGATCATGCCGTGGTGCACAAGACAGAGTACCGCGAGGATGGGGTATATGTGGAGACCAATGTAAGCCGTATTGATGCATCGAGGTATGAGGAGTTTCTGGTACTGTAAAGAAAACTCGCAAAGCGGATTTGTAGATTGTTCACAATTTATCTATATTTTTATAACATTAATGTGATATTCTGTATAACAAACAACGGGATAAACCACTTGCTGGAGGGAAAAATATGGATAAAATGGGAGAAAAAGCAAACCATAAGGTAAAAATGCACAAAATCATGTATGCAGTCGGTGTGGTGGGTGTCATAGCAATCAATGCGGCATCGTGGCAAAGTGTGAGATTCAGTGACTGGTATATCAAAACTATTTTTCCTGTCTGGCTGAATACATATGCGCGTCTCACGAGCAAAGTGCCGTTCAGTGTCGGCGAGATTATGCTGATCCTGGCAGTGGCAGTCACAATATTTGGAATGCTCTTCTGGATTGTCAACATGATCTGTAAACGGAAGTATCAAAAGGCAGTCAGAGGTTTTGGAAAATTTTATGCGTGGACGGTGTTGGTGGTCTGTTATGTGATGACATTGAACTGTTTTATCCTGTATCACGGATCAAGTTTTTCAGATAAATACCTGGCAGCTTATCCGGAAGCAGATCAGATGGTTGTGAGTTTGTCTGAACAGGCAGTGACACAGGTACATATCCCAAATGATGCAGCAAATGAAAAAACTTACACGAAGAAAGAGCTTGCCATTTTGAGAGATTACATCGTTGAAAAATGCAATGAATTGGAGAAAGTGATTCCTCATGATGACAGTGGAGACGCATACTATGATGGAAACCTGGTGGAGGCTTCCAGACAGGCGATGATCAAACTCGGCGAGGAATATGACCAGCTTTCCGGGTTTTATGTGACACCGAAGTTTTTAAGTTTTTCTGATTTTTTCAGCCAGCAGTACATCATGGGGTATTATTTCCCGTTTTCTATGGAAGCAAATATCAATTCCATCATGTACATTACGAATGTGGCGCCGACGATCTGTCACGAACTTGCACATACAAAGGGCTTTATCTACGAGGATGACGCAAATATGATCGGATACCTGGCGTGCATCAATTCCGACGATCCGTTTCTGCAGTATTGCGGTTATCTGAGTGTGCTGAGTTATGTAAATAATGATTTCTATGATTCGATTGGAAAAAGTCAGAATGTCTATCAAAACCATGTGCGGATCAGTGACGGAGTTGCCAAGGATAATATTTTCCTGACCCGGGAAAGCTGGTATGAGGTGGAGAAGACAACGGTTGTGAAGACTTCTACAGTAAAAAAGGTTTCTGATACACTCATGGATACGACGCTGAAATTAAACGGCGTAGAGGAGGGAATGCTTCAGTATAATAATGTAGTAGGGCAGTTGCTGACCTATTATGATGGAAAATTATATTGATTTTAGGAGGGTTTTCTATGGGAGATATCATCTCATATGTATATGAATTTGGGGGCTTTACCTTTACGGAAAAGCCCTTTTGTGAAATTGACGGATTGGTTCTTTCCCATCTGTCTTATTTTGTTTTTAATGGGATCGTTCCCGGAATAGACGAAAATAAACCCGCAGTCGCATTGTGCGATGTGGCACAGAAGATGGACTGGCACAATTTTATCTCTGTGAAGTGGGAGCTTGACAAGAACCGTGAGCTTTTTTATAAAACGGCATTTTCGCGCAGATATCGGAATACCAAGGTGAATTATCTTGCGGAGGAAATGGATGCCAATGAGGGGATGCAGTTCTGTGCGGTGACATTTTTGCTGGGGAACGGAGATACGTTTCTATCGTTCCGGGGAACGGACGATACGCTGATTGGGTGGAAAGAGGATTTCTATATGGCGTACCGCACACCTGTGGGAGCCCAGTTGAGAAGCACCGAGTATGTGAACAAAGTGGCAAAACTTCTTGCCAGAAAACGCAGTCTCAGATTTTATCTGGGCGGACATTCCAAAGGTGGAAATCTTGCGGTATATGCAGCAATGACCTGCGATGAAACTATAAAACACAGGATCGGCAGAGTTTACAATATGGACGGGCCGGGATTTCGGCCGGATTTCATGGAAAAACTAGACTATGACGGGATCAGGGACAAAATCCTGAAGATTGTTCCGGACGAATCGTTTGTAGGGATGCTGATGGAACAGAGGGAGGATTATGAACTGATCCGGAGTAAGGAGATCGGCGTGCAGCAGCACGTCTGTTTTTCGTGGTGCGTGGAGGGAGACCGCTTTGAGCGTTCCGAATCGCATCAGCCAAAGCGAAAAGATCTGTACGATCGTATCAATCACTGGATCTTTGCGCTGGAAATAGAGCAGGTAGGAGATTTTATCGACAATCTTTTCCGGATGATCGAGATCACGGAGGCGAAGACGCTGACAGACCTCAAGAATGTAAAGGGCGGGGAGGCAGCAAAGAAACTTCATACGATCATGCAGGAGTATGCCAAAATGAATGACGAGACAAAGCAGATCTTTTGGGAGATCAGTGTTTTTATGGTGGAAGTGCTCGGGCAGGACAGGCAGGAGCGCATGCGGCGATGGAAGGCCGTCGATAAGATCCGGCAGAGAATGGAACATTAGATCGTGTAACTACTTTCATAAAAATATCGAATGTACGTGAAAAAAGACTGGAAAAGTATGCCGAATATGGTTGACTTTCTATAAAGAACGATATAAAATACAAATTGTAAGCACTTACAAAACAAGTAACAAAGCAATGATCGAAAGATTGATGAGATTGATAGGAGAAAGTGACATGGAATTATTAAATGCGGCAAAGACCGGAAAAAAAGCAAGACCGATTAAGGTACTTCAGTTTGGCGAGGGTAATTTCTTACGTGCATTTGTTGATTATTTTATTGATATTGCAAATGAACAGGGTAAATTCGACGGGGATATCGTTCTGGTAAAGCCCATCGATGGCGCTGGGATCCTCAATATGTTCCACGATCAGGACTGCCAGTACACAGTATGCTTAAGAGGTATGGTGGACGGCGAACCCAAGGTGATCAAGCGTGTCGTGACGAGTGTTGCCGATGTGGTGGATGCCTATGAGGAATATGGAAAGTACAGTGAGTATGCCAGGTTAGATACTTTGCGGTTTATCGTGTCAAACACGACGGAGGCCGGTATCGTATTTGATGATTCAGATAAATTTGAGTCAGAGCCGCCCAAGACTTATCCGGGCAAGCTCTGCAAATTCCTTTATACCAGATACAAGCATTTTAACGGAGCGGCAGACAAGGGACTGGTGATGCTTCCGGTAGAGCTGATCGATGACAATGGCATTCATTTGAAAGAATGTGTTGTCAAGTTTGCAAAGCTCTGGAATCTCGAGGAAGGTTTCCTGACATGGCTCGATGATGCCTGCGTGTTTACGTCGACACTGGTTGACCGTATCGTTACCGGATATCCGAGAGATGATGCGGAGGAGCTCTGGAAAGAGTTCGGTTATCGCGATAATATCGTTGTCACAGCAGAACCGTTTGGTCTCTGGGTAATCGAGAGCGCAAAGGATATCAGCAAGGAGTTCCCGCTTCCCGATGCAGGCTGTCCGGTGATCTTCACAGACAACCAGAAACCATATAAGCAGAGAAAGGTGCGTATCTTAAACGGTGCACATACCTCCTTTGTCCTGGCATCATACCTTGCAGGAAATGACTATGTGAGAGAGTCCATGGAGGATGAGCTGATCGGTGATTTCATGCACAAGACGATCTATGACGAAGTGATCCCGACACTTGACCTGCCAAAGCAGGATCTGCTCGATTTTGCGGAAGCAGTGGACGGAAGATTTAAGAATCCATACATTAAGCACGCACTGTTGTCGATTTCCTTAAATTCTGTATCGAAATGGAGAGCAAGATGTATGCCGTCTCTGCTGGGCTATGTGGAGCGGAAAGGAGAACTTCCAAAGCATCTGACATTTTCGATTGCGGCACTGATGGCATTCTACACAGGAAGTGAGATTCGCGAGAAGGCGCTGATCGGACATCGGGATGGACAGGAGTACAAAGTAATGGATGATATGGCTGTGCTTGAGTTCTTTGCTGCAAACAGCGCAAAGGCTTCCGCAGAATTTGTACAGGCATATTTAAGCAACACCGATTTCCATGGACAGGATCTGACACAGGTTGCCGGTCTTGCTGATGCAGTGACAGCATATCTGGAGGATATCAGGACACTCGGTATGAGAAAAGCGATTGAGAAAAACTTTTAATTGATTCAGATTAAAAAGGATATAGATATGGCAAATTTTATAAAAATCAATGAAAATGACAATGTGGCTGTGGCTCTGGAAGTGATTCCAGAGCACACCACAGTGAATGTGAGTGGCACGGATGTGACAACTTTGATGGAAATTCCGGCAGGGCACAAGTTTGCACTGGCAGATATCGCCGAGGGCTCACCGGTGATCAAATATGGTTTTCGCATTGGAAATGCCACGACTGCAGTAAAAAAGGGCGAGTGGATCCACACGCACAACTTAAAGACCGGCTTGGGAGACTTGTTGGATTACAGTTATGAGCCGGATCTTGCGGAGGAAAATTTTACCGAAGATGTCACCTTTATGGGATACAATCGCGAGAATGGCAAAGTTGGTGTCAGAAATGAGATCTGGATCATTCCAACGGTTGGCTGCGTCAACAATGTGGCGAGCAGGATTGCGGAACTTTCCCAGGGGCTTGTAAGGGAAAATATCGAGGCAGTGTGCGCATTTCCGCATCCGTATGGATGTTCCCAGATGGGGGATGACCAGGAACATACAAGGCAGATCCTTGCCAACCTGATCAATCACCCGAATGCAGGCGGTGTGTTGGTATTGGGACTTGGCTGTGAGAACAGCAATATTGATGTCCTAAAGGGATACATGGGCGAGATCAATCCTGACAGGGTAAAATTCCTGGTGGCGCAGGAGAGCGATGACGAGATCGCCGAGGGTGTTGAGATCGTGAAGAGGTTGGCAGAGTACGCGTCCCGGTTCCAGCGCGAGCCGGTCAGTGTCTCCAAGCTTGTGATCGGCATGAAGTGCGGCGGCAGCGACGGATTCTCTGGAATTACGGCAAATCCTACCGTTGGACGTTTTTCCGATATCCTGATCAGTAAAAAAGGCACAACCATTCTCACAGAAGTTCCGGAGATGTTCGGCGCGGAGACGATTCTGATGAATCGTTGTGCAAATGAGGAATTATTTCACAAGACAGTTGACCTGATCAATGACTTCAAGAATTATTTCAAGAGTCACAATCAGACAATCTATGAAAATCCTTCACCAGGCAATAAGAAGGGCGGTATTTCCACATTGGAGGATAAGTCCCTTGGCTGCACGCAGAAGTCCGGAAGCGCGATTGTGAAGGGCGTACTTGCATACGGCGAGATGGTGAGCACGCCGGGACTGAATCTGTTGAGTGCTCCCGGAAATGACCTTGTTGCGGCGACGGCGCTTGCAGCGAGCGGCGCGCACATTGTACTGTTCACGACAGGGCGTGGCACACCGTTTGCGTGTCCGGTTCCTACGATGAAGATTTCAAGCAACTCAAGACTTGCAGGCAAGAAGGATAACTGGATTGACTTTAACGCCGGCGTGGTTGCGGAGGGCGAAGATCTTGATACAGCGGGACAGAGATTGTTTGACGAGGTTGTAGCGGTTGCATCTGGAAAAGAAGTTAAGAGCGAGAAGGCAGGCTTCCATGACATGGCAATCTTTAAGCAGGGTGTTACTTTATAGAGATACTCGCAACAGATAAATCTGCCGTGGGTATCGCGCCAACCGCAGCCGCAAAGCGGCATATTTCTTTATGTGGTTGTGCGCATTATATTATGC
The DNA here is from genome assembly GCA_002491195.1 of Lachnospiraceae bacterium UBA7179. Classification (GTDB taxonomy): domain Bacteria; phylum Bacillota; class Clostridia; order Lachnospirales; family Lachnospiraceae; genus COE1. Next base: position 7,278 of record DKVL01000063.1, read on the forward strand.
TGGACGGTCACCCTTTTTGGGCGCTGGTATGAAACGTAAAATGTAAAACAGAGTGCTTGTGAAGGCGCTCGGAAATAAATGGAGGAGATATATTATCATGGCAAAAAAAGTAGTTACAATGGGTGAGATTATGTTAAGGCTTTCTACACCCAACAACGAGAAGTTTATTCAGGCAGACGAGTTTGACATCAACTATGGCGGCGGCGAGGCAAACGTGGCTGTGTCGCTGGCAAACTATGGACATGATGCAAGCTTTGTGACAGCCGTGCCAGACAATGAGTTAGGCGAGTGTGCAATTGCCGCTTTGAGAAAATACGGCGTTGGCACGGCAAACATCGCAAAGTGCGGCGAGAGACTTGGTATTTACTATCTGGAGTCCGGCTCTGCGATGAGACCTTCCAAGGTTGTGTATGACAGAGCGCATTCTTCGATCTCTACAGCGACGGCTGCTGACTTTGACTTTGACAAGATTTTTGAGGGTGTTGACTGGTTCCATTTCACAGGAATCACACCGGCTGTATCTGATTCTGCGGCAGTGCTCACAGAAGAGGCGCTCAAGGCGGCGAAAAAGCATGGCGTTAAAGTATCTGTTGACTTGAATTTCAGAAAGAAGCTGTGGTCTTCTGAGAAGGCACAGAAGGTTATGAAGAATCTGATGCAGTATGTTGATGTCTGCATCGGAAATGAGGAGGATGCAGAGCTTGTGTTGGGCTACAAGCCGGGTAACACAGACGTGACGAGCGGCGATCTGGAGCTTGCAGGCTACAAGTCGATTTTTGAGCAGATGGTTGCAGACTACAATTTTGAGTACTGTATTTCCTCTCTCAGAGTGAGCCATTCCGCTTCTGACAATGGCTGGTCAGCATGCATCTACTCAAGAGATACAAAGGAATTTTATCACTCCAAAGAGTACAGTATTCACCCGATCGTTGACCGTGTGGGCGGCGGCGATTCGTTTGCAGGCGGCGTGATCTGCGGATTGCTGGATGGCAAGGACTTCAAGGCAGCATTGGAGTTTGGCGTGGCTGCATCTGCATTGAAGCATACCATTCCTGGCGACTTTAACTTAGTGTCAAGGAAAGAAGTTGAGACGCTCGCAGGCGGCGATGCATCAGGCAGGGTACAGCGGTAAAAAAGAAATTGTACATTATTTATAAATAGGAGGAAATGAAAGATGGCAAACACAAATCCGTTTTCACTGGAAGGCAAGATCGCACTGGTAACAGGCGCGTCTTATGGTATCGGCTTTGCGATCGCAAAGGCGATGGCAAATGCAGGTGCGACGATCGTATTTAATGATATCAAGCAGGAGCTTGTGGACAAGGGACTTGCAGCATATAAGGAAGAGGGTATTGAGGCTCACGGATATGTATGTGATGTTACAAATGAGGACGCAGTTAATGAGTTGGTTGCAACGATTGAGAAGGAAGTCGGCGTGATCGATATTCTTGTGAATAACGCAGGAATCATCAAGAGAATCCCGATGTGCGAGATGACAGCAGCAGAGTTCAGACAGGTGATCGATGTGGATCTGAATGCTCCGTTTATCGTGTCAAAGGCAGTGATCCCTTCCATGATCAAGAAAGGACATGGCAAGATTATAAATATCTGCTCTATGATGTCAGAGCTTGGCCGTGAGACCGTATCTGCATATGCGGCAGCTAAGGGCGGATTGAAGATGCTGACTAAGAATATCTGTTCGGAATATGGCGAGTTCAATATCCAGTGCAACGGTATCGGACCGGGCTATATCGAGACGCCGCAGACTGCTCCATTGAGAGAGAGACAGCCGGATGGCAGCAGACATCCATTTGATACGTTTATCTGCGCAAAGACACCAGCAAACAGATGGCTGCAGCCAGACGAGCTTGGCGGACCAGCTGTATTCCTTGCATCAGATGCATCGAATGGCGTAAATGGACATATACTTTATGTTGATGGCGGTATCCTGGCATATATCGGAAAACAGCCCAAATAAAAAAACGAAAAGAATTTCTAAGGCAGCAAAAGACGCTGCCTAAGAAATTCTAAGTTTCGTTTAGAAGAACGCCAAGGGCAGGCGTTCTTCTGGATGGTGCGAAGGAACAGGAAATTCTAAGTTTTGTTTTGAATGGCGCGAAGGCAGGCGTTCTTCGCGAGGACTGTATAGTATAGATTATGAATCGAATGAAATAAAAGTGAGGGAAAATATGAACGAAGTATTAGAGAAAATCAGTAAAATCGGTATCGTGCCGGTTGTTGTATTGGACGATGCTAAGGACGCAAAGCCTTTGGCGGAAGCGTTGATCAAAGGCGGACTTCCCTGCGCTGAGGTGACTTTCCGGACAGCGGCTGCAGAGGAATCGATACGGATTATGGCAAACGAGTTTCCAGAGATGCTGGTCGGCGCTGGTACAGTGCTCACAACAGAGCAGGTTGACCGCGCAGTGAACGCAGGTGCAAAATTTATCGTCAGCCCTGGTCTGAATCCCAAGATTGTAAAATACTGTATTGACAAAGGTGTTCCTGTGACTCCGGGTACCGCAAATCCTTCTGATGTGGAACAGGCGATTGAGCTCGGTCTGGAAGTGGTGAAGTTTTTCCCGGCGGAAGCGGCAGGCGGATTGAATATGATCAAATCGATGGCGGCTCCTTATACACAGATGAAGTTTATGCCGACAGGCGGCATCTCTGCAAAGAATATCTGCGAGTATCTTGCATTTGACAAGATCATCGCGTGCGGCGGTTCGTGGATGGTGAAGAAAGACCTTGTGGCAGCAGGAAAGTATGATGAGATCCAGGCGCTCACAGAGGAAGCTGTTCGCACGATGTTAGGCTTTGAGCTCAGACACATTGGTGTAAACTGTGAGGACGAGGCAGCGGCAGATGCAGTAGCATCCAGATATGATGAGTTATTTGGTTTCACCAAGAAGGTAGGAAACAGCTCGATCTTTGCGGGCATTGAAGTTGAGGCAATGAAGAAGATCGGTCGCGGCGCGAACGGACATATCGCGATTGGAACAAACAGCGTAGCGCGCGCAAAGAATTATCTGGAGTCTGTAAAGAAAGTAAAGTTTATCGAGGATTCCGCAGTTGTAAAGAATGGCAAGCTCACAGCAATCTATCTGGATGAGGAGATTGGCGGTTTTGCAATCCATCTTGTACAGAAATAAATAGTGTGAAAGGAAGAAATGGGGCATCACTTGGCATGTGGTGCCTCTTTGTGCACAGTCCTGTGTAGAGATAAGAAGCTGCTGGGGCAGCGCATGAGAAAAAGAGCATTTTCTTGTCAGCTAAGGAGGGTTGGGTAATGTTGTATAAGATTGACATGATCACAGAAGAGGACGGATGGATTGTCCTGGATACAGACGGCTGGGCTTCCGAACCGATTCGTCTGCTCGTGCAGAGCGTTGCAGAGGAGATGGGAAAAGAAGTGTTTCAACCGTATGAGGGAGATGCCCAGTACATGATCCAGGGAGATCCATATAAACTGATTTTTCAGTATGATGATGTGTTTGGATCCTGTGTCATACTGGACAAACTGGAGGATAAAGATGCGGTTGTGGAGCTTTTGCAAAGGCATTTTGAAAAACTGACAAAGAAATAGGCATAAATGAAATTAAGGAGGAATATCATTATGGTAGATAAGAATTGCGCATATTGTATGGAAGGGGAGCTGGTAGACAAGTTTGGCATCAAGATCTGTGAACTGGACGCGACAAAGGTGTATTTGTTTAAAGAGCAGAGCCACAAGGGCAGGGTGATCGTGGCGAGCAAGCATCATGTGAGTGAGATGACCGAGCTCTCTGAGGAAGAGAGGAATGCATTTTTCCACGATGTAAACCATGTCGCGGAGGCGATCCACAAGGCTTTTTCACCGGACAAGGTGAATTATGGTGCTTATGGTGATACAGGGCATCACCTTCATTTTCATTTAGTTCCCAAATATCAGGAGGATGCGTTTGAGTGGGGCGGTACATTTGCCATGGATCCCAAGAGAAAGACGCTGTCTGATGCAGAGTATGATGCGATCATTACAGAGTTGAAAAAGTACTTATAAAATGATTCAGAACTTTTCACGGATAAATGGTTGATTTTGCAAAAGATAGTGGAATAAGAAACAGAATAAGCAAAACAAAATGAAAAGCGAGATAATGCATAAAGATGCAAAAAAATATGGAAGATATAGATAAAATTGGAAGAAAATAAGATATATAGTATATATGCACAAAAAATTACGATACATATAGTGAAAAATGCAGTAAAAGAGAGAAAAGGAACTTAAGACTTGCATACAGGGCGAAAATGAGCGATAATAGGAAAGGTGACAATGGATAGACTGTTACTTGGAACGTGTGTATAGGAAAAACCCGGTACTTCAATTTTTGTCTGGATGGAGTACTACATTGATGGGAAAAAGAAAAGGAGATAATCATGGGAGTAAAAGTTTTGCTTGATTCAGTTGACAAGGTAAGAGATTTTATTGATATCACGCGAAGTGCACCATATGATATTGATTTGATCAGTGGCAGAAATACATATCTTGATGCAAAGTCACTTCTTGGCGTGCTGAGCTGCGACTGCAGAAAACCGCTGGTTCTGGACATCCATGCTGAGATGGAAGAGAGAGCGGAGCTCATGTCTAAGCTTGAGAAATATGTTGTAGCGTAAATAAGCAGCGCGTTCCTGCCTCATGAAAAGTAACATTATCGTTACATGCTCATATTTGTTTGATTTGAAGATTTGATGATATTTTGACATTTGTTGAATTGAATTTTGATATGGGTTCGGTGGGAGGACGGTTTTGAAATTTGTAGGATATGGAAAAGTAGTAGTCATGAATCTTATATCAATTGACTACTACTTTTTTGGTTATTCTGTTTTTGACCTTGCAACCTCAGACATGTTCGTAGGATCGCAATCCTTTCAGATCTGATTATTTCCATTTGGTGATTCCAATTTATTCTGATTCTTCGCACGTTTTCTTTGTGCCAGTGCTAAAGCTTTGTCATATTCCTTAGTCTCCAGCAACTCAATGATATCGTCCCAATCCTCAATATTATCAAGCAAAAATTCGTTGTATTGTTTATCGCTCATTCCCATAATATATACCTCTGTTAAAAATGAAAAAACGATAGGATGCGTTTATTATACCCAAAATGGTTTAATGAGTAAAGATACATCAATATTTTTTGCATGGATTTTTGCCTGTTACTGGAACGGAGTGAACAGTAACCAGGTGGTTATTGTTCACAAGTCAGGGATGCGCTGAATTGCGCAAAAGTGTGCCAGTTCTCTATGTTGTGTTACAAAAAAGGAAATCTTAATAAAATTAAGATTTCCTACACTTTAAACCAACTGCGGAAGATGGGACTTGAACCCACACGTCGTTACCGACACAAGATCCTTAGTCTTGCCTGTCTGCCAATTCCAGCACTTCCGCATTCTATCTATATAGCAGATTACATTTAAATTATCCTCGGCGCATCTGCAAAATATATGATATCACTACAATGTTACTGTGTCAACAGATTTTTATTAAATATTTAAAATTTTTGCAACTATTCAAAATAGTTATTTTTTTGCCAAATTTTAAAAAAAAATTTTCAAAATGTAGTTGACATTTGATCTGAAATACAGTAGAATAAACATTGTTCGCAGGAGTGGCGGAATTGGCAGACGCGCAGGCTTCAGGTGCCTGTGGTAGCAATACCGTGTGGGTTCAAGTCCCATCTCCTGCATCAGACGACGCGAAGCAGGATCGGAGCGGTTTAGGTTTCGCGTCATTTTATGTTGTGAATAGCGTGGAGCAGAACTTTGGTGGTTTATGTTCTATATAATGGAAACCTTGTAGAGATCGTATCTACAAGGTTTTTTATGCACAGCCCCATGCAGAGGAAATATGCCGCTAAGACGGATTTTATCAGAGAATGGTGGGATTGTGGTACGGATGTTATGCTGATCACGCGTTCGCGCAGGTTTGGCAAGACGCTGAACATGAGTATGCTTGAGTGTTTTTTCTCCTGTTGGTATGCGGGCAGAGGTGATTTATTTGAGGAGCTTTCCATTTGGGATGAGGAAACATACAGACAGCTGCAGGGCACATATCCTGTGATTTTCCTGAGCTTTGCCAATATCAAGGCAATGGAATTTTTATCACGGGTTCGTTCTGGGGCTGATGGTGGAGCTGGATGGAAGGTTTGAGATTACATCGAACAGGGAGAGCAGTTTTGGGCGTTATGCTATCATGCTCATTCCAAAGAACAGGGAGAAGGACTGTGCTTATATCATAGAGTTTAAGGTATATAAACCTTTGAAAGAAAAAAACCTTGCCCAGACAGTTGCAAACGCCCTGAATCAGATTGAAGAGAAACAGTATGAGGCAAAAGTTGCTGCAGACGGTTTTGCGCCAGAGAATTAGAAAGTATGGTTTTGCCTTTAAGGGTAAGATATGTATGATAGGATGTTAAGTGTTTTTATTGTGAGTAGTAATTATGGCTTCACAAGCCATGTGAGAAAACGTTCTGACTGCAAGTAAAAATCCATTTGTGCAACGGACCTGCTTGTGTTATAATTTTTGCATGGATTATTACTTATTACCAGAACGAACAGTAACATATCAACAGTAGCAGAACATATACAAATGGGGATAAATATGAGCAAAGTTACGGAAAATTATAAAAACCTTGCCTTGGGCCTGGGTTTAAATTATGACGAGATGACCAATACGATCTATGGCATGAGAAATGGTTATGAATTTCTGGTTTATGCCACAGACCAGAGATATCCATACCTTCTTACGATAACAACATCAGTGAGAAGCGCGGGTATGGCGCTTAGCAAAGATGAGATTACACAGTTCCGCAAGAGTGTGGCACCGGTTTCGAGTCTGGTGCAGAAGGACAGTCTGATCACTGTGGTAAATAAGTCACAAAAAAATCAGAGCAGACTCTGCAGTGATCTCGGAACTACAATCGACGCGCTGTCGGGATTTCTGCGCGAGAGGAACTATACGCCCTGCTGCCAGACCTGCGGCGCATCAGCACAGACGGTAGGTTTTATGCTGGAATCAGCAAGGCTCCATCTCTGTGCGGACTGTGCGGCGCGGACAAAGAGCGAAAACGAAGTGAAAGCGCAGCAGAGACAGCAGAAAAATGTCAATATTGTCGGCGGGATTATCGGAGCAGTGATCGGTTCTCTGATCGGTGTAATATGCATTGTCATTTTGGGGCGGCTTGGTTATGTGGCGGCACTTTCAGGGATCGTTATGGCATTCTGTACGCTGAAAGGATTTGATAAACTTGGCGGAAAACTCACTGCAGTCGGCGTTGTCATTTCCTGTGTGATCATGATAGCGATGACATATTTTGGAAATCGTTTGGACTGGGCGTTTGAGATCAGCAGCGGAATGAAGGAATACTACGATTATAATATGAATGTTTTTCAGGCTTTTCGGATCGTACAGGCGTTTGTGGAGGAGGGAGATATCCAGAGCGATTATATTGCCTCGTTTGCACAGCAATTACTCTTTATTGTAGTCGGCGCGGTTCCAACGATTATATCTGCATTTAAGGAGCAGAAGAATACGCATCGTGTGGCGCAGATCGGATATATGCAGAATCCTGGAGGACTTGGCGGCAGTGATTTTGGCAATTTCTAAGGATTTGTAGAAAAATAAGTGATGCAGACAAGTCAGGATGTGTCATTTATTTTTTTATGGTTTTGAATATTATGGGGCAGGGAAGTTATGACGAAAAAAGCATTTCAATATGATATGCAGCGCGGCCTCGGAAGCTGCGTTGCGGCGTTGAAGGGCATGCAGGACGCGGAGAAAGAAAAGTATCTCCCGCTTGTCCTGTGGGGATGTTCCCGCGATATGGCGTTCGACGCGCAGTGTGAAGGGTGCAGGAGTGTTTATCTGTATGAGCTGATTACAGAGTTTCCAGACAAGGCGCCTTTTCTTGATGTGATCAAAAAGCGGCTGTTTCATAGCATCCGTTCAAGCGGATGGGAGTTTCATCAGGACTGCGAGATCCTGGCATATTTTGTGTCGGATGGAGACAGGCGGGCATGGAAGATCTTGATGGCCTGTTATCGCTTTTTGCTGGTTTTACTGGATGAGTACGACCCGGATCAGAATCGTCTGTTTTCGGAGAGGGACAATTTTCAATCACTGTGCATTACTTTGGTGAGTCTGTGCTTTGACGATCGCAGACGAAGGGAAAAGATTTATCGGAAGATTGTCAGGGATCTGTGTATTTTGGGCGAGGAGAATCCGTTGCTTACGGCTGAGTATTTTGACTGGTTTCAGAGTGTCAGCGAGCGCAGTCTCGGGAAAAAGACAATGCATGAACTGCTGCATCGTGCTGACGCAGAGGATTACGTAAAAACATATGCTCGTATGTTGGAAGAATATCAAAGCGCAAGGAACTCTGGATGGAAAAATTCAAGAAGAGAAGAGCCCCAAACGGCAGAGGAGCTCTATCAGTTGTTAAAAGCCGGCAAGAGGCCGGGAAGAGAGTGGGCTCTGCTGCTGGCATGTGGGTGGATGAGGCGGAACAAGGAGCAGGAGGTCGTGCGGCTTGCCGCGTACTATAAAGAGGAAAAGGACTGGGATATCCGCTGTCAGATCCTGCGGATGCTGGCAAAAAAGGATTGTGCGTGGGCATTGGAGCCGACGCAGCTGCTTGCGGATTCCAGATCAGAACACGCCGAACTTTCCGAGTGTGCCTTTACAGCGTTAGGTTACAGGAGAGATGCGAAAGTGCGTGCGTATGCACTGGAGCTTTTGCAAAAGGGAACACATACAGCCGAGGCAGTATCCATGCTGGCGAAGAATTATGAGGTCTGCGATCAGGAGATCTTGACAAATGCAGTAAAGCAGATTCCAATAATTTATTGGGATACTGGGTGGCATGGAGCTTTTAGTGATATCATAGACTTGTTTGAAGAGCCAGGAAAGGGCAAGCCCAATGAACTATTGCTTTATATGTATCAGAATACATTGTGTTCTTCCTGCAGAGAGTATATTGTCAAACAGATGGGACGCAGGCGGATGCTCACATGCGAACTGCTCAAAGAGATGCAGTATGACTGCAATGAGGAGATCAGAAAATATGCGCGCAGGAAATTGTACAAGTCAAGATGCGTCATACAGTTACTTAGTAAATGATTGAAAGGCATTTGGAGAGTAAGGAACATCTCAGTCGGGAGACGATTGGTAATCATACAGAATTTTTTCATGTTTATTAAGAAAATAGTAAGAATTAGTCAAGGGTTTTGAAAGGTACAGCCGTTATAATGTTTGGTAGAATTCAGAAAAGGAAGGGGATTTCTATGAAACATTTAACGATCACTGTACCTTGTTTTAATTCCGAGCAGTATCTCGAACGCTGCGTTGACTCGCTGGTCATCGGCGGGGAGAATGTGGAGATTATCATCGTCAATGACGGCTCCACTGACCGGACGGGGGAGATTGCAGAGCGCTATGCCAGGCAGTTCCCGGATATTGTGACTGTGGTGCACAAGGAGAATGGAGGGCATGGTTCCGGCGTCAACACAGGGCTTGCGCTTGCGTCGGGAATGTATTTTAAGGTTGTGGACTCCGATGACTGGCTGGAGGAAGATGCGTATTTAGAGCTCTTAAAGAAAATAGAAGGGTGGTGTGCGGCGGGATCTGGCCCCGATCTGCTGATCTGTAATTATACATACAATCATTTGGATCAGGGAACAGAAAAGACAATTCATTACAAAAATGTCTTTCCGGTTAATAAAGTCTGCACATGGGATCAGATTGGTGTATTCCATCCGTCACAGTACTTAGTCATGCATGCGCTTGTTTATCGAACGGATATCTTAAGAAAATCGAAGATCGTCCTGCCAGAGCACACATTTTATGTGGACAATCTGTTTGCATACTGTCCGCTGCCTTATGTGGAGACTCTGTACTATATGGATACAAACCTATATCAGTATTATTTGGGTCGGGAAGACCAGTCTGTGAATGAAAAGGTGCTGATTGCACGGATCGAACAGCAGATCAAGGTGACAAAGATGGTGGCGGAGAGCGTGGATCTGAATCTGGTAAAAAGGAAATATCCAAAGCTTGCAAATTACATGTGCCGGAACATTTCGATCATGATGGCAATTTCTTCAATTCATCTGCTGCTGAAAGGTGATGAGGCGGCGAGAACCAGACATTTTGAGCTCTGGTCAGATATCAAAAAGAGTAATCCTGGATTGTACTACCGACTGCGCTATACGAAACTCAGCGGTTTTACCAATCTTCCGGGAAAGCTGGGGAAGCTTGCGACAGTGGGCGGCTATCGTCTGGCGAGGAAGATTTATCAGTTCCAATAGTGTGGAAATGTTTGGGAGGAGCGCTTTGTATGGCACAGATCTATATTGCCCTTGTGGACACGCCGGGATTTTTTGCGGCGCTGATACGGGGATTTTTGAAGCAGAGATATATTCATGTTGCAATTGCGTCGGACGCGGAATTGAAAGAGACATACAGTGTTGGGAGACGCAATCCGGCAATTCCGATTTTGGCAGGATTTGAGAGGGAGGATAAGGCGAGCATTTTACATACATTTCCGACAGCGTTTTACCGCATCTGTGAACTGGAATGCACAGAGGAACAGAAACAGGGGATTATGAGACGGCTGCAGGCGGATTATCAGAGACGGTTTCATATACACTATGCGGTGTTGGGACTTCCGTTTATTTTGGCGCAGGCTCCCTTTTATATCAGGGATCAGTATACCTGTTCTTCCTATATTGCAAGGGTTTTGCAGGAAAATGGAATCCGGATTTCAGAGAAACATTTTTCTCTTGTGACGCCAAAAGATTTTTATGAATATGACAGGATGCGCGTGGTATTTGAAGGGAGATTATCTGAAATTACAGCCGGGAATCCAAGCCGTCTTGTGAACAATAAGATCACAGGCTGTAATGTAAGGGGAGCGGTCGCTTATGAATAAGAAAAAGGTTCGTGAGCTGACTGTGAATGTAGGCATTTTTGCCGCCGTTATGGCATTGACCTTCTGGAGTGTTTTTCGAAATCAGAATGTTGCGGAGATTGTGGATGCAGTCAGGCAGATGTCGCGGGAGTATCTGGCGGCGTCTGTTTTTCTTGCAGTTTTTTTCGTGGCCGGGGAGGGGTGCATGATCTGGTATCTGTTAAAGGGAATCGGGGAGCGCACTACTTTGCCACGCTGTATCTCGTACTCGTTTATCGGATTTTTCTTTTCGGGAATCACGCCCTCTGCGACTGGCGGACAGCCGATGCAGCTCTATTATATGAAGCGTGACGGAAATTCCCTGTCGGCAGCTTCCGTTGTTTTGATGACGGTGGCGGTCATTTATAAACTGGTACTTGTACTGATAGGGATTGGGATACTGCTATTTTGGCGTGCGCCGCTCAAAAAGTATCTGCAGGCGTATTATGGATTGTATTTTCTGGGATTGTTTTTGAATGTGGTACTGGTGGTTATATTGCTCATGGTGATGTTCTCGCAGAGGACAATTCGAAAATGTTTTTATCATATTGAGAAAATCATGGTTCGCGTTCGCCTGTGGAGGATCACGGAAGCAAGAAGGGAAAAAGTGGAGCAGTTTTTGGCCGATTATCAGGAGACAGTTGCGTTTCTGCGGAGTCACAAACAGATGATCGGAATAACGATCGCGGGTACGTTTCTGCAGCGGTTCAGTGTGTTTGTGCTGACGTATGCGGTGTACCGCGGTCTGGGGCTCTCCGGCGTGGCGATGTTGGATGTTGTGCTGGTGCAGGCGGCGGTCTACATTGCGGTGGACATGCTGCCGATTCCTGGCGCACAGGGGATTACGGAGGCGATGTACCGATGTGTCTTTCAGAAGATCTTTGTCGGGAACTATCTCGTCGTGTCGGTGTGCATTACGCGGGGAGTCAGTTTTTATCTGATGCTGCTGGTCGGGCTGGCGGTGTTCTGTATGGTGAGGCAACGTTTGTACTGATGTACGGTTCTATGGTAATACGGGAGAGGACTGGGAATGCATGGGGAAATATATTCCTATTTTTTGTCGTTTGAAATGCGTTATAGTGATTTAGGGAACTTTTTGACAACATATTGTTAGAAAAGTTCCCTAATTTTATGTTGATACTTAGGGAACTTTTGACTATAATATTAGATAAAAAGTTCCCTAAAAATAAAAAGGAGATTAAAATGAGCGCAGATTTTTCGAAAATTCAAGAACTGTTACAGCAGCGGGCGGATTGTCAGGCAAGGTTGAATCTTATGCCCTATGATGGAAATCCAGAGGTAAAAGAGGTGAATGGCTCGAAATACTTATATGTTAGAAAGAGAGTGGCAGGCAAATTGACATCTACCTATGTCGATGTGTATTCTGATGAATTATACCAGTTACTTCTTCGCAATGCCAGAGAGACAAGAGAACTGAATAAATCGATTCGGAAAATTGATAAGGAATTAGCGGCGTTGGGATATGAGGACAAAGAGCTTTCGGCGAGGGTAATGCAAAATCTTGATTTTGCCGGGGCGAATATGAAGGCAAATATTTATGACCAGGCGGTTTTGGAGGGCGTAGCGACTTCGTTCCCACAGACGGAGGACATTATCGAAAATGGGAGAGTGAATGGTGTTTCGACAACGGATGTCCAGAAAATTCTGAATCTAAAGCACGCATGGGAGTTTATCCTAGATCAGGATGTGATTCAGAGCGAGACGAATTATTATATGCTATGTCACATTGCCAGGCTTGTGAATGAGGGATTTTTTTATGATGGAGGGCGTATCAGGGGAATTCCGGTCACGATTGGTGGGAGTACCTATGTGCCCCCTATTCCGATCGAATCCGTCGTGATGGAGAGAATTGATGAGATCTGTTCGCAGGGTAAGGATGCGGTGGATACAGCGATCGATTTATGTCTTTACTGCATGAAGACGCAGGTTTTTACGGATGGAAATAAACGGGCATCCGTCATTTTTGCCAATCATTATCTGATTGCTCATGGAATGGGTTTTATCGTGATTCCTGAAAAAGAGGTTCCGCAGTTTAAAAAGCTTCTGGTGGCTTTTTACGAGGGGGAGTCGATCGAGGTGATTCATAGATTCATGAGAGAGCGGTGCTGGAAAAATTTTTAGAAAGAAATTCGTAAGAATTGCGCAATAGTTTTGAAAAAGCGCACTGCTATAATGGTTTTCAGAAAGGAGGCAGGGAAGATGCCAATGAAAAATGTGAAATCAGAAAATATTGTACAGACAAATCAATTGACGAAGATCATTGATGGCAGGGAGCTTGTGAAGGAAGTTGATCTGCATGTGAAAAAGGGTGAGATCTACGGGTTTCTTGGTCCGAACGGCGCGGGGAAGACGACGGTGATGAAGATGTTTACGAATCTCTGGAAACCGACTTCCGGGACGGTGGAGCTGTTCGGGGAAACGTTGACGCCGACGTCCTATGAGGTGTTGAAGCGAATGGGGAGTATGATAGAGTTTCCATGTTTTTATGAGCACATGAGCGGGAGGGAAAATCTGCAGCTGCACTGTGAATATATGGGATATTATGTGCCGGGCAGTGTGGACAATGCTCTGGAAATGCTTGGGCTGCAGGAGGCTGGCAGCCAGCTTGTGAAGCGGTACTCGCTGGGAATGAAACAGCGTCTGGGAATCGCCCGCGCGATCCTGTGCAGGCCGGAGCTTCTGGTGCTTGATGAGCCGACAAACGGGCTGGACCCTGCAGGAATGAAACAGCTTCGCGATCTGTTCAGCACGCTGTGCACGGAATATGGGATCACGATCATCATATCCAGCCACATTCTATCGGAGGTGGAGAGCATTGCGGATACCATCGGCGTCATTGACCACGGAATGATGAGGAAGGAGATTTCCATGCAGGAAATTTCCGAGAGGAATACGGCGTACATTGAACTTGCGGTGGAGGACACGAAGAGGGCGGCGTATGTCCTGGCTGACAAGCTGGAATTAAAGAATTTTCGGGTGGTTGACGGGCATACGATCCGCATTTATGACAGTGAGGCTGACACGGGCGTGCTGTCAAAAGCGCTTGCGCTGAATGATGTTGCGATTCAATTGATCGGGAGAAAATCGGAGAGTCTGGAGGATTATTTCCTGAAAGTGACAGGGGAGGGAAACTGATTATGATGAAACTGATCAGGTTAGAATGGAAGAAAAATAATGTTTTGAAATATATTCGAAACGCTGTAATCACGACAGTTGTTCTTGCGATTCTGATTGTGCCGATGGCAGGGGAATTAGAGGCGTCCGGAACAGTGCAGCTCTATGGAAATAGTATGTTATGTACCACGACGGAGCTTTTTGTCCACATGGCATATATTATTTTTACAGGTGTCATGCTTGCTGCTTTTCTTGTGGGAGCTTATGAAAAGAAGACAATGAATCTAATGTTTTCGTATCCGATCAAACGCAAGAAGATCTTGTTGTCAAAAATGGCTGCGGTGTGGATTTTTAACTTGATAGCGATGATTGTCAGCAAAGTGTTGATTTATCTTGCTCTTATATGGACAAGATCATTCACGGGGATCTCTGCGTCGGAAATTCAGTTTGGACGGCTGTCATTCTGGCTGGAAATTCTGCTTGGTTCGGCGGCGATGGTGAGCATCAGCTATATATCTTTGCTGATCGGATTGAAGATGAGATCTTCAAAAGCGACGATTGTGTCATCGGTCGTTATCGTCTGCCTGACACAGGGAAACATCGGATCAGCGACGCTGGCGAATAATATCCCTTTTTTCGTGATATTGTTTGCGGCTTCGATTGTGTCAGTCTATTTATCCATCTATAATGTGGAGACGAAGGATTTGCTATAGAGTTGTACAGTGAATGTGAAAGTGTGTTTTTGCATTCACTTTTTTATGCACAACCCGATGCAATGTGAAATTCTTTCACATAGGAAATATGCTGCTGAGGTGTCGCATTGTGCGCGGTGTGCAAGATCTGTTATAATTCACACCACAATAGCTTATATGCCGATAAAAACTGGCGTAGGTGTGAATTGTAATCGCGCGGCGAGCAGGGGAAGAGGAGGACAGGCGATTCAATCTGGTGAGAGTATAGAATCTATGGTAGAATAGTGAAAGAACTGCGAATGGCAACCTGCAATGACAGATATCGCAAAAGAATCATAATGAACAACCTGTAACGATGGATAAATGAAACAGCGCAATCAGAAAGGAAAAATGCACAATGAAAATACTTTTAATTGAAGACGACACAGAGATCAGCGAAATGCTGAAAAACTTTCTCATAACGGAAAATTTTGAGGTAGTTACTGCCTATGACGGGGAGAGCGCCTGCGAAAAGTTCTTTGCGGACGAGTACAGCATCGTACTGCTGGATCTGATGATTCCCAAGATCAGCGGAATGGATGTCATGAAAACGATCAGGGCATCCAGTACAGTGCCGATCATGATCATCTCTGCGAAGGACACGGATTCGGACAAGACACTGGGGCTTGGCCTTGGGGCGGACGATTATGTCACCAAACCGTTTTCGGTCACGGAGGTGCTCGCCAGGATCAAGGCGAATATCCGAAGGAGTACACAGTATGCAGCAAGCACAGCCGTGGAGGAGGATATTATCACGAAAGGAGAACTTGTGCTCAACACATGCGATTATTCTGTGCTGAAAAACGGAGAGAAGATTGAGTTGACTGCAAAGGAGTTTGAGATCTTAAAGCTGCTGATGAAAAATCCGAAAAAGGTCTACACAAAAGAACAGATGTACTCACTGGTATGGAATGATGCCTATATGGGAGATGAGAACGCAGTCAATGTCCATATCAGCAGACTGCGCAACAAGATTGAGGACAATCCACGCGAGCCAAAGTATGTCGTCACGGTGTGGGGAATCGGGTACAGGCTGGGGGACGTGAAATGAACAGAGAAACACGGGCACGTTTGAAAGAAATCAGCGATAAGCTGTCAGATATTCTAAAAAATGACAGTGAGGAACAGGTTATGGTCTTCACGGACGACAAGATCCTGATGGAGTTGTGTGGACAGATCAACCTGCTGCTGTTAGACCGCCAGAAAATGAAAGCGGATTTCAGAAAACAGGAGATTGCATCCAAGAAAATGCTTGCAAATATTTCGCATGATATCAAGACACCGTTGACCGTTATTTTGGGATATCTGGAGATTATGCGCTTAAGAAATTCTCGGAATACGAATTTTGCACTATCTGACGCCAAAAGTAATCCTGGGTTTCAGGATAATTATGAGGACGAGACTTTGCAGAAAGTGGAGGCGAAGGCAAAACAGGTGATGGAACTGATCGATCAGTTTTTTACACTGGCAAAGCTGGAGTCCGGGGATAAAAAGATAGAGAATACAAAAATTAATATCAATGAATTGTGCCGGGAGAATGTGCTTGGATTTTACGAGCTCCTGATTCAGAAAGATTTCGAGGTGGAGATATCGATTCCGGAGCAGACTGTTTTTGTGCAGGGAGACAGAGAAGCGATTGGCAGAATCTTATGCAATCTTCTGTCCAATGCCATACGTTATGGCAGCGACGGGAAGTATATGGGATTCTTTTTGCGGGAGGAGAGCGATTGTGTCTGTATCGATGTGGTGGATCGAGGAAAGGGCATCGAAAAACAGTTCGCCGCCAGTGTGTTTGAGAGACTTTACACAATGGAGGATTCCCGCAACCGCAGCATACAGGGAAACGGTCTGGGACTCACCATTGCGAAAAATCTTGCAAACCAGATGGGCGGCGATATCCTGTTAGAGAGCGAACCCGGGGTGCAAACCGTGTTCACTGTGAGATTGAAGAGATATCTATTGTAGCGCTTTGCAGTAAAGATGCCCTTGAAACTCCTGAAACAGACTTTCCTCTTTTTTGGTCATGAAAATGGTCAGATCTTCTCCGCGGAAAGACAGCTGGAACTGAACACATCCGACATAGGCGTCGATAATATGCGCTTTGATGAGCAGTGTCCCATCAAAAAGCCAGGCGCCGCTTGCGGCATACCGCAGGTTATAGATCGGAAATGTTCCTGTTTGCATTTTTCCTATGCCAAATTGGATCGCATAAGTTGTGTGTTGATAAGTAAAGGACAGCGTGCCTGTATCTTTCACGAAACGGACACTGAAACTCTGAAAATCGGAAACTTCGGTCTGCACATGAAATGTTTTGCCATTGATTTCCAAAAAATTTTGCGGTGTGGCAGCGTTTTCTAAAGGCTTGACCGCAAGGGTGGAAATCATACGATCGAGGTTGTGTGCTGCTTCCTGATGATAAGGGAGCGCAGTTTCCTGTATATAAGGAAGAATTTCTTCGTACAGCGCATCGTAAATCTGCTGGTTGCCGCCCTGTATGCTCTGGGTATCTGCAGTCGTCACGCAGATGAGGTCATAATCAGGCAGGAAGATGATGAGCTGTCCGCCCATTCCATAACAGGTAAATCCATTTCTTTCATTGCGCCAGAACTGCAGCCCGTACCCTTGCGCCTCGCTTGGAAGGGGGGCCGGTACGCAGTTTGCAGTCAGCGGTGATACCGCCAGATCTATGTAGGAGGACGATAGAAGCTGCCTGCCAAGAACCAGTCCCCTGTGTGCGATAAAATAACCGAATTTCATCAGATCTAATGGGAGTGCGACCAGACCGCTGCCGCCCATCGATACGCCGAAAGGATCTTTGATCATATACGATTCTTCTGAAAATCCAAGGATATGCAGTTTTTCTTTCATATAATCAAGCATACTGCGTCCAGTCAGCTTTTCCACCAAAGCGCAGAGCGTATGTGCTGCGGAAGTATCATAGTGGAACAGGGTTCCGGGCGGATGTGTGGGCTGCACAGTAAAGAAGCTTGCTACCCAGTCGGACGACATGTCAAGCTTGTAGGTGGTGGATGCGTGGCAGGAGCGCATCATCAGCAGATCTTTGATGGTCAGCTGCGCGATCCATGGGTGTATGTTGTCTTGGTCGGGCAGTTTGTCGGGGAAGTATTGGACGATAGGATCGTCCAGTGAAATTTTTCCCTCGTCGATCAGCAGTCCGACTGCGATGGAGGTGAAGCTCTTGCTGATGGAAAACATACGGTGCAGACTGTCCGCGGTACAGGGCGCATAATATCCCTCAAAAACCAGCTTGTCATGGCGCATGAGAAGAAGGCTGTGCATGGGAATCTGCCGTCTTTGCAGCCGGTCTGTCAGGCGGATGATGCATTCGCTGGGAATGCCGGTTTCTTCCGGTGTGGCTCTTTCGAAGTTAAGCATAGGGTTGTCTCCTTTCTGATTGAATCATTGTGTAGTTCTATGATAACATATTATAGCATAGTTCAGGAGATATTTCTGCTCTTGATCTTTTCAAGATGATACTTTACATGTAAAGTGCAAAAAGCTACAATGATTATATAGTATGGGATGTTCGCTGTTATAACAATAGGAAGGGATACTATGAAGAGGCAGCAGGATGTCGCGTGAGGAAAATGGAGGATTCGGGTGGAGATTTGCTATTATTATCAAATACTGGACATAGGTGTCGTGTACGAAAAAGGCAGAGCAGGAGGGAGACTATGGAAGCCAGGCGAGCGGAAACGTCTCCGGGAAGAGCTGTCCTTTTGGAGAGAACTCCTGGAGCTTGTGGCAATGGAGGAAAAGGGGATAGACTGCGCAGAGCGGTTATTTGACAGCATAAACACTTTATGTGGTCAGTACAAACTGTCAAACTATGAAAGGATCATAAAGCTGCAAAAAGAGATCACAGGGGATCAGTGCTTCTTTGAGATCAACAAAGAGGAAGAGGGGAAAATAAATCGTCTTATGCTAAGGCTGCTGAGTGATGCGGAGAAGTGTCTTGCGGATTTTAAGGGAAAGGAAAGGGCATACAGACTTCTGGCAATTCTTCACAATTTTCCCAGAGTAATGCATGGAAGCAATCTGTTAAACAGAAATTGCCATCCAATATCCTTTCAAAACGCATGGACTTACGCCCAGGGGTATATGAATGATAAGATGAAGGAAGAGTACAGTATATATTTGTAATGAAATTTTTAAGAATATAGAAAAAGGTAAGGAGAAGAACACAATGATGAAACCAAGGCATCTTGAAACGATTTTTGTTCCAACGGATGAAAAAGGAATGGATGGGGAGATCGTCTGTGAGTGCGGGTGCAGGGCGTTTCAGATCCGGTATTTCGGCGAGTTATATGATAAAAACAAAATAGCAATCAAAAAATACAGGAACAAATTCGGGCAGGCGGTAAGAGCGGTTTGTGCGGATTGTGGAACAGATTATTTATTGTATGATTTTGCGCAGCATGGTTATGATGGGCTGTTTGGCGGAGATGGAATTGCTGTTCCAGGTCAGATGCTTGACGATTTCACAACAGAAGCGGATAATCTGTTTGCGGTCAAAATGCTTCTCGAATACGATGAGGAAGAGCAATTCCTTGAGGAAGTTGTGAATGTTGACTTTATACAACAGGAATTTCATTTTACAATGGCTGACCGGGCAAGTATCTGGAGCTGGATCGTCATAGAACTGAAAGGGCTTCAATCGGGAACAGTTTACAAGGACTTTGTGAATGAAGAGCTGGCATAAACATTGGGCATGAAATAATAATTGATATATAGGTTGGCATGCACTATAATGAAAAGAAAAAGCGAAAGATAACTTGACAGACAGATTATCCTATAAACCAGGAGGTAGACTTTTGTTACACAAAACGCAGAAAACGGACATAGATCATCACAGACAGAAATTCATGCATAAAATTTATCAGCATATGAATAACATCGCACTCAGCAGGAAATTGACCATTCTGTATGTTTTTTGCGTATTACTGCCTTTGGTGGTTACAGACAGTATTGTGCTGTATATTGTTATGAATGATCAGTATACAAAGCAACAGCACGCCATGGAAAATGAAGCGAATGCTATACAATATAGTCTGACAAATAGTATCGATTATGCGGCGGCTACAGCAAAACAAATCTATATGAATGAGTATATTGAGCGGTATCTAAACCGCGAGTATGCGAGTGCACTTGCGTATGTTGAAGCCTATCAGGAGTTTGTGAAAACGACGCTGTTTAAGGGCGGCGCGGGCATGGATAATACAATCATCACGATGTATGCGGACAATCCGACTATTGTAAAAGGTGGCGAATTTTCCCAGCTGTCTGTCATAGAGAATACGAACTGGTATCAGTCCTTCAAAGAGTCTGGACAGGATGAGCTGTTATATTTTTATTATGATAATGAAAAGAGTCCTGCGGTTGAGCCAAAGAGAAAGATTATGTTTTTAAAAAAGTTAGATTTCTTTAGTGGGAAGCGGTGTGATAAATTCTTGAAAATAGAGCTCGATTACAGCAATATGGTACGTGGACTCGTAAAACTGGGATATGAATTTCCCGTATATATCTGTCAGGGAGACAGGGTGCTGCTGGCAAATGACGGACACAGCAGCATCAGTCAAGACTTTGAATCGTTCTGCATGGCGGATCAGGTTGGCGTGTGTAAGGAGATGAATCTGTATGGCAGTGAACTGCAAGTCTATATTCTTGAACCGGACGTGGATGTGCTCCGAAATATCTGGATGAACATGCCGCTGATCGCTCTGCTGATCCTTACAAATGCAATTCTTCCGTGGAGGCTTATGAGGGAACTCAACCGTTCACTCACAGTGCGGATCGAGCAGTTAAGCCAGGTGTTCGATAAAGTGGAGGATGAGGAGCTTAGCAGGATTAACGAAATCAGCGGCAATGATGAGATCGGCAGACTTATGGAAAATTATAACCGAATGGCAGAGCGGACAAACGATCTGATACAGACGGTCTACAAGGATCGCATCAGGGAGCAGGAGATGGATATCGCAAGGCAGAGTGCGGAGCTTTTGGCGCTGCACAGCCAGATTAACCCGCATTTCCTGTTCAATGCGCTTGAGAGCATACGGATGCACTGCATTCTTCGGAATGAACCAGAGATTGCGGAGATGGTGGAGAAGTTAGCCGTTATGGAGCGTCAGAATGTGGACTGGGCGACCGACACCGTGGAAATTGGCAAGGAAATGGAGTTTGTTGAGGCGTATCTGGGACTGCAGAAATATCGGTTTGGTGAAAAACTTTCGTATGAGCTTGATGTGGACAAGGAATGTGAGAATATTCGTATTCCGAAACTTACGGTGGTCACATTTGTGGAGAATGCCTGTATTCATGGGATTGAAAACAAGACGACACAGGGGTGGATCTTTGTGCGTATTTACTTTGAAAATTATTCAGATCGTAAAGAGCTCTGTATTGAGATAGAAGATACTGGTAGCGGAATGGATGAGGATGCGCAGCAGCGTCTTCTTGATACGATGCAGAATGCAAGTATTGACCGGCTGAAGGAGAAGGGCAGGGTGGGAATGGTCAATGCCTGTCTCCGCTTGAAAATGGTGACGGAGAATCAGGCAAAATTTGTGCTGGAGAGCGAGAAGGGCGTCGGTACGATGGTGCAGATCCGGATTCCGTATGGTGCAGAAAAAGAGAAATAGACCGCGCAGGAAAGGTTTGGTGAGGTATGTTAAAAGTATTGCTTGTCGATGATGAACCGTTTATCGTGCAGGGACTGTCCCTGCTTATTGACTGGGAGAAGGAAGGCTGTGAGATTGCCGCAACAGCGCAAAACGGCAAGGAGGCGCTGGCGTATCTGAAGGAGAATCCGGTAGACCTGATCATCGCGGACATCAAAATGCCGGAGATGACGGGACTGGAGCTGCTTGAGACGATACGCAGGGAGCAGATTTCGGATGCTTATTTTGTCATACTCAGCGGTTACAGTGATTTCGCCTACGCACAGCAGGCGATACGCTACTCCTGCATGGATTATGTGCTAAAGCCGGTCGAAAAAGAGGTTCTGACGGAGATCATCAGAAAGGCAGCCAATATGTCTGCGACGGAGATTCAGCTGCAGGAAGATAAGAAGCAAATGGAGAGAGCCTACCTGGCAAGAAATGTGATCTCCCTGCTGCTTGGCAAATATGATGACATCAATCTCGAATATGTCTTTAACCATATGCGGTTGTCCGGCGGTGTGCGCTACATTGACATTCAGCTGGTGGGCGCCTTGGAGCTTGAGGACGTTGAGGACATGGAGATGCGCTCGCTTCAGAGAAAGCTGTACCAGAGCTGCAGGGAATTTCTGAAGGAGGACGAGACACACTGCATTCTCGATGTCTCTTCCGAGGAGAATATCTATGATGTCGGCCTGATTTACTGTGATTATATGGCGGCAAAGAACGATTGTACCGAAAAAGAGTATCTGGAAAAGCTGCTGAATTATCTGAAGGTGGCTTTGAAGCAGGATCTTGTGATGCTGGTGGGGAAAAAGGTAGCGGACATCGCGGCGGTCTCAAAGTCGTACGGGACCGCGTGTATGCTCAACTCCCTCCAGGCCTTTCACGACCGGAAAAATATTTATTACTATGAGGAGGAGATCCAGGTAAACAGCGGTATTCTCCTGTGCAAGACCGAGCTTGACAACCTCATATCCGCGATTGAGCAGAACGACAAAGTGCGCATTCACGAGGCGGTGGACAGGCTGTTTGACGAGCTGCGCAGAGTAGGCGCGATGGGGGAAACCATCAATCTGAACATCAATTATCTGCTGTTTCAGCTGATCCATGTCGCCACGGAGCAGGATGACTGCGTCAATCAGGAAGAAATCCTTCACCTGATTAGCGAGAGCACATTTGAGGATGGGCTGATGCGGGGAAGTAAGGTGCATCTGGCAAGATTTGCCTGCGAGTACGCGGAGTACCTGGCGCAGCTTCGCAAAAATGTGTCGCGGGGAGTTCTGGCCCTGATCGAGCAGGAAGTCAGGGAGCATTATGCGGAGAACCTGACTTTGAGGGATCTGGGACAGAAATACTATATCAATAATGCCTATCTCGGACAGGTATTCCGCAAGAAATACAATCAGTCTTTCAAGGATTATCTCAATCATTACCGTATCGAACAGGCGGCGCAGCTGCTTGTCCGGACAGACGATAAAATTTATAAGATCGCGGAGGATGTTGGCTACAGGAATACGGATTATTTTATTAACAAGTTTATCGCGGCAAAGGGATGTACGCCTTCGAAATTCAGAAAACAGTCCCTGGATACCAAAAAAGTATAGACTAAAAATCTATACTTTTTTATGTTTTTATATATTCTTTATTGGTTTTTTTTAATTCAAATCTAAAGTAGACTTAAATTACCAGAACAAGGGAAGAAAGATTCGGCAGATTTGTACGGATCACAAGTTTTGACAGGAATGGAGGATTTATATGAAAACAAAAAAAGTGTTATCAGTCTTAATGGCAGCAGCAGTAATGTCCGCCATGTTCACCGGATGCGGTGGAGGGGACTCAGGCACAGCGTCAAAGGACACAACTTCGACAGGCACAAATGCATCGGGTTCGGGAGATAGTGCAGACAGCAATGCATCGGGTTCGGGAGAGATTAAGGAATTTACTGCATTTTTTGCAGTTCCGGGTTCGGAGATCAATGATGACAATGAGATTCAACAAATCATTGCGGAGAAAACCGGAGTGAAAGTCAAAGAGACATGGCTGACAGGGCAGACGGCGCAGGAGGCGGTCGGCACATTGATTGCAGGAGGGGAATATCCTGATTTTATCGATGGCGGCGACGGTATGGCACAGCTCTATGATGCGGGAGCACT
The DNA here is from genome assembly GCA_002491195.1 of Lachnospiraceae bacterium UBA7179. GTDB lineage: Bacteria > Bacillota > Clostridia > Lachnospirales > Lachnospiraceae > COE1. The sequence goes on from DKVL01000063.1 coordinate 30,956, forward strand.
GGTGGCTCTCGATGACTATATTGACAAGTATCCCAATATTAAGGAATTTCTGACTGAGGAAGAGTGGGACAAACTGCGGCAGGATGACGGGCATATCTATTGGATCCAGCAGTTTGGCAATATCTATGGAGAAGAGAAGGCAACGACACACAATGACGAGGCATTCTGGATTCAGACGAGAGTGCTGGAGTGGGCGGGATATCCCGAAGTACATACCATGGATCAGTATTTTGACCTGATTGAGAAGTACAATGAGGCGAATCCAACGATGGAGGATGGTACTGCGAATATTCAGTACACAATTCTATGTGATGACTGGCGCTATTTCTGTCTGGAGAATGCACCGCAGTTCCTCGACGGATATCCAAATGACGGAAGCTGTATCGTGGATCCTAACACACTCACCATTATTGATTACAATACGACACCGACAGCGAAGAGGTATTTTCAGAAATTAAACGAAGAATTCCAAAAGGGTGTTGTTGATCCGGAATCCTTCACACAGACATACGATGAGTATATTGCGAAGCTTTCCACGGGGCGTGTGCTGGGTATGATCGACCAGTGGTGGGATTTTGCATATACGGTAAACGATTCCCTCAAACAGCAGGGACTCGATGTCAAAGGCTGCAACTATGTTCCGCTTCCGATAACGATTGAGGAAGGGATCAAGAACCAGTGGCATAATTCTGGCGGAACACTTAATGTAGCAAGCGGAATAGCTGTCACTACAAGCTGCAAGGATGTTGAAGGGGCACTGCAGTTTATCAATGATCTTCTGGATCAGGAAATCCTTGATCTTCGTAACTGGGGTGTTAAAGGTGTGGATTATGAGGTCGATGAGAACGGCGAATATTACCGCACCGAGGATATGAGAATGCAGGGATCCGATACAGCGTATAAGGCTTCCCACCTGTGCTCTTATTCCTACTTCCCGCAGTACACTGGAACCAGCAGGGATGGTATCAATGCGATGAAACCGGAAAACCAGCCCAAGGAGTTTTATGACAGCCTGAGCGAGAATGTGCAGAAGTGTTTTACCGCATATGGCGCGGAGACTTATGTGGATATGCTGGGAACAAGCGAGGCGCCAGGTCCCTGGTATCCGATGTACTCTCATTCCAACAACATGACAACTGCCACAGAAGGCGGAATGGCATGGACAAAGATGGGGGAGATCAAACATGAGTATCTGCCCAAGGTAGTGATGGCGAGCGACTTTGAGAGTGCGTGGGAAGAATACATGGAGGTATATGAGGGATGCAATCCGCAGGCATTTATCGATGAGATGCAGGCGGAGCTTGACCGCAGAATGGCGGAAGCAGCAAAGTACAATTAAGAATTGATAACAGATCAGACAGGGCGGACTGATGAAAGCGGTCCGCCCTTTGTAAAGGAGTGAGAGTATGGCTACGCAGGAAAAGAAGAGAAATATTACATGGAAAGAGATGAAAAAGCAGAAAGTGCTGATTCTGTGGTCGCTTGTCATCGTGATATACGGCGTCATCTTTTGTTATCTTCCGTTAGGCGGCTGGATCATGGCGTTCCAGGATTACAAGCCCAAGGATGGGCTGCTGCATTCTACTTTTGTGGGACTGGATAAGTTTAAACAGTTGTTTTCGGACGATACGTTTATCCGGGTTATCAGAAATACGCTTGCCATGGGCGTGATCAATCTGGTGGCCACATTCATTACGGCGATTGTGTTTGCCATTCTGTTAAATGAAGTGAAATCAAACGGGGGGAAGAAGACGGTGCAGACGATCTCGTATCTGCCGCATTTCCTCTCGTGGATCATCGTTACAGGGATCTTGCATGACGCGCTGTCAAGTTCGGGCATTATCAATGAGCTGCTGCTGAAATTCCATATTCTGGACCAGCCGTTAAACTTTTTTGCTCACCCGAAGTATTTCTGGCCAATCGTGGCTTTTGCGAATGTGTGGAAGGAGACCGGATGGAATGCGATCATCTATCTGTCCGCGATCACGGCGATTGATCCGTCGTTGTATGAGGCGGCGAACATGGACGGTGCGGGGCGGTGGGCGCGCATCAGGTATGTGACGCTCCCAGGCATCAAGCCGACGATTATGATCTTGCTGCTCATGAATGTGGGGAATGTCTTAAACGCAGGCTTTGAGATTCAGTATCTTCTTGGAAACGGTCTGGTAAAGAGCGTGTCAGAGACGATCGACATCTATGTGCTCAAGTGGGGTATCAGCCAGAATGACTTCTCGATCGGTACTGCGGCAGGTATCTTTAAGAGCTTTGTGAGTATTGTCCTGATCGTGATCGCAAACCAGATCGCAAAGAAGAACGGGGAAGAGCGTTTGTTCTAGGAAGGAGTCACATATGGAAAAGAAAAAAAGTAGTAAGATAAAAACCTCTGGCTGGGATAAAGCGTTTGTCGCGTGCAATACCCTGTTTATGATTTTTTTCGTGGTGATCACGCTGTACCCGGTGTTGAACACACTTGCGATCTCATTTAACGACGGTACAGATGCGCTTCGGGGAGGCATCTATCTCTGGCCGAGAAAATGGACACTCAAAAATTATACGACAGTGCTTCAGAAACAGAATCTGCTTACCGGGGCATATATCACGGTTGCAAGAACGGTTATTGGTACATTGCTCGCGTTGGCAGCCAATGCGATCCTTGCTTTTATTGTGAGCAGGAAAAACTTTTTATTTAAGCGCGAGCTTTCCCTGTTCTGGGTAATTACAATGTATGTCAATGGTGGTATGATTCCGACATTTCTGCTGTACAGAAGTATTGGACTGACCAACAGCTTCTGGGTGTATGTTATTCCGGGAATGTTCAGCGCGTTCAATATGCTTGTGATCCGCACGTATATGACGGGGATTCCCGACAGCCTTGAGGAATCGGCGCAGCTCGACGGGGCCGGATATACAACGATTTTTTTAAAAATCATATCACCGCTCTGTAAGCCGGTCTATGCGACGGTTGCACTTTTTGTGGCGGTGGGACAGTGGAACTCCTGGTTTGATGCCATGCTCTACAACAGGATGAGCGCAAATCTGACCACTCTGCAGTATGAGCTGATGAAGCTTCTGTCTTCCGTCACAAATCAGGGAACTTCCGCAGAGTCGATGAAAAATGCGGCAGGAGCAGTGACGCCCACTTCTGTGCGTGCGGCGGCTACGATACTGACAATGCTTCCGATTATCTGCCTGTATCCGTTTTTACAGAGATATTTTGTGACAGGACTTACAATCGGCGGCGTGAAAGAATAATCGTTACAATTCATACCTACACTAGTTTTTATTAACTGATAAGCTGCTGAAGTGTGAACAGTAACACGAATAATATAAATAAGAATGATATAAAATTGTATATTGTTGCCTGCCTGCGTCAAAATGATTATAATGAAAGTATAGACAAAACGGGAAATGAGGACAGCGGGATGAAGAAGAAAATTGTGATGAGCATGATTCTGGCTGCCGTGATTCTGTCTGTGTCAGCGGCAGCCAGGATGGCAGGCAGCGGTGAAAACAGAGAGATAAAGGAGTTTACAGCATTTTTTGCCGTCTCCGGGACTGGACCGGATGAAGAGAATGAAATCATGGAATTGATCGCGCAGAAGACAGGCGCGCGCTGCCGGGAGCAGTGGCTTGTGGGAAAGACTGCACAGCAGGCGGTAGCCAACTATATCGCGAGTGGAGAGTACACGGATTTTATCTCTGGAAATGTGACGCTGTATGAGGCGGGGGCGCTGATACCGATCGACCAGTACTGGGACGAGTATCCGAATATCCGGGATTTTATGCCTGAGGAAAAATGGGACAGATTCCGGCAGTCGGACGGACACATCTACTGGATTCCACAGTTTAGTGTCGTGCAGGGCGAATCAGCGGAGTTGCTGCATGAGGGTGAGGCCTTTTGGATGCAGACGCGTGTGCTTAAGTGGGCAGGATATCCCAAGATACAGACATTGGAGGAGTATTTTGACCTGCTTGAGGCATATGCCGCCGCGAATCCCTTGATGGAGGATCCGTTCCACCCAGGTCAGGTGATGGAGAATATTCCATTTACCATACTCTGTGATGACTGGCGGTATTTTTGTCTGGAAAATCCGCCGCAGTTTCTGGATGGTTATCCCAACGACGGCAGCTGCATGGTGGATGTGGAAACACAGACGGTGCTGGATTATAACACGACAGAGACGGCCAGGACGTATTTTGGGAAGTTGAACGAGGAGTACCATAAAGGGATCCTTGACCAGGAATTTTTCACGCAGAGTTATGAGGAATATCTTCAGAAGCTTGCCAGCGGCAGGGTGCTTGGTATGGTGGATCAGTGGTGGCAGTATGCATACTCTGTGAACGGTGCGCTGGAACAGATGTCCGATCAGGGCTGTGGATATGTACCGCTTCCTGTGACGATGGACAGGGAGACAAAGAATCAGTGGCATGTCAGGCGCGGAGCGGAACTCAGCGCTGCCGAAGGCGTGTCGGTCACGGTGAGCTGTAAAGATGTTGAAGGTGCAATGAAATTTATCAACGACCTGCTTGATGAGGAAATCTTAAAGCTTCGGTACTGGGGCATCGAAGGACAGGATTATGAAGTGAATGAAGACGGAGTTTATTATAGAACCCCGGAGCAGAGGAGTGCATCGAGAAATATGGAGTATGCTGGTGCACATTTTTGTATGTACTCCTATTTTCCACGGATTGAGGGAATGCTGAGCGACGGGATCAATGCTTTCTCGCCGGAGTATCAGCCAGGGGAATTTCTTGACACGCTTATGCCGGATGTAAAAGAGTGCCTTACTGCATATGGGTGCAGGAATTATGTTGATATGCTGGGAATCAACGATGAGCCTGGCCCCTGGTATCCGATGTATTCGTACTCTGATACGCTGACTTTGGACGCGGAGGCAGGCAGCGTGTGGGCGCAGATGAACCGCGTCAAGAGGGACTATCTGCCGCGGGTTGTCATGACGGACGACTTTGACGCGGTGTGGCAGCAGTATATGGAACAGTATACGGCGTGCCGGCCGGAGATCTTCTTTGAGGAGATGCAGCGGGAGCTGGAGCGTAGGATCGCGCTTGCCAGATGAACTGCTCACAGGGCTATTGCGTATGCGATGGCCTTTTTCTGATCTATTTGTGTTGGTAAAATGTGGTTACAAGATAGCAGTTTTTGAGTAGCGTATCATCGGGAGTGTGGGTACAATGAGCAAAGTTGGCGTAAAAGTTGTTATTATGAGATTTGTTTACCATAAGGAAAGGAATGTGTTATGAAAAATCAATACCGCAATGTGTTTGCTGAGTTTGGGATCGAACCGAATCAGATCAATAAGCGGCTGTGGGAGATCCGGGATTATTATTTTTATGGAAAGGAGGACGAGCGTGTCTACTATCCGGTGGGAGACGACATGGCGTATATCATGGATACGGGCAACAATGATGTCCGCACGGAAGGAATGTCATACGGGATGATGATCTGCGTGCAGCTTGACATGCGCGAGGAGTTTGACCGGCTCTGGAAGTGGGCAAAGACCTATATGTGGATGCCGGACGGGTTTTACGAGGGATATTTTGCATGGTCCTGCGCGACAGATGGTAGGAAGAATGCGGACAGCCCTGCACCGGACGGGGAGGAGTTTTTCGCGATGGCGCTTTTCTTTGCATCGCACAGATGGGGTGATGGGGAAGGCATCTTCCATTATTCCCACGAGGCGAAGGAGATTTTGAGGGCTTGTCTGCATAAGGGAGAGAACGGCAGACCGGGAGTGCCGATGTGGAATCGCGAGAATTATCAGATTCTGTTTGTCCCGGGAATTGACTTTACCGATCCGTCATATCATCTGCCGCACTTTTATGAATTGTTTGCATTGTGGGCATACGAGGAGGACAGACCGTTCTGGGAGAAGGCCGCGCTTGAGAGCCGCAGGTATCTTGTGGCTGCCTGTCACGAAAAGACAGGATTTTCTGCGGAGTATGCGGAGTTTGACGGAAGTCCGATGCGCCGGAAACTGCCTTGGACGGATGACAGGCATGACTGGTTCTTCAGCGATTCGTACCGCACGGTGGCCAATATCGGATTGGACTATGAGTGGTTTGGAAAGGACGAGGGGCAGTGCCGGGCAGCGCAGGCGATACAGGAGTTTCTGCTCGAAGATGGTAGAAAAGGTACCTATCATATCTATGAGGTGGACGGAAGCATAGCGGGCGAACAGGCGCTTCACCCGGTAGCGATTCCGGCAACCGTGGCAATGTCGGTGCTTGCGGCCTCCACAAGTAGCAGCAGAGAATGGGTGGAGCGCTTCTGGAATCTGCCCATGCGCACCGGTGAGCGGAGATATTATGACAATTGCCTGTATTTCTTTGCATTCCTGGCGCTCAGCGGGAATTACAGGATTTGGTGAAGGGGGGATTGATTTCGATGAAGAAGAGTGCGATTACAATAGCGCATCATGACAGAACGGTTTATGGGACATTTTATGAGCCGGAGCAGACGGAAAGCTTTCCGGTTGTGATCTTCAGTCATGGCTTTAACGGGTCGGGGGAGCATTTTACGCGGCATGCGCACCTACTGTCAGAGAATGGGATTGGCGCGGTGACGTTTGATTTCTGCGGCGGTTCCGTCACCTACAAGGGTGACATGAAATCAACGGACATGACTGTCTTTACGGAAAAGGAGGATTTGGAGGCGGTTATGGATTATGTTCAGGGACTAAAATGCGTCGACCAGGAGAAGGTTTTCCTGTTTGGAGCGAGCCAGGGCGGCTTTGTCACGGCACTTACAGCTTCAGAGCACTGCAGGATTCCGGCGGGAGTACTGCTGCTATATCCAGCACTGTGCATACCAGATGACTGGGACAGGGCGTTCCCTAACCTGGCGGACATACCGGACACGCAGGAATTGTGGGGAGTTATGCTTGGAAGAAAATATTTCGAGGCGGTTCACGGATTGAAGATCTATGAAAAGATCGGCGGCTATCAGGGACCAGTGCTTGTCATGCACGGCGAGGACGATCCTGTGGTCAGCGTGGACTACAGCAGGCGGCTTTCCGGGGGTTACCATGACTTCCGCCTTGAAGTGTTCGAGGGGGAAGGGCATGGATTTACGGAAGCGGGAGATGCGAGGGTGGCCGAGCTTACGCTTGACTTTGTGAGAAGCCACATGGAGTGAATATTTAAGTGGGTTTGCCAATCTGAAAACCACGCGTGATATCATTGATTCCTTTGTGGAGTACAGGGGACTGCCGATCTATATTACCGAGTTCAACACCTCTTACACTCCGTTTCATGGAGGCTTTGGACTGGTGGCAAACGGATGCATTCCGAAACCTACGTTCTGGATATTTGTGTTTTACAAAAAGCTACAGAGCGGCAGAGGGCAGTGCGTTTACAGGGACGAAAATGTGGTCGTGATGCGAAAGAAGGATGGCAGTTATCAGGGAATTGGTACTGTCGCTCAGGAGAAATGCGGTAGCGTACTTTGAATTGAAAGTGTGCAGGGGACAGCCTGACCGCGGGTATGACTATGGGAGAGCTGTCTTTGGAGATGGTGAGGAGTGAGGGCGCTGCATGAAAATGGTAATAGATGGGGCTAAGACGGAAAATAGAGTGCAGGGAGAAAATATATACGAAACAGAAGGGGCAGAAAACAGCAATACAGAAACAGCACAAGATGGAACAGGAAAGGAAGAAAAAAGTATGGAACCAGGAGAAATCATAACAACCAAAAGTTATAAGGGGGTGGAGGACGCCAACCCGGTTATGACACAGCGCTTCGGCGCTGACCCGTATGCGATGGTGTATGGGGACAGGGTGTATCTGTACATGACTGCGGACGCGTTTGAGTATGACAGCGAGGGCAATGTGACAGAGAACACTTACGGAAAGATTCATCAGATCAATGTGCTCTCAACGAACGACATGGTCAATTTCACAGACCACGGCTCCATCAATGCGGCTTCCGAAACGGGAGCTGCAAAGTGGGCAGACAATTCTTGGGCGCCTGCCGCGGCATGGAAGGAGATTGACGGGAAAGACCAGTTCTTTTTATATTTTGCGGATGGGGGCGGCGGCATTGGCGTTTTGCAGTCGGACAGTCCCACAGGACCGTTCCGGGATCCGCTGGGAAAGGGATTGATCACCAGAGATATGCCAAACTGTGGCAATGTGCTCTGGTTGTTTGACCCAGCGGTGCTGGTGGATGACAATGGCAGGGCGTACCTGTATTTTGGCGGCGGCGTGCCGGAGGGGAAGGTTGCTGCGCCGGGCACGGGGAGAGTGGTAGAGCTTGGGGCGGATATGATCAGTATTGTCGGTGAACCGCAGGTGATCGACGTGCCGTATCTGTTCGAGGATTCCGGCATTCACAAGGCTGGCGGGAAATATTACTATACATACTGCACGAACTGGCAGGTCGATGAGGCGGGAACAGAGCAGTACGGATTTCACAGCGGTGAGATCGCCTGTCTGGTCAGCGATGCGCCGATGGGGCCGTTTGTCTATCAGGAGACGATCCTCAGAAATCCAGGCAGTGTATTCGGGCTGAGCGGCAATAATCACCACTGTGTTTTCTGCTTTCAGGATCAGTGGTATATCACTTACCACACGAGGGTTCTTGAGAAGGAGATGGGCGTGGAGAAGGGATACCGCTGCACGCATATCGATGCGTTTGAGATGCAGGAGGACGGAACGATCGGTGAGATCAGACAGACGCTGCGCGGCAGAAAACAGGTTCAGTATGTGGACGCGTATCAGGAAAATTCAGCAGTCAATTTTGCTGTCATGGCAGGTGTGAACACCGTTGCGGAGGACAGGAACGATCAGAGCGCCGGAGGCTGTGAGATGGTGCTGACGGACATTGACAGCGGCGATTTTATCAAGGTGGCAGGTGTGGACTTTGCGCAGAGATCGCCAAAGCTGTTTGCGATGGCGCTCCGATGTGCCGAAAATGGAACGGCGCGCGGCGCGGTGCAGGTGCGCATTGACAGCCTGGAAGGGGAGCTTCTGGCATGTCTGGATATAACAGATCTGACGGACAAACAGAAGTTTGCAATGTGTGAGACACAGCTTCTGACACCGGTGCAGGGTGTCCATGATCTGTATCTGATCTTTGATGGAACTGGGTTCGAGGTGAGGAGCTGGAAATTCGTCGGGGAATAAGTGATACAATTTGGCATGACCGAACGATAATTATAGGACATTTTTTTGGTCAGACGGCGGGACGGATGCGTTTAGAAACGCAAGATATGGGTATCTTCGCGCAAACGGTAGGCAGTATTCGCCAAAAAAATATTGTATGCTGAAAAAAACAATTTTTTTTGACCAATTGTTTTGAGCATATAAAAAGTGAGGAGGCACACACGATGGAATTGGTTCGGAATAAGGAAAAGGCAGCAGAGTACCGCAGGCGCGCCGAGGAGCTTGTCGCGCAGATGACACTGGAGGAGAAGGTCATGCAGACGGTTCACCAGTCCCCTGCGATCGAGCGGCTCGGCATCAAGGCGTACAACTGGTGGAACGAGGCGCTGCACGGCGTGGCGCGCGCGGGTACGGCGACGGTATTTCCGCAGGCGGTCGGAATGGCGGCGGCATTTGACGAGGAGCTGATGGAGCAGGTCGGCGATGCGGTCTCCACGGAGGCGCGGGCAAAGTTTGCGATGCAGCAGGAGGGCGACGACGAGGACATCTACAAAGGGCTTACATTCTGGGCGCCCAATGTCAATATCTTCCGCGATCCGAGATGGGGGCGCGGGCATGAGACTTTCGGCGAGGATCCGTATCTCACAAGCAGGCTCGGTGTGCGCTATATCATGGGACTGCAGGGACATGATGAAAAGTATCTGAAGACTGCGGCGTGCGCAAAGCATTTTGCGGTGCACAGCGGCCCGGAGGATGTGCGCCACAGCTTCGATGCGCGCGTGAGTGAGCAGGATCTGCGCGAGACATATCTTCCGGCATTTCAGGCGTGTGTGCAGGAAGCCGGGGTGGAGACTGTGATGGGGGCGTACAACCGCACCAACGGGGAGCCATGCTGCGGAAGCAGGCATCTTTTGATCGATATCCTGCGCAGAGAATGGGGATTTGACGGACATGTGACCTCGGACTGCTGGGCGATCAAGGATTTCCACGAGCACCACGGCGTGACGGCGACGCCTGTGGAATCCGTCTCGCTTGCCATGAACAACGGGTGTGACTTAAACTGCGGTTCACTGTTCCTCTATCTGAAGCAGGCAGTCGAGGAAGGACTGGTAGAGGAAAAACGGCTCGATGAGGCGGTAGTCAATCTGTTTACCTCGCGCATGAAGCTGGGCGTGTTTGATGAAAAGGGCACAAATCCTTATGACAGGATTCCCTACACGGTGGTGGATTCACCCGAGATGCGCAGGCTGAATGAACAGGTGGCGGAGCGCTGTGTCGTTCTGCTCAAGAACGACGACCATATTCTTCCGCTTCAGAAAGACAAGCTTCACACGATCGGTGTGATCGGACCGAACGCGGATAACCGAAGGGCATTGGTCGGCAACTATGAGGGGACGGCGTCGCGCTATGTGACGGTGCTCGAGGGAATACAGGACTATGTGGGCGACGAGGTGCGCGTTCTCTATTCCGAGGGTTGTCATCTGTACAAGGACAGGACGAGCGGACTTGCGCAGGAGAATGACCGCGCCTCCGAGGTGCGCGGCGTCTGCAGGGAGAGCGATGTCGTGATCGCAGTGATGGGGCTTGACGCATCATTGGAAGGCGAGGAGGGCGACACAGGCAATGAGTATGGAAGCGGCGATAAGCCAAACCTGAATCTGCCGGGACTGCAGCAGGATATCTTAAAGATCGCGAAGGAGAGCGGAAAGCCGGTGATCTTAGTGCTCCTGACCGGAAGCGCGATGGCGGTGACATGGGAGGATGAGAACCTTGAAGCCATTGTGCAGGGCTGGTATCCGGGCGCGCAGGGCGGCACGGCGATCGCAAGAATCTTATTCGGTGATGCAAACCCGGAGGGGAAACTTCCGGTGACGTTCTATCGCACAGCGGAGGAGCTTCCGGCGTTTGAGGATTATTCCATGAAGGGCAGGACTTACCGCTACATGAAGCAGAAAGCGCTGTATCCGTTTGGATACGGGCTGTCGTACACGGAGTATACATATCGGGAAGCGGCGCTTGTGTCGGATGATATCCGCGGGGAGAAGGGCGTTGTCCTGCGGGCTAAGGTCACAAATGCCGGGGCGATGGACGGGATCGAGACCGTTCAGGTCTATGTCGGTCTCGAGCGTGAGGATGCGCCGAACCCGCAGTTGAAAAAGATCGTGAAGCTGCCGCTCAGGGCGGGCGAGACAAAAGAGATCGAGGCAGCGCTGCCCAGGGAGGCGTTTATGCTCTATGATGAAAACGGGGAGCATGTACTGTATCCGGGCACATATCACATTTATGTGGGCGGTTCACAGCCGGATGCGCGGAGCCGGGAACTGACAAAGAAGGAAGTGTGTCATTTTCAGATCACACTGGGATAAAGTGGATTTATGCTGATGTAGCAGTCGGCACAGCACCTGATGAAGGAACTGTATAGAAAGAGAACAGTTCGTAAAGCAGATAAAATCGCTGCGTCAGGTGCTGTTTTTATGCACAGCCCCGTGCAAAGGAAGGAGAATAAGAAAATGACTTATAAAAAAAGTCCGGTGTGGAGGCGTCTGGGGGCGGTACTCGCGGCGGCTGCGGTGACGGTGTCGGGAATTATGTCGGGAGGAGGGAGCAGTATGGCCGAGGCAGCGCAGCAGGACAACTATGCGGATGTCAGCGGATATGAACGTCTGGATGAGCTGTATCAGAACTATTTCCGGTTTGGTGCGGCGTGCGAGGCGATCAGCCACTGGAATGACAACAATAAGGAGATCGGCAATCCGGCGAAGGAGGAGCTGATCGGAAGTGTCTTTAACAGTATTACCTGCGGCAATGAGATGAAGCAGGCATACAATTTTGATCCGGAGTCCGAGTCACTCGTTTCATTCAATGCGGCGGCAAAGGAGATGCTCGACTGGGCGGTGCAGCATGATATGGGTGTGCGCGGGCATACGCTGCTCTGGCACAGTCAGGTCAACCCGGCGATCTTTGCAAAGGATTTCGAGGCGTATGAGGGCGGAAAGCTGACGTACTCGGATTCCGCGAAGCTCGATGAGGAGTGTCTGGTGGACCGGGAGACGCTGCTTGCGCGGCTGAAGACGTACATATACGGTGTGATGGAGTATACCTATCAGAATGGTTATGCCAGAAATATCTATGCGTGGGACGTGGTGAACGAGGCGGCGGATGAGAGCAATGAGGATGGTCTGCGCAGGAGTTACTGGTATCAGATCATCGGGCCGGACTATCTCTATTACGCTTTTTTGTACGCGCGGGAGGCGGAGACGATCTACGCAAGACAGTATGCCGCGGACTACGGGCTGGATGCCGAGACGGACGATCTGTCGGAGATCATGCCGAAGCTTTTTTATAATGACTATAACGAATGGTTTGAGGATAGAAGCGATAAGATCGTGAAATTTTTGACGCGGGATCAGTGGAACGAGAATCATGCGAACGTGCAGAGCGATGTCATTGAGCCCGACGGTGACGGCACGATCTATGGTGACGGGCTGATCGACGGCATCGGTATGCAGGGGCACTTAAACGACACGCAGGACATTGACCAGTATATGCGCGCACTGCGCAAATATAGCGCGGCAGTGGACGAGGTCCACATCACGGAGCTTGACGTGGGATGCAGCAGGACGGACGAGTCGGCGTGGTATTATCAGGCAAAGTTTTACTATGAATTTTTCGCGCGGCTGATCCAGGAGGTCAAAAACGGTGCGAAGCTCACGTCCGTGACGGTCTGGGGGCTGACGGACGACGCGTCGTGGCGCGTGGATGCAAACCCGCTTCTGTTTTACGGCAATCTGGACAGAAAGCCGGCATTTGACGCGGTGGTGATGGCGGCAAAGGGCGAGGCGTTTGACATGACGGTCGCGAATACACTGCAGGAGGCGGGAGATCTTGCGATCGACTTTGAGCCGTACGTGGAGGCGGGGAATGTCAAGAACGTCGAGCTTAGGGAGGCAGGTATTCTCAGCCGCGGAACAGGACATCAGGCGGTGCTCAAGATCGAACAGAAGGTCAATCACACGGAAGGTGCGGCGATTGGTTTTGCGCTCAAGGTGTCGCGCAAGGAGCAGGATACGGGCATGATGTTTGACGTGTCGCGCTACGCCGGGAAGACGATCGCGGTCACGATGCATGTCAAAACTGAGGACAGGACGATACGCATGGGGCTGGATACAGGAAGCGATGCTGTATTGGCGGAGGCCGATTCTGCCGGGGACTGGACACAGCTTTCGGCGGAGTGCGCGATACCCGGGGATGTCAGGGGCGCGTATATCTTTATCGAGACGGACGGCGCAGCGGATTTCTATGTCGATGATATTGCGGTCGTCTGCAAGGAAGGCGGTAGCGAGTCGGCGTCAGAAGAGAGCGAGAGCACACAGACCGATACCGCTGAACCGCAGAGCGTCACTGAGGAGTCAGATACAGAGACAGAGGGTAAGGAGAACAAGGGAAGTGCGGCGGTTATGGCAGCTGCAGCCGTGGTGGTCTGTGCGGCGGCAGGTTTTGTGATCCTTAGAAAGAGAAAGTAACAGGAAAAGGAAAGATCGATATGAAACTATTATGTTATACACGGCAGCCCCAAGAGGACATTCTCTATGCAAACCGTCTGGCGTACAGTATGCATCTTGCATGGCAGTCGGAATCTGGGGAATATGTGCCGTTTCATCACAATGAGGGGATTTTGTACGCAAAGGCAACGCAGGATAAACAGAGCGGTGTGCTCTGTGCCAAAAGCCTGAAAAATCCATGGATGTTCCATACAGGGGACGGTGCTTATGGCATTGCAGCCGTGCGGACAGAAGCAGACGGAGAGAAGGATTCCGAGAGCGAAGGATGTATATTGATTTTTAGGAGCAGTGATTTTGTGCATTATGAGGAAGTCGGACTCTGGAAGGTCCAGGAAAGCGGATATATTAGTGAAGTTCGTTGTGCCTGTGATGAGACAGGGGAAATTTACCGGGTTTGCTGGTGTGGTGAGGACGGCGTCTGGAAGGAAGGGAAAGGCAATCTGTTTGACGCGGATGGAATCCTTTCGGAATCTGTGGTGGTGACAGCGGATCCGCAGATCGGCACAGAGGAATCCAGGATATCGGAGACGCAGATCAGGCAGATAGAAGAAATCTGTCAGATAGAGGGAATCCGGATAGAGGGAATCTGTCCGGGAAACACAATAGAAATACCAGATGAGAAAGGAGCATATCTGATCAAAAAGCTGACGACGCCAGTCTGTGAAAAGATAACGCTCTCCTGTCAGGGAGTGTTTTCCGATCGGGAAGCTTTGCTGCAGGCAAAGGCCGTCGCATCATACAGTGACGGCACTGCGGTGGAGCGGAAGATCGATTGGGATCTGGATAGGCCGGAAACGAAGGATGATGGCAGCATGCTGTACTGGGGATGGGTGCATCAGGAGCATTTTGACGCGCCGTTTGCCATAAACCGCGCCGACCCGTGCTGTATGTACCGCAATGGAAAATATTACTATATCGCCACAAATGATGCGGACGGCAATAACACGTTGTATATCCGCTGTTCGGATACATTGGACGGTATTATGCAAGCTGAGGAGGTGCTGATCCTGGATGCCGTTACGTACCCGGAGATCGGCGGATTGTTGTGGGCGCCTGAATTTCATGAGATCGGTGGGGAGCTTTATCTGTTTCACGCTGCCACCACCGGAGAATTTTTCCGGGAGGAGTCGCATGTGATGAAGCTGCGACGCGGGGGTGATCCGATGTGCAGGGCGGACTGGTCTGCACCGCATCTGGTGGTAAGAAAGGATGGATCGCCGCTCTGTGAGGCGGGAAAAGTCATATCGCTAGACATGACTACGTTTGAATATCAGGGGGAGATCTTTGCCATGTGGTCGCAGAGACAGTTTCTTCCGGTCGATCAGGGAGCGTGGCTGTATTTGGCGCGGATCGATGCAGATGAGCCGTGGAGGCTGACCAGCGATCCGGTGTGTATTGCAAAGCCGGAGTACGGCTGGGAAAATAATCACACGTTCGTGGTGGAGGGGCCTTATGCGCTGGAGCGAAACGGGCAGCTCGTGGTGACATATTCTGGGGCGGCTGTCGACGCCACATACACAGTCGGCATGCTAAAGCCCAGGATGGGAAGCGACATCCTGAAGCCAGAGAATTGGCAGAAGAGCAACTATCCGCTGCTGACTTCCCGGAGTGAGGAGGGGCAGTACGGAACGGGGCATAATGCCTATCTGACGGATGAGAATGGGATTGTGTGGAATTTTTACCATGCCAGGGCCGGTGTGGAGGCGCCGCGTTCCTCCTTTGCGCGGAGGGTACATTTTGACGTGGACGGAGAACCGATGCTGGACGTGTTGGAGGAGCTGGATCTGCCAGGACAGATGCGGGAAGTGGAAGGAAGACTCCGGGTTTTACTCTCATGAGCGGCGGGGGATTCGGAATAAAAATGGAAATGGAACGGAGGGATTGATATGGGTAAAGTGTGGGCAGAAGGAAAAAAACTGATGTTTGAGCGCAAGGATGAGCTGATGGTCATAGAGTCGTACGGTGAGAACTGCCTTCGGTGCAGGAGCACCAGAAATGCAAGGATTTCCGACGAGAGCTGGACAGTATTGCCGCCGTCGACGCCGGACTGCTGTGTGATCGAGGGCGACGAGGAGAAGATGAAGATCTCGAACGGTCTGATTAGTGCGGTTGTGGAGGCCGGAAATCCATGGTACGGTGGTATCGTTACCTATTATAGGAAAGACAAGCAGATTCTGCGCACGAAGTTTGAGGGGGATTACACGAACCGCAACAGACATGTGGAAGGGGAGCATTACCAGATACAGGTGATCTTTGAGGCAAATGAGGGAGAGCATTTTTATGGCATGGGGCAGGAGCAGGAGGATCTGTTTGACAGAAAGGGAAGCACCTGCCAGATTATCCATTACAATACAAAGGCCACGCTTCCAGTCCTGTACTCTTCGCTTGGCTATGGATTCTTCTGGAACAATCCGTCGCCGGGCAGATGTGAGACGACAAAAAATCACACAATGTTCGTTGCGGACAGTGCATATCAGGCAGATTATTTCATCTATGCGGGGGAGACGCCGGCTGAGACGACCAGACTATATTGCGACCTGACAGGGTACACACCGCAGTTTCCGAGATGGGCAGCCGGTTTCTGGCAGTGTAAGCTCAGGTATGAGAGCCAGGAGGATTTGCTGGAGACGGCGCGGGAGTACAAACGGCGCGGGATTCCAATCGATGTGATTGTCATTGACTTTTTTCACTGGACAGAGCAGGGCGAGTGGAAGTTTGACCCGAAATACTGGCCGGATCCGCGCGCGATGTGTCAGGAGCTCGAGGAGATGGGAATCCGTCTGGTCGTGTCTGTGTGGCCCACAATCAATCCGTCAAGTGAGAACTATCAGACAATGAGTGAACAAAATATGCTGGTGCGCACGGAAAACGGGCAATATGGTACATTTGACTTTTATGGGCAGCAGACTTTTATCGATGTGATGAATCCCAGGACACAGAAGTTTGTCTGGAATAAGATCAAAGAGAACTATTACCAGTATGGGATCAGATCATTCTGGCTGGACGAGGCGGAACCGGAGGTGCATCCGCAGCAGCCGTCACACTTAAAGTATTATCTGGGAAACGGCGCCCAGGTAGCGCAGCTGTACCCTTATTATTATGCGAAGATGTTTTATGACGGGCTGAAGGAAGAGGGGGAGAAGGAGATCATTTCCCTGACAAGGGCGGCGTATCCGGGCAGCCAGCGGGTTGGCGCACTGGTGTGGAACGGCGATATCATGTCCCGTTTTCTGAACCTGAAGATGAGTATCAAGAGCGGACTGTCAATGGGAATGTGCGGGATTCCGTGGTGGAACTCTGATATTGGGGGATTTCTCAACGGTGATATCGAGAGCGATTACTTCCGGGAGCTGATCGTGAGATGGTTCCAGTTCGGCGTATTCTGCCCGGTAATGCGTCTGCATGGAGCCAGACTGCGCCCATCTTATCACAAGATGCGGCACCCGGAAATTATCGAGCCGAGCGGCGGTGACAATGAGATATGGTGCTTCGGCGAGCGCAACTACCCGATATTAAAGGAACTGATCGAGCTGAGGGAACGCCTCAAGGATTACACCTGCCAGTATATGGATGTCGCCAGCGCTACAGGGGCTCCGATCATGCGCCCCATGTTCTGGGATTATTATCAGGATGAAACCTGCTATACTTTGGAGGATCAGTATATGTACGGGGAGGATATTCTGGTTGCTCCCATCTATGAGGAAGGATGTACACAGAGACGGGTGTATCTGCCAGAAGGAAAATGGATACCGGTGAACGGTTGTCAGATGAGCAGCGTACCGGAAGCGGTGGACGGCGGCAAATGGATGGACTGCAGCGCCCGTCTGGAGGAGTTCATTGTCTTTGTCAGAGAGGGGAGCAGTGTCCTGCAGTGCTTCCTGAAAGCATAGGCCGAAGGTGGAACAGATATGCAGATTTTGCGTAGTGGAAATAGGAATAACAGAAAGTGAGATCAATCAAAATGAACACATTTACTATATTTGAGAACAACAGACTGACACAGCTCTGTATTGAAAATGAGGCGTTCGAGGGTGTAAAGCGGATCGGCGCGCGCGTGGCGTGTGATATCGGGCTTGTGACGGGGATGGAACCCGAGATCGTGACGTCGGCAGCGCAGTGCAGTAGTGATAGGATTGTCATCTTTGCGACGCTGGGGAAGAGTCCGCTGCTGGATGCGCTCGAGGCATCGGGCAGATGGAGCAGCGGGCAGATCCAGGGGAAGCGGGAAGTTTACCAGATGCAGGTCGTGAGTGCACCCTTTTCCAAGGCACATGGAGGTGTTATGCCATCTATTGATGGCATAACATCCGTGAAGGAAGCGCTGGTGGTCGCGGGAAGCGACAAGCGCGGGACGATCTATGGTATGTTTCACTTGTCAGAGCTGTGCGGCGTGTCGCCTTTAATTTACTGGGGTGATGTTGTTCCGCAGAAAAAAGATACTGTGATCCTGCCGATCGGGGATGGGCTTATCTCAAAGGAGCCGTCTGTGAGATACCGCGGCTTTTTTATCAACGACGAGTGGCCTGCCTTTGGAAACTGGTGTTCGGAGACGTTTGGAGGTGTCAATGCCAAAGCTTACGAGGAGATTTTTATCCTGCTGCTGCGCCTCAAGGGAAATTATCTCTGGCCTGCGATGTGGGACTCGGTCTTTTCCGAGGAGGGACTGGGGCTTGCGAGCGCAGAGCTTGCAGATACCTATGGCGTTGTCATGGGGACATCACACCACGAGCCGCTGTGCCGCGCGGGAGCGGAGTGGCAGCGGATCTATCAGCGGTACGGCACGGACAACACATGGAGCTTCGTGTCTAACAGGGAGGCGATCACAGAATTTTGGAAGGATGGTATTCTGCGCAACAAGCCGTTTGAGAATGTGATCACGATCGGAATGCGCGGCGAGAGTGATTCCATGCTGCTTCCGGCGGATGCGGGATTGGCGGACAATGTGCAGGTCATCAAGGATGCCATCGTGACACAGCATGCGCTGCTGCGCGAGTATATGGATAAAGATCTGAAGGATATTCCGCGCATGCTCGCCATCTACAAGGAAGTGGAGGATTACTATTATGGGGATGCGACCTGTGAGGGACTGAAGGGCTGGGAGGAGCTCGACGATGTGATATTGCTGCTCTGCGAGGACAATTTCGGCAATACGAGGGGGCTGCCGGATGAGACGGACCGAAAGCACCCTGGCGGTTATGGAATGTACTATCACTTTGATTATCACGGAGGTCCTATCAGCTATGAATGGCAGAATACGGCGCGGCTGACCAAGACGTGGGAGCAGATGACGCAGGCATACGAGTACGGTGTGCGTGAGCTCTGGATTGTCAATGTGGGCGATCTGAAGGGCGCGGAGTATCCACTGTGCTATTTTATGGATCTGGCGTACGACTATGAGACCTACAGCCAGAAGAATAAGACAGAAGAATATGCAAGGACATGGATCGAGCAGCAGTTTGGAAGCCGCCTTGATAAAAATGACAAGCAGGATCTGCTGACGCTGCTGGACGGTTACACGAAGTGGAATGCGGCAAGGCACCCGGAGGCGATGGCGCCGGATATCTATCACCCCTGCCATTTCCGCGAAGGAGAGCGCGTCTGGAATGAGGTGCATGGACTGATGGAGACAGCAGAGAGGCTGAGGGAGCATATGCCGGCGGAGTGTAAGGATGCGTATGGCAGTATGATCTATTATCCGGCGATGGCGTCCCTCAATCTGATCCTGATGCACATCGAGGCGGGCTGCAATGCATTTTATGCAGGGCAGGGCAGTATGGCAGCGAATGTTATTGGCACGAGTGTCAGATGGCGCGCAGTAAAGGACCGCCAGTATGTGCAGGAATATCATGCCCTGGCGGGTGGCAAGTGGAATCATATGATGGATTCCGCGCACACAGGTTTTCGCAGCTGGGATGCCCACAACTGGACGTATCCGACAGTGCAGGAGGTGATACCGCTTCCGATGGCGAAAATGATTGTCGGCTTCCGCGGCGGGGAGGCCTATCATCTGGGCGCACACTGGCAGGACAGCAGTTATCCCTGCAATGACGATTTCACCAGACCAGACACGAAGGATGTGGTCATCGAGCTTGGCAGCCGCGGAGATGTGGATTTCTCATACCGCGTGCAATGTGATAAACCGTGGGTGTGTTTTGGCACGACCGAGGGAAGTGTGGAGAGCCTGACAAAGGGAAAGGAAAGTATTGTGGTCACCTGTGACAGGGCGAAGATAAAGGGAATGGAGCGCGCGCTGGTCGAGATTTTTGTCACCTTTGTAAATGGTGAGAAGACAGTCGGAAGACTGGAGCTTCTGGCAGAGGAGGTAAACGATCAGAGCATTTACACAGCAGGAACCTATATTGAAAAGCAGGGTTATATCGCGATGAACGCGGACGGTTTTACGGAGAAGAAGGACGTGGGAGACGAAGGCTTTGACGTCATCGCGCACCTTGGCAGGATGGGGGCTGCGGTGAAAGCTTTCCCAGTCACAAAATCGTGGATCGATGCGGCGGATGCGCCCTATCTGCGATATACGTTTGCCGCAGAGAACGCGATGGATTACATCATACGGTTCTATCTGCTGCCCAGGAACCCGGTCGTCAAAGGAAAGCGCATGCGCTTTGCGTTCTCCGTCAACGGGGAGCGCAGAAAGATACTGGACACGGTGTCAGATTCCTTCCGCGCGGATTGTGCATGTGAGGAGTGGAACCGCGGTGTGCTCGACAATATCCGCATCGTCGAATCGGTTGTTCCGGTGAAAAAGGGTGAGAACCAGTTGTATTTCTATGCGTCAGACCCGGGGATTGTGCTGGAGCGCATTGTCCTGTATCCTGAAAATACGAAGCTCCCAGAGTCTTATCTGGGACCTGTCGAGAGCTGGCGGGTACAGTCGCATTAACTAGGAATCGTTCAGCTGCAAAGAAGAAAATATGGCAAATGTAGTCATACGCATTATAATCATGGAAAAGTAAAGGAGATGATAATGATGGTAGGACCAAAAGCACCAAAAGATCCTGAGAAAAAACGATCAGGTTTTTGTATTATGAGAAACAAGCAGATCTCCGGATCTGCACAAGCAAACGGAACAGGTGTTCAATTTATCTATTTAAATGATGGCCGCATGGTATCGAGTGCGCAGATTGTCGGAAATATCTCTGACGAATCGATGCTCGGGCTGCTCACGACGACGGAGGGATTCCGGCGTCTGGTGCACAGCATCGGCGTCAGCGTGGAAATGGACAGCGCGGGCAAGAAGGCGGTGTTTGAATTTCAGATGTACGGGAAGTCTGACATGTATGGCTCTGGCACGACACTTCGCATGGAAGTCCCGGCGGATGGTATGGAATATGTATTGAACCTGTCAGATCATGACTGGTCGGACGACGATGACATTCCAGGGCAGATCCGCTTTGTGTTCGATGAGCCGCAGAAGGATGGCGCGGCGGCGCAGGCGCTGGCGACGGTGAAGTTCTATCTCAACGATGGCTTTACGGCGCCGGAGCCGGAGGAGGAGGAACAGGTTGACTTTGCGTGCGGTGCATATCAGGAGATGCTGCGAAAATCCCTGGTGCAGACTGGAAACAATGCGCGTCTGAAAGCTGCCATCGAGCGGGCAAAACGGGGCGAGGACATCACGATCGCCTTTATTGGAGGCTCGATCACGCAGGGGGCAGGCGCGGTTCCCATCAACACAAAGTGTTATGCATGGAAAACTTTTGAGGGACTCTGCAGCCTTGCGGGAAAGGGCGTGGACGAGAACATTCATTATGTCAAGGCGGGCGTGGGCGGTACGCCTTCCGAGCTTGGCATGATTCGCTATGAACGCGACGTGTGCAGGGACGGGAAAGTGGCGCCGGACATTGTGATCGTGGAGTTTTCGGTAAATGACGAGGGTGATGAGACAAAGGGTGTCTGCTATGAATCGCTGGTCAGGAAGATCCTTGCGGCAGAGAACAAGCCTGCCGTCATCCTGCTGTTTGCCGTGTTTGCCAATGACTGGAACCTGCAGGAGCGGCTTGGCGTTGTGGGAGAGCGTTATCAGCTGCCGATGGTCAGCACGCGGGACTGTGTGGTGGAGCAGTTTTACCAAAAATCAGGTGAAGGCAAAGTCGTGACGAAGAACCAGTTCTTTTATGACTGCTTCCACCCGACCAACATCGGACATCAGATCATGGCGGACGGACTCGTTTATCTGATGCGGGAGGCGGACAGGAGCCCGATGGACGAGGACACGCTCGATCTGGCGTCAGTTCCGGCAGTGATCGGCGGCGCTTTTGAACAGGTCTGGCTCTATGACCGCAGCAGTGAGGCGGAGACGGTAAGGATCCTATCGGCTGGGGATTTTGCGGAGACAGACGACGAACTGCAGGGTGTCGAGATGGACAGGGATCTGACACAGACCAAAGAGTTTCCATATAATTGGAAGCATATGAAGGGTGAAAAACCTTTTGTTATGGAGATCTGCTGTACCGGACTCGTAATGGTGAACAAGGATTCGGGAGCGCCGGATGCGGGATGTGCGCAGGTGTTTGTCGACGGGGAGGCGGTGCTGTCTGTCGATCCGAAAGTCAACGGCTGGACGCACTGCAATCCGCTGATCTGTTTCCAGAACCGTGAGCGCAGGACATGGCGCGTCGAAGTCAGGATGCAGCCGGGGGACGAGGACAAAGAATTTACAATCCTTGGATTTGGCGTTGTGAGCTAATTTCGTCCCGTCGTTTAGGAACTGTGCAGAAATAGACAAGTCAAGGGGCATAGGTTATTTTTGCATGGTTCCTTAGTGAAGTTGTTATGAGGGGATATAAGAATATGAAAAGAAAGAAGACAAAAGAGAAGGAAGAAGATAAAAATCCGCTGCATGTGGAGTATGGTCTGTTTAGCAACGTCAGATATATGCTGCATCAGATGGTGGAGGCGGACAGCAATATTCTGCCGCTGATGCTGCTGGGGGCTGTCTGCGCGCCGTTTACGCAGTATCTGTGGGGATTTCTGTCCAGACTTATCGTTGACAGGATCACAGGGTATGATACAGGGGAGAATCTTGCGGTTGTGATCTGCGCGTTCTGCGCAGTGCGTCTTGTGACGGTGGTGCTGCAGACTTATTATAACAGCAATTGGTGGCGGTATATCAGTACCAGGATGAAGATGACGCAGGAGAAGAATCTCAAGATCATGCGGATCGATTTTGAGCATCTCGAGGACAGCGATGTGATGGACTGCTGCCAGAAGGCGGAACGGGCCGTGTCAAACAACAATTCCGGTCCAGAGGGGATGATCCGTGAGATGGCATCTCTGCTGAGCAACCTGAGTGTGGCAGTCGCGGGTTTGTTCATACTGGGTGTTGTCAATCCGCTGCTCATCACGCTGGCGGTGGATTTCTGGCTGTTCAACCGCATCTCAAAAGAGGATAAGGAACAGGTGTGGGACAAGCTGTCTACATGGTGGCGCAAGAATAATTATATGGAGAATATCACGAGGGATTTTGCAGCGGCAAAGGATATCCGCATGTTTGGGCTGACGGGGTGGCTGATGCAGAAATACCAGGAGCTGATGGCAGAGCGGTTTGAGAAGGAACAGCTGCACCAGCGCATCTGGCAGCGGCAGAGAATGATGACATGTGTAACCATGCTTTTGAGCCAGGGGCTGATCTACGCATGGCTGATCTACGCTGTCGTGACTGGAAGGATGACACTTGGCGGGTTCACGCTCTACCTCTCGTCCTACAACACGTTTGCAGGTGCAGTGTGGATGGTCATGCGGGGCATTGCAGAACTGATCGCAAAGAGCAGGGAAGTGGATGATTTTCGCAGCTTTATGGACTTTGACGGCGGAGATGAGGATCTGGGCGGGATACAGGTACCTGTGTCGAAGGATTATGAATTTGTATTCTGTGATGTCTCTTTTCGCTATCCCAAGGCGGAACAGTATGCCCTGGAGCATCTGAACCTGACTTTGAAGGCGGGGGAGCGGCTTGCCGTGGTGGGACTCAACGGCGCGGGGAAATCGACCTTTATCAAGCTGTTGCTGCGCCTCTATGAGCCGACGGAGGGCGAGATCTTACTGAATGGCGTCAATGTGAAGGAGTACAACAAACACAGTTATTATAAGCTGTTTGCGCCGGCATTTCAGACGGTGGAGCTGTTCGCGTTTCCGCTGGCTGAGAATGTGTCCATGCAGCCGCCGCAGGAGACGGACTGCGCAAAGGCAGAGGCGCGCCTGCAGGATGCAGGGCTTTCGGAGAAGCTTGCCGGTCTGCCGGACGGTGTGCACACACAGATGTTAAAGGTCATCTATGATGACGGCGTCGACCTGTCGGGAGGTGAGCGGCAGAAGCTTGCACTGGCGAGGGCACTGTACAAGGATGCGCCGATTGTGGTGCTCGACGAGCCGACAGCGGCGCTCGATGCGCTGGCAGAGAGCCGTCTCTATGAGAATTTTGACAGGCTGATCGGCGGGAAATCAGCAGTCTATATCAGCCACCGCCTCAGCTCGACGCGCTTCTGCGACAGGGTGGCGATGTTTGTGGACGGAAAGCTTGCGGAGCTTGGAACCCACGAAATGTTGATGGAACAGAATGGAAAGTATGCGGAGATGTTTCGGATCCAGGCACAGTACTATGTGGAGGAGGTGCAGGAGAATGCATGAAGTCAGAAAAACGCTTGCCTTTATGCTGCGCGTTGCATGGCGGGAGAAGCCCGCACTTTTTGGCAGCTATCTGATCCTGTTTGTGGGGGATACTGTCGCCGCCATGAAGAATGTGCTGATTCCCAAGCTGCTGCTCGACGAGCTGCTGCTGGTGACGGAGGGAGCGCCGCTGTCGGAGCATCTGCGCCTGATCGTGCTGTACGCTGCGCTGACCGTCGCGATCGATGTGCTGGTGCGTGCGACAAACGGCGCGGCGGAGCGGACGAAGGGAGAGATCGCCCAGTGGTTTCAGGAGTACTGCGACATGATGATCGGTGAACACGCGATGAAGATGGACTACGAGCACACGGAGGATCCAGATACGCTTGACCAGCTCAATAAGGCGCGGGAAGGGATGTCGTGGTACAGCGGGGGCGTGGTGGGGATCCTCGACTGCGTCCATCAGATCGCGTTGAATGTGGCGGTGCTCTGCGGTGTCACGACGCTCATTTTTACCAGATGTCCGCTGCTTCTGCCGATACAGTTGATCGCCCTTCTGATGAGCTCCTGGCTGACAGCGCGCAACAATGAGGTTGACACAAGGAATTTTCTCAGACTGTCCAAGATCAACCGCATTTTTGGCTATGTGCTGTTCCAGTTGGCATCGTTTGAGTACGGCAAGGATATTCGCCTGTATGACAGCAGCCGCATGATGGGGGACAAGGCAAAAGAGCAGTCGGATGGGATGACAGATATCTGGAGAGAACAGGCGCATGAGCAGCTGCGGTACAGCTGGGGCATTGACGCTGTCAATGTGCTGCGGGACGGCATCAGCTGCTTCTATATCGGTATGCTTGCTGTCCGCAGGGTAATCTCTATAGGTGATTTTACCATGTGTATGCTGTCGGTGACGCAGCTTTACAACAGTCTGCAGAACATCATAAACAGTGTGATGGACATTAAAAAGCGCTGTAACTATGCATATCAGTTTGTATTGTTTCTGGACTATCCGGCGGCGATGCAGATCGGGGAGCACAGTCTTGTGGACACGGGCAGTGACGGGCATGTGATCACGTTTCGCGACGTGAGCTTCCGCTATCCGCGCTCGGATCAGTATGTGCTGCGCCATCTGAACCTGACAATCAGGCAGGGGGAGCATCTGTCGATCGTCGGTCTGAACGGCGCAGGGAAGACAACCTTTATCAAGCTGCTGTGCCGTCTGTATGAAGTGACAGAGGGCGAGATCTGTATTGACGGCATCAATATCATGGAGTATTCGGAGGAGGAGTACAGAAAGCTCTTTGCAGTGGTATTTCAGGATTTCAAGCTCTTTGCGTTCAGTCTGCGGGAGAATGTGGCGCCGGGGGTGGAGGATATTGATGAGGAGCGGCTGGAACAAGTGCTCACGCAGACCGGGCTGTACGAGGATGCGCAGAAGCTTCCCGATGGTCTCGACACGATGATCTACAAGAGTTTTGACGAGAAAGGCGTAGAGCTCTCCGGCGGACAGCAGCAGAAGACGGCGATCAGCAGGGCGCTGTACCGGGATGCGCCGATCGTCATTTTGGACGAGCCGACAGCGGCGCTTGACCCGATCGCAGAGTATGAGATCTATCGGCAGTTCCATGCGTTGGTGGGCGGCAAGACAGCGATCTATATCTCGCACAGGTTATCGAGCTGCCGTTTCTGTGACCACATTGCGGTCTTTTCCGATGAAACCGTCAAGGAATATGGCACGCACGACGAGCTTGTGGCGCGCGCGGACGGCATCTACGCAGAGATGTTCCGGGCGCAGGCGCAGTATTATGTGGATTCAAACGGTGCATTAGGGCTGTCAAACGTTAGTATTTGTGATTGATTTATAGTTGATAGGTGGAAGGATAAGATGAGTTTAGAAAATAAATTGTGGAAACAGGACGCACAGGTTAACCCCATTACAAGGCTGGATTATCCGGATCCTGATGTGATCCGTGTCGGCGATATCTATTATATGGTTTCGACGACCATGCATTTTATGCCGGGTGGGGAGATTCTGCGTTCTTATGATTTGGTGAACTGGGAACATGCGGCTTTTGTGTTCGACCGTCTGGACAGCACACCCTCGCAATGTTTGGAGGGTGCAAAAAACATATACGGCAGGGGAATGTGGGCGGCGTCTCTGCGGTATCACAATAATAGGTTCTATATATGCTTTGTTGCAAACGACACAGGGAGGACGTATCTGTACACGTCAGAGTCTATCGCAGGACCGTGGGAGAAGCACCAGATCGAAGGATTTTATCACGACTGTTCCCTTCTGTTTGACGGGGATAATGTCTACATTGCATACGGAAACAAGGACATCTATATCACACAGTTAAACGATAATCTGACAGCGCCCCTTGCAGGCGGGATGCACCGCCTGGCGGTCAGCGATGCAGGACATCCGGGGCTGGGATATGAGGGGACGCATTTTTACAAGATCAATGGAAAGTATTATCTGTTCTTTATCCATTCGCTGCGGGACAGATGGATGCGCACGGAGGCTTGTTTCGTGGCGGACTCCATCGATGGTGAATTTTCCGGCGGTGACGTCCTGGTCGACGACAGGGGATACTGCAATCAGGGTGTCGCGCAGGGAGGAATCGTGGACACGCCCGATGGAGCGTGGTATGCGGTTATGTTTCAGGATCACGGTGCGGTTGGAAGGCTCCCAGTGCTGGTTCCGGTCACATGGGAGGCAGGATTTCCTGTATTTGGGAAGGACAGACGGATTCCGTGGCAGTTTGAAGTGCCATGTGGCAGGGTGGATTACCGATATGAGTCGTTGGTGCAGAGCGACGATTTCAGGAAAGAGCCAGGTCTTTCGGAGCTGGCAAAGCGTGAGCGGTACGGCTGTTATGGCTTAAAAAGCGTGTGGCAGTTCAATCACGAGCCGGATCTTCGTTTGGTCATACATGATACGGACCGCGGCATCCTCTGGATTGAGACCGGAAAAGTATGCCAAAGCCTGCTGCAGGCAGCAAATGTGCTGACACAGCGCATGCTCTTTCCACGGTGCGCAGGGGAAGTGACAGTGGATGCGAACGCGTTGAAGGTGGGTGATTACGCGGGGCTCTGCGCACTGCAGGGATGCTATGGCATGGTTGCAGTGACGCGGAGAGAAGACGGGTTTTATATTGTGATGCGGGGAAGGACAGCTCGAAGTGAATCTATGCAGGCTGTGACGCAGGATGATATGGCGGGGACAGAGCTAGAAGCAGTACGGATCGATCAGAAAATGGTGCGTCTGCGGATTGAAGCGGACTTTGCGCAGATGAAGGACGAGGCACGTTTCTTCTATTATAAAACTGGCAGCGTATGGAAACAGATTGGCACTGCGCAGAAGCTGTATTTTAAGCTCGATCACTTTACAGGATGCCGGTTTGGGCTGTTTGTCTATGCGACAAAGAGGACTGGCGGAAAGGCAGGTTTTTCGGATTTTCGGTATCATCGGACTGTGGGGTGATATCCTTATCTCCTGCTGAATGAGTGAACAGACAATTTGCTGCGGTATTCGCTGGGAGAACACTTTTTATACTCGCGGAACAGGCGGTTGAAGGTGGAAATGCTCGAGAAGCCCACCTGCATTGCGATTTGCGTGATCGGCAGCTCCGCATGCGGCAGCAGCTCCTCTGTCGCTTTGATGCGCCTGTAATTGAGGTAATCGCAGAACGTGTAGCCTGTGTAATCTTTAAACAGCCTGGAGAAGTGGAATTTGCTGAATCCCATCAGTGATGCCGTGTCCTCAAGCGTGAGCGTATCCATGTAATGTTCATCGATATAAGCCAACAGATCGTTGAATTGTTTGGCGTATTCCCTCTGCCTTCCAGCCTGGATATCAGCGGTGGCGAGCTTGTTTGAATAATTGGTGCCAAGCTTTACAAACAGGGTCATCAGCAGTGAATAGACAGTGAGCTCGCTGTAGAGATTGTTGCGGAAATACTCGATCTGCATCTGCATCAGCAGGTCAAAAACAGTCTTATAAATCTCCGGCGAGTTGTCTCTGTTGATGAGAAACGGTGTCGATAGCAGCGGCTGGATACCAGCAAAATCCTTTAGATGCGCTATGACGCTAAGATCGAGAAGATAGACAAAACGGACGCCGCTCGAAGCGGGGGAGGGGTATACGGAGTGCAGGATGCCTGGCGGTATGAAAAAAATCTCACCCTCCTGAATACAATGCGTGGTCTCGTTCACAGCAGCATAGTAGCAGTCACTGACAGGGAGTATGATTTCAAGAGAGTTATGCCAGTGAAGCGGAAAATTCTCCAGCTGTTCATTGTACCAGATGCGCACCGTGGAGCTGTTGCGGTAATTGACGATCTCATGATTCTTGTTGATCATTGTGGAACCGATGTAATCGCTGTTGGCGCTGTAGAAATCAAAGCCGCTGCCGTTGATCTGCTCTAAGTCAATCGATTCTGTGCGATTTTTGTTGTCCTGATGTTTTGCGCTTTTTTGATCTTTGTTTGTCATATGTCCATCAATCCTTTGTCTAAAATTTATATCTTAACAGTTCTTTAGAGTCATTTTTCGTAATAGGAAAGCTTCCCTGATAGTCATTATATATGAATTTCTGTAAAAATAAAAGAGATTTTGTGAAGTTGTTGTTGGAAGAATATGCATTGTTAATTTGATGGTTTTTTTGAGAATAAATCAGCACAAGTGTACAGTGTGCACAAATAAAAAGCAATAAATGAATAATGCATAGCAATATATAGGAAGTGTGGAAAAGTACAGATGGCGTAATATATAATTATACTAAAAAAATCGCTAAACTGCAGATGTTTTTAGTTAATGTGTTGAGTTATTTCCTAAAAAATACTTGTTTTGTGGAGGAAAGTATGGAGAGCCAAGGAAAATCTGGAAAAAAGATTATTATTGCAGTCGCAGTCGCAGCGGTTATAGCAGTGATTGCTTTCCTTATGTCTCTGCGCGGTGTGGATGACTTCCATGAGAAGTACGCAGGCGCTGACCTGAGCACTGACGTAGAAGGCATGCAGAGGGTGGGCACTTACACGGGCTACCTGAATGCCCATGCCGGTGCGGCACACCCCGATCAGGGCGCGGCGGTGGATTTGTATAGCTATGAATCAGACGGCGGCGTGGAGGTGTACAACAATTATGAAGGAGAGGAGAAGGCATTATTTACGGACACCAATTCCAGGGTCACCTGGAAAGTAGATGTGCCCGAGTCGGGTTTCTACAATATGTTCATGGAGTACCTGCTCCCTGAATCCAGAGGCGTGGCGGCGGAACGCATTGTCTATCTGAATGGTGAAGTTCCTTTTGAAGACGCAAGGAATATTTCCTTTACCAGGATCTGGACAGATGCAGGTGCACCGACAGTTGACAATCAGGGCAACGAGATCAGGCCCAGCCAGGTCGAGGCGCCGGGCTGGCAGAAAGCGTATTTCAGGGATGACATGGGATACATCACCGAGCCGTATATGTTTTATCTGGAGAAGGGAGAGAACACGATTGGCCTTGAGGCTGCAAATGAACCCATGATACTGCGCAAGCTTGAGATCACGAAGGTGCAGAAGCTTGACACATATCAGGAATACATGGCGAAATGTCCGACGGACGCATCCTCCGATACAGCTAAAAATTTTATGGCGCTGATCGAGGGAGAGGATTCCACCTATCGTTCGGAATCATCTCTCTATGCAAAATACGACAGGTCTTCGCCGACTACCCAGCCAAACAGCGTGACGAAAACTGTGTTGAATTATGTGGGCGGCGAGGCATGGAGAAGCTCAGGACAGTGGATTGAGTGGGAATTTGAAGTGCCAGAGGACGGATACTACAATATCATGGTAAAGGGACGCCAGAATTATTCGCGTGGCGTTGTGTCCAGCAGAAGCGTTTACATAGACGGTGAGATTCCTTTTGAGGAGCTGAAGGCGATCTCCTTTGCCTACAGCAATGACTGGGATTACCTGAATCTGGCAGATGAACAGGGCACGCCGTACAATTTTTATCTGGCCAAGGGCGTGCACACCATCAGGCTGGAAGCTACTCTGGGCGGCATAGGAAGCATCCTTGAGGAGCTGGAGGATTCGACCTTCAGGCTCAACCAGATTTACAGGAAGGTTCTGGTATACACGGGTGCGACTCCCGACCAGTACAGAGATTATTATATCGAGAGAAGCTATCCCGAGATCATAGAGGCGATGGATCTTGAGTCCAAGAGGCTTTTCAAGCTTGTGGATGACATGGTGGCGTACAGCGGACAGAAAGCCGACGGCATCGCGTCGGCGCAGACGGTGGCACAGCAGCTCGAGCGTTTCTGCGAGAAGCCGCAGAAGATTACGCTGGAGTTTACGACATTCAAAGACAATATTACTGCTTTGGGAACAGCAGCGTTGAACCTGAGCGAGACCAAACTCGACATTGATTATCTGGTAGTCAGCGGCGTCAATGTCAAGCCGGAGCAGAAAAAGGCGAATGCAGCCATGAAACTGTGGCATGAGATGAAATCCTTTGCGGCATCGTTCGTGGTAGATTACAACGCGGTGGGCGATGTTTACGCGGAAGGCTCCGGTGAGGAAGTCGTCAAGGTGTGGGTTCTTACCGGACGCGACCAGGGTACGATCTTAAAGTCCATGGTGGATGATTCCTTTACACCGGAGAGCGGTGTAAAAGTTAATGTGGAGATCGTCGATCCCAGTGCACTGATGAATGCGGTTATGGCGGGAAGAGGGCCTAACGTTGTGCTTTCGGTAGGGGCAGACCAGCCTGTGAACTATGCGCTGCGAAATGCGGTCGAGGATCTTACCCAGTTTAGCGATTGGGAGGAGGTATTCTCTCATTATACAAAAAGTTCTTATGAACAGTATGCACTTGACGGGCATATCTATGCGGTGCCTGAGACACAGACTTTTAATGTAATGTTTTACAGGAAGGATGTTCTGGAAGAACTTGGACTTGAGGTTCCCAACACATGGCAGGAGCTCATCGAGATGATGCCCACGATACAGGGAAATAATCTCTCGATTGGCATACCGACTGCGGCAGGCAGCAGTACCACCGCGACGGCGACTACAGCGGTGGCTTCCAATGCGCCGGATCTGTCCCTGTACTTTACGCTTCTTTTCCAGTACGGCGGGGATATGTACAGTCAGGACGGGACAAGGACCCTGGTGGACGATGAGCCGGGCGTGAGGGCGTTCAAGGATTATATCAGATACTTTAACGACTACGGACTTCCTACAGTATATGACTTTGTGAGCCGTTTTCGTTCAGGTGAGATGCCTATTGGCATTGCGGCTTATTCCACATACAACACGCTGATGGTTTCAGCTCCTGAGATCAGAGGACTCTGGGATTTCACATTGATTCCCGGAACGGAGTACACCGCCGCGGACGGAAGCACATACATAGACCGTTCTGACTTTATCACCGGAAATGCGACGATGATGATCGCTACCGAGAATGAAACCCTGCGGCAGAATTCATGGGAGTTCATGAAGTGGTGGGCGCAGCCTGATACACAGGTACGTTTCGGACGCGAGATCGAGGCGCTGCTTGGTTCATCGGCCCGCTATGCGACAGCCAACAAGGACGCATTTGTACAGCTTTCCTGGAGCAATGATGATATCGAGGTGCTTGATGCGCAGTGGGATCAGACAGTTGGAATACGCGAGGTGCCGGGTGGATACTTTACAGGGCGTCATATCACCAACGCCATCAGAAAGGTGATCAACGAAAAGACCGACTCGAGAGAGACGATCATAGATTATGCCGTTACGATCAATGACGAGATCAAGAAGAAGCGGATTGAGTTCGGCTTGCCGATAGAGGAAGAATAGGGGCGTGAAAAATGAAAGAGTATATCAACAAATATTTTACCCTGCGGAAGCATAACATGCAGGTTGCGTGGAAGAAAGCCAAAAAGAGCAAGATGTGCTACCTGTTCCTTTTGCCCTACGCGCTGCTGTTTACATTGTTCTTTGTTGCACCCGTAGTGATTTCTATCTTTTATGGATTTACATATTATAACATTCTGGAAAAACCGAGATTTATCGGTCTGCAGAACTACATTAGCCTGATACTTGATGATGACATTTTCCTCATCGGTATCAAGAACACCCTGATGATCGCTGTCATCACAGGACCGCTGGGATACATCATGTCGTTCCTGTTTGCATGGCTGATCAACGAGCTTCCGAGATGGGTGCGCAGTGTGGCGGTCGTTGTTTTCTACGCACCGTCAATCGCGGGCAACTGTTATGTGATCTTCTCTGTGTTCTTCAGAGGTGACGCGTATGGATATGTCAACGCTTTTCTGATGAACCTTGGCATCATTGACACGCCGGTACTGTGGTTTATCAATCCGGACTACATGCTGCCGATCTGTATG
Organism: Lachnospiraceae bacterium UBA7179; assembly: GCA_002491195.1. GTDB lineage: Bacteria > Bacillota > Clostridia > Lachnospirales > Lachnospiraceae > COE1. Next base: position 63,650 of record DKVL01000063.1, read on the forward strand.
CTTGTTATCCTGTGGATGAGCCTGGGTACCGGGTTCCTCTCCTTTGTAGCAGGTCTGCAGGGTGTGGACCGGTCACAGTTTGAGGCTGGATACATGGATGGCATCAAGAACCGCTGGCAGGAGCTGTGGTATATCACACTTCCCAATATGCGCCCGATGCTGATGTTTGGTGCGGTTATGTCCATCACCCAGGCTTTTGGCGTCTGTGATGTCACCATGGCACTCTGCGGATATCCGAGTACGGACTACGCAGCCCGCACGATCGTGACCCATTTGTTCGACTATGGTTTTACCAGATTTGAGATGGGGTATGCGTGTGCGATCGCGACCATTCTGTTCCTGATGATGATACTTTGTAACAAAGCAATCCAAAGTCTGTTGAGGAGAGTAGGAACCTGATATGAGCAAGAAGAAGAAAAAAGAGCAAGAAAATTTAGAACCTGTATACCGCAAAAAGCTGATCAAGAGAAGAAAGCCAAACCGGTCTATCGTAGGAGATATTTTTCTGTATCTGTTCCTGCTGCTGGTGGCATTGGTGATGGCCTTCCCTCTGATCTACGCGGTGAGCAGCGCGCTGAAACCACTGGACGAACTGTTCAAGTTCCCACCCAAGATTTTGCCGCAGAACCCTACGTTTGACAATTTTTCCGATCTGTTCGTGACGATGGGAAAATCGTGGGTTACCTTTTCAAGATACCTGTTTAACACAGTGTTTATCACGTTTGTTGGTACTGTTGGCCATCTGGTCATAGCTTCCATGGGAGCTTTCGTGCTGGCGAAGTACGATTTCCCGGGCAACCAGGCATTCTTCAAGCTGGTAACCGTGGCGATGATGTTTACCGGTTATGTGACGCAGATTCCCAACTACCTGATCTTAAATAAACTTGGCTGGATCGATACGTATTGGTCCATCATTATTCCGGGATTTGCCTCGCCGATGGGACTGTTCCTGATGAAACAGTTCATGGAAGGTCTTCCGACCTCCCTGATCGAGGCGGCAAAGATTGACGGCGCAAGCGAGTGGAGAGTGTTTAGCGGTATCGTGATGCCCAATGTAAAGCCCGCGTGGATGACGCTGATCATCTTCTCAGTGCAGGGGCTGTGGAACAACAAAGCAGCCACATTCATCTACTCCGAGGAAAAGAAGACACTCGTGTATGCCATGCAGCAGATTCAGAGCGGAGGCATTGCAAGGACGGGGCAGGGCGCAGCGGTGCTGGTTGTCCTGATGATCGTTCCCATTGCAATCTTCATATTCTCTGAGAGCCAGATCCTGGAGACGATGGCAAGCTCGGGTCTGAAGGATTAACAGGGAATGAGGTGGCCTATGAAAAAGATAATCAAATCAATCGGTGCCCTGGCGCTGGGAGCGGTGGTTCTTGCGACCTCTTCGATGAGCGTTACGGCTGAGGATAAGAGCTATACATATAATTATGACTACTGGGGCGATGTGCAGGACTCGCCGGATGCCTATACAGTGACAAATGTTTACACAGCGGAGGCGTTTGGTCTGGACCTTAATTTCCGCAGTCCCCAGGGAATGTTTGTCAAGGATAACATGATCTATATCTGCGATACAGGCAACAACCGGATCGTGCAGATTGAGAGGACTGGCACGGAGCAGTTTGAGGTGGTGCGTATCTTCGACAGTATCGAGGGGAATACGGATGTGAAAAGCCTCTCTGGACCGACCGATATTGCCATTTCGGAAGAAGGGGATATCTTTATCAGCGACAATGGAAACGCGCGGATCGTGAAGGTGGACAGTGATCTGAATTATATTCTGCAGTTTGATCTGCCGGTGGATTCCACTGTCAGCGCAGACAGCACGTTTCAGCCTTCCAAGATTGTGATCGACACAGCGGGGCGTGTATACTGTATCGCGACGAGCATCAATCAGGGTCTGTGCAAGTATGAGGCGGACGGCACATTCTCAGGGTTTGTCGGAGCTACGCCTGTTACGTTCAACTGGATGGATTATATCTGGAAGAAATTTGCGACACAGGAGCAGAGGGTGCGTATGACATCTTTTGTTCCTACGGCATATGACAATATTTATATCGACCACGAGGGTTTCATCTATGCCTGTGCAGGCGGTATGGATGAGAATGACCTGGACACTGGCGCTGCATCTGCAATCCGCAAGCTGAACCTGATGGGCAATGACATTCTGGTTCAGAATGGCGAGTATCCTGCATACGGCGATTTGTACTGGGGCGAGGGTGGCGGTTATGAAGGTCCGTCGTACTTTACGGATGTGACGGTTTTTGAAAATGACATCTATGTGTGTCTTGACAAGAACCGCGGACGTCTCTTTGGATATGACGACCAGGGCAAGATGGTCTTCTGTTTTGGCGGCAACGGCAATATGGACGGGTATTTCAGGCAGCCGGTCGCGATCGAGCACATGGGGCACGACCTGCTGGTGCTGGATACACTGGATTGCAGCATTACGCTGTTTACCCCCACCGAGTTTGGCAGGCTGATCTACAGCGCGATCGAGGACTTTGACGCAGGCAATTACGAGGCGTCAGGCGAGAGCTGGAAGAAGGTTATGGAGCTGGACGGCAACTATGACCTGGCGTACATCGGTATCGGACGTTCCTTGCTGCGGCAGGAAAAATACGAGGAGGCCATGGACTATTTTGAACTCAAGTATGATGACGAGAACTATTCCAGGGCATACAAGCAATATCGTAAAGAATGGGTGGAGGATCATATTGTCGCGATCGTCATAGTGATCCTGGCGGTGTTCCTGATTCCGATGTCCATTGGCAAGGTCAAGAGAATCAAGCATGAGATTGATATCGCGGATATCTTCAGGGTTTAGATAGATGGAGGTTGGTATGATAGCTGCATTGAAAAATAAAAATACTTATCTGAAATATATAGACAGCCTGCGGTTTGCACTGTACTGTATCACGCACCCATTGGACGGTTTCTGGGATCTCACGCACGAAAAGCGCGGGACGTATGCTGCGGCAAACACGATTTTGTTTCTGACCCTGCTTGTGAGGGTGATGAAGCTGCGCTATACCAGTTTCATTTTCCTGACAGTGTACTGGGAGGGGATCAATATCTTTCTGTATATTGCCAGCGTGGCATTCCCGCTTGCCATGTTTGTGGTCGGGAACTGGGGGCTGACGACTCTGTTCGACGGCAAGGGGCGGCTTGGCCAGGTGTATATGGCAAGCTGCTATGCACTGACACCGTATCCGCTGATCCAGTTTCCACTGATGATTTTCAGCAATTTCGTCACGGTGGACGAGAGGGAGTTTTATACAGTGATTAGTGCGCTCTCTCTGTTGTGGGCGGCCATGCTGTTCATTGCTGCCATGGGACAGATCCACGAGTTTGGATTTGGAAAGAATCTGTTGTTTATGGTTGCCAGCCTGTTTGCAATGCTGGTGATCGTGTTTATCCTGCTGTTGTTCTTCAGCATGATTTCACAGGGTGTTGCGTACTTTATTTCCATTGGGAAGGAGATTATGTTCCGACTATAGCGAGGCAGGAATCGAGAGAAAATCTGCCGTGATGGAAGGATGGGAGTGACCATGAAGAAAGATAAATCAGAATTGATGGGGAAGCTGAAAAGTCTGGCTGTCCCCGTGATCATAACAGCTGTTGTGCTGGTGGCAATCGTTGTGATTGTCAATTTCAAAGGTACGACAGAACAGACAGAGGGGATGACCGTTTACAGCTATGACGGATCCGAGGATTCAATCATACTGGAAAACGATAAGCTCAGGCTTACCATGGATCCCACGACGACACAATTTACGCTGGAGGTGAAGGAGACAGGCAAGGTATGGTATTCGAATCCTCCGGAAGCGGAGACAGATCCTGTGGCAGTCGCGTCATACAAAGGAAGGCTTCAGTCCACCCTGCTTATGACTTACAGTATTGCCACTGGTCTGCAGACTACCTATGACAGCTTTACCTACGGTGTTACAAACGGTATGTACAATATTGAGCAGGGTGATGATTACGTCAAGGTCAACTATTCCCTTGGCAATGTGGAGAAGGAATACCTGATTCCTCCTGTCTGCACAGTGGCAGGCATGGAACAGTGGTTTGACAAACTGGAGACAAATGATTCCAGCTTTATCAAGCGCTACTACAAGAAATATGATATCAATAAACTGGGAAAAGACGATGACAGGGATGCTCTTGTTGCCGCTTACCCGTCATTGGAGAACGAGCCGCTGTATGTGTTGAGGGACACGGCCAAGGGCGCTGTTACCCAGAAACTGGAGCAGATCTTTGAGAAAGCAGGATATACGGCGGACGACCTGGCGGCGGATAAGCAGCTGAGCACGCAGCTTGCCAGCAAGGATACGTTCGTTTTCGACGCAAGTATCATTTATAAGCTGGACGGCGGGGATCTGGTGGTGCAAATGCCGCTGAGCGATCTGGAATACAGTGAAGCGACCCCAATCTATACTCTGGTTCCGCTTCCGTATTTTGGCGCGGGTGGTTCTGAGGATGAAGGCTATCTGCTTGTGCCTGAGGGCGGCGGCGCGCTGATCAATTTTAACAACAACAAGCTCTCACAGGCATCCTATTATGCGAATTTATACGGCTGGGATATGGCATTGTCCAGGGATGCCGTGGTGCATGACACAAGAGCATACTTCAATGTGTTTGGAATTGCCAACGGCGATGACTCCTTTATCTGTATGCTGGAGGAGGGCGCACCGTATGTATCCGTGCAGGCGGATATCGCCGGACACGGCAGCAGTTATAATTTTGTAAATTCATGTTATACGATCAGCCCGTCCGAGCTGTATCAGGTAGGTGATCTGAACAGCCAGAATGTGTATAAGTTCTTGGAAACACTGCCTGATGAGACTCTGACACAGCGCTACCGTTTCGTGGACAGCAGCAGCTATGTGGATATGGCAAAGACGTATCAGGGCTATCTGAAGGATCAGTATGGGGATTATTTCACAGAGAACAGCGATGAAGCAACTCCCGTGGTGCTGGAGATTGTGGGAGCTGTAGATAAGGTCAGACAGATTTTGGGTGTTCCTGTTTCCCGCCCTTTAAAACTGACAAAATACAGCGAGGCGGAGGATATGATCCAACAGCTTGCATCGGAGGGCATGGGTAATATTTCAGTGAAATATACAGGCTGGTGCAACGGCGGCGTCAATCAGAAGATTCTCAGCAAGGCAAAGACGATCAGCGCACTGGGCAGCAAGAAGGATTTGCAGTCTCTGGGAACTGCGGCAAAGGAGCTTGGCGTGGATCTCTATCTGGAAGGTGTGACGCATTACGAGTATGACAGTGGGCTTTCTGACGGGTTCTTTTCCTTCACGGATGCAGCAAGGTTTCTGTCCAAGGAGCGTGCCGAACTGTTTGTCTACAGTGATGTGACGTATGCCGCGAGGGAGGGTGTTGACAGCTATTATCTGCTTCACCCAAGCGTAATCGAGGAAAACGCTGAGGTTCTTGCCAAGGCGGCGGGGCAGTACAGCGCGAACGTGGCATTCCGTGATATGGGAAAGGATCTCTCTTCCGATTATTATCTGAAGAACTTCGTGAGCAGACAGCAGGCGATGGATTCCCATGCGCAGATACTTAGGGAGATTAGTGACGACAACAAGAAGGTTATGATTAATATGGGTAATGATTACGCCCTTCCCTATGCGGATATTGTGACAAACATGGATCTGTCAGGCAGCGGGTATACCATTATCGATGAAGAGATTCCATTTTACCAGCTTGCCATACATGGTTATGTCAATTATGTCGGAGCACCGTTAAATACTTGCGGCAATGAGGAAAAGGAACTGTTGGAGTCTGCGGAGTACGGTGCGGGTCTCTCCTTCTCGCTGATGCGCGAGACGGCGTTTGCCCTGCAGAAGACCCTTTATACAGAGTACTATGCATCTGATTTTGCTGCATGGCATGACAGGATGATGGAAATATACAACAGATATAACAGCGAGATGGGGCATGTATTTGATCAGCAGATGACAGGGCATGAGAAGCTCGATGACAATGTTTCCTGCACTGTATACGAGGATGGCACAAAAGTTTATGTCAATTATGGCTTCACGGATACAGTGACATCGGATGGTGTAAAGGTTCCCGCCAGAGATTATTTGGTAGTCCGTTAATGTCAAATCCGCCAAAGACACTGTTTTTGGCGGAATATGGCATAAAAGTTTTTAGAAAGGAATGTGGTTATGAAAAGACAGAAAACGAAATTGGCAGGCCTTCAGAAACGGAAAGCCATCTCGGGGTACCTGTTTATAGCTCCGTTTATTATCGGTTTTTTGGCATTTATGGTAAAACCGCTGTTCCAGTCCCTGTACATGAGCTTTAGTGATGTGCAGCTGGGAGCAGGGGAGTTTAAGAACGTATGGAAAGGGCTGGACAATTACAATTATGCTTTCCGGGTGGATGCTAACTTTGTCAGGCTGCTCACGGAGGAGCTTTCCAGAATGGCAATTTATTCCGTGGCGATCATGGTATTCAGTTTCTTTGTGGCACTGGTGCTGAACCAGAAATTTAAGGGCAGGGCGCTGGTTCGTTCTGTGTTCTTCCTGCCGGTAATACTGGCTTCCGGTGTGATGCTCAAGCTGGATTCCGACAATGCTCTGATGGCGGCTGTTGCCCAGACTGTGGAGGTGAACGCGGGCGGTACGGCGGGTATCACGGATGCGCTCCAGAATATTCTGCGGACGACCGGTGTGGGTGTGCGGGCTTTCGAGACGCTGTTTGAGATTATTGAAAATATTTATGATGTGGCGATCTCGTCTGGGATCCAGATCATTATTTTCTTGTCGGGACTGCAGACGATTTCAACCAGTATGTACGAGGCAGCGGACATCGAAGGCTGTACCAAGTGGGAGAGTCTCTGGAAGATCACGTTTCCCATGGTCAGTTCCCTGTTCCTTGTAAATTGGATCTATACGGTTGTGGATTTCTGTATGAGATCAGACAATGAAGTGATTGAAAAGATTACGACATATATGAATGTAAACCTGAACTATGGGCTGGCTTCCGCAATGGCGTGGACATATTTTGTGCTGGTCATGGCAATTATCGGAGTAAGTTCGATCATCATCTCGAAGGGGGTTTACTACTATGAGTAAGGTAAAGAGTAAGGTGAATACAGGGAAATACACAAACTTCTGGGAGAGAAACCGGAAATCCGGCGGCTATCTCCTGCGCAGAACCGTGATGGGATACGGTGTCAGCATCTGTCGGGCGATATTGCTCTTTGGACTATGTTTCTTGATTCTGCAGCCCCTGTTGAACAAGATTTCAGTGAGCTTTATGACCGAGGGCGATCTGTATGATCCGATCGTGATCTCCATTCCCATGCACTTTACTACGGAGAATTACCGTCTGGCGGCAGGGCTTATGGAGTATGCAAAGAGCCTGTTCAACTCGCTGGCAGTTGCGCTGACGATCTCTGTGGTTCAGGTGGCAATGTGCACCCTGGTGGGATACGGTTTTGCGAGATTCCAGTTTCCGTTAAAGCGCTTTTGGTTTGCCTGCGTGATGGTGGTCATACTGATTCCTCCCCAGGTCATTTCCACTTCGCTGCACCTGCATTTCCGGTATTTTGATGTGCTGGGAATCAAGCAGATGCTGACGGGATCCCCCATAAACCTGCGCGGTTCCGTAATCCCCTATTACATGATGTCATTCGGATGCATGGGGTTGAAGAACGGATTGTATATCTACATGATACGGCAGTTTTTCCGCAATATTCCAAAGGAGATCGAGGAGGCCGCCTATGTGGACGGCTGCGGCACACTTAGGACATTTGTCCGTATCATGGTGCCGGATGCAAAGCCGATCCTTACGTCCTGTTTCCTGTTTGCTTTTGTATGGCAGTGGACAGACGGTTTTTATTCCAGCATGTTCCTGGGCAAGGTCAGCCTTTTGAGCATTAAGCTCAAACAGCTTCCGGATACGTTTGGCGGCTATATGGCGAGGATTACCGGCTCATCGAGCTCGGCAGGAGTTTCCGTCCCCTACACCAACTGCATGCTGGCAACGGGTACACTGATGGTCATCGTGCCGCTGATCATCCTGTATCTGTATGCGCAGAAGGGGTTTGTGGAGAGCCTGAGCAGCAGCGGTATCAAGATGTGATGCATATTAATGATGGTATAGGTTTCTGCTGTCTGTGTCCGCTTTAGAATGTAGGCAGTTGGGAGTTTATATAAAATGAAACAGCGTGCGGTCAATGCTTCACGCACAAATTTGTGCCTGCATACCGATTTGCAGGTGCAGCAGGAATGGAGGATAATATGAAAAGAAAAATGTTGAACAGAATGATGGCGGCTTCGATCGCGGTGATCATGACAGTTGGTATGACTGGCTGCGGCGGAAATGCAGACCAACCGGCAGACAATACCCAGACCGGTGGGGATACCCAGACCAGTGCCGGAGAACAGACGGGCGGCGAGACAAAGACAGAGGCTGCTGATCAGGGCAGCAGCCAAGAGCAGAGCACAGCTGCGGAAGATGATGGGATGCCAGAGGTGAGGATTGATCCCAATACAGGCGAACCCTTTGATTTAGGAGGCATGGAGATTATCATTGCAGACTGGTGGACAGGCGAGCCGGAGGAGCCTAAGACGGATTTCCAGGCGGCGCAGAGAGAATATCAGGAGTGGGTTCAGGAGACATACAACTTTACAATGGTTCAGAAGAACTATGCCGGCTGGGGCTGGGGTGAAGGCTCGATCGGCGAGGCGTTTGTGCAGGCTGCTACATCGGGAAGCGATGAGAATGTCATCTATGTGCTGACAAACTCCGCGGCAACGGCGGCTGATGTAAGTCAGGGGCTGATGTATGATTTGACAAAGCTGGACGGCGATGTGATCGATCTCTCCGCAGATAAGTGGCAGATGAACGGCGAGGTAAATAGCTGGAAGGTAGGCGATTCCGTATACTGCTTCTATACGGGTCCTTCCGAGCCAAGAGGAGGACTGTATTTCAACAAGACCGTGCTCAAGGATGCTGGCATCGATCCGGAGACGATTTACGATATGCAGGCAGACGGTACATGGACCTGGGATGCATGGGTTGACATCATGAAGGAGGTACAGAGGGATACGGACAATGATGGCCAGAATGATGTATATGGCTGCGTGCAGAACAACGGCGGTATGATCTATATGTGCGTTCGTTCGAACGGCGGCGAGCTTGTCACCAAGAACAGTGACGGTACATTCACACTGACAGCGGATAGTGATGCGGTGAAGGAAGGCCTGCATTTTGCCATTGACACAGTTACCAACAATTATTTCCTGAATTACAGCAACGAGGCAGGTGACAACTGGGAGGATTATAAGAACCTCTTTATGAGCGGCAAGGCGGCTTTCATGTATGACGACGCATACTGTGCATATGAGGGCGGCTGGCTGACAGGCCAGAATCCTGTGGAAGTAAACGGCGTAAAGCTGGATCAGAGTGTTGATTATGGATATGTCATGTTCCCGAAGGGACCGAAAGGAGACAATGTGACCAATAAGAACAATAACTTATATTGTCTGCCTGCTTCTTACAGTGATGAGAAGGCAAGGCTGCTGATGTTTGCTTATGACGTTTGGTCAGAGGATGTTCCGGGTTATGAGGGCTACTATGCACTGCTTGATAACCTTTACGGCGGCATGAAGGATACACGATCTGTAGACGAGACCATCGATATGATGACAACAAGGGGTGTTGACGACTGGCACTTGATCGTTCCGAATTTCAATCCGGATGATGATTTCCTGTGGAAGCTGAGCGTAGGTGCTGACGTTGATGCGATTTTGGAGCAGAACCTGCCGGCATGGCAGACAGCTGTGGATGAGTTCAATGCTTCACTGAAGAAAGAATGATGGCGGTCAGACTCAAAAGAAATGAATAGATGACAGTGAACAACTATGGGGATGGTGTTTTCCGGGCGCTATCCCCATTTTGTAAAATGATCTCTGTCTGAATGATATAGACATGGATAGACTGCCTGTCGCGAAACAATTTCGCATGGGCAGATGAAAATGACATAAAGGAAAGGGTGAAAAGATGGAGGTTTGGTTTCATCTGCCGGGGCTGCGGCAGAATTTACCGCTGAATATGGTGCTGCTGTCAATGCTGGAGAAAAGGCCGCACTATTTCAGGAAGGGCGTAAGGATTGCGTCTTTTTTCGGGGAATTTCCCATGTCGCTTTGGAATGGCGGCAGGCGGTCGCCCAATGATCAGTGCGATGCGGGTTATATCGAAAATGCGGTCAAAAGCATTAATGATAAGGGTGTGTCCGTGCGCTATACTTACACAAATATGTTTCTGGACGAGGAAGATCTGAAGGATCCTTATTGCAATTTCTGTATGAAGGCTGCAGATAACGGGAAAAACGGGGTTCTCGTTGTATCACCGCTTCTGGAGGAATATATCCGCAGCAATTATCCAGGATTCCGGATCAACAGTTCCACCTGTAAGGAGCTCCGGGATATCAACGCGGTGAATGAGGAGTTGAAAAAAGACTATCATCTTGTAGTACTAGACTACAATTTCAACAATCGCTTTGAGGAGCTGGAAAAAATTGGGCATGATGATAGAAAACGCTGCGAGATTCTTGTGAATGCAGTGTGCCAGCCCAATTGTCCAAGGCGGGGCAGACACTATGAAAATGAGGCGAAAAATCAGCGCATTATGCTCAAGAACCGCACGCGCACTCCCGACAGGCAGATTCCTCTGGAACCATGGCACTGCGACTATGGGGAGCACAATGAGTTTGCCACGATACAGAGCTATTGCACTTACGTGTCGCCTGAGGATATCTGGGAAAAGTATGTGCCGATGGGCTTTACAAATTTCAAATTAGAAGGACGGACGGCAAATCTGTTTTATATCATGGAGGTTTACTGTCACTATCTGATACGCCCGGAGTATCGCGTGGACGCTGCGACGACACTGCTCAACAGTCTGACGGCAAACAGGCTGATCACAGTGGGAAGGCCAAAGCCTTCTAGGTGGCCGTAGCAACAGAAAGAGAAGCTTGACATGGCGAAAGAAGTGTTGCAAAGAAGTACTGCATATAGCAAAAGAGGAGGTTTGATATGGAGAAAGAGGTATTTTGGCATCTGCCAGGGTTTTGTTATTACCGGCAGTTAAATTACTCAATGATCGTATTGATGGAAAAGTATCCGGATTGCTTCCGCGAGGGGTACCGGATCGGATCTGTCTATGGGACGTTTCCGGGCGCTATCTGGAATGGCGGACGTGTGGTTATGGGAAGCGCCGGAAAGCGGGACATTGAGGCGACTTTGAAGCTGTATAACAGCAAGGGCGTGCCGGTGAGGTTTACATGGACGAACTCTGTCCTGGAGGAAAAGCATCTTCAGGATACTTATTGCAATCTCATCATGCGTCTTGCGGACAATGGGTTGAATCAGGTGCTGGTAAACGCACAAGTGCTGGAGGATTATATCCGACGTGAGTGGCCGCGGTTTCCGTTGATCTCATCTACGACAAAGAGGATTACGCAGACCAGGGGAGTGCTTGGGGAGCTGGAGCGGGAGTATTTTCTGGTAGTGCTGGACTATGACATGAACCATGATGAAAAGGCGCTGAAAGAGCTGGAGCCTTATGCAGGTCGTATCGAGCTGTTGGTGAATGAAGTGTGCACACCGGGCTGCCCGAGGCGGGCGGAGCATTATGCACAGCAGTCCAGGGCACAGCTCGAGTTTGATGTGAAAGATCTTTTTCCATGTCCCAATGCCAATCCAAATAAGACCTTTGAGGAGTGCACAAAGCGCCCGGCGTTCATATCCAACGATGAGATCGGAAATTATATTGAGCGGGGCTTTGTGAACTTTAAGATTGCAGGGCGCGGGATGCCCATGCAGTATGTGCTGGACGCATATCTGTATTTCCTTGTAAAGGAGGAGAAACGGGCGTTTGTTCGTGAGAAGATCAGTCAGTATATGCAGTGTGAAAAGAAGTTCTAAGGCAGCGTTCTTCACAGATTGTTTATGCCGATGATGGAGGCATGGATGTAAGCTTGAGATGAGGAGGATGAAATGAGAAAAAAAGTAGTGTTACTCACAGCGCTGCTGGCAGGGGCACTCCTGTCAGGCTGCGGACAGACGGTGGAAATGGAGGAAATGAAATTAGATAATGAGTTGAAACAGGAATCGGAGCAGGAGACGGATATCGATATGAATATAAAGGCAGAAACGCAGGAAAGTGCGGCGGAGTCAGAAGAAACAGAGACAGATAATGTGACACAGACGCAGGAGGAGGTTCTACGGCAGAAGGACGACGGTGTGCGGTGGCAGGATTTTGTGGCGGATATGGGCATGGGTTGGAATCTTGGCAATACTTTTGACGCGATCGATTGTAGCGGTTTATCCGACGAGCTTGACTATGAGGGCGCATGGCTGCCCGGAAATACCAAAACGACGAAAGAGATGATAAGCTTTGTGAAGGAGCAGGGCTTTCGGACGATTAGGATTCCGGTGTCATGGCACAACCATGTTGATATCACGACAGACGAAAACGGGAAAAAAGTTTATACCATCAGAGAGGCATGGATGAAAAGGGTGAAGGAGGTCGTGGATTACTGCTATGACGAGGGGCTTTACGTCGTCATCAACATTCACCACGATGACAATAAGGACAGGCGCTTCATCTATCCGACAGCAGAGTGTCAGGAACAGTCGATCGACTATATCACACAGATCTGGACACAGGTAGCGACGGAGTTTGCGGAATATGACCTCCATCTGATCTTTGAGGTGGTAAACGAGGTGCGTCTTTCCGGAACGGACGATGAGTGGACGCCGGACACGCCGGCTTCCAAGGAGGCGCAGTGCATCATAAACACCTACTCCCAGGCGGGTGTTGATGCGATCCGCGCTGTGGACAGCGGATACAATGCCTCGCGCTTTATCATGTGCACAGGCTATGCTGGAAATCTGTATTCATACAAGAATCAGGTGCTTCCGACAGACAAGGGCGGTTATCCCAATCGGATCATGGTGTCAACGCATCCGTATTCGCCTTACGTTTTCTGCATGGACGTGTCAGAGAATGGCAAGAGTGTGTATGACGAGCAGGTTCAGAGAGATGTGAGGGAGGTGTTCCGTGTGATCAACCAGCAGTGGACGTCAAAGGATGTGCCTGTCGTCATCAGCGAATGGGGAACGATCCTGAAGGCGGACAATGAGGAGTCGCGCAGGGAACACGCATCCTATTATGTCAATCAGGCGGTTACAGCATGTAAGGATTCGACGGGGGAGACTGTGCAGATCCCGTGCATTTTGTGGGACAATGGCAGCATCGCGGATGTGACAAAAGGAGAAACGTTCGGTTATCTCGACAGACAGAATGTGACATGGTTTGATCAGGGGTATGTCGATGCGATTATTGACGCCTGTGATGCGGACAATTAGCAGGAATTGAATATAAATACAAAATGCTGAAGATGGAAGGGCATGGAGAGAAACGAATAGGAATAAAAAGGAATAGAAAGGAATGGTGAAAATATGAGTGAAACACTGCAATCAGCATCGCGCAGCCAGGCGTTTAACCCCTATCTGCCCTCTTGGGAGTACATACCAGACGGAGAGCCGTATGTATTCGGAGACAGGGTATATGTCTATGGCTCTCATGATTATTATAACGGATATGTATTCTGTATGGGGGACTATGTGTGCTGGTCAGCGCCGATCGATCATCTGGGAGACTGGCGCTATGAGGGCGTTATCTATCCAAAGGACGCCGACCCGTTCAACAAAGACAGGAAAATGTGTCTGTACGCGCCCGATGTCACGATGGGACCGGACGGCAGATATTATCTGTATTACGTACTGGATAAAGTAAGTGTCGTGTCAGTCGCAGTCTGCGATACGCCGGCAGGGAAGTACGAATTTTACGGATACGTGCATTACAGCGACGGCACGCGCCTTGGGGAACGCGCAGGGGACGAACCGCAGTTTGATCCGGGCGTGCTGACAGAAGAGGGCAAGACCTATCTCTACACTGGATTCTGCCCGCGGGGGGACCGAACGAGAAGCGGCGCTATGGTGACTGTGCTGGACGCGGATATGCTCACCGTTGTGGAGTCGCCGCGCATCATTGTGCCGGGCTGCGAGCACAGTGAGGGTACGGGATATGAGGGGCATGAGTACTTTGAGGCAGCCTCGATCCGTATGGTGGGGGAGAAGTATTATTTCATCTACTCGTCCATCGTGATGCATGAGCTGTGCTATGCGGTCAGCGACAAGCCTGACAGGGGATTTGCCTACGGAGGCGTCATCGTCAGCAACTGTGATTTGCATATAGACAGTTATAAGCCGGCTGATCATCCAATGGCATATGGGGGAAATAACCATGGCAGCATTGTCATGATCAACAAAGAGTGGTACATTTTCTACCACCGCCATACGAATGGTACATGGTACAGCCGTCAGGGCTGCGCGGAGAAGATCGAGCTGCTTCCGGACGGGAGGATCATGCAGGCGGAGATGACCTCCTGCGGATTGAATGGCGGACCGCTCGCAGGAGAGGGAGAGTACGGAGCGTATCTTGCGTGCAATCTGTTCACTGACACGCCGTCTGTCTATGTGGGAGATGACCGTTTCCCAAAGATCATGCAGGATGGGCGCGACGGTGATGAGAATCCAGGCTATGTCGGCAATATGAAAGATTCTGCAACAGTGGGATTTAAGTATTTCGACTGTAAGCATGTGACGGCAGTTTCAATCAAGACGCGCGGTTACGCGGAGGGCTGTTTTGAAGTGCGGACAAAGTGGGACGGGGATGCACTCGCAAGCATTCCCATCCACAATACCAATGTATGGGAGGAGTATCGCGCTCCGGTCACACTTGAGGACGGCGTGCACGCGATTTATCTGACCTACCGCGGCGGCGGGAATGCGTCGCTGTTGTCCTTCACATTGACCGCCGGAGATAAGTGTACTGGAAAATAAATATAAAAAGCAGGGGAATGATATTTAGTTTGTCGGGAGTGGGCAGTTTAAAATATCCTTACAATATATCATGGAGCTTTTATATGTGGCAATAGGCTTTTGGAGCCTGTCGGGATAAGAACGGAGGATAACAGACATCATGAATGAAGATAAGAATGGAATGAGAAGTACAGGGTTGTTTCAGACGATCAAGAGCAAGATACTGTTGATGGGAATTTTTTCAATATTGGTTGCGGTCTGCATCGGTGTGCTGGGAATTCATTCCCTGAACAAAAACAGCAGCAACAGCGAGATCGGTTCGCTCGTCAATGAGATCGACGTGCTGCAGGCAAAAAACCTTGCACTCGAGGCGCAATACCAGTATTATATTGATCAGAAATATCTGGATAACATTCTGGGCAACCTGGATCAGATGGTTTCCAATGTGGAACAGCTGCGCGATATGGCAGGCGCGGCATACAGGGAAAATACAGACAAGATGCTGGACGGTCTGACAAAGATTCGGTCAAATTACAGTGAGATCCGCGAGAAGAGCGGCACAAGGGGATTTGACGGCGCAAGCGGTCTGTATGGGCAGTACCTGGAGGCGAACAGTGCGCTCTCGGAAAGCTTTTCTGTGCTGATCGACAAGCCCGAATGGCTGGAAATCAAGTGGATCGATGCCACGATGTGGACAAGCGGCGAACGCGTGGAGGTCAATGGCAAAGAGTACGTGAAGCTTGCCTACACGGGACCTGTGCCAAACGGTGTGAGGAGAAATGCGCTGATATTCCGAATCGGAGGGACGCTTACCTATCACGGCGACTGCTATATCACAGATATCAAGTTTACGAAAGGCGCAGATCAGGCAGAGATTGATCCGAACGCAGTTGATTCGGTGACAGGTTCCAATGTTGCCTATGTGGACAATGAGGTTACTACGTTTGACGGAAAACCGGCGATCCGTGTAGGCTGTAACTTTAATGCTTCCAATGAGGCATGGGAGGAATTTGCTGTGCAGATTCCGGTCAGTGCGTATGATCCACAGAATTATTCCAACATAGAATATACTGTTTACCTGGAGCCAAACGATATGGCATACGATTACAAGTACGGCGGCGCTTATTCGGGCGCTTACGGTTTTGGCGGAAGCCTGGAACAGCTCGACAAGGATGTGGACGCATACAGTAAGCTGGTGGTCGAGGGAAAAGATGTATCGGAGATCTACGCAGGAATCGAACATCTGATCATAGAGATGGAGACAAATATACCCTTATATACGACGGACAGCGGACTTGCCAAAGATTCTATGGAAAAGCTTGGCGCCAAGAAGGATATTCTTTCTCAGATGAAAGCGCTCGACGATCAAATCCTTGCATTGAAAGCGGAGAATGCTGCATTGAATGCAAGCCTTACAAACCTGTGCGAGAATACCAAGGATATGGCGTCCAGGGATATGGCGCAGATCAAATCGACAGTGGAGACGCTGAGTGTAGTCGTGCTGATCGTGGCGTCAATGGTACTCGTCGGCATGACAATCCTGATCGGCACAGGCATTGACAAGAGTGTGACAAACTTTAAGAAATCGCTGGATAGGATCGCCCAGGGAAACATTTCTGTCAGGATCAGGGCGGACAAAAATGACGAGTTTTCACAGTTTGGCCGAAACATGAATGGATTTCTGGATAAACTGGAGGACAGTATCAGACAGTTGAAGGGAATCTCGACGAATCTTGCGGAAGCGGGCAGCGAGCTTGAAAGTAAGGCAAACAAGACAAAGGGCGCTTCGGAGGTGGTGAGCACAGCATTGGAGGAGATCGCAAAAGGAGCAGTGACGCAGGCAGGCGATATCTCTGATTCCTCCCAGCAGGTAACGATCATGCAGGAGAATATGTCCCAGATCGCAGAGAGTGTGAACCATCTGTCAGACACGGCAAGAGAGATGAATCAAAAGGGTGCGGAGGCGACAAAGATCGTTCATGAGCTGAGCAGCACGAGCGATCAGACAACGGAGGCGTTCATTAAGATATCGGATCAGATCCACAAGACAAACGGGTCGGTGGTGAAGATTCAGGAGGTGGTCAATCTGATCGCGCAGATCGCGAGCCAGACAAATCTGCTGTCGCTGAATGCCAGTATCGAGGCGGCAAGGGCCGGAGAGGCAGGCAGGGGCTTTGCGGTGGTGGCCAGTGAGATCCAGAAGCTTGCAGAGCAGACGAACTCATCGGCAAAAGTGATCGACGACATCATTCTGGCATTGTCAAAGGAGTCCCAGGAGACGGTGCAGTCCATCAATGAAGTCACGGATATGATCATGAATCAGAAGACAGCGCTCGACGAGACCAAGATGAAATTCGGGATTGTGGATGACGGGATATCGGCTGCCGTTGTTGGTATGGGAGTCGTGCAGGAGCAGGTTGATGTGTGCGGCCGATCGGGAGAGCAGGTGGTCGGCCTTATGACGAACCTGTCCGCCATTGCGGAGGAGAACGCTGCGACGACGGAACAGACCAATACGTCGATGAATGAGCTCAATGACGCCACGGCATCTCTTGCAAGAACAGCAGTGGAGCTCAAACAGCTGTCGATCGCAGTGCAGGAAAATCTGCATTATTTTAACACAGAGGAGCAATGAGAATTATTTTTCTGTATCAAATAGGTTTTCTGCAGATCCTAAATGCACAGGAGCAGTGAGGGAAGCAATGGAAGTAAGAGCTTTAAAGGAAGGGATGAGTGTCATGGAAATTAGTTTACAGGGACTTTCAGATGCGAAACAGTGGGAAGAAAAGGGATACCGTCTGCCCAAATATAATGTTGCACAAACAGCGAGGGCAGCAAAAGAAAACCCTTTCTGGATTCATTTTGGAGCAGGGAATTTGTTCCGCGCATTTCATGCAGTGATTGTGCAGAATCTGTTAGATGAAGGGAAGCTGGACAGAGGAATCCTTGTCGCTGAAGGGTACGATTATGAAATTATAGAAAAAATGTACACACCGTATGACAATCTTGGAATTGTGGTGACATTAAAGGCGGACGGAACAATCGACAAGAAAGTAGTGGGAAGCGTTGCGCAGGCCCTGCCGCTGGATTCTGGAAACGATATGGCATTTGGGCGGTTGAAGGGAATCTTTGCAAATGAGTCATTGCAGATGGCGACCTTTACCATTACGGAAAAGGGATACAGTCTGGTAAATGGAAAAGGTGAACTGCTGCCGGACGTAGAGGCAGATTTTGCGGCGGGACCAAAAAAACCAGGGAGTTATATGGGAAAAGTATCTTCATTGCTGTATGCAAGGTATTGTGCGAAAGAGAAGCCCATCGCCATGGTCAGTACAGACAACTGCTCCCACAACGGGGATAAGCTGTGTGCTGCCGTCACGGCATTTGCAGAGGCGTGGGTGAAAAATGGAAAGGCAGATGCAGGCTTTTTGGAATATATCCGTTCCAGAAAAGTCTCTTTTCCGTGGAGCATGATAGACAAGATCACTCCCAGACCGGACCCGTCTGTGGGAAAAATCCTGCAGGAGGATGGCGTGGAGAACTTAGATCCTGTCATTACCAGAAAAAATACATATGTGGCGCCCTTTGTAAACGCAGAGGAGACAGAATATCTGGTGATCGAGGATGATTTCCCCAACGGACGTCCGAAGCTTGAAGAAGGCGGAATCTTATTTACAGACAGGGAAACGGTAGACAAAGTGGAGAAAATGAAAGTATGTACCTGCCTGAACCCGCTGCACACCTGTCTTGCCATTTTCGGCTGCCTGCTTGGATATCGCAAGATTTCTGATGAGATGCAGGATCGGGAGCTTGTGAGACTGGTCGAAGCGGTAGGTTATCAGGAAGGATTGCCGGCAGTAGTCAATCCGGGTATCCTTGATCCGAAGGAATTTATTGATACCGTGCTGAGAGTGCGTGTGACAAATCCGTTTATGCCAGATACACCGCAGCGGATCGCGACAGACACTTCCCAGAAACTGGCGATCCGTTTTGGCGAGACAATCAAGGCTTATCATGCAAGCGATCATCTGGACATGAAAGAACTGCGGATGATACCGCTGGTGCTTGCCGGCTGGCTGAGATACCTGATGGCAGTGGATGACCAGGGAGAGCGTTTTGAATTAAGTCCGGATCCGCTTCTGGAGACTTTAAGGCCCTGGATGGAGAAGATCAAGCTGGGGGATACGGAAGTGGAAGAGGTGATAAAACCAATTATGGAAGATTCCAGGATATTTGGTGTAAATCTCTATGAAGCTGGTCTGGCTGGAAAAGTGTGCAGTTATTTCAAAGAATTGACGCAGGGACCAGGTGCAGTCCGCAGGACGCTGGAGAAGTATGTGTAAATGATGAAACCAAGGCATCTTGAAACGATTTTTGTTCCAACTGATGAAAAAGGAATGGATGGGGAAATCGTCTGTGAGTGTGGCTGCAGAGCGTTTCAGATCCGATATTTCGGCGAGTTATATGACAAACAGAATGCTCTGATGCTGTTTCTGCAGGCTCTTACTGCTGCAGTAACGCGCGCAGGCGAAGCAATCCCTCTGTCAGGATTTCCACAGAGGGAGGCGTTGTTACGGAAATGCGGACTGTTTTTTCGGGAGTCCTGTTTCCGACAAAGAAGCGCTCTGCGCCGTAAATTTCTACGCCAGCCTGTCTGGCGCAGATCTCAAAACTTTTTCCGGTAAAATATTCAGGCAGTTGGATCAGGCGGAGCGGCGATGTAAGTCCGCATGGCATGGCAAATTCTTCCAATAGTTGATCGACGATCTGATTGCGTTCCATAATGCCTTGTCTGCGCTCAGCCAGAATTTCGTCAGCGGCGCCATCCTCGATTAAAGTGGCGGACACTGTCGCGAGCAGCGGAGGGATGCAAATATTCATCGAGTACAATGTGGTCACCAGTTTTTCGTGATACTGGGCAGGAACATGGATAAAAGCGGTTCGAAGTCCCGGCGAAACTGTTTTGGAAAGGCTTGATATATATACAACCTGCTCTGGCGCGAAGGATGCAATTGGGGGCAGTGGACGTTCCGTCAGGAGATGATTGATACCATCTTCTATGACGAGCAGATTTTCTTCTTTTGCTACCGTTGCAATCATTTTTCGTGTCTCGAGAGACATGGTATGAGAGGTCGGATTCTGATAATCGGGTATGACATATAGCCCCTTTATATTTTCATTTTGTGCCGCGTAGCGGATCCCATCTTCTGTCATTTCGCAATTACAGCTCCTGACAGGCAGCAAATGGATTCCAAACAGTTTTGTCGCTGTCTTTACACCGGGATAGGTCATTGGCTCTGTCCCGATCTTATCATTGGTTTGAAAGCATGTGCCCAGGGCAGCGGTAAGACCGTTCTGTCCTGCTGCTGCCAGTACGATATGCTCTGGATCCGTGCAGAGTCCTGATTTTTGGAGCCATGTTACACCGGCTATGCGCTGGCGTCTGGTGCCTTCGGGTGCTCCGTAGGAAAATAATTCCAGTGCATCTGGTTTCTTCATCAGGTGTTCTGCATACTGTTTTACTTTCAGGTTACTTGTCACAAAGGGGACGATCGCGCCCATTTCGATCAGATGCGAATCTTCCTTTCCGCAGAGCAGCACAGGATTGGCGGCAGCGTCGGAAGAAACGTAAGTGCCATTGCCGACGGACGCTGAGAGTAAGCCCTTTTGTTCACACAGCTTATAAACTTTTGTGATCGTGCTAAGATTTAGATCCAGAAAATCCGCAAGTTCCCGTTGAGGCGGCAGTTTTGTCCCTGCTTTCAACTTTCCGCTTTTGATATCGCTTTCCAACAATTCTGCCAATGCAATATATTTCGGACCTGTCAGTCTGCTTAAATCGGGTTTCCAGCTCATCGGGTAGTCGTCAAATGAATTTACGGGCATAATTTTATCTCCTTTGTCTCTGGCATTCAATGTTTTCTACAATACTCGTAATTGTATGCCATACAATTCTATCATTGTTTTTGTGCGCGGGCAAGATTATAATGTACAAAAATCTTATCAAAAATTTTACAATATATAAAAGAGTCGAGGTACAGAGTTATGAGTATAGAACATTTGTTGTCTGATGGTATCAAAGCAACTCCGCCGTCTTTTGTCAGGGGAATCTTAAAAGCCGCTTCCGATCCGGGTGTGATCTCTTTTGCCGGAGGTCTTCCAAACCCGATCTCTTTTCCGCAGGAGGAGCTATTCGAATCAATGGAACGGATTGTGAAGACTTACGGCAGTAATGTATTCCAGTACTCGGTTACAGCCGGTCTTCCAGAACTCAGACAATATATAGCGGACCGGTACAACCGGGTATTTGGTCTGAATCTCACGATAGATCATATTCTGATTACCACTGGTTCGCAGCAGGCGCTTGACCTAATCGGAAAAGTATTGCTTGACAAGGGCGATGGAGTGATTGTCGAGAAGCCGACTTATCTTGCAGCGATACAGGCTTTTTCGATGCATCAGCCGGTATTTTATCCGGTGGAACTGACAGAGGAGGGCATGGACCCGGAGCAGCTTGTGGATGCATTGCAAAATCCTGTGAAATTCATCTATGCAATTCCTGACTTTCAAAATCCGACCGGACTTACGTATTCTGCCAGAAACAGGGAACGCATCTGCGAGATCCTGAAAGACCGCGATGTCGTTCTGGTGGAAGACGATCCTTATGGTGAGCTGCGTTTTGACGGGGAACGGCTGCCTTATATCGGCGCTGGAAAGCTGCCAAACAGTATTTTATTGGGAACATTTTCAAAGATCATTACGCCGGGTATGCGAACGGGCTTTCTGATTTCGGAAAATAAGGAACTGCTGCGATATATATCGATTGCAAAAGAGGCAAGTGACCTGCACACCAATATTTTCTCGCAGTATCTGCTCTGGGATTATCTGGCAAACAATGATCTGGAGGCGCATATTGCAAAGATAAAAGCGCTGTATCAAAAGCAGGCGCAGGTGATGATGGACGCCATGGACAGGTATTTTCCCTCCACAGTAAAGTATACAAAGCCGCATGGCGGTATGTTTTTGTGGGTGACGCTCCCCGAAGGAGTGAGTGCGATGTCCCTGTTTCCAAAAGCGCTGGAGCGGAAGGTTGCGTTTGTTCCGGGAGATCCCTTCTATATTGGTATCAAAAATGCCAACACGATGCGTCTCAACTATACCAATGCGGACTGTGAGACGATTGAGGAGGGGATTCGCAGGCTGGGGGATTTGTTGAAGGCGTTATAGTAGATCTGCAATTGCATTATAATACAGACAGGAGTATACTGAATAAGAAGAGTGATAAGCTGCTTATAGATTCGGGCAGCGGCTGCAGATATTTTGCGGGATGACGGTCCGATTGAAGGAGGGTATCAAGTGAATCGAAACGATGTATTGACAGATCCAAGGAAATTAGTTGCATTGGATTTAAAGAATGCCGGGTTTGATATCGACAAGATCAATATCCCCAAAAGGGTGTATCTGTTGGCGGACAGCCTCTATGATGCTATGCTGTCAAGAAACTGCGGGACATTCAAATATCCGTTGGGCGGGAAATTGTATGTGTTTCACGAAAATGAGAATGTCGGTTTTGTGAAAGGTCATATGTGCTCGCCGGCAATCGCCACACAGGCGGAAGACCTGATTGCCGGCGGGGTTAAGGAACTGATCCATGTCGGCTTTGCGGGGGGATTGCAGACGGACATGAAAGCGGGTGATATTGTTTTGACAGACGGTGCATATAATGATACAGCCGTTGCTGGATTGTATGGGTTTGACTATGATCTGATTGAATCCTCCAGGGAGTTGACAGATGAGCTGGGCAGACTGCTGACAGAGCATGCAGTTTTGTTCCGCCGGGGAAAGCATTGGACAACCGATGCAGGGTATCGGGAGACATGGGGACAGGTTATTGACTACAGGAAAAAAGGTGCGCTCTGTGTGGAGATGGAAGGCGTTGGTCTTTTTACCATAGCAAACTACAGGAAATGCGCTGCTTCAGCAGTTTATGTCATTTCAGATGTGTATAGGGAAAATGACTGGAATCTGGGCTGGGGAGAAAATAAGCTGGATACAGCAGTTGCTCAAATCATAGATACGATGATTGCAGCGGTGAAAAAGCAGGAAGGTAAAAACTGCGGGATATAGAATAAGAAAGAGGTGTTGTTATGGGAATCAAATTACCACCGATCGAAAAAATTCATGAAGCATACAGTGCGATAGCGGATGGACGGGTAGCACTCACAGATACGCAGGCAGAGGTCTCCTCCTCGGATATGACAAAAAAATATCTGGTAAAATGGAACGATGAAACCTACTCTTCCAATGATAATGCATCCTATTGGAAAGGATATCTGGGATATCCGATCATAGCAGTTCTAATGCTGCAGGGAAAATTATCATACGATAAAGAAATAGCAGAACACTTTAAAGGAATTAACTGGAAGAAATTAAATACAGCGCATAAAAATAATTACTCCGAAGCTGTAAAAGAGATTATGGAGGAATTAGAGAAGTCAGGCGTTGACGGCAATAAGATTAACAAGGAAATCGATAAGGTATATAAGGAAATGGAACAATTGACAATCAGTACGAAACGCAGTTCACTTCGTCCGCCTAAGTAATAGAATGGAAACAGGAAAATGGGATCTGTCATAGAAAGAATGTATGAGAACTGAAAAACAATCCTACAGTATAGGTGCAGAAAGAAAGCGCGGTCCGCTTTGCTCTGTACCTATATTTTTGTGGTGGTTGCAAAAACAAAGCAGCATATGCAATTTGAGGGGGCAGGATTTGCCTACAGCTTCCACGGAAACAAATAGTAAGCATTTCGTGTACAAGGAATAAGAAAACAAAATGTGAAAAGGGAAAAGCGATTTAATGAAAATATGATAGAAATGTCAATGTGATTATGGTATGATTTTAACGTACAAATGGACATAGAGAAGATTACGATAACAATGACGATTGCAGAAAATATAAATATTTTAGGAAATTACTGCGGAAAAAGAGATATTGAGGAGCTGACAACGGAAAATCTGCAAAGGGAATATCACGTTGCACAGTCCGATGTAATGGTGCTATTTGGAGGTTCCAGAAGCTATAGGATGAGAAAATTAAAAATGATTTTGATTCTATGTTGTGTAAGCATTCATTTGTGTGCGTGTGGGCAAAATGTTTTCGACGGAGAGAATGACCATGCTGACCAAACAACAGCCGAAAGTGGGACATCAGGTTCCATAGACGAGACAGAAACAATCCGTGACAAAGAGAGTCAGCCGGAACAAAACAGTGCGCAAAACAAGTCCCTTATTTTGCGCAGTGACTCGGAGCTGGAAGAGTGGAAACAGGGATATCTCAACTATCTGGATACACTGGATGGGGCGGATTCCTGTGCGTACAGCCTGATTTATGTGGATGATGACGAGATCCCCGAGCTTGCGGTTGAACATAGACTTGATGGCGGGCGCACGAGCGTGGACGGCGGATGCCGGGTGCTTCTGACATTTCACGATGGGTTGCTGGATCAATGGGAGCCACTGCGCAGCCGTTTCACCTATATTGAGGGAGAGAATTTAATCTGCAAGATCACAAACAATGTAGACGTAAATGAACGATTTTGCTATAATACAGTATACACGATTCAGGATGGCAAATGGGTTTCTGTAGGCGGCGGAGGATATCGTGAGAGTGTGGATACTTCTGTGCTGCCGGTGAAAATGGCGATGCTGTTTGGCAGTGATATCGACGGGGAGAAATATCTGATTCAGGAATACAGCTGGGGTGACGAATCTGTCAGTGGGGAGGAGTATGCTGCCCGGCTCAATGCGATCTATCCTGAAGGGCAGGGAATGTATCCGCAGAAATATTATGGATTGGATGATATCTGTGCGATCATCAGGACAGGGGACGTGGCCTCTGCAGGACATCGCTATGAGTTGGTTGTGGAAGATGCCACATGGGAGGAGGCTGCCGCGCACTGTCAGGAGAAAGGCGGGTATCTGGCGACGATCACCTCGCAGGAGGAGATGGATCGGATCCAGGCGCAGGTGATCTCGGAGCAGAAAACGGATATTACGTTTTATGTGGGGGCAAAAGACCTGAAATGGCTGGAACACGGAACGGAGGAAGTAGATGTGATGTGCCTTTACACAGCGCTGGATTTCTGGCTGGGCGGAGAGCTGGAGTACAGATGCCAGCCACATTTGATCCTTTTGTATCATGAGCCCGATGAACGGTGTTATCTCACTGATGCAGAAAATGATATTCTGGAATCAAAACCTTCTTATACTGGAAAGGTCGGATATATTTGTGAGTATGATTCCTGATGATCGCAGAGTGGTAGAAATCATACTAGAGTGTGTTTGAAATAGAAATAAAGATGTTAGGAGAAGGGGGGGCGGTCTTATGAAAGAACTGGTCAATGATCCGATCTACAAGAAATTAGAAACCGATTATGACGAATTACTATTAGATTACATACTGCTCGGTCCGGATGGGGAATATATGGGGGAGGAATCCCACAAGGAGGCCGTTATAGCGGCAATCACCTGTCTTGGCACAAGAGAGCGGGTAGGAAACTGTTATGACCGCGGGGCATTCACGATGGAACCAGATCAAATGAGATGGGAAAGAATCGATGTGGATGACTTCTTTTATGAGGGAAACAATGGATGGATCTTAACGCCGGAGGAGATCTTATATAAGGAGTCTGCGGATCAAATGAATTATTGGTATGCGTTTTTCGAACCGCCGTATGGAACGCCTTATACAGTGGAGGATTTTAGAAAGATCAATCATATGCTTTTTCCTGTCTCGCAGAAGGAATTGGAAATCTACAGCTGGAACGATGCGTTTTCAGATTACTTTGACGATGGAAAAGAATGGTGGGGAACCGCGATGTGGAGTGTCTATGACAAAGCCATGCGGCGGTTTGTGGTAATCGGTGCGTCATTGTCTGACTGACAGATGGTTAATGCAGCAAAGGCATGGTGATCAGGTGGCAATTGGTCGAAAATTGTTTGAAGGAGTTTGATAGAATGAAACGAAATAATAAATTATTGTATCGAAGTGTTCTGTTTTTCACAATGGTCTTTCTGGCAGCAGGCTGTGGAAAAACCTCAAAGAACGATGCGGACAAGGCAGAGAACGTGGAGTCCGCTGTGTCAGAGCCGGAAAAAAGTACAGGGGATTTTGAGGAAAGCGAAAGTCCGTCAACTGCTGAAACGGGATTGCCAGGTCAGATGCCCTCGTTTACCGCAAAGGATCTGGATGGGAATACGGTTACAGAAGAGATTTTCGCAGAGAAAGACCTGACAGTCGTAAACATATGGGGAACTTTCTGTCCGCCATGTATCGCAGAGATGCCGGAACTGGGCGAGTGGGCGGATTCCATGCCGGACAATGTTCAGATCATCGGACTGATCATTGATATTTCTGGTGACGAGGACACCCGGCACCACGATCTGGCAGTGACGATCACGCAGAAGGCTGGCGTTCAATATACAAACGTAATCGCAAATTCCGATTGGAATAATGTTCTGAAATGGGTAGTGGGCGTGCCTACCACACTGTTTGTCGATCGAAACGGGGCGATTGTAGGGGAACCGATTGTCGGAGCGGATGTGGAAGGTTATAAAGCATTTGTGGAGGAGTATTTGAATGGGCATTAAGACGAAATGGCTTGCCAGAATCATGATCGCTGCAGTTGCCTGTGGATTTATTGTGTATGGCACATTTCGGGGAGAAGTGGAGATTGTGCTGAACAAGGCAGTCAATATCTGTCTTGAGTGCATCGGCCTGGGATAATTTTTCATCATGGCTTGTGATTGGGCAGAGCGGAATCATGGAGGTTGGTATGAAGAGAAAAATCGTACAGATCATCGCGTTTGGGTACTCCAATGCGCATCTTATGAATTTTAAGGGCGGCAGAATATATCAGGGAAAGTGGAAGCAGTTCTGCAATCCGGGACTGAACTGTTATTCATGCCCGGCAGCAGGACTGGCCTGTCCGATCGGGGCATTGCAGGCGGTTAACGGTTCTATGGAGTTTCAGTTCAGCTTCTATGTGGTCGGTGTGCTGCTGGCATTCGGCGTGCTGCTGGGGAGAGCAGTCTGCGGATGGCTTTGTCCGTTTGGGCTGATACAGGAACTGATCCACAGGATTCCGTCGCCGAAGCTGAAACTGAAGAAAATCTTTTTATATCTCAAATACCTGGTGCTTGTCGTGTTTGTCTTTGTACTTCCGGTCACAGCGATCAACTATATGGGGATGGGAAAACCCGCTTTCTGTCAGTATATCTGTCCGGCGGGGACTTTGCAGGGCGGTATTCCATTGCTTGGCACACATGAGGAGCTTCGCCGGACAATCGGCGCGCTCTTTTCCCTGAAAATGGCAATTTTAATTCTGACGATCGTGGGCTGTATTTTCATATATCGCTTTTTCTGCCGCACACTGTGTCCGCTCGGGGCGATCTATGGCATCATGAATAAAGTCAGCCTTTGTCATCTGGAGGTTGACAGGAATCAGTGTATCTATTGTGGAAAATGCAAAAATGTCTGCAAGATGGAAGTAGATCCTGTCCAGGAACCGGATTCCGCCGAGTGTATCCGGTGCGGGGCATGTGCGCAGATCTGTCCGAAAAATGCGATTTATGTAGGTATGGCCAGGAAGCCAATATCCCAAAAGCCAACTGCAAGAAAATCGCGGCAAAGGCTGATGTCCAGGAAGCGACTGACAGGGAAATGATGTCAAAAAGCCAGTGGTCTGACAAATAAAAGCAAGCAATGTCGGGACGCGGGACAATCCGGATAGTATACTGTAAGAGACAGAGAGCAATCGATCAGGCAAGATGTAAAGGGCGCTGTTCTCTGTCGGGAACGACAGCGAAGGAGGTTGATGAACATGGAATGGACAGAGGTGGTAAGGGATGCAGTCTGTTTTATCGAGAAGCACATCACGGAGGAGATCACAATGTATGACGTGGCAAAGCATGTCAACGTGTCCCCGTTCTATTTTCACAAAGGGTTCAGTATCCTGTGCGGGTATTCGATCACGGAATACATCAGAAATCGCAGACTGGCGCTTGCCGGGGAAGAACTGCTCACCAGTGATATCACCGTCATGGAACTTGCGATGAAATACGGATACGATTCCCCGGACAGTTTTACCAGGGCTTTTACCCGTTTTCATGGACATTCACCTTCTGCAGTGCGCAGGAATAAGACAATGATCAAAGCTTTCGCACCGCTGAAATTAACAATTTCATTGAAAGGTGGTTACACGATGGATTACAGGATTACAAAAAAGGAAGCGTTTACCGTTTTGGGAGCATCGAAGGAGTTTTGCTATGAGAATGCAAAACGGGATATCCCTCTGTACTGGCAGGAGCACTATGCATCTGGGAAAGGAAAGTATGTCTGCGGAATGTTTGGCATTAACATTGATCCGCAGATGGGAAATGATCGGTTTGAGTACTTGATCGCGGATATTTACAACCCGTCAGTGGACATTCCGGAGGGATATGTCGTTAAGATGATTCCTGCGTTTACATGGGCAGTATTTCCATGCAGGGGCGTTCTTTCGCAGACCATGCAGGATGTCAATACCAGGATCTTCTCGGAATGGCTTCCGGCCCTGCAGGATTATGAGTTCGCAGCCGGGTACTGCATTGAGATGTACGATGCGCCGGACAAATATCCCAAAGGAACAGAGGACGAAAACTACTATGCGGAGATATGGATTCCGATTAAGAAGAAGGCATAGTTTTTGCAAGTCAGGAATGTGCAGTTTTGCGCATTCCTGACTTTTGAACTATAAAGATAGTTACAATTCACACGTACGCCAGTTTTTATCAACTTAAGTGACTAAATATATTGATATTGTGAAAAATAATTATTCTTTATTGACTAATTATTTAAAAAAAGTTATTATATTATTCAATAAAGAATAATTATGGAGTTTGATTAATGAAAATTAATGGAACAGAGAACAATCATTTTATTTTAAAAGAGTTAGGAAGAAGAATACAGGATATGCGAATTGCTTCCGAAGTTACACAGAGAAAACTCGCGGAATTGGCTGGCGTTTCCTACAGCACAATGCAGCGCATAGAAAATGGGGAAAATATTAAAATTGAAAATATACTCAATGTGATGCGGGCGCTGTCTTTGCTGGAAAATCTTGAAATCCTGATTCCAGAGCAGGAAATACTTCCAACGAGTATTGTTGACAAAACAAAAAGAAAACAGCGTGTCGGCAGAAATGGAGATACCGGCATCGAAAAAAGAGACTGGAAATGGGGAGATGAGCAATGATTGCTGCAGAAGTTTTTATGTGGGGAACGCGGATCGGAGTCGTTGTACAGGAAACAGCCAGTGCCGTGGGGCGATTTAACTATGATGAAAAATTCTTGAAAAGTCAGATCGAAGTGTCGCCGATCGTCATGCCTTTATCAAAGAGAGTATATACGTTTCCGGCATTGAGTGTGCAGGCTTTCAAAGGACTTCCCGGGCTGCTCTCGGATTCACTTCCAGACAAATTTGGAACAAAGTTAATAGAGCGTTATATGATAGAGCAGGGGCGTGACCTTGCAACATTTTCATCAGTGGAAAGACTGTGTTATGTCGGAAGTCGTGGAATGGGTGCGCTTGAGTATGTTCCTGCGAAAGGAGAGATTGGAAAAACAGACACATCGATTGATATAGATGCGTTGACAAAACTGGCTTCTGATATCTTGACGGAGAAAAAATTGGTTCACTCTAAAAGGAATGAGTCTGTTATGGAGCAGATTATCAAAGTAGGAACATCGGCTGGCGGAGCGAGGGCAAAGGCGATCATTGCGTGGAATGAACAGACAGATGATATCCGTTCAGGGCAGATTGAGGCAGGGGAAGGATATGGTTATTGGCTGTTAAAATTTGATGGAATAGAAAATAATAAGGACAAGGGAGAAAAGGCAGATGGGCCAGAGTATACAAAGATAGAATACGCCTATCATCTGATGGCAAAGGCAGCCCAAATTGAGATGAGTCAATGCCGTTTATATGAAGAGAATGGAAAACATCATTTTATGACCAGAAGGTTTGACCGGGATGTTCATACAGGGGATAAGATACATATGCAGTCTTTAGGGGCGATTGCGCATTATGATTATAACCAGCCAGGAGCATATAGCTATGAACAGGCAGCCAATATTATTTACAAGCTGGGAATGGGACAGAACGAGGTTGAGAAACTTTATCGGAGAATGGTATTTAATGTTATGGCGTGCAATCGGGATGATCATGTGAAAAATATATCATTTCTGATGAATCGGGATGGACGTTGGCAACTGGCCCCGGCATATGATATCACCTATGCGTATGATCCGACAAACCGATGGCTATCCAGACACCAGATGAGTGTGAATGGAAAATTGGAGGATATCCAGATAGAGGATTTTATGATATCTGCCAATAGAATGAATATTGGGAAGAGACGTGCCGAAAAAATAATAGAAGAAGTAAGGCATGCAGTTTTAAGATGGATTTCTTTTTCTGAGGAATCCGGAATCAGGGAGGAAATAGCTTCACAGATACAGAAACAGCTATTTCGGGATGAAACGAATATCATGTGAGCGAGGAGATAAGTGATGGACAATTTTGACAAGTGGAAAGGCGGGTTATATGGATTGCTGATCGGTGATGCGCTAGGGGTTCCATATGAATTTCATGCAGCAAAAGAGATTCCGAAATATGATCAGATTGAGATGAAACCGCCGTCTGGATTTCGCAGGGCACATTCTGGTGTGAAGCCAGGAACATGGTCGGACGATGGTGCGCAGGCGCTCTGCCTGTTGGACAGCCTTGTGACCTGCGGTTCGTTTGTGCTAAAAGATTTCTCTGACAGGCTTATAGCGTGGTATCTGGATGGCGCGTGGGCGGTAGACGGTGTCGTGTTTGATGTTGGAGTACAGACCGGGGAGGCGCTGAACGCTTACAGGGCGGGGGATAACCCGGAGAAATGCGGGCTGCTGCGGCCAGACGGCAAAGGAAACGGAGCTTTGATGCGTGTGCTGCCGCTTGCGCTCTGGCATAAGGGAGCGAACCGGGAGCTGGTGCTGACTGCGCATGAACAATGCCTGATCACACACGGAAATATATGCAATCAGGTCTGTTGTGCACTGTATTGTCTTGAAGCACGCTTTTTGCTTGCTGGGGCGGATGTTGTACCAGCGCTTGAGAAGGCAGTTTTCGTTTTAAGGGAAATCTATCGGGAAATGCCAGTGTATGAGCAGGAACTGGAATGGAGCATACGACCGGATGGAACGTGGATCGGAAATGGCTCTGGCTATGTGGTGGACTGCCTGCGCAGCGCATTTATGATCATGGAACATGCTGTAAGCTACGAGGATGCAGTGAAACGGGCGATTATGCTGGGGGATGATACCGACGCGACCGCATGTGTCACAGGCGGTCTTGCCGGGATTCTCTATGGATTTGGCAATATTCCAGACCGTTGGTACGAAGCATTGAGAGGAAAGGCGGACGTGGAGTCATTGATACAGCGTTTTTCTGATCCATAGAGTCTTTCGCTCTTTTTTCTGATTTCTGGACGGATGGAGTATCAGGCATTCTTGCGGATTTTTTTCACATCTTTAAACGGAACATTGAGCTGGATACTGGGAGCGTATTTTTCCAGAGCAGCGTTGAAGTCCATAAAATTTTTTTTGCCGCTAATGGAAACGCCGCCAATCTTTTCGCCTCGGTTATTCAGTAGATCGATATCATATATTTTATCGAATGGATTGATCGTTGCGCCGTTTCTGCTTGATGCATAGCAGGTCATGGCGATGTCGGACAGCCGGAAAATATTGTAATCAATCTCGCCCATATTGAAAAAGGAACGCGCCATATAATGCTGTGTCAGGATGATCGGCGTATTGGAATGGCTTTCGTCCTGGATGAGCGCAAGCGGCGCAGCCATCATTTCCGCGTCAAACTGTTGAAGCTCCATAGGAGAAAAGCGAAGTCCCTCGATACATTTTACAGCGTTTGGGAGCTTGGGCTTATTCGGTGTTGTTTTTGATTTCGAGGCAAAGATCACGATGATCAATATTCCCATAAAACCGACGATACCACACAGCGGAAGCGCGTTGTAATCGGGCGTGAGCTGATTGTATACCAGCAAAGCAGCCTCAATGATCAAAAACACGATCACTGTAATTATCGTATGGCTGGATTTCGGGGTGCATTTTTCCCGATGCTCGTCTAACTTTTTCATTTCTTCTTGTAACCATAACGACATTTGAAGTCCTCCTTTTTGTTCAATACAATAATAAATATTTGTTTATACTTTGCACAGATGGCAATGCTGCCTGGCTAAAACTTAGTTTATAAAAATCGACAGCATATTAGATTATATAGTATAAATAATAGAAAATCAATAGAAAAATTGACGGATTTATTTAAAAATGAAGTAATAAGATAATCAAATGTTTTAAAAACATAGAAAATCTTTGAGAATTGTAACGCAAAGTATTACTTTATATTTGTTTGCAAGATAGTGCTTTGAACGGATCTCCATTCTTAGGGTTTATTATACAGGATTTGATGATATGATAACAGATCGTTTTGAAAATAGAATGATGGGAAAAATAAATTCCATTACAGCAAAGAAAATGGTATAATGGAATTTATAATAAGAAAGGCAGGAATCTTGTATGAGTGAAACTTACGAAAAAGATGGAATTATTTATTTTAAAGAACCTTTCCGGGCTGATTTCTGGGAGTGGATTGATGAGCATATCGGAGTGGATACTATGTTTATTAAGAATCCGGTTGAACTTGAAGAGGATATTATTTATGTGGTGGTCTATGCAAAAGATAAAGGTAATAATGCAAAGTTGAGCGAGATTAACAGGAGCAGGCAGGATACGACATTGGTTCGAGGTATTCCAGAAGAGGAGGTGTGCAGCATTGATTCGATTTAGATACAATAAGACAAGCAGAAGCTATAGAGTTCGTATGGATCTGCAAAAAAATGATAAAGATTTGATATTGATGAAATTTGATACAGGCGCATCGGATACGATTATTACTACGGGAGCTCTGGGGATTAGTAAAGTTCAAGAAGATGCGTTGCTGAAAAGTATTCAGAACGAAAAATTGGAAGCGAATGAATGGGTGATGACTTCATTTCATGTTGTACATTCAGCCATAGCTATAAAAATGATATTGTTGTTACAGGCTTTAATTCCGAGGAGTATAGGAAACAGCGTGCAGCCAGTGCGAGACATATTGATATTTTTGAAGCTCTTATATAGAGCGTATATATGCTCAAAACCAGGAAAGGCAGGTACATAAGTAATGTGTGATTGTATGGTTTGTGAGAGGATTGACTGGATCAAAAATGGGAAAAATCCCTATTTTGTCAGGGAACTGCAAACAGGATATGTAGTCATCGGGGATCATCAGCGAATCAAGGGATATTCGCTGTTTCTGTGCAAGCAGCATGCGACAGAGCTGCATGAGTTGGAGCCGTCATTCCGGGATGCGTTCCTTCATGAGATGGCAGTTGTGGCGGAGGCTGTTTACAATGCATTTCAGCCGGATAAACTGAATTACGAGCTGTTGGGCGCAGGGAGAGGCCTGCATATGCACTGGCATATTTTCCCGAGAAGAGCAGGCGATACGCCAAAGCCTGGACCAGTGTGGCAGCTGGGGGATGAACTGCTTGCGGAGGAATATCTGCCTGATGCGGCAGCACTGGAGGAGTTGAAAATGCGACTGAACGTGGAGTTGGACAAGCTGTTGGAAGAAAAATGAAAAAAATGAATAATAGTGAAAGGATTGCCAATGTTTGCACGTATTATATATGAAACAGGAAATCAATTCGAGTGTATGTGCGGAGTTGCTGGAGAAATCTTCGTGTATGCACTCTCTGAACGGAGGTAATCAATATGCGGAAAGGTGTAACAAAAGTAGCGGCAGTGTTGGCTTTGACAATGGTGGTGGCAGGAAGTTCGTCGAGTGTGGCATCTGCACATCACGGAAGGGCGCACAGGGTAGTGGTGCCAAATCCCGCGCCAGTCTGCTATGAGGATGGCAGCTGTGATGTGGATGGCGTGTGTCTGCTTGGTGCAGACTGCGATGGCACGGTGCATCACACAGATACCTGTTACTATAGTGGGACAGGATACTACGGATGCCATCATCACTAAGCGGCACTGGCGTCATTGCAGGATGAAAAGTCATAAGGGCCGTCGGAGAATGTTTCTATTTCCCGACGGCCCTTTCTGCATGAGAGACGATTCGGCGCTGCATGCGGATGAGGGGGGAATCTTTTGAAGAGCACAGAGGATGTGAACCGTGTCATGGATGCCTATGCAGATATGGTACGGAGAATCTGTTTCGTACATCTAAAGGACAGGCACGACACAGAGGATGTATTTCAGAATGTATATATGAAATATTTATTATATGAAGGTTCTTTTGAGAGCAGCGAGCATGAGAAAGCATGGTTTGTACGTGTGACGATCAACGCCTGCACCGACTGGCTGCGCGCCCTGTCACGCAGAAAATGTGTTTCGCTCGATGTTCTGTCAGAGGAGCGTGCGGTGTTGGATGATTCGTCGAATGAAGTTTTGGAGGCTGTTATGAAGCTTCCTGAAAAATACCGGGATGTGATCTATCTGTTTTATTACGAGGAGTATACGGCAGTGGAGATCGCAAAGATTCTTGGAAAAAAGGAAAATACGGTCTATACATGGCTTTCCAGGGCAAAAGATATCCTGCGGGAACAGTTGGGAGGTGAATGGTCATGAGCGGTGTGCAGAACAGGATTCAGAAGGGTATGGAAAACATACGGGCGACAGAGGAGATGAAACAAAATACCCTCCGGTATCTGGAGGCGCGGCAAACAGAACAGGGCAGCGGCATTTTTCGGCGGAAATCATACACAGCGCTGCGGTACGCCATGGCTGTTCTCTGTATCTTTTTGCTTGCCGGGACAGGCGGTTATGCTGTGTATCGCAGACCGGTTTCCTACATCAGTATTGATGTGAATCCTTCCATCGAGCTTGCAGTCAATTGTTTTGACAAAGTTGTGTCTGCAACAGGCTACAACGAGGACGGGCAGGATATCTTAAAGCATGTTTCATTGAAAAATATCTCGTATCAGCAGGCGATTGACCGATTGTTGCAGGATGCCTATTACAGCCGTTTCCTGAACCAGGACTCGCAGCTGGTAGTGACGGTGGTCTCCGGGCATTCCGATGTAATGCTGGAACAGATCAATGCAAGTGACAGCTTTCAGGCAATCGGAGCGTTGACTTACAGCAGTGATACAGCCTGCATGGATGAGGCGCACCAACATGAGATGTCCTTTGGAAAATACAGGGCTTTTCTGGAATTGTCGCAGTATGATACGAATATTACCGTGGAGGACTGCCACAGTATGACAATGGGGGAGATTCAGGACAGGATCAGGGTCTGTCAGGGGCATAGTGGTTCTGGTGCGACAGAAAATGAGTCACAGCATCATGCAGAGGAACATTCCGGGTCGCACGGGCATCATTAAAACAAGGTGAAAATCAGATTCTCCAATTGCATTTTTGAAGCAGTATTGTTACAATAGATATGATAGAAATGATAGGAATACATTCTATAATGTAAAGGAGAATTGTAGTAATGGAAAGAGAAGCAGGAATTTTATTGCCGATTACCAGTCTGCCGTCAAAATACGGTATTGGATGTTTTTCCAAAAGTGCGTATGCGTTTGTGGACTGGCTGAAGGAGGCAGGACAGAGCTATTGGCAGATACTGCCGTTGGGACCGACCAGTTATGGAGATTCACCGTATCAGTCCTTTTCTACCTATGCGGGCAATCCATATTTTATCAGCCTGGAAGCGCTGATCGAGGAAGGTGTGCTGACCAAAGAAGAGTGTGACGAGGCAGATTTTGGGGAAAAAGCGGGAACGATCGATTACGGAAAGCTGTATGAGAGCCGTTATCCATTGCTGCGCAAGGCATATGAGCGAAGTGATGTCAGTCACAATCCGGCGTATCTTAAGTTCGTGGAGGAGAATCGGTGGTGGTTGTCGGACTATGCATTGTTCATGGCCGTAAAAGACCGGTTTGGCGGTGTGCCCTGGACAGAGTGGGCGGAAGATATTCGTTTCCGATGGGGAAACGCCTTAGATTATTACAGAAGAGAGCTGTATTTTGACATTGAGTTCCAGCAGTATTTACAGTATATGTTCCAGAAACAGTGGAAAGAGTTAAAAGATTATGCCAATCAAAACGGGATTCGGCTGATCGGCGATATTCCGATCTATGTGTCAATGGACAGCGCAGATGTGTGGGCGCACCCGGAACTGTTCCAGCTTGACGAGAAGAATCTGCCAGTGGCTGTAGCAGGCTGCCCGCCCGACGGTTTTTCCGCCGATGGACAGATGTGGGGAAATCCGCTGTACCGCTGGGATTATCACAGACAGACGGGGTATCAGTGGTGGATTTCAAGGCTGGAATACAGTTTCCGGCTGTGCGACGTACTGCGGATTGACCATTTCCGGGGATTTGACGAGTACTATTCTATCCCTTACGGGGAGGAGACAGCGGTGAACGGTCACTGGGAGAAAGGACCGGGGATCGATCTGTTCCGTCATATGGAGCGTGCGCTTGGCTGGAAGGAAGTGATCGCAGAGGATCTGGGCTTTGTGACGGATTCGGTGCGCAGGCTGGTGCAGGAGAGCGGTTTTCCAGGCATGAAGGTACTGGAGTTTGCATTTGATACGCGCGACTCCGGAAGCGCCAATGATTATCTGCCGCATAATTACATAGAGAACAGCGTCGTCTATACGGGAACGCATGACAATGAGACGATCGTGGGCTGGCTTGACAGTATCCCGAAGGAGGACATGCAGACGGCGAGGGATTATCTGTGCGATCAGTATACGCCGAAGAGGCTGCTGTATAAATCCCTGATCAGTATGGCGATGCGCAGCCGCGCAAAGCTGTGTGTCATTCCAATGCAGGATTATCTGGGATATGACAATACCTGCCGCATCAATACGCCGTCCACAGTAGGAGAGAACTGGAAGTGGCGCTTAAAGGGAGGAGAGCTGACAGACAAGCTGACGAAGGAGATCCATGACCTTTGCAAGAGATACGGACGGCTGAACTGGAGCAACGAGAAGAGTATTGATCCGGAGGAAGACTTGGAAGAGGACACCGAGGCTGTGTGATAAAATAGTATCGATGACAATGAGGAAAAATCGCTGTGCAATAACTGTAAAAGGTTGTTGCATCGCGATTTTATTTTGTATTTGGATAATGGTTACAGTAGAGAGCGGGTTATTGTTCGCGAGCCAGGAATGTGCATTCCGTGAGAAAATATACAGCTTGAAAGCAAAAATCCATTTGCGTGATAATTTTTGCCTGTTATTGGAATGACTGGATATCCACAGAAACCTATGAGGCTTTGAAAATATACATGGACATACGACAAGTCTGTCGGTATTGTCTTATAGAAAATAGCAACAAAGTAAAAAACCGAGTGCGCAACGGACTGTTAACAGTTCGCAGCACTTGGTTTTTTACATAGATTTTACATTAGCACGAAAGTGAATTTGATATTCGCGGCGTATCATGACAATTGTAACAAAGAGGAACAAAAAACAAAAGGAGATCTTATATTATGAAAAAGAAAACATTGACGAAAAAAATTGTTACATTTGGTCTGACAGGAGCGATGGCGCTGTCCATGATGACAGGTTGTGCGAAGAGCACAGGCGATAGTCCGGCAGTGAGCGCGGATGCAAACGCTGCACAAAACAGCGCTGCAACAGATACATCTGCAAATGCAAATACAGAAGCAGGCGCTGCTCAGGACAGCGCTGCGGCGGATACGGCGGCAAACGCGGATTTTGACATTTCCAGAGAGATCAACGTCAATTCCCGCGAGGACGGTTCGGGAACGCGTGGCGCCTTTATCGAACTGTTTGGCATTGAGCAGAAAAACGACGCAGGAGAAAAAGTGGATTACACGACAGACCTCGCGGCAGTCACCAACTCGACAGCGGTGATGATGCAGTCGGTAGCAGGAGATCCATACTCGATCGGATATATTTCATTAGGCAGTCTGAATGATACGGTCAAGGCGGTCAAAATTGACGGTGCAGAGGCGACTGTTGAGAATATCAAGAACGATACATATAAGATCGCGCGTCCTTTTAACATTGCGACAAAAGATGGTCTGAGCGATGCGGCGCAGGATTTTGTCAACTTTATTATGAGCGCTGACGGCCAGTCTGTGATTGAGGAGAACGGTTATATTGCTGTATCGGATGCGGAAGCCTACAGTGGCAGCGTAGGATCCGGCAAGATCGTGGTATCAGGCTCCAGCTCTGTCACACCGGTGATGGAGAAGCTCAAGGAGGCTTATCTTGTGAAAAATCCTGAAGTATCGATCGAGATTCAGCAGAGCGATTCCTCTACAGGAATGTCCAACGCAATTGATGGCACCTGTGATATCGGTATGGCGTCGCGCGAGTTGAAAGATTCCGAGATTGAGAAAGGACTGACTGCGACCGTGATCGCAATGGATGGCATCGCCGTGATTGTCAACAATGACAGCAGCATTGACAACCTGACAAGCGATCAGGTTATGAAGATCTATACCGGAGAGGCAACCGTGTGGAGCGATGTTGTGAAATAAGGATAGAATAAGGGGTGTCCATATGATAAAACTGAAGGAAGATCTGATGAGGATTGTTTTCCTGCTGTCAGCCTGCGTTTCTATTGCGGCAGTGATACTGATCTGTGGATTTTTGTTTGCTAACGGTGTGCCGGCAATCTCGGAGATTGGATTGTTTCGGTTCCTGTTTGGGAAACAGTGGAAACCTGCCAATAATATTTATGGCATTCTGCCTATGATTATCGGTTCTGTCTATGTGACGGCCGGCGCGCTGGCGATCGGTGTGCCGGTCGGAATCCTGACAGCAGTCTTTATGGCGCGGTTTTGTCCGAGATGGCTCTATAAGATCATGAAATCCGCAGTGAATCTGATGGCGGGAATCCCGTCTGTTGTGTACGGTTTTTTCGGGCTGGTGGTTCTGGTGCCGTTGGTGCGGAATGTCTTTGGCGGCCGGGGAATGAGTGTGCTGACTGCATCCCTACTGCTGGGACTGATGATCCTGCCAACGATCATCAGCGTGTCGGAAACTTCCATACAGGCGGTGCCGCAGAGCTATTACGAGGGGGCGCTTGCCCTGGGGGCTTCCCACGAGCGGAGCGTGTTTTTTGCGGTGGTTCCCGCGGCAAAGAGCGGTATCTTTGCAGGTGTTGTCCTGGGGATGGGGCGCGCAGTCGGCGAGACGATGGCAGTGATGATGGTGGCAGGCAATCAGGCGGTCATTCCCCAAAAGATCACGTCAGGCGTCAGGACACTGACCACGAACATTGTGATGGAAATGGGTTATTCCACAGACTTGCATCGGGAAGCGCTGATTGGCACAGCGGTCGTGCTTTTTGTGTTTATCCTGATGATCAATCTGTCCTTATCGCTGTTAAAAGGAGGACGAAAATGAGTACGAAACGGAACAAAGATCCACTATCGTTCTTTCTTTTTCTGATTGTGCATGCTGCGATGATTTTCACGATGGCAGCGCTGCTGTTTGTGATTTGCTATATCCTCGTAAAAGGAGTTCCCAATCTCACACCATCCCTGTTTGCGGCAAAATACACGTCGGAGAATGTATCGCTGATGCCGGCGCTTGCCAACACGATCTTTATGACACTGCTGTCATTGTTGTTTGCGGTTTCGGTGGGAGTCGGGGCAGCGGTCTACCTGGTGGAATACGCACAGCGAGGTAACAAACTGGTTCGCCTGGTCGGCATGACTGCGGAGACTTTGTCGGGAATTCCCTCGATCGTGTATGGTCTGTTCGGCGCATTGTTTTTTGTGAAATATCTCGGATTGGGGCTGTCCCTTTTATCCGGCGCGCTGACGTTAAGCGTCATGATTCTGCCGCTGATCATGCGGACGACGGAGGAGGCGCTCAGGACAGTTCCAGACAGTTACCGCGAGGGAAGTTTTGGGCTGGGAGCCGGAAAGCTGCGGACTGTATTCCGGATCGTGCTTCCGAGCGCAGTTCCGGGAATTTTATCTGGCGTCATTCTGGGCATCGGAAGGATTGTGGGGGAGTCGGCTGCGCTGATCTTTACTGCAGGAACGGTTGCGGAGACCGCGACAAGTATTTTTGATTCGGCGCGCACGCTGTCGGTGCATATGTATGCAATCTCAGGAGAGGGGCTCTATATTGACCAGACCTATGCAACTGCGGTGGTGCTGTTGATTGTCGTGATCGTGATCAACGCAATATCCGGATGCATTGCAAAAAGATTGGAAAAGAGGTAGAAGATGGACAAAATTACAGTGGATAATCTGGACTTGTATTACGGGAGTTTTCAGGCCCTCAAGTCGATTGATCTGCACATACCAGCAAATGAGATTACGGCGTTGATCGGACCTTCGGGGTGTGGCAAATCGACACTTCTAAAAAGCCTGAACCGGATGAACGACCTGGTGGAGGACTGTCGGATCACAGGCAGTGTCCGGCTGGACCAGGATGATATTTATGGGAAAATGGATGTCAGCCTGCTGCGCAAGCGCGTGGGAATGGTGTTCCAGAAACCCAATCCGTTTCCGATGAGCATCTATGACAATATTGCCTTCGGCCCGAGAACGCATGGGATCCGCTCTAAGGTAAAGCTTGACGATATCGTGGAGCGTTCTCTAAGAGGCGCTGCGATCTGGGAGGAAGTAAAGGACCGGTTGAAAAAGTCTGCGCTTGAGATGTCAGGCGGGCAGCAGCAGAGACTCTGCATTGCGCGCGCGCTGGCAGTAGAACCGGAAGTCCTTCTGATGGATGAGCCGACCAGCGCGCTCGATCCGATTTCCACTGCCAAGGTGGAGGAGCTTGCGATGGAACTGAAAACGCAGTATACAATCGTCATAGTGACGCATAATATGCAGCAGGCGGTCCGTATTTCCGACAAGACAGCGTTTTTCCTGCTGGGTGAGATGGTGGAGTGCGGCGATACGGAGCAGCTGTTTTCCATGCCGAAAGATAAGCGGACAGAGGATTATATAACAGGGAGGTTTGGTTAAATGAGATTGCGGTTTGACGAACAGCTTAGCAGATTAAATAAGGAATTGATCACGATGGGCGCTTTGTGCGAGAAGGCGATTGCGGATTCGGCAAAGGCGCTTGTGGACGGGGAGCTGCATATGGCGGAGGCTGTCCCCGAGCTTGCGGCCCGGATCGACCAGAAGGAGCGGGAGATCGAATCGATGTGTCTCAAACTGTTACTGCAGCAGCAGCCAGTAGCGACGGACCTGCGTGTGATCTCGTCCGCACTTAAGATGATCACAGATATGGAGCGCATCGGAAAGCAGTCGGCGGATATTGCGGAGATTGTGACTATGGCAAATATTAAAAACACGGATGATACGGACGATATACATAATATGGCTATTGCCGCGAGCAAGATGGTGACAGACAGTATTGATGCATTTGTGAAAAAGGACGCTGACGCCGCAAAGGCAGTCATCGATTACGATGATGTCGTGGACGGTTTTTTTGATAAGATCAAGAGGATGATCGTCGTCTATTTCAGCAAGCCGGATGCCGACAGCGAGTATGCGATCGACTTGCTGATGATCGCAAAGTATCTGGAGCGCATCGGAGACCATGCAGTCAATATCGCAAACTGGGTACTGTTTTCCATCACTGGCAATAAGGAACTGTAGAAAGAAAAAGGAAGTGGAGCAGGATGATTTTTTGCGTGGAAGACGACAGTGCGATCCGTGATCTGATGATCTATACATTGAATGCAACAGGGTTTGAGGCGGCAGGTTTTGGGGACAGTACCTCTTTTTGGGAAGCGATGCGGCAGCGGGAGCCGGAGTTGATCATACTCGATATCATGCTCCCGGGGGAGGATGGGCTGTGCATCTTAAAGAAGCTGCGCGCGCAGGCCGGGTTTGCCAGGATTCCGGTGATCATGGCGACTGCAAAGGGGACAGAGTTTGACAAGGTGACTGGGCTTGACATGGGAGCGGACGACTATCTGGCAAAGCCGTTTGGCATGATGGAGATGGTTTCCCGTATCAAGGCGGTGCTCCGGCGTGTGCAGAGACAGGACGCGCCGAAGATTCTGCGTATGGGGGATCTGGAGTTAAACATGGAGGAACACACTGTCTTTGCGGGAGGAGAACACATCGTGCTCACGTTAAAGGAATATGAGATGCTTGCCCTGTTTATGAATCATCCTGGCAGGGTTTATACGCGTGACCAGATCCTGGAACAGATCTGGGAGACGGATTACGCCGGGGAGACAAGGACGGTCGATGTGCATATCGGCACGCTGCGCACCAAGCTTGGAGACTGCGGCGAATATCTCAGGACAGTGCGCGGTGTCGGTTACAAGATGACGGTGTGAAGAGTTTTGGAGTGATAGATTAGAGGGATAAAGATGACAAAACGTATATTTCGTTCCATTTGTCTGGTGGCGTTTGCGGTGTTTGCCGCGTCGCTTGTGTTGATTATGGGTGTCTTATATGGATATTTTTCCAATGTCCAGCAAAATCAGCTGCGGATGCAGACCATGCTTGCAGCGCAGGGCGTGTCCGATGAGGGAAGCGTTTATCTGGACCATCTGGAAACGCGCAATTTTCGCATCACATGGGTTGACGCAAGTGGGGAAGTCCTGTATGACAGTCATTCTGATACATCACAGATGGAAAACCATTTGGAACGCGAGGAGATTCAGGATGCGTTTGAGAAGGGATATGGGGAGAGCAGACGGTATTCCGTGACGCTGTTGGAGCGTTCATTATACTGTGCGCAGCGCCTCGAAGACGGTACGGTAATCCGACTGTCCGTTGCACAGAATACAGTACTGACGCTGCTGCTTGGCATGGCGCAGCCGATCTGCATTGTCTTTCTTGCCGCCATTATGTTGTCGGTTTTGCTCGCGGTCCGGCTTGCGAGACAGATCGTGAAACCGCTGAATGAACTGAATCTGAATGAACCGCTCAGCAACAGGGAGTACGATGAGCTCTCACCACTTCTGCGGCGGATCGACAGCCAGCAGAGACAGTTGAAGTGGCAGGAGGCGGAATTACAAAAAAAACAGCGGGAATTGGATACAATTGTAGAGAATATGAAAGAAGGAATGATCCTGCTCAATCAGACAGGAAAGATTATCAGCATCAACCCGTCCGCGGCAAAGCTGCTGAATGCGGATCATCACTGCGTCGGAAAGGATATATTGACGGTCAGCAGGGATTTGGAGCTGCAGGAGGTTCTCTCGAAAGCTCTGGGCGGTGAACAGACCGAGCGGACGATGGCGTTTGGAGGTGGAAACTACCGGTTGGAGGCAAGTCCTGTTTTTTCCGATTTGGAATCGGATTCGGAGCTGCAGAAGGTGGTGTCCGGTGTGGCGGTTTTGATGATCGATGTGACGGAGAAGGAACGGGCGGAGCAGATGCGCCGTGAATTTACCGCGAATGTCTCCCATGAATTAAAGACGCCGCTTCATGCGATCAGCGGCTATGCGGAGTTACTGCAAAACGGAATGGTGCAGAGCGATGATATGATACCGTTTGCCGGAAAGATTTACGCTGAGGCGCAGCGCATGGTGCAGCTGGTGGAGGATATTATCAGTCTCTCGCATCTGGACGAGGGCGCCAGGGATATGAAACAGGAGGAAGTTGACCTGTACGGGCTGGCAAAAGCGGTGATTTTGAATCTGGAATCCGAGGCGGAGGCGGCAGGCATCACGTTGGAACTGTCCGGTGAATCTGCTGTCATGAAAGGAATTCCGCAGTTGCTGCACAGTATCGTCTACAACCTTTGTGACAACGCGATGAAATATAATCACAGAGGCGGCAGGGTGGATGTCATCATAAAAAACGAGGAGACATCAGCTCTGCTGCTGGTCAGAGATACTGGAATCGGGATTGATCCGGAGCATCAGAAACGTATCTTTGAGCGCTTTTACCGCGTGGATAAGAGTCATTCCAAGCAAGTTGGCGGGACTGGGCTGGGGCTTTCGATCGTAAAGCACGCTGCACAGATCCACAAGGCGCGGATTGAGCTGCACAGCGTCAAGGGCGAGGGGACGACGGTGGCAGTGCGGTTTCCATATTGAGTAGGATATTCAAACAAAAAGCCAATAACACGCAGAATGAAAATGTGGTTATTGGCTCTTTTATCTTATCGCATTAATTCCGCCAGTTCATCGATCAGACGATCAAACAGTTTCAGTGCGTCCTCGACTGGTTTCTTTGTCGACATATCAACGCCTGCGTCTTTTAGGATTGACACAGGATCCTTGGAACAGCCGGCGCTTAGGAAATTCTCCTTATAGGCTTTTACGGCTGGTGCGCCCTCATTTAATATTTTCTGTGAGAGTGCGATCGCAGCGGAAAATCCCGTAGCATATTGGTACACATAGAAATTGTAGTAAAAGTGTGGGATGCGTGCCCACTCCAGGTCGATCTTTGCGTCATGCACGATATCTTTGCCAAAGTACAGGTCGATCAGGTCGTGATAGATTCTGCAGGCAGATTCAGAATTAATACTTTCGCCGTTCTGAATCAACTGGCTCATCTTTAATTCAAATTCCGCAAACATTGTCTGGCGGTAAAGCGTTGTCCGGAACTGTTCCAGGAAATAGTTGATCAGATAGGCCCGCTCTTTTTTATCCGTTGTTTTCTTTAAGAGATACTGCATCAGGAGTGCTTCATTGCAGGTGGAGGCAACCTCAGCCACGAAGATGACATACTCCGCGTCCACAACAGGCTGGTTCTTGTTCGAGAGGTAGGAGTGCAGCGCATGTCCCATCTCGTGAGCTGTTGTAAATTCACTGTCGAGATTGTTTTTATAATTCAGGAGCACATAAGGATGGACATAGCAGCCGCTTGAGTATGCGCCGCTGCGTTTTCCTTCGTTTTCATAGATGTCGATCCAGCGATTGTGAAAGCCCTCGTCAAGAAGCGCCACATAGTCGTCTCCG
Organism: Lachnospiraceae bacterium UBA7179; assembly: GCA_002491195.1. GTDB lineage: Bacteria > Bacillota > Clostridia > Lachnospirales > Lachnospiraceae > COE1. The sequence continues at coordinate 108,626 of DKVL01000063.1, forward strand.
AGGACAGAGAGTGCCTCGCGGATGTTTTGCCTGGCTTCTGTGAACGGGATGTCACGCTCTGCGTTTGCCACGATCGGCACGTACAAGTCATACATATGGAGTGCATCGACTTTTAACAGCTTTTTTCTGAGGCGCACATACTTATACATGGAATCCATATTTTCGTGGACGGCCTCGATCAGGTTGTTATATACTTGCACAGCTACGTTGTTGGCATCGAGCGCAGCTTCCAGGGGACTGTTGTACTTGCGCATCCTGGAGAAGAAGTTTAGCTGTTTCATCTGTGCGGACAGGATTGCAGCGGATGTGTTTTTATGCTCGGCATAGGTTTTGTACAGGGATTCAAAGGCGTCTTTTCTGACATTTCTGTCATAATTCTGCATCAGTGGGATGAAGCTTGCATGCGTTACCGGGAGACGGTTGCCCTCGATATCTGTCACCGATTCATAGGTCATGTCCGCGTTGTTTAGCAGGCCGAAGATATCATCGGGGGACTGTGCGAGATCTCCTGCCGCGGCAAGGATCTTTTCTTCTGCGTCGCTTAAAATGTGTGCTTTCTTCCGGAGAATATCATTCAGATATCTTCGGTACTGGTTTAACCCAGGCTGTTTCTCATAAAAATCCTTCAGGACAGCGTCCGGAATCTCAAGGATTTCGGGTTCTGCAAAGGATAGTGCAGAGAAGATCGTTACATACACACTGTTTGTCTGGTCTTTGAAACCCTGATAGGTTGTGTTTTTCGTGTCCTCGTCAGCCTTTCTCATGGAATAATTGGCAAAGCGGTCGATCAGAATCGTGATTTCGTCCTGAAGTTTCAGAAAATCAAGCAGGTTGTCCGCTTTTTCACCGAGTTTTCCGCGATAAGCTTCGATGCGCGGGATCATGCCTTTTACTTTTTCCAGATCCTGTTTCCATTCCGCATCGCTGGTATAGAGATCCTCGACAGCCCATGTGTACTCTTTTGGGACATCGCATCGCTTTTCATAATTTTCATTCATTGTGATAATCTCCTTTAATTAAAATAATTTCACTTTATTCTATCATTTTATCAATCATTATGCTAGACTAATGTGAAGAGAAATTCTAAGTCAGTAAAAGTTACTGTTCACACAGGACTTAGC
>DKVL01000063.1:110070-133854 GCA_002491195.1 Lachnospiraceae bacterium UBA7179
AACGGAGTGAACAGTAACCAGTAAAAAACACTGACTAAGAATTTCTAAAGCTTCACATCGGAAGAATGCCAAGAGCAGGCATTCTTCGAAGGATTTTATTCAATATAGGAGACAGAATATGGGATTGAGATTTTACATTGGCGCATCGGGTTCTGGTAAGAGTTATCAGCTTTACAACCGTATCATCAGCGAGGCGATGGCAAATCCCCACGTCAATTATCTGATCGTCGTGCCAGACCAGTTTACGATGCAGACACAGCTTGAGATGGTCAGGAGACACCCAAACAAGGGGATTATGAATATTGACGTGCTCAGTTTCGGCAGGCTTTCACACCGCATCTTTGAGGAGGTGGGCGGCAACGACAAGCCGGTGCTCGACGATACTGGGAAAAGTCTGGTGCTGCGGCGCGTGGCGGCAAGCGTCGAGGACGATCTTAGCGTCATGAAGCGCAATATCAGAAAGCCCGGCTATATCAGCGAGGTAAAATCAGCCCTGTCCGAGTTCATGCAGTACGGTCTTGGCACAGAGGATGTAGAAAAACTGTGTGCGTTTGCCTCAAGGAGAAATGCGCTTGCGTATAAATTAAAGGATTTACATTTACTATATAAAAGCTTTTTGAACTATATCAACGAGCGTTACATCACGACGGAGGAGACGCTTGACCTGCTCCGCAAAGCGCTGCCACGGTCGCGGGTTGTGAAGGGCAGCGTGATCGTCTTTGATGGATTTACAGGTTTTACGCCGATACAGTACAGTGTCATACAGGAGCTGATGGTGCAGGCGCAGGAGGTGATCGTGACGGTGACGATGGATGCGCGTGAGGATGCCTACGTGCAGGACGGGGAGCAGAAGCTGTTTCACCTGAGCAAGAAGACGGTACACGATCTGGACAGACTGTGCAAAGAGGCGGGCGTGACGCGCAAGGCGGATGAAATCATAGCGGACGATGTGGTCTATCGTTACAGAAATAATCCGGGACTGTCCCATCTCGAGCGGGAGCTTTTCCGTTATCCCTATCAGGTGTACCAGGGCAGGCAGGAGAGCATCCAGATCTTTGAGGCGTCCAATCCGAAGGAGGAGCTCAGGCAGGTATGTCTGGAAATCCGCAGGCTTGTGCGCGGGAAAAACTACTGTTATCGGGATATTGCGGTTGTGACGGGGGATCTGGAGCGGTATGGGTTCCTGGCGCGGGAAATGTTTCAGCGCTTTGAGATTCCCTATTTTGTGGATCAGACGAACAAGCTGGTCCTGAATCCGTTTATCGAGTTTATCAGGAGTGCGCTGTTGGTGGTGATACAGGAGTACTCGTATGAGTCTGTATTTCATTTCCTGCGCTGCGGCATGGCGGGCGTGACGCCCGATGAGACAGACCAGCTGGAAAACTACTGTCTGACTATGGGAATCCGTGGAAAAAAGGCATGGAACAGCAAGTTTACCAGACGCATGAAAAGACAGGAGGAGGAAGCGTCTAAGCTCGAGGAGTTGGACGCACTCCGGGAGAAAGTCGCTGCGATGCTTGAGCCCCTTATGATTCAAAAAGCCGGGAAAAAGGCGACGGGGAAAGAGCTGGTGTGCGCGTTGTACGGGTTTATCGTGAATGCCTCGATCGAAGAAAAACTGGCAGATTACGAGCAGTATTTTACTGAGCAGGGAGATCTCGTGAAGGCAAAGGAATACGCCCAGATTTACAGGCTTGTCATGGAGCTGCTGGAGCAGATCTGTGGTCTTTTGGGCGAGGAGGAGCTGGATATCAAGGAGTTTGCGGACATTCTCGACGCTGGTTTTGCGGAGATCAAGGTGGGAACAATCCCGCAGAACGTGGATAAAGTGGTGATCGGAGACATCGAGAGAACGCGTCTGTGCGAGATCAAGGCGCTGTTTTTTATCGGCGTGAATGACGGCATCATACCAAAGAGCGGCGGAACTGGCGGCATTATCTCTGATATCGACAGGGAGTTTCTGCAGGAATCGGACTATGAACTTGCGCCGACGCCGAGGCAGCAGATGTATATCCAGAGACTATATCTGTATCTGATGATGACAAAACCGACAGAGTTTTTATACTTATCTTACGCAAAGGTCGACAGTGAGGGGAAGAGCATTCGCCCGGCGTACCTGGTCAACACTGTCACCAGACTGTTTCCGGACATTGAGATTGGTCAGCCGCAGCTGCGTCCCATGGAGGAGCAGATCGAGTCGCCGGCCGATGCGCTCGCCTATCTGGTTACGCTGCTGAGGCGGTATGCAGCCGATGAGATTGGCGAGGAGAGGCGGCTGTTCCTCACACTTTATGACACATATGTCAGAAATGAGCGCTATGCACCGGTTCTGGAACAGATGAAAAAGGCGGCTTTTTCGTATCTTGCCAATGCGGATACAAACAAACTTCCGCGGGAGCTGGCACGGCTCTTATATGGGCAGACCTTAAAGAATAGCATCAGCCGGCTGGAAAAGTTTGCATCCTGTGCTTACGCGCATTTTTTGCAATATGGACTGAGTCTTGAGGAGCGCGGAAAGTACAGCTTCGAGAGTGTGGATATGGGAAATATATTTCACGCTGTGCTGGAGAGCTTTTCGGACAGGATTGTCAGGGAGGGGTATACCTGGTTTGATTTTCCCAAGGAGGCGGGGGAGCGGATTGTCGGGGAATGCCTGGAGGAGTATGCGGTATCCTACGGCGAGACGGTCTTGTACAGCAGTAAGAGGAATGAGTACATGATCACGAGGATGCACCGCATCTTAAACAGAACGGTGCAGACACTGCAGTACCAGATCCGGAAAGGAGCGTTCACACCGGAGAATTTCGAGTTATCCTTTCAGGTGACATCCGATCTTGACGCGGTGAACATCTCTCTTTCGGAGGAGGAGCGGATGCAGCTGATCGGGCGCATTGACCGCGTGGACACCTGCAGGAGAGAGGATAAGTTGTATGTCAAGATCATCGATTACAAATCAGGCAGCCGGAAATTTGACCTTGCAGCCTTATATTATGGGCTGCAGCTGCAGCTGGTTGTCTATATGAATGCCGCAGTGGAGGTCCTGCAAAAGAAAGAACAGGACAAGAAAAATGACACACGTGTCATTCCTGCGGCGATGCTTTACTATCACGTCAGTGATCCAATGACCGAGACGGATAAAGGGCAGCCGGATCTTTCCGAGATCAATGCGGCGATACTGGATGAGTTAAAGATGACAGGGATGGTCAGCGATGACGAGGAAGTGATAAAGCTTTTGGACAAAGATTTTGAGACAAAGTCCACGATCATTCCCGTAGCGCGGAAGAAGGACGGGAGCTTTACGCAGGCATCGTCCGTGCTGTCGGACAAGGATTTCAAGACGGTTTCCGACTACGTGAATCATAAGATCAAGGAGCTTGGCGTTTCGATCCTGGACGGCGACATCGGGTTAAATCCGTACGAACAGAGAGATTCCAATGCATGCACATACTGCGATTACAAGAGTGTGTGCGGTTTTGACAAAAAGCTGAACGCAAAGCTGATAAGGCATCTGGAAGAGCTGAATCAGGAGTCCGCGATGGAGTGTATCCGCAGAAGTCTTGGCGAGGAAGAAACAGAAGAGGATGAAGAAGACGAAGAGCGTGCAGAGCAAAAAGGAGGCAGGCAGTGATGGCGATGAAATTTACACCAGACCAACAGCGCGTCATCGACACCAGAAATGCGAATATTCTCGTATCCGCAGCGGCAGGGAGCGGCAAGACTGCTGTTTTGGTGGAGCGCATTATCCAGATGATCACGGATGAGAACAGGCCTGTTGATATTGACCGGCTTCTGATCGTGACGTTTACCTCAGCGGCGGCGGCACAGATGCGGGAGCGCATCAGCAAGGCGGTATCCCAGAGATTAGAGGAGAACCCGGAAAGCGAGCATCTGCAGAAGCAGGCATCCCTGATACACAACGCGCTGATCACTACGATTGACTCGTTCTGCCTGTTTGTGATCCGCAATAACTTTAATGAGATCGGTCTTGACCCGGCCTTTCGCGTGGCGGACGAGAGCGAGGTGAAGATGCTGGAAACAGATGTGATGGGCAGGCTGTTGGAAGATGCGCACACAGAGCCTACGGAGCGTTTCCTGCATTTTATCGAATGTTACAGCACAGGGACGAACGAGAAGAAGATTGAGGAGGCGATTCTCAGGTTATATCACTTTTCCATGAGTTATCCGTTTCCGGAACAGTGGCTTACTGAACGGCTGGAGGACTACAGGATCCGTGAGGTCAGTGAGCTTGCTGATAAACAGTGGTTTCAGTGTGCTCTTGTCTATATTCGCACGGTTCTGCAGGAGTGCAGGGACAGACTGTACCAGGCGCTCGGGATTGCAGGCAGTGCGGGCGGGCCGGTCCAGTATTCGGAGAATCTCACGGCGGACATCGAATTGATTGAGAAACTCCAGTGCGCGTCAGGCTATGAAGAATTATATGATCTGTTCACATACTCTTCTTTTGGCAGGCTGTCCGCGAAGAAGGAAGAGGGCGTTGATCCTGTCCTGAAAGAGATGGTAAAAGCGATCCGCGACGAGGTGAAGAAAGCTGTTGCGGATCTCAAAAAGTTCCTGTTTCAGATTTCGGTCGAGGATACCCTGGAGGATATGGCAGCATGCCAGGAGGCAGTGGAGGAGCTGGTGTCGCTCACGCTTTCCTTCAAAAAAATGCTGGATCAGTCCAAGCGTGATAAAAACGTGATCGACTTCTCTGACATGGAGCATTTTGCACTGCAGATCTTACTGAAAAAAGACGGGGACGGAGCGATCGTGCCATCTAACACGGCATTGGAGCTGCAGGATTATTTCGAGGAGATTATGATCGACGAGTATCAGGATTCCAACGAGGTGCAGGAGCTGCTGCTGAAGTGTATATCCGGTGAGGACAAGGGGCATTTCAATCGGTTTATGGTGGGCGATGTCAAGCAGAGCATCTATAAATTCCGGCTGGCAAGACCGGAGATCTTCATGGAAAAATATAACACATATGTCATCAATGATGCCAATGCCCGAAACGTCAGGATTGACTTGAGCATGAATTTCAGAAGCCGCAGGGAAGTGACGGATTCGACGAATTTCATATGCAGTCAGCTGATGACGGCGAAGGTCGGAAATGTCGAGTATGACGACAGAGCGGCGTTGTATGTGGGCGCTTCCTATCCAGAGCCAGAGGACAAGGGCGGGAACGATATTTACCGGACAGAACTTCTGATCGCCACACCGGACTCTCTTTTACAGCAAACAGATCCGGACTATGACAGCGGCAACGCAAACCAGGGCGGGACGCCGAAGTATTCTGAAAAGGAGATCGAGGCCGTGATGGTGGCGGAGCGCATCAGACAGCTGGTGGGAAGCTTTCCGGTTACGGACGCGGCGACGGGGGAGAGCAGACCTGCGAAGTACTCGGATATCGTGCTCCTCTTCCGGGCAACCGCAGGGTGGGACGAGGATTTCCGGAGGATTTTGTCCGAGCGGGGGATTCCAGTACACGTCGCCAGCAGGGCAGGGTATTTTGAGACACTGGAGATACAGGGGATTGTCAATTTCCTGCGCGTGCTTGACAATCCGCTACAGGATGTTCCGCTCTATGGAGTGTTAAAGCTGCCATACTTTGATTTTACGGAGACAGAGATCACTTATATCAAATGTTTTGTGAGGGATTTGCCCGAGGAACAGGCGCAGTCGAAATTGTTTTTCTATGAGCAGATCAAGTTGTACTATCATGCAATCTGTCGCCTGGGTGAGTCTGGCGATGACCGCATAAGCCGCAAAAAGCTGGAACGGTTTCTTGAGACGATCGCGAAATACCGCCAGAAGGTGGCATATACGCCGATCAAGGAGCTTTTACAACAGTTGATCGCGGACACGTCGTACGATGCCTATGTGGGTTCTATGCCAGGAGGTGACCAGCGGATCGCCAACATTGAGCTGCTGCTCGAGAAGGCGGGTGCGTTCCAGAATACCAGCTTTTATGGATTGTTTCATTTTATCCGGTATCTGGAGACGATACAGGAGCAGGAGGTCGACTTCGGGGAGGCGAATATCCTCGATGAGAACGCAGACGTCGTGCGCATTATGACAATCCACAAAAGCAAGGGACTGGAATTTCCGGTCTGCTTTGTCTGCGGGCTGTCCAAACAGTTTAACCAGATGGATATGCGGCAGAGTATTCTGATGGATGTGGAGCTCGGCATCGGTGTGGATTACATTGACCCTGCGCTTCGCGTGAAACGCAGGACGATGCGCAAGAATGTGGTGGCGCAGCGCATGAAGGAGGACACGCGCGGCGAGGATCTGCGTGTGCTCTATGTGGCGCTCACAAGAGCGAAGGAGAAGCTGATTCTCACGGGTTTTGTCAGTGACTTTGACAGGAAACTTGCCAACAATGTATACCTGACGATGGAGCCGGCTGAAAAGCTGCCGTATTCTGTGATGATGGGGGCTGTCTCCTATATGGATCTGATCCTGGCATCGCTGATCCGCCATCCATGTATGCAGGAGATCCTGGAGGAGAGAGGTTTCAACTATGAAGGGCATCAACTGCCTTATATGGATATTCCGATTGGAATAGAACTATATCGCGAGGCAGAGAGCCTGTCAGAGAAGCTGAAAACGCAGGTGCAGGAACAGGGCAGGGCGATGCTTTTGGAGCATGAACTTGCAAGAATGGCAGGTCATGACACTTCAGGTCATGATACTTCGAGTCATGACACTTCAAGTCACGATACTTCGAGTCATGACACTGCAAATCAGGATACTGCGCGTCAGGATGTGGACGATCAGAAGACAGCAGATCATGTTGCTGATGGGCAGAATGAAACGTTGAAAACAAGACTGTATGAGAAGCTGCACTTCGAATATCCGCATAAGGACTTGGAGGGACTCACTGTGAAGACAACCGTGTCCGAGCTGAAAAAGGCGTCCTACGAGGAGGCGTTTGCGGAGTCGCAGGAATTGATCGTGCTGCCAGGGGAGAGCTACATACCAAGCTTTGCGATGGAGATGCCAGACGATATGACAGACGTGTCAGATCGCTTGGACGAAGAAGTGGATATCGGTGCGTTTTCTCCGGCTGCGAACCGCCTGACAAGGGCGCAGTCAGGAGTGCAGTACGGCACGGCAGTGCACAAGATTATGGAGTTGTTGTCTTTTTCCGACAAACTTCGTGTGGACAGCGCGGAAGACGAGAAGACAAAAAAACGTTTGTACGCAGTGTTGAAAAGCGAGCAGGAACAGTGGATCGCGGAGGGCAATGTCACCAGGGAGGAACTTGCGTGTGTCAGCATGAATAAAATGATATGCTTTTTTCAATCGAGTCTGTCACAGCGGATGATCGCGGCCAACCAGAATAACGAGCTATTTAAGGAGCAGCCCTTTGTGCTTGGAATCAGTGCAGACCAGTTAAAGCCGAGCTTCCCGCCGACAGAGACGATATTGATCCAGGGCGTCATCGATGTGTTTTTCTATGAACAGGATGAGATTGTGCTTGCGGACTACAAGACAGATCGGGTTAGCTGTAGCGAAGAGTTGGTCAGGCGCTACCGGACACAGCTTGATTATTACCAGATGGCATTGGAACAGATTACTGGAAAAAGGGTGAAGGAGCGGTATCTGTATTCTTTTTATTTGCAGGAGGAGATATATGTTTAACTATATTTTATTTGATCTGGACGGTACATTGACAGATCCAAAGCTTGGGATTACGAGCTCGGTGCAGTATGCGCTGAGGGCGCTCGGTATCGAGGAGCCCTCGCTCGATAAGCTGGAGCCTTTTATCGGACCGCCGCTGGCGGACAGCTTTCGGGAGTTTTATGGTCTGGATGAAGGGCAGATTGAGACGGCGATCGCCAAGTACCGCGAGCGGTTTAACGATCGGGGAATCTATGAAAATGAGATCTATCCGGGGATTGCCGAAATGCTTGCGGCACTGAAAGCAAGTGGGAAAAAACTCTCGATCGCCTCGAGCAAGCCGACCCAGTTTGTGGAGCGGATCCTTGACTACTTTGACATCAGAATCTATTTTGATGTGATCGTAGGAAGCAATATGGACGGAACGCGTAGCAAAAAGGAGGAGGTTGTCGAGGAAGCCTTGCGCCAGATGCTCCCTTCGGAACTGACGTCCGCTGAGAAGAAAGCGGCTGTGGCGATGGTGGGCGACCGTCGGTTTGACATCGAAGGAGCGAGGGAACATGGGATTACTTCGGTTGGTGTTTCGTTTGGCTATGCGCCGGAGGGAGAGCTTGAACAGGCGGGAGCGGATTATATCGTCGACACGGTGAATGCATTATTGGAGGTTTTAAATGGCTAAAATAATACCCAAACGAACAACACTTTTACAGAAACTGGCATATATTCTAAAACCGTTTGTCGTGTATATGGTAGTGAAGACTGTGATCATGTTTCTGCTCGCAGTCGTCATTCCGTCGCTGCCCATAGCGGGGATCGCGGAATGGGTGGAACATAACAGCCAGCAGCTCAGTGCGGTCGTCAACGGTGTGGCGAGTATGGCCGCGGCAGGTTTTTTGTTAAATGTCTTCCTCGTCGAGGCGAGCACGACCGGGGAGATTGATATTGATCAGAGTATCCCAGGGCAGTTTGTCAGTTTTGTCAAAACGGATCTGACCGGTGCCCGGACAGTGAGAAAGGCCGTGGGACTTGTGCTGTGCGTCCTGCTTGGCATAACCGCTTCACTCGCGCTCAACATACTGGTGGAACTTGCGTCGGCAGCGATGGGTGGTTCAAAAACGCAGATACTTGATTCTGAAAAATATGAGGTGGTAGAGTCGATCCAGTACTCTGTGCCGGTCTGGCTTGGGATCGTCCTGTACGGGATCATCTCTCCCATCGTAGAAGAAATGGTGTTTCGCGGCGTGCTCTACAGCCGCATCAAAAAATTTTACAGTGTGACAAAGGCGGTCGTGTTTTCCGCATTGCTGTTTGGCGCATTTCACGCGAATCTGCCGCAGTTTCTGTATGGCGCGGCGATGGGAGTACTCATAGCGCTCTGTTACGAGTATGCCGGCTGTTTTGCGGCGCCTGTGTTGATGCATATGTCCGCCAATATTTTCATATTTCTGATATCCGGGTTGACCGCATGGACCGCGTTTCTGATCACACCGGTCTGGTTCGTTTTTTTTGCAGCCCTGTCGGCAGGGCTGCTTTGGGGAATCGTTCAATGTTTTTACGCTATCTCGCCATCAGTTCAATGATCTCTCCTATGTACATCGTGTGCAGATCGCCGTCCTTGTACCACTTGGCGATTTCCGGTGAGATGAAAGCGTCTTCTGTAAGCTTCGTCGCAGACAGTTTCTGGCATAGAAGGACAAAATTACCTTCGTCGATGAATGGAATCGAGTGCTTGTAATTCCATGTGAGACCGGCCTCGGCGACCTTGTCTGTGTCGCGCCCGGAATGGGAACCGCAGTAGTTGAGCGCTTCCCTGTGCTCCTTGCCCATAAATGAGATCGAGAAAAAGTCTCCGGCATCGATCAGTTCTTTGGTGTATCTCGAGTCACGCACAAAGATGAAGGCAACATTTTTCCCCCAGAGTACACCGATGCCGCCCCAGCTGACAGTCATAGTGTTCGCCTTCTGTTTGGAACCGGCTGACACAAGGGCCCAGTCTTTTCCAAATGATTCAAATGGATTGAACTCCAATGTTTCGATTGGAATAGGTTGAAATACGTGCATATCAATCGCTCCTTCTAAATATGATAAAAATTCGACTATATTGTTAGTATACTATCTTGTGATCAAAATGACAACATTTCTTGTGCTGGATTTCATAAAAACGCGGTAGAAAGGTTAAATTGGCTAAACTGTGCCAAAAATATTGCCTGATTTTCCAAAATGAGATATCATAAAAGAGAGCGAATTGTTATGCGAAAGGAACGAACAGCTCGGTTCCTTGGAAAATATGGAGGCTGACAGGTGAGTAGAAAATTAAGGAATCGTATCACCGCGATTATGCTAATGATCGCGATGATTGCAGGACACTGGGGCGTTTTGGCGGTACAGGCGCAGGAAGAGAGTGAGAGCGATCTCTCAGGTTTGTTGAAGGTTACTTTCAATCTTGAGGAAAAGGAAATCCGCCAGTACATTGAAGGTTTTGAGCAGAAATATCCGGATGTGGAAGTAATCTATGAGTGTGTCGATGACTATGAAAATACGATGGTTGACCGGATCACAAACGGGGATTACGGAGATGTGCTGTTTGTGCCGGGATTTATGGACAACAAGGAGATTCCCAACTGTTTTGCGCCGCTTGGCAACTATTATCGGATGGCGGCAAAGTACAATTATATTGACAGTGGGTTTTCATCGGGAAATATTGTCTACACGATTCCGTCAAGCGCTTATCTTATGGGGATCATATATAATAAGGACGTATTTTACAAGGCGGGAATCAGTACTCCGCCGACAAGCATCGATGAATTTTTCGAAGATATGTCCATGATCAGGGAACGGACGGATGCAACGCCTGTTTGCTTCAATAGTTCTCTTGACTGGACACTTCGAAACTGGATTGATTTTCCCTATGCGGAGATGACAGGCGATCCTGATTATAAGGGGAATAAGTTTGTCTATGAAAAAGATCCATTTACAGAGGGAGGTACATATTACACCGTATATCAGATGATCTATGATCTGGAAGCATACGGATATACGGAGGGGATTGAGAACAACGTCAGCTGGGAGACGACCTGCAGGGATCTGAATGAAGGGCGTTGCGGATGTATTACTATGGGATCCTGGGCGCTGGCACAGATCAAAGCATCTGGAGCGAATGGTGATTCGATCGGTTTTATGCCGTTTCCGAATGAGATCAATGGAAAGCAGTATGTGACGCTCAACACAGATTATAATTACGCAGTGAAGAGGGACAGTGAGAACGTTGACGCGGCAAAGGCCTTTGTCGAATATATGCTCGATGAGTCCGGTTACGCCCTGAACAGGGAATTGATCTCGATCGTCAAGACGGATCCTTATCCGGATACATATGGCGACATGGAAAATGTCGTTCCGGTGAGAAATGAGCCATATAACGGCGGAAACTACTCAGTTTACCTGAATATGGTCAAGTCGATTGACCCGACGGACGCGGAGGAGATCCGGCGTATTATCAGGGCGGCAGGACAGGGAAGTGAGTCTTTCGACCAGATCATGCAGGAGTGGAACAGGCGCTGGGAAGGGGCGCGGTCAGACAATGCTGTGCTGTTGGACAGAAGTGAGACACTTGCGCTGTCCATTGAGGAAAGCACAAAGAGTGAGACCGAGAGTAGTCAGACAGACAATTTTTTCAAGACAGATTATGATATTATGCTGTCTCCCACAGAGAATGAGTATATAGACAGTAAGCAGAATCTGCGCGTAGGGTATCTTAGAGGACACGCTCCTTTTCAGTACGAGGAGGAGGATGAGCTGCTGAACCGTAGTTTTGAAGGTCTGTGTGCGATGCTGTGTCAGATGATCGAGGATAATACTAATCTGGAATTAGAGTACATTCCTTATGACAGTGAGGAGGAACTGGTGCAGGCTCTGGAATCAGGGACGCTGGACATGGCAGCAGGTGTGAAAACCAGTCCTCAATACGAGAACAGAGTTAAGTTTTCAAGAGAATATATAGAATATATCAATGTATTGCTGCGGAATGAGAATGTTGAGATGAATCAACTGGAAGGCAGTAGACAGGCAGTTGTATTAGGAGAGAATAGCGCTATAGAGCCAGTCAGTCAGTTCCAGACAGTGGATGTGCCGTCAATTTCCGAGGCTGTGAAATGTATTGATGCGCATGATGCAGAATATGCCATAACCAATTATTACAGTGCAGAGTATTATATACGGGATCAGGAGTGCCAGAATATTGTCGTGGTGCCGCTGACAGAGAAGACGAAGCTTGGGTTTGCGTATGCGAATGATGTGGACAGCAGACTGATCGCGATCTGCAATAAATGTATCTACAGCCTGTCGGAGGACACGATTCAGATGATGCTGCTGCAGAATATGGATCCAGAGGCGAAACCGGTAACGCTTGCGCGGTTTATCAGGGAGAATCCACTCACTGCGATTCTGGTGGGACTGCTGATCCTGCTGCTGATCGTCAGCGCACTGTGGATCGTATGGCGTGAAAAGGAAAAAAGCCGCAAGAAGCGGGAACTTGACAACAAGCGGTATGCGATTCTGTCACACCTGACAGACGAGTACGTATTTGAGTATGATCTGAAAGAGGGCGTTGTCCATTTCGAGGAGAAGTTTGAGGAGAAGTTTCATTTTGAGCGGGATATCAGGCTGACGGATTATGCGTATGACCAGCCGGCACTGAACAAATTGATCGAGAACTGCAATCTGGCAAAGGAAAATGATGCGACGACAACAGATGCCTTTGAGCTGGAAGACTGTACAGGCGAAAAGCAATGGTATCGGATGATCGCCTACCGGATAGCGGGAGAGAACGGGCAGCCGAGCCACCTCATCGGAAAGATCATGAATGTGCAGGAAGTGGTGGAGGAAAAGCAGCGGATTCAGAACGAGGCAGACCGGGACGCACTGACCAGTATCTACAACAGAACAGGCTACGAGAAGCGTGTCCATGAGCTTTCGGAAAAATATGGGGAAAATGCGTCTGTTATCTTTGCGGTTCTCGACCTTGACAACTTTAAGTCCGTGAATGATTCCCTGGGGCACGCGGGCGGTGATGAGGCGTTAAAGCTTCTTGCAGGCAGACTGGACAGGATGTCGGGAGAGAATACGGTTGTGGCGCGGTATGGCGGTGATGAGTTTGTGGTTTGTATGTTTGCGGTGGATCAGGCAGATGGACAGAAGATTTTTGAGACGCTGGTGAATGGCATGGACACAGATATGAACTATCAGGGTCGGCTCCATCATCTTTCCATCAGCCTGGGGGCAGTCTACGCAGAGCATACGCTTCCTTTGGCAGTCCTCTTTGTGGAGGCGGATCAGGTGCTCTACCAGGTGAAATCAGCGGGTAAAAATGGTTTTAAGCTGGTCAGCCATGGGGAAACAGTCTGACCACAAGTGCACCAAAGCGCACACATCAATGCACTATATCAAAACTTTTTTTAAAAATTTAGCGAATAAGACTTTACAAATCAGGAAAAATTTCATATAATGTGAAAAGCACAGGATCATATTGAATTTTTAGAGCAACCAAAGGCGGTTAACAGCTGTTTTTTGGTTGCTTTTTTGTCAGAAAGGAGTGCGTGGAACACACAAATTGACTGATAATCTGACAATTATTCAACAGCGATAACAAGTAAATATAGTACTCTATCTGGCCCGCAACTCTAATTTCTGTCTGGATGGAGTACTAGAACAAAAACTTGAAATAAGGATAAGGAGAGAATGAGATGTTTGATGCAAAAATGAATGTCCCCAAAGCACCGCTTCACAGAGCAGAGTTTGAACACGATAACTGCGGAATTGGTGCAGTTGTTAACATCAAAGGCACAAAGACGCGTGAGACCGTCGAGAATGCCTTAAAGATTGTCGAGAATCTGGAACACAGGGCTGGCAAGGACGCAGAGGGAAAGACGGGTGACGGTGTTGGTATCTTAGTTCAGATCTGTCATGACTTTTTTGTCAAGGTCACAAAGCCGCTCGGAATCGAACTTGGCGGTGAGCGGGAGTATGGTGTGGGTATGTTCTTTTTCCCACAGGATGAGCTCAAGAGAAACCAGGCAAAGAAAATGTTTGAGATCATCGTCGAGAAGGAAGGACTGGAATTTCTCGGGTGGCGTGAAGTGCCATGTGTACCGACAGTTCTCGGACATAAGGCTGTGGAGTGTATGCCCTATATCATGCAGGCTTTTGTGAGGAAGCCGGCAAATGTGGAAAAAGGGCTTGCTTTTGACAGAAAACTCTACATTGCCAGGCGTGTGTTTGAGCAGAGTTCAGACAATACTTATGTGGTGTCTCTCAGCAGCAGAACGATCGTGTATAAAGGAATGTTTCTTGTAAAACAGCTTAGAACTTTTTTCCGGGATCTGCAGAGTGCGGATTATCGATCAGCGATCGCGATCGTGCACTCCCGTTTTTCAACAAACACGAATCCAAGCTGGGAGCGGGCGCATCCGAACCGTTTTATCGTACATAACGGTGAGATCAACACGATCCGCGGCAACGTTGACAAGATGATTGCCCGCGAGGAAAATATGGAATCCGAGTTTCTTAGCCATGAATTTCACAAGGTGCTGCCAGTTGTCAATGCACAGGGCTCTGACTCCGCGATGCTCGACAATACGCTGGAATTTCTGGTGATGAGCGGCATGGAACTTCCGCTTGCAGTCATGATCACGATACCGGAGCCATGGGCGAACAACAAGACGATGTCACAGTCCAAGAAGGATTTTTACCAGTATTATGCAACGATGATGGAGCCGTGGGACGGACCGGCGTCCATTCTCTTCTCGGACGGTGATATTATGGGGGCTGTTCTCGACAGAAACGGACTGAGACCATCACGTTATTATATTACGTCTGATGATCAGCTGATTCTTTCGTCAGAGGTTGGTGTGCTCCCGATCGATGCATCCAGGATCGTGAAAAAAGACAGACTTCGCCCTGGAAAAATGCTTCTGGTGGACACGGTAAAGGGCGAGGTGATCGATGATGACACGCTGAAGGAAAAGTATGCGAAGAGTCATCCTTATGGGGAGTGGCTCGACTCGAATCTCGTTACCTTGAAGGAATTGAAGATACCAAATGTGCGTGTGCCAGAGTTTTCCAATGAGGAGCGGCAGCGCATGCAGAAGGCATTTGGTTACACGTATGATGAGCTTCAGACAAGTATCCTGCCGATGGCGAAGAATGGCGGTGAAAGTATCGGTGCAATGGGAGTTGATACTCCGATTCCCGTGCTGTCCAAGACGCACCATCAGTTGTCCCACTATTTCAAACAGCAGTTTGCACAGGTCACAAACCCGCCGATTGACGCAATCCGCGAGGAGGTTGTCACATCGACGACAGTATATATCGGAAAGGACGGAAATCTTTTACAGGATACGGAAAAGAACTGTAATGTATTAAAAGTAAATAATCCGATCCTTACGATTACAGATCTGTTAAAGATCAAGAATATGAAACGCGAGGGCTTTCAAGTTGAAGTCATTCCGATCATTTACTACAAGAATACCAGCCTTGAACGCGCGATCGACCGCCTGTATGTGGAAGCTGACCGTGCTTACCGTGAAGGCGTTAATATCATTATTCTCTCGGACCGCGGCGTTGATGAGAACCATGTGGCAATCCCGTCGCTGCTCGCAGTTTCCGCGATGCAGAAGCATTTGATCCGCACAAAGAAGAGAACAAGCGTCGCGCTGATTATTGAGTCCGCAGAGCCGAGGGAAGTGCATGATTTCGCTGCACTGATCGGTTATGGCGCCTGCGCGGTGAATCCTTATCTGGCGCAGGAATCCATCAAGGAGCTGATCGACAACGGTATGCTGGATAAAGATTATCATGCTGCAGTGGATGATTATAATGATGCGATTCTACATGGCATCGTCAAGATTGCGTCAAAGATGGGGATCTCAACAATTCAGTCGTATCAGGGCTCCCAGATTTTTGAGGCGATCGGTATTGATGCTGATGTGATCAATAAGTATTTTACAAACACAGTCTGCAGGGTGGGGGGTATCACGCTTCAGGATATCGCAAAGGAAGTGGACGACTTGCATTCCCTTGCATTTGATCCGCTTGGTCTTGCGACGGACCTGACACTTGACAGTCCAGGACAGCACAAGTCAAGGGGCGGCGCGGAGGAGCACCTATACAACCCGGCTACGATCCATATGCTGCAGCAGTCTACCCAGAGGGGCGACTACGAGATGTTTAAGCAGTACTCTGATATGATCAATGATGAGAACAGCGTCCGCAACATCAGGGGACTGATGGATTTTAATTATCCGAAAAAGAGTATTCCGATCGACGAGGTCGAGAGCGTGGACAGCATTGTCACCCGCTTTAAGACTGGCGCGATGTCCTATGGTTCGATCTCAAAGGAGGCACACGAAACGCTTGCGATCGCGATGAACAAACTTCATGGAAAGTCAAATTCCGGCGAGGGCGGCGAGGATTTGGAGCGTATGGTGATCGGCCCGGACGGACTCAACCGCTGTTCGGCGATCAAGCAGGTCGCAAGCGGACGTTTCGGCGTCACCAGCAAATATCTGGTGAGCGCACAGGAGATTCAGATCAAGATGGCACAGGGGGCAAAGCCCGGTGAGGGCGGACACCTGCCTGCGGGAAAAGTTTATCCATGGATTGCAAAGACAAGACACTCTACACCTGGTGTCGGTTTGATCTCCCCTCCGCCTCACCATGATATTTATTCCATAGAAGATTTGGCACAGTTGATCTATGACCTGAAAAATTCAAATAAGGATGCGCGCATCAGTGTCAAGCTTGTCTCAGAGGCAGGTGTTGGCACAGTTGCAGCAGGCGTTGCGAAAGCGGGCGCACAGGTGGTATTGATATCTGGCTATGACGGCGGTACGGGCGCAGCGCCGAAGAGTTCCATTCACAACGCTGGACTTCCATGGGAGCTTGGACTTGCGGAGACACACCAGACATTGATTCAGAATGGTTTGAGAACTAAAGTCCGCATCGAGACGGACGGCAAGTTGATGACAGGGCGCGACGTTGCCATTGCGGCAATCCTCGGCGCGGAGGAGTTTGGCTTTGCGACAGCGCCGCTCGTGACGATGGGCTGTGTGATGATGCGCGTATGCAATCTTGACACGTGTCCAGTAGGCGTGGCGACGCAGAATCCGGAGCTTAGAAAGCGTTTCAGGGGCAAACCGGAGTATGTGATCAACTTCATGCGGTTTATCGCACAGGAGCTTCGCGAGTACATGGCAAAGCTTGGTGTCCGGACAGTTGATGATCTGGTTGGACGCACAGACCTGCTAAAAATGAAAGACGAACTTCCGAAAGGGACAGTGAAGCTTGACTTAAGTCTGATCTTGAATAACCCATATCGGAAAGAGAAGGCTGTATTTGACCCGAAGCAGGTGTATGACTTTGAACTGGAAAAGACACTGGATGAAAAAGTGTTGTTAAAGCAGCTTGGCGGTGCGCTGGAAGCTGGTAAGAAGAAAAGTATCGAGGTGGATGTCACCAACACGGACCGGTCGTTTGGTACTATATTTGGCTCAGAGATCACGAAACGATATTATAACACCCTGGAGGAAGATACCTTCCGCGTGCTCTGCAACGGCGCCGGCGGACAGAGTTTCGGAGCTTTCATACCAAACGGTCTCACGCTGGAGCTGGTCGGTGATTCAAACGATTACTTCGGAAAGGGCTTATCCGGAGGAAAACTGATCGTATATCCGCCGAAAGGAAGCAGTTTTAAACAGGATGAGAACATTATCATCGGAAATGTGGCACTGTACGGCGCTACGAGCGGCAAGGCATTTATAGGCGGTGTCGCAGGTGAGCGTTTCTGTGTTAGAAATTCAGGTGCGCTGGCCGTTGTCGAGGGCGTGGGTGACCACGGGTGCGAGTACATGACAGGAGGACGCGTCGTCGTGCTCGGCGGTACAGGCAAGAACTTTGCAGCAGGTATGAGCGGAGGCATCGCATATGTTCTCGATGAGGAAAATGACCTGTATATGAGAGTCAACAAGGAAATGATCTCCATGAGTGAGGTTACCAATAAATACGATGTGATCGAGCTTAAAGAGATGATTCAGGAGCATGTTACTTATACGAATTCTGAGAAAGGCAAGAAAATTCTGGATCACTTTGGGGAGTATCTGCCGAAATTCAAGAAGATCATACCATACGATTACGAGAGAATGCTTAAGACCATTGTACAGATGGAAGAAAAAGGACTCAGCACAGAGCAGGCGCAGATTGAGGCTTTCTATGCTAATACACATAAATAGTACGAAGAGAATTTCTAAGGCGGCAAAAGACACCGCCTAAGAAATTCTAAAACTTTGTACAGGAAGAACGCAAGGGCAGCGTTCTTCGCAGAGAAGCAATAGGTCTCGTAAGGGTATCGGTTTTATAAGGGATAGAAAGGAATAAGGTTATAGAAGATGGGAAAACCAACAGGATTTTTAGATTATGAGAGAAAAACTTC
The DNA here is from genome assembly GCA_002491195.1 of Lachnospiraceae bacterium UBA7179. Classification (GTDB taxonomy): domain Bacteria; phylum Bacillota; class Clostridia; order Lachnospirales; family Lachnospiraceae; genus COE1. The sequence continues at coordinate 128,180 of DKVL01000063.1, forward strand.
TATGGCGGAAGCGCCAGAGGAGCGGGTCAAGCACTTTAATGAATTCCATGAGCATCTTCCTATGGAGGAGCAGCAAAAGCAGGGCGCCAGATGTATGGAGTGCGGTGTGCCGTTCTGTCAGTCTGGGATGACGATTGCAGGAATGACCTCCGGCTGTCCGCTGCACAATCTCGTGCCAGAGTGGAATGACCTGGTGTATACAGGCAACTGGGAACGCGCTTACAACAGACTGAAAAAGACGAATAACTTTCCGGAGTTCACTTCCAGGGTGTGTCCTGCACTCTGCGAGAATGCATGTACCTGCGGTCTGAACGGTGACGCAGTGGCGACGAAGGAAAATGAGTACGCGATCATCGAGAATGCATATAAGACAGGGCTCGCAGATGCAAAGCCTCCCAAGGTGCGCACCAACAAAACAGTCGCTGTGGTTGGAAGCGGACCTTCCGGTCTTGCTGTGGCAGATCAGCTGAATAAGAGAGGACATAATGTCACCGTTTTTGAGCGAAGTGACCGCCTCGGCGGTCTGCTGATGTACGGGATTCCGAACATGAAGCTCGAGAAGCATATCATTGACCGCAAGATCAAGATTATGGAGGAAGAAGGTGTCAAATTTTTCACAAACACTGATATCGGCAGAGATGTCAAGTCCAGGAAGCTTGTGGAAGGCTTTGACCGGATTGTATTTGCGTGCGGTGCATCTAATCCAAGAGATATCAACGCGCCGGGAAGAGATGCAAAGGGGATTTGTTTTGCGGTGGATTTCTTAAAGGGTGTGACCAAGAGTCTTCTGGATTCCGGTCTTGCGGATAACGCTTATGTGTCTGCCAAAGGGAAAGATGTGGTGATCATCGGCGGCGGCGACACTGGAAATGACTGTGTTGGAACTGCAATCCGCCTCGGTGCAAAGTCAGTCACTCAGATTGAGATGATGCCCAAAGCACCCGACACCAGGGCGGAGAACAACCCGTGGCCGGAGTGGCCGAAAGTGTGCAAGACGGATTACGGTCAGGAAGAGGCGATCGCTTTATTCGGACATGATCCGCGCATCTATGAGTCAACAGTCAAGGAGTTTCTCAAGGATAAGGACGGCAATCTCTGCGGCGTGAAGATTGTGAAGCTCACATGGGAAAAGGATCCGGAGAGCGGAAGGATGAACATGAAGGAAGTCGAGGGGAGCGAGCAGGTGCTGGACGCGCAGCTTGTGCTGATTGCGGCGGGTTTTCTCGGCAGCCAGAAATATGTCACGGATGCGTTCGGGTTGGAGTTGGACGCGCGCACCAACGTAAAAACAGAACCGGGCAGGTTCAAGACCAGTGCGGATAATATCTTCGTCGCAGGCGATATGCACACCGGGCAGTCGCTTGTTGTCAAGGCGATTCGGCAGGGGCGTGAGTGCGCGCGCGAAGTTGATGAGAGCCTGATGGGGTATTCGAATATGTTTATCCAGTAGGAAGGAGCGTTACTTAGAGAGTGTCCAATCAAAATTGATTGCGTAAAATATATTTTTGCTATATAATAAGAAAGGAAAAACAGATCGGAGATGAACGGATAGGGACAGCAGGCCGGCAGTCAGTATTGGAATACAGAGCTTTGAGAAGATAAGGGAACGGAATATGAGACGGAGCTTGTATCGCGTGGTTTTGCACTGGAGAAAGTACGCAGCTATGGATTTGCATTCCGTGGAAGGGAATGTCTGATATAATGAAGGATGCAATATGGATTAAGGAGATACAGCAAATGATATTTGGCAACAAAAAGGCACAGCAAATGAAGGCTATGGTGGAGGAGGTTCTGACGGAAGCGCTTCGGCGGCAGTCTCAGGAATTGGCTGAGCAGCAGACCAGGCAGGCGCAGCGGCTGGATGATATGATGGACAAGAACCAGAAAGCAGTCAGGGGGCTCTCCAGCACAGTGGAAGATTTTCTGGATACGTTACAGGACGAGAACGAGAAGCATCAGGATTTACAGCAGGAGTACGCAAAAGCAAAAGAGCGGGAACAGAGTCTGCTGGGATTGCTGGGATTATATCAGGAACAGGCGGAATTGTTTGAACAGTGGGTCGCTGCACAGAACCAGGGAAGCAGTGAGGCAGCGCTGGAAGCATGGAGACAGCAGCAAGTCATTCTTAAGGGGAAAATAGCAGCAGAGAGCAGGCTTTGTGTGATAGAAAGCACCGGTTTGACGGGGGAACTGGTTGATTACCGCATTCATGAGGTTTTGCAGGCATTGGAACCAGAGACCAGGGAACAAGAGGGAACAGTAGCGAAAGTGTACAGTCATGGAATGCTCTATCAGGGATCCGTCATCAGGAAAGCGCGCGTAGCGGCATATCGAAAAGAATAAAAAGGAGATACATATGGATACAATCATAGGAATTGATTTGGGTACGTCAACTACGGAAGCGGCTGTCTATCAGGACAAAAAGCCGGTTCTCCTGCTTAATTATGACGGAAAGGAAGTGACGCCGTCCGTGGTAGGGATTGATGATTCCGGCAACGTGATCGTAGGTGAGAGGGCTGAGGCACAATTACTTCTGGCACCAGGACGCACAGTCAGGGAAGTGAAACGGTTAATTGGCGTCTCAGAAGAAGTCGAGATGGGAAAACGGCATTATTCTCCAGTTGAGATCTCCTCCATGATTTTGTCCTATGTCAGAAATTATGCAAGCAGCTATCTTGATATGGATATCAGCAGGGCAGTGATCTCTGTGCCGGCATACTTTGATGAACGGCAGCGGCAGGAGACAATGGAAGCCGGCAGGGCGGCGGGATTTATGGTGGACCGTATTATCAACGAACCGACGGCAGCGGCGTTGAGTTATGGACTTGAACACATGGATGAGGAGAGCTATGTGCTGGTATACGATCTGGGAGGCGGTACATTTGATGTGACGCTCCTGGAGATGTTTGAAGGCGTGCTGGAAGTGAAGGCAAGCAGCGGAGACAACCAATTAGGCGGAAAAGATTTTGACCAGAGGCTGATGCAGTATCTGACAGGGCAGTTTCAGGACAAATATGGGATAGACCTTACGGGAGACCCGTATGCAATGGCGCGGGTGCGCGATGAGTCGCTTCGCTGTAAGATTGCGCTGAGCACACAGGAGGAATACAGGGTACAGATTCCTGTGCTTGCAACAAAAGAGGATATTCCATACGCGATGGATGAGGTTGTCACGCGCGCTAAGTTCGAGGAACTGATCCTGGATCTGGTAACACGCACGCATGAGCCGATTGATGTGGTACTTTCGGACAGTGGCATTTCTGCACAGCAGCTTGACAAGATTCTGCTTGTGGGCGGTTCCACGCGCGTTCCGCTGGTGCGCAGGGATATCGAGGCGTATTTTGGAAAGAAACCGGAGGTGGCTGTTGATCCGGACTATGCAGTGGCACAGGGTGCAGCGATTCAGGCAGCGATTATTTCAGGACAGATTGACGAGAGCAGTGAGATCGTGATGACAGATGTCAATCCGTACACACTGGGCATCCGCGCAATCCACGGTTATGACGATGATTACATGAGCGTGATCATTCCAAGAAACAAGACGATACCAACGACAAAGAAACAGAAATATTATACCTCATGGGACGAACAGACATCGGCGGTGATCGAGGTTTATCAGGGTGAATCTTCGTCTGTACGGTATAACCATTGTATTGGCGAGTTTACATTGAGTGGGATTCCTTCGAAACCAGCGGGAATGGAAGCGATCGAAGTCTCTTTTTCATACAATCAGAATGGTATGCTGCAGGTGACAGGCGAAATTGTCAGCACAGGTGAGGAGGTCTCTATCGATATCGATATGTTAAATACAAAAGAAAAACGGATCGATGTCAGTGACTGGAAGTCATCAGAACTCGCAGGAGATTACAGGGGAGTTATCCGGCGTGCAGAAAAGTGGATGAAAGGGCATGAGGGAGATCAAAGAGTGGATGAACTGTTGTACCAGCTGAAAAAGGCGATTTTGGAAGAGGATGAGTCACAGGCGGAGGAGCTTGGTGATGAATTGCAATATTACACAGGGGCATAAAGATGAAAAAAGATTATGAGATACTGGGGATTGAAGAAAATGCGGACGAGAAAGCAATCAAAAGAGCGTATTTCAGACTGATTCGGACATATTCCCCGGAAAAGGATCCGGAACGGTTTCAGGAGATCAGGGCGGCATATGAGCGCTTGACAGAAGAAAAGAAGCAGCCTGAAAATAGTATTTCGATCGAAGTACCTGCAGATGATAAATTTGCAGAGAGTATGATGGAACAGATCCGGCAGCTTATGCAAGAGCGGGATTATGGCAAAGCAGCACGGACGGCAAAAGAAGGAATGAAATACTATAAAGATGTAGAATGCTTTCTGTATCTGTATGCGAGATGCAGTATCCTGGATGGAAAACCAGGAAATGCCGTCAAGTCGTATGAGAAACTGGTGAAGCGATTTCCGGATAAGCTTTATTACCGGAGTGAACTGGCAAAAGCATATCATTTGAGAGGTTATGCGCGAAAAGCATACGCTGCGTTTCGCGCAGTCTATGATGAGGGCTGGCGTGAAATTGATTTCCTGAATCTGTACAGCCTGTGCTGCTATGCACAGGGAAAGTATGACGAAGCAGTACAGGCGCTCGAAAGTCTGACAGCCTCTATACCGCCTGAGAAGATGGAAAACTGGATTCCAGAGCTGTTGGAGACATATACCGGGCTGCTGACGCTTTATCTGTGCAAGCCGTTTTCAATCGGGCAGATGGCGAATGCGTGCAGTGCTTTTTTGGATCAGGTGGGCAGCAGGATCCATGATTATGAAGAGCTGCTGCTTCATTTGTGTCTGATCGTCGAGACAGTGGCTGCGATGGATGAAGGCGGGGAGATTGATGCGCTCGCGGAGAAAATGAATGAGTTACGGCCGGACGTCTATGCTGAGGAAGTGCCAAAGGAGGTTACTGAGGCGTATGACCTGCTGCAAGATGAGCGGTTTAGCGAACTGATGAAATTGACGATAGAAGCATTCATACTGCTGGATGATGCGGGTTATTCGGAGGACGAATATGAGGAGTATGAGAAATTTGTGGAGGATGATGCGATTCTCTGCCAGCTGGAAGCATGGCCAAAACAGCGCGGTGAGATAGAGCTTATGCAGGAGGAGTATCCCGCGGCATATGAGTGCATGAGAAGTATCTGGGATATTATCAGAAGCAGCAAAAGCAGGAATGCATTTCTGCGGGATGCTATTTTGGCAGAGTATGGGAAAAAGGAACGAAAATACAAGTGCGGACATTATTATGAGCTCTACCCTGAGAAGCGCCAGGATATGGGACGGGTTCAGTGGGACAGCCTGGAAGACGGATCTTATATCCGGCAGGGCAAAAAGATAGGACGCAATGATCCATGTCCTTGCGGGAGCGGTAAGAAATATAAGAATTGCTGTGGAAAAGGTGTATAGAAATTGACAGGGAATAAAAAAAGTGGATTTGGTGATCACAGACACAAAAGCGGGTGACGGATGATACAAAAAAGATAGACTTTGCTGCCCGATTATGTTATACTGAAACCAATATAACAAGGTGTTTGATAATTGGGAGGTGATCATATATGCCGAGTGGTTTGGAGATAACGCAAAGAGCACTTGATGATTTTGCAAAAGTACAAAGGCGCATGATTTTGGCAAAAAAAGAAAATGCTACTGAA
>DKVL01000063.1:134144-134837 GCA_002491195.1 Lachnospiraceae bacterium UBA7179
AAAGAAAATGCTACTGAAACATATGCCGATCTTAAAGAGGAATATATATTTTTAAAAGCATTGCTTCATACGGCAGGCGTTAATCTTACAGAAATTGACAGGATCAAAGAGTAGAATTGAATAGCAGTAAATCATAAGGGGGCAAGGGGTGTCAGTGAGGCACCTTTTTGTGTTGCACATTTTCCTACAGCTCCTTGTTGCTAGCAAAAAATAGTGCTGGAAAAATGATTTACACAAATCGATCCGTTTGCTATAATATGGGTGTAATATAACAATAAGGAACTCCTAACACATGAAAAGCAGGTGAGGGTATGCCGGGTGATAAAGAGCTGACAGTGGCAGGAACGAACCTGGGATTCTATGGTATTGATGCAGACGAATTAGATTTCAAATAGCTGTGATGAAAAGGGCGGTGTGGCGTTATGGATCATGACACGAAAATGATAGACGAAGTATTAAGGCATCTGGACAGTGAGCTTGCGCTAGGGGCGGTTCGAATGAGTGTGGTTTTTGACGACAAGGCGGAAAGTGAAAAATCCGTGTCGCACAAATGCTGCAACAGTTACGGCAGACCAGCCACAGAGACTGTCGGACTGCTCGACATGTACACAGACATCAGCGCTGGGGATTCCGACAGGGGATAAAAATAAGAAGAGAAAGCCAGAAAGGGAGAGGCTGTAAAAAATCTTGTGT
>DKVL01000007.1 GCA_002491195.1 Lachnospiraceae bacterium UBA7179
CTCTCTCCCTCTCTCCCTCTCTCCCTTTCTCCCTCTCTCCCTCTCTCCCTCTGTCTGTTTGTCTGTCTGTCTCTCCCTCTCTCCCTCTGTCTGTCTGTCCATCCATCTGTCTGTCTGTCTGTCTGTCTGTCTGTCTGTCTGTCTGTCTGTCTGTCTGTCTGTCTAAAAATTGTCTCATTTCTGTATTCCTTTCTGCAAGCATTTCTCCAATAATTTCTGTCATTCTTTCCCACGAAAACCGATTTGCCTCTTTTTTTACACCCGAAACAAGCATCTCAGATCTAGCATTTACAAAAAAATCCACCACAGCATCGGCAATCGCATTAGCATTCTCTGTTTTCACAAGATACCCTGTTCTCCCATCATTCACCACATCTGGCAGTCCTCCTACATTTGTAGCCACCACTGGCTTTTCAAAACCATATGCAATCTGCGCAATGCCGCTTTGTGTAGCACTGATATATGGCAATACTACCAAATCGCTTGCCGCAAAGAATTTTTCCACTTCCCTATCAGGAATATAACCATCATAAATTGCAATATGATCTTTCACTTTTATCTGCTCAATCATATCTTCATACTGTCTTTTGGAGTCCTCACTTGAAAAATCACCTACGATCAATAATTTAATGTCTGTAACACGTTCTATAATTGATGGCATTGCCTGAATCAAGTATTTCAATCCTTTATACTCCCTCACAAACCCAAAAAACAGGAGTACTTTTTCGTCCATTCGAATTTTAAGCCTGCTCCGTGCCTCTTCTTCGGTCATATCTTCAATCTTAAACGCATTATATGTTGGATGTACCGTCTGTCGAAACATCGGATTATCAATAATTGTCTGCAAATCTTCCGCATCCATTTTCGATTGCACAATATAACAGTCTCCCTGTCTTAGAACAGCTTTTGTCAGTACCCTGTCCATTGGAAATCTCTCATGGGGAAATACATTATGACACACAAACAGAACTTTTGTATTTTTTAAACATTTGCAAAGCACATAATAACATGGCGCAAAATAAGGATGCCACCACTGTATGATGACCATCTTAGGCTTTATGGCACTTATCTTTTTTGCCGAATGCAGCCAGTTAAACGGATTGGCAGTATGTATCAGATACTTCGTTTCATCAATCTTAAAACTGTCATTACTATAATCCCGCTGTTCTTTCTTATATAAAAATTTAGGATATTGAAAACTATATGACACCATTGTCACATCATATCTTTTGCAGAGCGCCCTGTACATCAAACCCGTATAATGCGATATCCCGCCTTTATATGGATAGACAGGCCCGATCAAAACAACTTTCTCCCTCGTATTCTCCATCAAAAAACTCCCAATGCAAAGTATCCTGCGTCTTTCGACAATTGCATACTTTACATTGGGAGTTCCTTTTATTCTGTTCTTATATTTTTAACCGATCTTACATTCCTTCCCCCGAAATGCAAATCCGTATTTCCGTATCCGCCCAGGCGCAATTCCTTTTGCCTCGAGTGATGTGCTATACTGTTTTTCCTCAATCTGTTCCAGTGCATTCCGAACTGTCTCATCCAGCGTCTTCTCATCATCCGGATCGTGTACTTTAAATTCCAGAATAATGGCATCGTCCTTTTCATTCAACGGTTCGAGCATCACATCATATCTGCCAAATCCGCTTTCACGGTTGGAAGTGATAGAATACCTGTCCGCGAGATCTACCATAAGTCCCAGTACAAAACCGTGATAAAACCGTTCTGGTTCCGTATATTCAGAGGGTTTGTTTCCTGTATCAAAACTGCTGAATGTCGCGAGCGCTACTTTGTTCATGTAGCGGTTCATAGCTTTCCTGTCATCCAGGAGCAGCGCTTTGATGAAGTCGTTGTAGGCTGTTCTTGCAGTTCCTCCAAACCACCCTTTTATCATTTTTCTGAACATTTTTCTCACTTCAAAGTTTGTGAGTGAAAGCGTATATCGAATATCGCCTTCTGCTGCGGGATCTGGCGTACTTTCAGGTTTCATATATTCCACATTTACTACTTTCAGATATCCGGCAGCCAGCAGCAGGCTCCAGACTGCTCCTGTGTCATATTCAAGCTGGCCGAACACGATCTGTTCATCCAGTATTGTCTGGAAGCTGCCGCCCTGTATGATATTCTCCATTGTCTGCTTGATGTCTGAATCTCCTTTTTGTATCAGCGAATTGACAAGACCGTTCCCGCTGGTGTCGGCCCAGTAGGTATCATAAATACCATTTGTTTCAATAAATGAAGTAATTGACCATGGATTGTAAATATCTGTGTGCGTTCCGAATGTAAATCCGTCATACCATCTCTTTACTCCCTGTTTTTCATGTCCTAAGTCCATAGCGTCAAGCGCCGCAAAAACTTCCTCCTCCGAAAAGCCAAAATAAGATGCATATTTATCGGAAGTTGTAGTCACCACTTTTAAGTTATTCAGATCAGAGAAGATGCTCTCCTTTGATATTCTGGTAATCCCTGTAATAAGCCCCCGGTATATATGGCTGTTCGTCTTGAATGTGGAATTAAACAATCCCCTGAAAAATTCGACAGCCTGATCCCAATATCCTGACAGCCACGCTTCCTGCATCGGAGTATCATACTCATCCAACAGTATCATTACATCTTTGCCATAATAACGCTGCAGAAAACCAGTCATAAAATTAACTGCTCCAGCGGCTATTTTACCACTCATTCCGGGCCGAATCGTTTCATAGTATTCCTTCTCCTGCGGACTGAGCAGATCTCCCTCCAGAAGATACCTATGCTTCGCGTACAGTTTCGTCAGCTCTTCTGATATTTTGTATTCCATTGTCTCATAACTTGTTGCCTTAATATTGGCAAAACTCATAAATATCACTGGAAATGTTCCCTGAAGCTGCCTGTATTGATAATCTCCATCGGGGGATTTCTCCTCCCATATAGAAAGCCCTTCAAACAAATCAGATCTGCCAGCATATGCATTTGAAAAAAAGCATTCAATCATACTCATGTTGAGCGTTTTTCCAAATCTTCTCGGACGTGTAATCAATGTAACATCCGAACCAGATTCCCACCATTCTTTTATTAATCCTGTCTTGTCTATATAGAACGAATGCTCTTCCCTGATCCTGTCAAATCTCTGCGCGCCAATATTTACATTTATACGCCTGTCCATGCAGTACCTCCTCTTTGAAAACCAGTATCTTCTTCCTAATTTCATTATAGCCTTTCGGAGTGTACAATACAATATTTTTTCCTAACGTAAAGTATGCAATTGTCAAGGTGCAATGTTACCATCTACAAATCTATATAAAGCCTCACAGCTATATAGCAGAACTATTATATTCATCCTCATACTGCTGCGGTTTTTCACCCACAACACGGTATGTTCTCACTGGTCCCTGTTCAAGCTGGATCTGTGCATAGATTGCGTCATACTCCGCCCTGCGCGTATGATACTGCGTATCCTGCAGAAGCCTCCTGTTAGCGGCTATAACATCTGAGAGCAGCCCCGTAATAAAGGTCACAAATCCCATAATCAACAACGTACATGCCAAAATCAATGACTGGACATGTCCATTCGCAGTGCCAGCTGCCACATATACAAAATAACGGATAATAAATCCAAGTCCCACCGCTGCCGGCGGCAACATCAGAAATGTAAAAAATTTCAATGGCTTGTACATCATATAAGCCCTCAATATCGTGACCATCGATTTTTTCACATACCCCCATATGCTCTTAAACAGCCTTGAGGGACGCAGTTCTGAGTTTGTGCGGATCGGTACGCTTGTAATTGCAAGTTTTTCCCGGCCTGCCTGTACGATCGTTTCCAAAGTATATGTATAATCATTCACTACGTTGATGCGCATCGCAGCTTCACGGCTCAATGCACGAAACCCACTAGGCGCATCCGGAATATTTGTATTGGAAGCTCTGCGCACAGCCCAGCTGCCCAGATGCTGCAGTTTTTTCTTGACGAATGAAAAATGTTCTGTCTCGTCAATCGGTCTGGCGCCTACTACATAATCAGCTTTGCCATCAAGGATTGGCTGTATCAGTTTCTGTATATCCTCCGCGCAGTACTGATTGTCAGCATCCGTATTTACAATGATATCTGCCCCCTGCCGCAGACATCCGTCCAGCCCTGCCATAAAGCCCTTGGCCAGACCCTTATTCTGCGTGAAGTTCACAACATGGTGTACACCCCATTTTTTTGCTACCTCAACTGTATTGTCCTTGCTGCCATCATTGATGATCAGATATTCGATCTGATCGATGCCGTCTAGTTTTTTTGGAAGATCGTTTAATGCGATTTCCAGCGTCTCCGCCTCGTTGTAACATGGAATCTGAATGATTAGCTTCATCTGCGTTTTCCCCTTTCAGTTGTACTGTCCGACATTGTACTGTCGTTTCTTCATCGGTTTCATTGCATTCCTTCTCATCAAATCCATCTCTCTGAGTCTCCTTTTGTGGCCGTTCCTCTTCTTTTGGAACAATATTCTCCAGCTGTCCTTCTGTCTCCGGAACAATATTCTCCAGCCGTTCTTCTGTCTCTGGAACAATATTCTCCAGCTGTTCTTCTGTCTTCGGAACAATGTTCTGCTGTTCTTCCTCCAGGATCGCCTGCTGCTGCCAAACCTCTGGATTCAGTTTTATCTTTTGTTGTGATTTTCCTGCTCCCATAGAGAGAAAGAAGAATATCGTATAGATCGGAAGCGTTGCCATAGTCTGTGGAAGGAACACAGCCTGTAATAAAAAGACTGCAATCATAAGACGATACAGCTTATGCGCCTTAATCCGCACAGCTTTCATCCTGCACACCCACGTGACACCTACATAGAGCCAACAGCAGACCAATACGATACCCAACATGCCAAACCGTTGTCCCATCTGTTCAAACAAATCTGAGTTTAATTCCAAACTCTCCCCAATGTCATCTATGATAACCTGCGCCGCCCTCTGTAACCCGGAGGTATCATCTGCTGCAAAGATTCCTGCAGCCGCAAGGACTCCCAGGCCAATGACCAGACACGCTACAACAGCTTTCCTGCACCACTCTCTCATCTCTGGCACAGTGCTGTTTTCCTCTGCATTCTGCGCATATCTGTCCCAATACTGTAAAAACCATACTCCTACAGCCGCCAACAGTAATTCCATATACACACTAATCTCCAGATCGTATACGGCAATCTCCTTCATCAGTGATATGTATCCTGTAATCAGCGACATGTTACAAGCCAGAAATCCATACATCGCCCCTGCCTGTGCCGCCCGTCTTGCCAACGATTTTGACGGCCTGCAGAATATAGGGAGCATCAAAGGTACCAGTCCCACAATAACCATAGCGGGGATATTTTTGTGTAATGCCAGCAGAAACGAACCGAAAACCACGTTTCCTCCGTACCATACCCGCCCTCTCTCTTGAAAACAGTATGCGATCACGTTCACTGTGATACACAGCACCAGCCATGGCGCCACCGCATTGTATTGAATCAGCAATGCAACCAATGCTTCCCCTTTTCCATCTGTCAGATCATACAAAAGCAACAGGATGCAAATCACACTGCTGCATACACTGTATACATAGAATAGATCCTGCGGAAATTTTTTTCTGCCATAAACACATGGATACACCAGCAGTAATGCGATGGCGTCCACCGATAACCAGAAATAATCCGAACCGAAAATTGCAAGCGCTGCCACGAATACAGTCGAACCCGCCAGCAATACCATCATCGTCTTCTCATATATATGGCATTCTTTCCAGTTCGGAACCGTCATCTCCCTTTTATATACATACAGAGCAATACAAGCAAGATCTGCCAGAAGTAAAACCAATGTTCTCAGCGGCATTCCTGCAAGAGAGATATCAACCAATATAAGATTATAGATTCCTGCTACAAAGAGGATATAAAAGTCTGATCTCTCACCGCACTGTTTCTGCTTTCTTCTTTTCATTTTCCCTGTTTTTCTTGATTACGGGTATTATGCCAGCTGCAACAATGCCAATAACCAGCACTGCGATAACTGTTCCCCATATTCTGGCCTGTGTCTTCTGCTTCTTCAACTGCTCTACCTCGTTAAAGAGCATATGGTAATTGTTTCCGATCTGTTCAAATTCCTGATTGATCTCATCACTGCCAAGTGTTTCCAAATGCTCTGTCTGAATATAACCTGCAATCTCATTGACAGAGATCATACTCCATCCGTCACCGGTGTCCTCTGTCACCAAAACCACTGTCCCAGCTTTCAGCTTTGCTGTCACCTCTGATGTCTCAGATGCTTCCTGATATACATCTACGTCCGTATTGATCTTCATCGCGGTTCCAATCACCGTTGAATCCGTCTCCGCCGCATATACTGGCAGAAACATTGCCGCAAACAGCATCCATATCGCGGCTGCCATAACGAATACTTTCTTCATAATCCAGCTCCTCTATCTATTACCAGACAAATCTATCAATTTAATTGTAATAGAGAATGAAATGTCCGCTTGACAAGGCATATGCATACCGTTTGCTGAGTTGTTCTCTGCCATAGTCATCCCTGTAGTCTGTCAGTACCAGATCCCATATTCCCATCTCATCCTCATCATAATCATCGATGCTGTCTCTTCGATCCAGAACTGTAATCCTGGTATCCCGAAGCAGAAATTGTATCCTGCCGATATTACTGTTATCCCCTCTGCTCAGATACAATACCTTCCTCGCTGCCTGATTTTCTCCGTCAGACAGATCCTCCTGAAGAGATACGATCTTGTCCGCAACAACAGAATCCCGATATACTCCAATACTACCTGTGTCTGTCACTGCCGCGGACGCCCTGATTGCCAGCAGAAGCTCCATGACTGCAATCAAAAGCAGCACTGTCTTCCAGTTACCCATCTTATGACCTGCAGCGATCAGCGCGGTAACCACGATCGTCAGGAGAACACCAAATCCATACGCCATGAGGAAAAATCTGATCGGCTCCTGTTCACCCACATCATACAGATAGCTCATTCCAAATATCATACAGACATGCAGACTTGTCTGATGATACGTGTGCAGACTGTTTAAAATCGGAACCAGCATACACAGCTCCATGCCTGCTGTTAGAAACATTCCTCTCCATAGTCTGCAGGCATGCCACATCTCATACAATCCCGCAGCGACCAGTATCGGAAACACATATTCATGGTATCTGCCGTACGTCAGCGCATCCACCCTTCCAGGGCGCACTGTATAAACTGCACTTAGCATCAGTGACCCGGACGCTGACAAAAGGACAAAAAGCCAAAAAGCCCTATTTTTTCGCTCTTTTCCTTTTCTAACAACCTTGCACGCATGCCATATCCCCCAGAAAGCAGTTCCGAAGGTCGCTGTCCCGAGATACAATAATTTACCCGCCACGCTGATCATCAGATTTTTCAACCCTTCCAGCGTCATAATATATTGAATTTTTTTTAACTGTCCCCGATAATCATTCGTCTGGAAATGCTCCAGATTTCCATCGAAAACCTGATTCAGGATCACATCTTTAACAGCCATTCCCACGGCAAACAAAACAATCGCCACAGCCACTGCCGCCACATAGTTCAGCTTTTTCCTGCTATGTCTGGTTCCTTTTTCAGTGTTCCTAAAAAACAGCTTGTCTACCAAAAAGGCCAGCACTCCTGCCACAATCAGCGCCACTGCGCGCATATGCACAAAATGGGCATAGACAAGCACCACAAGCATCAAAAATATCGAAGAGAACTTTCCATGCTCCAGATATTGGTACAGCAGCACCAATAGCAGCACAAATAAAAAAGCAAGCGTTGTCTCTGCCATCGTTGTCTTTGCGTAAAGCAAGAGCGGCGGATACAATGCCGCTGCTGTTGCACAGGCATACGGAAGTGGTTCCTTTCTATCTGAAAATCGACCTGAAAATTGACCAGAAAACAACTTCCCCGCCAGGTACTGCAGCATCAGTCCGATCCCTGCCAGCATCACAAAATTCATCGTGACTGCCGCCCGGTATGCGGTCAATCCATCCTGAAACAGCATAAAAAATGGCAGCAAGAGCACGCTGTAGCCATAGGAATAATACGAATTTAGAGACACAATATCCGACCAGTCATATCCTGCTGCTGCCGCTGCATAAGACCAGTATCCAAACTCATCCGGAAGAAGCGTAAGTCCATACACGCTCCCAATACTGTATCCCCAAAAACTGCACAGCATGAAAAGGAAAGCTATGGTATATGCATGATGCATGCACCACAGCTTTACTTCCTGCATGTGACTATTTTGCAACAATCGCATATGTTCCAAGACCAGCCTGTACTTCAAATGTAACTGTAGCAGGGTTTGTATCCTGGTCTTCAAGAATTGTCACAATTCCGCCCGGCTGCACGCAGATCGCACAGTACTCTTTACTTGGATCTGCATCCTTAGGAAGCCCTGCAACAAGTCCAACACTTCCACTTGACAGTGTAACCCATTTTCCATTCTCCCTTGCGCCAAGGTCAATATTCAATGATGCTACTACTGTACCGCCAAACGCCTCTGCCGCTGCGTTGACGCACTCCATCGCGCGAAAACTTTTTGTCACATCCGTATCATAGATGATAATTGCCGGCGTCTGACTGCCTGTGAGGCCAAGGGAAGCCTTCACTGATGCAAGCGGTGTTGTCACTGCCACACCCTGCACCTTCTCAGCAGCATATACACCAGCCACCGTGGTCTTGATACTCGCGCCAGCCACACTCACAGGTGCATCTGCTGTCTTTGACATTGACTGCGCATAAGTTACTTCACTGCTGGATGAATCACTTGAGCTTGATTCACTTGAGCTTGTACCTGGGTCAGGAACATCTGAACCAGTTGCACACACTGTCAATGCAGATGACATTACCATCGCTGCTGCGAGTGTTGCTGCTAAAACTTTTTTCAGTTTCATAGTAAATTCCTCCTTCTATAATTCTGAAAAAACACGAATGCATATTTTACTATTGACTACTGACTGAAAATATCTCATAATTCAAGTTGTCAGGCAAAAACTATGAATTGATTTTCAGACATTGCAATATGTAAGTCCTTATTGCATTGCGATTTTTTCAGAATTATACTTACATTATACGCGATGTTTTCAGAATGTCAATATTTATTTTTGCGATTTTTTCAGAAGACGTTTTTGTTCACACTCAAATATATAGACACAGTATTGTCCATAATAGATATGTGCCTAACCTTAACGCGAAAAATCAATCTTTCGGCAAGTAATCCCACTACTTTTATTGGAGAGTGAACAACAACCAGAATGGAGTAAATTGTAAATGACACTGAAAGACCGGATTAAGGAATTGTGCGAGAAGAACGGCGTTACCATGAACAAGCTTGAGTCAGACTGCGGATTTGGCCGCGGGTATGTCAGCAAGCTGGAAAAAAGTACGCCGAACTCTCAAAAATTGCAAAAAATAGCCGATTACTTTAACATCAGTCTGGATTATCTGATGACCGGGGAAACGAATCAGCATACAGACAAAAATCTCTGTCTGAAATCCCGGATTGAGAATGACACCGAACTATGCAATGCGTTGGAAAAGTATTTTAAATTGTCCGATGCGAAAAAGAAACACATCTTGGAATTAATACATTTTTTAAGTGATCCCTAAATGAAGGAAGCATCAGCGGGGCTCAAAATCAATGATTTCGCAGCGGGATATGGGGCAATGAGTATATCAGAAAGGAAATGAAAATATATGATTAAAATTTTGTTCGTGTGCCATGGCAATATCTGCCGCAGCACAATGGCGGAAAGCGTAATGACATACCTTGTAAAACAACAAAAACTGGAAAACGTGTTTTCGATCAACTCTGCTGCCACCAGCCGGGAGGAAATCGGCAATCCTCCCCACTATGGCACTGTCGGCAAACTGCGCGAGGTCAGCATTCCACTGGTGCCGCATCGCGCGGTACAGATGACAGCACAGAATTATATACAATACGATTATCTGATCGGCATGGATGCTGCCAATATCAGAAATATGATACGCATCGCAGGCGGTGACAACGACGGCAAAATATATAAGCTTCTCACATTCGCCGGTTCTGGAAGAGATGTCGCTGACCCATGGTACACAGGAGATTTCGATGCAACATATGCGGATGTGATCGAGGGCTGCAGTGGACTCCTCAGCCATATCCTCGAGAACGATCGCGGCCGGCTTTAGCCGGATCCTATGCATTGCAGGCAAACTATGGCTACAATGCATAGTGCAAGTTCTTCTCCCGCGCTTTTTGGATTTCCAGGCGGTCCACGATCAATCCCTTAATCTTCCTGACCTGTTCCGCATCATAATCTTCGTCATATGTAATTTTCAATTTTTCAGCTGCGATCACAGCACAATTATTTTTTACACTATACTCGCTATCCTTAACCCAAAAACCGATTGTCAAAATCTCGTTGTAATCATCCTCCGCAAAACAGATCTGGATTTCCTCATTGTTAAAGAAATCAATATTCCTGTTTCTGACATGCATCGGGGAACCGTTTTTAAAATAGATGGTCAGATTATAGCGTTCCTGGGAAAGATTTATAATATTTAAATCCTCAATCGCGCTGCAAAAACTTTCCCCACTGTTGACCTCAAATGCGATTGCTCTAAGACAGTCATAATTGAGATCCACCTTTCTCGAAAATGCAACGATCGGCTCGATTTCATGGTAATGTGCCTCTCCTAATTTATCATACAGATATCTCCTGATCTCATCTGCGGACGGATAATCAAACCGGAAATGGTAATGAAACCGCCCTGGCCGGTTTACAAAGAAATCATTCAGTTTACGAATATCATTACATGTGATGACAAATAGTTTCTTCCCCTGCGATATCCCGTCAAACAGACTAAGCATCGCCGCCTGCGGATCAATCTCCCCCTCAGATGGCTTGACATCTCCAAATGTCTTGTCAAACTCGTCAAAGAGTACCATGACACTCTGGTCGATCGTCTCCAGATAAGATGCAATTCCTGGAATATACTGATCCACTATAATGATTGGAATATTGCTTTTTATAGCTTCCACTGACAAAATTTTAGCAAACATTGACTTTCCGATTCCTTTACATCCACTTAGAATCACTCCCAGATTTTTCTCAAACTTCTCATAAGACCTCAGAACTTTCTGCACCTTTTTCATATGTTCCCCATAAATCTTGTCTTCCTTTATCTGAATATCTGTATACTCATCCAGATAAAAGCCTGTCATTTTATCGAATTTTACAATATATGATCTGGCAGGCAGTTCATTGTAGGTCATCACAGTGTCGTTATAGATCTCAATTTTTGTCCCAATTTTGATTGCTTTCATACACGATCCCCTCACATAAAAATCCTCTAATCAATACCTTTACTGTATTGATTAGAGGATATCTTATTTTGGCTATTTTGTCATTGGACGTTTAATCCAAATTGACAATCTTTCCTGCAACTGCACAGGCCGCTGCGGATTTGGGGGACGCCAGATAAATATTTACCCTGGAAGTTCCCATGCGGCCAAGAAAATTTCTGTTGTTTGTCGCGATGACTGTCTCACCATCTGTCAGGATGCCGCCTGTTCTGCCACAGCACAGACCGCAGCTGGGATGTGTGACGATCGCGCCTGCCTCTGCTAGCACGGCCATTGTGCCGTTTGCTACAGCTTCTCTGTAGATCTTGCGGCTTGCCGGTGTGACAATAAGCTTCACAAAAGGCGCTACATGCTTCCCTTTGAGCACCTCTGCCGCTGCCATTAAGTCCTCAAGTCTTCCATTTGTACAAGAACCAATAAATACCTGATCGATTTCTTTTCCCACAAGCTCAGAAACAGGCTTGACATTGTCTACATTGGAAGGACACGCCATCACCGGGACAAAATCTTCCGCCTTGTATTCAATCACCTGACAGTATTGTGCGTCCGCATCTCCGACCAGATCTCTTTCCTTGTCTGTAAGCGTTATGCCACAGTATTCGGCAGTCTTTTCGTCCGGCGTAAAAAGTGCACACTTTGCCCCTGCCTCGATCGCCATGTTCGACATAGACATTCTTGACGCCACTGTCATATTTTCAACCGTATCGCCTGTGAATTCCAACGCTTTATAGGTGGCTCCATCCGCGCCCAGGTCGCCGATCAGCTTCAATATAATGTCCTTTGCCATGACATTTTCAGGCAGTTTTCCTGTGATATTTACCTTGATCGTCTCCGGCACACGGATCCAGAGCGTACCAGTGCCGAGGATACTTGCCATCTCTGTGTATCCAATGCCCGATGAAAATGCACCGACACAGCCATACGTCGTCGTGTGGCTGTCTGTGCCAAACACGATATCTCCCGGTTTGACATAACCTGCCTCTGTCATCAGCTGGTGGCAGATTCCATCAGAGCGGTGGATATTTTTCATGCCATACTTTTCTACAAACGCATTGCCGATCCGAAAGTGTCTGGTGTCGTCGACCTGACTTGCCGGTACCAGGTGATCATAGATCAGTACGACTTTGTCCGCATCCCAGAGTTTCGTAAATCCCATCTCCTCGAATTTCGATGCCACAAAGGGGATAAAGATGTCATGAATCATCACACGGTCCACATTGACAGTCACGATCTCGCCCGGATGTACGTCCTGGGAACCGTGTTCCCTTCCTACATTGTTTCTCACAATTTTTTCTATGATAGTTGAACCCATGATACTCCTCCTAAATCAAACCATTTCGTTTTTGCATCGCCTTTACAAGTCCGCCCGCATTGAGGATATCGACTAAATTCTGTGGAAGTGACGTGATCGGATACTGTTTTCCATGATATTCTATGGACTCATTGATTGCCACAGTGATCTCGTCACCTTCCGTTACGTCTTCCTGAAGCTTGTCATTCTCGATCAGCAGCAGGCCGTTGTTAATAGAATTTCGGAAGAAAATGCGCGCAAAGGACTTTGCGATCACACACCTGATGCCGAGCGCCTTGATGATCTCCGGCGCCTGTTCCCTCGAGGAGCCACAGCCGAAATTTTTACCTGCTACGATCATATCTCCCTCTTTGATCTGCCCTGCAAGCTCCGGGCGCAGCGGTGAAAACGCATATGGCGCCATATCCTGCACAGTCTTCAATGCAAGGTACTCTGTCGGGATAATAATATCCGTATCGATATCGTCACCCAGAACCCATATTTTCCCTGTAAATTTATCCATTTTTTTGTCTTATCTCCTTTTTTCATAAAATCACAACGCCCTGTCATATCATATCCGCCGTCGCAATCTCGCCCTTGATCGCAGATGCGGTCACTGTCGCGGCTGATGCGAGGTACACGAACGAGTCCTTGTGTCCCGCACGCCCTTTAAAGTTGCGCGTTCCGGTGCTGATCAGCACTTCTCCCTCACCGATGACACCCTGACAGCTTCCCCAGCACACACTGCAGTTCGGGTTCATAACGATCGCGCCTGCCTCCATAAAGGTATCGATAATCCCCTCTGCAAGTGCCTGTCTGTACACTTCCGCGCTCGCCGGAACCACCAGGAACCGCACCAGCGGATGCACTTTCTTACCCTTGATCAATTCTGCACCGACTCTCAAGTCCTCAATCCGTCCATTGTTGCAGGAACCAAGAAACGCCTCGTCGATATGGGTTCCTACACACTCCTTTGCATCGACAACGCTGTCCACAAAATGCGGCTTTGCCACGATCGGTTTGATTGTTGCCAGGTCAATATCATACACCTTTGCAAAATGCGCGTCCGCATCGCTCTGAAAACAATGTTTTGGCTCTCTGCCATGTGCTTTCAGATAATCGAGCGTAATCTCGTCAACCTCCATCAGCGCAGTCTTCGCACCAGCTTCCACACAGAGATTACAGATCGCGATCCTGTCGCTCATATTCAGTGTCTTTAATCCTTCGCCGCCAAACTCCATCGCCATATAGTTCGCGCCATTTGCACCAATCATCCCTATAATCGAAAGAATCAGGTCTCTCGCGTAGACGCCATCCTTTAACTTTCCTGTCAGATGAAACTTCAATGTCTCCGGCACCAAAAGCCATGATTTTCCTGTCACCATCGCATAGAGGTAATCCGTGCAGCCAACGCCTGTTCCAAACGCACCGACCGCACCGTATGCACAGGTATGACTGTCCGCGCCAAATATCAGTTCGCCGCTCGTGACATGGTTCTCCAGCATCACCTGATGGCACACGCCTGCCCCCTCGTAATATTGAATGCCGTGCGCCTTTGCAAAATCCCGCATCTTCTTGTGGGATGCCGCTGTTTTCACACTGTCACATGGAACATTGTGATCCACGATCCACACTAATTTACTCACGTCCGCGATGCGTGGATTCTTGAGATTATTGTACATATCGATCGTCAGATGCGTCGTCCCGTCATTGCTCATCAGGCGGTCAAGTTCCACGGTATGGATGTCGCCCGGCTTGACGGACTCCACGCCTGCCGCTGCCGCGATAATTTTTTCTGCTATTGTCATTCCCATCTTTTATTATCCCCCTATTCCTTGTTTAACGATGCGATCAATCCGCCCTGGTCAAGAATTCCCTGCATATATTCAGGCAGCTTCGTGCACTCATATTCTTCTCCATTGACACGCACTACGCCCTCCTGCATGGAAAGCTCCATATCGTCCCCTGCGTTTACATTTTCATACAGATCTTTGCAGACGATGACCGGCAGTCCGATATTGATCGCATTTCGATAGAAGATACGCGCAAAAGACTTCGCGACCACCGCCTTGACTCCCAGCGCTTTCAACACACTCGGCGCCTGCTCCCTCGAGGAACCGCAGCCAAAATTCTCAGATGCCACAACATAATCCCCCGGCTGCACCTGTGACGCGAAATCTGTATCCAGAGACTCGAAAGTATGTACTTTCATCTCATCGATTGTGGGATATATAATATACTGCGACGCGATGATCTGATCCGTGTCCACATCCTGTCCGAACTTAAATACTTTTCCCATTGTTATATCCTGTCCTTTCCTGCATTATAATTTTTCAAAATTCTAATTTAACTTTTTTCGTGTAACGATTTTTCCATTTCTGCTTTGTACATTTCAACAATATCTGATGGACCACTCCACCACAACTTGGACTCCTCATCATACAATAGTCTGCCTGTTTTAGAAAGTACAAACTCTGGTAACAGATCTGACGGATTCCGGTGCAGATCGCCAGCCAGTTCATCCACAACCAGCATTACCATCAAATCAATTGCATTTTTCTTTCTCTCCTCCGAAACTGCATTCTCTATAACCATACCTGCTCACTTTCCAAAAATGTCAAGCATTTTAATGCTTCGCTTGTCCTAAAACAATACTGATCCTGTAGCCGCTCTGGCAAAAGCATACTAATGCAAATCTCATCTGCTGATTTTGTACCGATTTCTCCATATGCACCTGCCATATACGTTGTTATTGTCGCATTGGTATTATCATTCGCAATCTTGCCGGAAATGATATCATAGTTTTTCAATTTCTGCACCACATCCTGAAAATAATATTTCTTTCTATGACCAACAACACAATGAAGCCACTCTGCATCCGCCGTAGAGTAAGTCTTTATCGAAAGTTCTTTCACAAAATGAAAAAGAAAAACAGAAACCATTCCATATCTCTGGTCCGCGTCAACATTTTGATTGGCTATTGCTTTTCTGGTGCTAATTCTCGCAAAATTTTCAGCCTGACTTTTTGAAGTTGTCAGGTAAAAACCCTGACCAAAGTCCTTATATCTCGCGCAATGCTCTAATTCAGGAAAACATACTTCGCAATAGCTTCCATGATATAATCGCATATTATCGATTAATTCCTGTATCATTTGTCACACCCCTGTTTTTTAAATAAACGGCAATATCCTCCAACACAGCCTCATCTCCTTCTACGTGAAATATTCCAAAACATTCTTCAATGTATTGTAAGACATTATATTTTACAAATAATTCTGTAATCCTGTCAATAGACCTGTGCCACTCCTCAGATGCCAGTCGCAACAGCCTTGCCTGCATATATATGATCTGCTGCCTTTCCTTCAATATCATCACCGTACCTTCTATATAATACCATACTCACATTGCTTCTTCCCAAAATAGTGTAACAAATTTCTTACAAAAAAACTAGGATTATTTTTATCATACCATACTGTTTTTTTGACTCTGATGTGGTATAGTTATTGTATCACCACAGCTCTAAAAGCTGGAAGACTGATCATGAAATAACTATGGAGGGATCGATATGGATAAGGAAACCAAAGAATTATTTAATGCGCTCATCAAAGAAATGGACAGAATGCAGGAAAGAATCAATAATAAAATTGATAACAGCATCAATGCATTCAAAGAAGAAAACAGAAACCAGCATGAACAAATGATGCATGAGATCAACGCCTGCAAATTAAACTTAGATACAGTTGACCTGCTCCTCAAGAAAGTAATCCTTCTTGAAAATGAAGTAAACACTCTAAAAGAACAGATGCGGGAACTTACAGCATAAGCCAGTGCGAAAATAATCTGTACAAATCCCAGATAAAGACAAGGAGGCAACATATGAACGAACAGGAAAAATCAGCCACAGCCGTGATGGAGGACTGGCTCGCCCATCCGCAGGAACTTGGGAAAAAGCCTGCAAAACTTGAAATTGCAGGGACCTTTGAACTGAATGGCTTGCGTTACTACATATTCAAATTTAAGAAAACACTGCTCAGTTCCTGGAAAGTAGCTGTCTGCGGCGGCTATGAAGGGGACGGTGTCGGTCACTGCGGTCATATCTACAGCGAGATGGAACCTTATGATCCCTCCACTGCACAGGAGAAATGCATTGCAATGGTGGAAAAAATCTGCCAATACTGGGCGGAGCGCGCCAATGAACAGGAAGACGAAAGCCAAAATAAGCAAAACTTCTTAGGTTTCGTACTCCTGTCTACCCCGGAATTTGACACACAGGCATTCCGCTCTACCCTCAAGGAGGATTGGGGCATCGAATGTCCGGAAGATTCCGAAGATCCAGAAAGTGATGGAACGTCTCTCGTTTTCTATGCAAACGGTCTTCTCGTCACGGCCGCTCTGATGGAAGTCCCCGTTCCCGACGGCGAGGCAGAGTACTGGGCTAACAGCAATTTTATGACACGGGAACAATCAATTGCCGCCGCCCAAAATCACAAGGCGCATCTGATGGTTGCTGTCCTTGGAGCCGCGACGCCTTTAGAAGCAGGGGAACTTTATGTCAAGGTCGCATCCACCTGCCTGAAAGCCTCCAACGCTCTAGGCATCTATGATTGTGGTACGGTATGGCTGCCAGAGTTTTATATCCAGTCGGCAATGGTTATGAACGAAGGAGAGATCCCCCTGGCGAACCTGGTATTTATCGGATTGTATCAGAACGAAGAGGGAATCAGCAGCTGGACGAATGGACTGCAGTCTTTTGGAAAGGAAGAACTGGAAGTGATCAATAGCAGCCAGCCCCCTTCCGAGGTTTATGACTTGCTGTTCAACTTATGTTCTTACCTCATAAAAGAAGGGGCTGTCTTTCATGACGGGGAGACCTGCGGCTTTAGCATGGAACAAAAACTGCCCATAACACGCTCTGAAGGAGTCTATGTGGAAGGACAATCGCTGAAGATCGGATTCTGAATACAATCATATCAAATATTAATAAAGGAGCACGCACAATGGAAAAACAAATATTTACAAACGAAATTATATTAAGCTGGCTGCAGTATTACTCGCAGAACACACCGATCGATCTCGAACATGTCAAGATCATTGATATTACCAAAAAGAACAAAAACGTAATTCCTACTGTTGAGGCGCACAAGACGACTCTGGTATTTACGAATGCCGGAATCGACGACATCTTCTATCGTCTGTGGAACGCCGGCCTTGGTGAGTGTGAGGTCTGGTACAACGAAGGTTCTGATCCGAGCGGAGAAATCCTGCATAACCAGATCAAGGATATGATCAACCGCGGCATCAACGCCTCTGCGGGTATGCTCATCATCAATCCAAATGCCAGAAACTCCTCCCGCATCGGGCTGAGCAACGAGAAACTCCAGCGCGGTTCCATCCAGTATGTAGGCAGCGAGATCCGCTCGATCATTCTCAGTAAGATGATGGTCGATCCGCAGGACGATCTCTGCGTGATCAGCGGCGAGAGCATTGCCATTGAGGCGGCACTGATCGCCGCGGAGGGTTCTGTCATCGCTGTGGAATACAGCCAGGCCGACCGCTCAACACTAGAGGACAATGTCGCACACTTTGACCTTCACAATATCAAGATCATCGACCATGTCGACAAGGAAACCATGGCAGACTGCCCGGTTCCTTCGCTGGTATTTTTAGTCGCATCTGCAAGCACGGAACAGGAGCTTGCATGTCTCACGAAACTGAACCCAAATATCAACGTGGTCATTTACACCCTGGACTTCAAGACTGCTGCTGCCCTGCCAGATATATTGCATGATCTGGGACTTGCCGATGTGGAGACGATACAGGTATCCGTGACCAAACTGCGCAGCAACAACACCTTTAAGTCCGATCCCGCACCATGGATCATCACTGCCAGAAGCCGTGAGGATTCCTGACGAACGATAAGAAATTTTCAGGGGCAGTTTCAGCTGCCCCCTCACTTTTCGTCTTTTATTTTCTTAATAAAGATTCTTCACTTTAAACTCACGCTCTGTCTCGCGGCGCGCGTCCTTCTTGGCAATGTCATCCCGCTTATCGTACAGTTTCTTGCCGCGCGCAAGCCCGATCTCCACCTTTGCTCTCCCATTGGAAAAATATACTTGCAGCGGCACCAGTGTATACCCCTTCTCTTTAATCTTTCCCAACAGTTTATTGATCTCCTGCTTATGCAGCAGAAGTTTCTTGACGCGCAGGGGATCTTTATTAAAAATGTTTCCCTTTTCATAGGGTGAAATGTGCATACCATACACGAAAACCTCTGCGTTTTCGATTCGGATAAATGCTTCCTTGATACTGCATTTGCCCATGCGCAGCGACTTGACCTCTGTGCCGTGGAGCGCGATGCCGCACTCATATTTCTCCTCTATAAAATAATCATGATATGCTTTCTTATTGTTGGCAACCAGCTTCATTGCCTCATTCTTTGCCATGATGTTCCCTTCTTTCATCGTATTTATTCTTCGCTATTTTCCCAATCCTGCGGTATCACGAAATCAATCGTCCTCGAAATCTTGTCTGTCGCATTGACACGGACTTTCAATGTCTGTCCCAGTTTATACCGGATATCAGTCGCCTGTCCCACCATCTCATAAGTTTCCTCGTCGTAATAGAAATAGTCGCCCGGCAGCATGGACACATGAATCATGCCTTCGATCGTATTCGGCAGCTCCACATACACTCCCCACGCTGTAATGGAGGAAATAACACCCTCATAGATTTCACCGATGCGCCCTTCCATATATTCAACTTTTTTGAGCTTGTCAGTCTCACGCTCCGCCTCGTCCGCGCGCCGCTCCATCTCGGAAGAATGTCTTGCCACTTCCGGCAGGATCTCATTGTAATGGTCTATGCGCTTCTCGTTCAGCCTTCCACGAATCTGTTCCTTGATGATGCGATGGATCTGCAAGTCCGGATAACGCCTGATCGGAGACGTAAAATGACAGTAATACGGACACGCCAGCCCAAAATGTCCTGTGCAGTCTATTGTATACTTTGCCTGCTTCATACTTCTTAGTGTCAGCCTGCTGATCAGCGCCTCCTCTGGTGTATCCTCTATCTTTACCAACAGTTTCTGCAGCTCCTTGGGATGGATCTCCTCCTGCCTGCTCTTGATTGAATACCCAAAATTTCGAATAAACGTTCCTAATTTGCTAATCTTTTCGGGATCCGGTTTATCATGCGTCCTGTACACAAACGGAAGCTCCATCCAGTGAAAATGCTCCGCAACCGTCTCATTGGCAATCAACATGAAGTCCTCTATGATCTTTGTCGCCACATTTCGCTCATACGGTTTGATCTCTATCGGATGTCCTTGTTTGTCAAGGATAATCTTGCTCTCCGGAAAATCAAAGTCAATGGAACCTCTCTTTTTCCGTTTGTCACGCAGTATGCCCGCAAGCTCCCGCATCTGTTCAAACATCGGCACCAGCGTCTCATACTCTCTGATCTCTCCCTCGTCTTTATCCTCCAGGATCTTTTTGACGCTGGTATAGGACATGCGCCTGTCTACTCTGATGACCGACTCCACGATCTCGTGGCTCACAACTTCGCCTTTCTGGTCAATCGTCATAAGACAGCTCAGCGCCAGACGGTTCTCCCCTGCATTGAGCGAACAGATGCCATTAGACAGTTTATGTGGGAGCATAGGAATCACTCTGTCCACCAGATAGACACTCGTTCCGCGCTCGCGCGCCTCCCAGTCTAACGCGGAGTTTTCCTGCACATAGTTCGTCACATCCGCGATGTGTACACCGAGCTGATAAAACACGCCGTCCTTTGTAAGACTGACCGCATCGTCGAGATCCTTCGCATCCTCTCCATCGATTGTCACCATCTGCACATCACGCAGATCGCGCCGCCCTGCCATATCCGCCTCAGACACTTCATTTGCCACCCGTTCCACCTGGTGCATGATCTTCTCAGAAAATTCAACTGGCAGCTCATAGCCTTTTACAATCGACATGATATCCACGCCAGGATCATTGACATGACCTAATATCTCTGTTATTTTACCTTCCGGCTTTCGGTTATCTTTACCATAGTCCGTTATCTCGCAGACCACTTTGTGTCCCGATACAGCACCCCTGGAACGCTCCACCGGGATAAAAATGTCCTCGCTGATTTTCGTATTATCGGGAATCACAAAACCATAATTTTTGTTACTCTTTTCATAGATTCCTACGATCTGTTTCATGCCCCTTGCGAGAATCTCTATCACCTGCGCTTCCTGCCGTCTGCCATTCTGTCCCGACAACAGTGACACCTTAACGGTATCTTTGTGAAAAGCTCCGTTCACAAAATCCGCCGGAATGTACAGGTCTTCCTCTCTTCCATCAATCTCAACAAACCCGAAGCCCTTTGGATGACTGATAAATGTACCGATCAGCTCCTTGTCCGAATGCTTCGCCTTGATAAACTTTCCCTTCTTGGTGAGCGAGAGTTTTCCCTCCCCCAACAGTTCATTCAGGAGGCGGTTCAGTTCCCCCCGGTCTTCTTTTGACACCTGCAGCATGACCGCAAGTTCCTTCTCTTTCATCGGCACATAAAACTCCGACGACACCAGATCCATAATTACTTTTTTTCTCTTATCAGACATCCAGGCACCTCCTATCCCAAACATGTACATGAAAAAACACTCTTATTTTACAAGAGTGTTTCATGGTTTTATCTTAAATATATCATAGACTAAAAATTAATATTTAAAACAATTGCAAGCAACATAAATACAATGCCCAAAAACTTGGTAAGCTTGACAAGCGCGCCCTCCATGGAACGGCCCTTGTTCTTGCCCCAGTACGTCTCAGCCGCACCGCTGATCGCGCCAAGTCCAGCGGATTTACCTTCCTGCATCAAAACAATCACTGTAAAAACAATAGAAACCACGATTAACACACACATCAAAACTGTTCTCAACACTGCCATCTTCACACCTCCCCGCTGACAACCTGCAGGTTTCCTGTATCCAAAACCCACTAACAAAAAACAGTTTAACATACATTAATGCATATTTCAACTGTTTTTTGCTTTTCCTGATCAATCGTCTTCAAGCATCGACTGAAAGATATCTTTCAATGCGATCAGACTTTGATTTTCCGGCGATTCCTGCAATGCTCTCTCCAGCCACCCCAGTGCAAGCCTGATAAAACCTTGGAACTGTTTATTTGTCATGCCCATCATAACCACCCCTTTCATCCTTACACACGATTCGTATCCTTACTTATATTTCATTATTATACTGAAAAGATTAATTCATGTAAAGTCTTCAAATATAAAAAGATTACTGTACGCAGCACTTAAGAACTGTTCATAGTAAGGACATCAAAATAGGGTATCTAATACTCTGAATGCTGCTCCAGACCATTAGACACCCTATCTTGAAAATATTTCATTCAAACAGTTTTAAGATCTGTTTTTGGCATATTAGGGTATTGTTACACATCTCTTATCACTGTTTTCACTCATATTTCGCTGCGCATAGTATATATCGGTAAATTATTGGAATTTTTTATATTATTTGAAAAAATTATGTAAATTTCGCATTTTGTCCATATTTGTCAGACAATAATTGTTAATTTTTACTATTTTCATTCAAAAATGCTCCATTGAATCGTTCCGTCCATTAAAATATCCTACCCAAATCAATGCAACTGCCAGACTCGAACGTTTCCCCCAAATATAACTTATACGACCGCTTCGATAATCGTTTTTTCACCTACTTTGATTTCTTTTACTCCGATCTCTTTCTTTTTGTTGAAATCGAAGCTTAGCAGATAGCCTTTGTCCTTATGATAATAGTCGAGATAGTCGGTAAGCTGCTTTTCGCCACGCTCGTTGTATTCACTGCCATGCCAGATTTTAAGCTCGACGATGAACTGTTCACCCAAATAGTCGACTATGACATCCGTCCGCCTCTCGTCCCTTGTCTGCGCCTCGATATAATAGTTGCCGGTGCCGTTAATGATGGGCTTCAGGTATAACAGGAAAAACTTGCGGCCGTATTTTTCTATGAATTTGTTGTCTTTTTGACTGCATATTTCGGTGAAATAATCGACGAACTTTCTCAGGACAAGATCCATGTCAAGCATATTG
>DKVL01000038.1:0-51859 GCA_002491195.1 Lachnospiraceae bacterium UBA7179
ACATTTCACCAGAATGCTTCCTTAGCACGGGCCTCCTTCAGCCCCATGAAATGCCCCTGCCGGGTACATCCATTTTCCTTTTACATAAATATCATCCACTCCAAACTCTCCCGTTATCAGGCTTGTTATCGCTTCTGCATCCCCGTGATATACACAAGAATCAGCATCTCCCACAAACTCATCCAGGTTGCATTTATTGTCTAAAGTGAATCCCAATATCTCCTCATCCTTCCTTAACAGTTCATAATCTTCAGGGTATAGCTCCTTAATCCCTGCAAATAGTTTAGGTGTTGAGAAGATGCACATTGCACAACTGCACCGATTCCATCCCGCCCTATAACACGGGTGTGGCGCTATTTTATTTCGCTTCAGCACCTCCCACACATCAATCTCCGAATAGTCAATCACTGGCCGCCATTGGTGTACTGTTCTATGGGCTTTTGCTTCTGCATTAGTCCTATGTATTTCCATTTCGTTATATTTTGCCCGGCCTGCCGATTCCCCACGCCTTTCTCCCGATACCACCAGGATCTTCACATTGCTTTTTGTCTTTTCCAGGTTTGAGGTTACGCTGTCTTGTACTGCTGCTTTTAGGTTCCCGCTGCACCATCTTCCCTGGTGCGTTCCTCCTTTTGCGGGGAATTTTCCTCTTTTCCCTCCTATCTCTTCCAATAGCCTCAACCTATCCAAATTTGCCATAACGCTATCCGCAACCATGATCTTCAGGTATGCGCTGCACCACCTCCTGCTCAAATCTCCGGTTTTTGCAGGAAATTTCATTCTGTACCCTAATTTTTTCAGCTCCTCCTCCATCTCTTCCGTTGCCTGCTCTTTGATTTTCAGGCATTTAATGTAATTTTGAGATGGTTTGCATTGCAGGATCTCTCCGGTGTCAGGCTCCATCCATTCCACCGGCTCACTGGCCCCCACTCTATAAAGCTCACCGAAAAATCCGTTTTTTCTCCATGAGAGCCTCAGGGGGATCCCCTCTGCTTCAGCTAGCGCCCTCACATAGTTTTGAGTGCACCGCCAATCCATCCTCCTGCTCGGATGCCCTCCGTCTATATCGTGATGCCAAAACTCAATTTTTTCCTTTGGTACCCCTAACTCAATCAGCTTAAAGTAGCAGGCTATACTATCTTTCCCGCCTGATAACAGCACGGCAATGAGATCATACTCTTCCAGTGGCAAAAGGCTCTCTAAATATATCTTTTTAAAGTGATCGCTGTCCGTTCTGCCTGGCTCCCTGGGTTTTATCCTTATTCCCTGGCCATATACCGGATCATCTTTCTTTCCCAATGTTACCGGTGTATCTTTGGTGCAATCTGCATCTTTTATGAATCTTTCAGGGAATAAATTCAGTTGCCCCTTTACTGTTTTGCTGCCCATTCTTCTCTTACCTCAACTCTGATCACTCTATCCGTGTGCCCGCCTCTTCTCTGCCCCGGCCCGGCGCTAAACTCTAACCCCATATCATTCAGGATGGTTATTGCCCTTTTCTCCTCTTCCTCTGAATAAGGCTTGAAGAATTTAGATTCTTTCTCAGGCAGATCCGGGAAACCCAAAAGAATATTCAGCGTTTTTCCGTTGTCTTTCGTCTGCTCAATGCCTGCTGCCTTCAGGGCCTCCCTGATCTCGTCAACTCTGATCTTCCTGGCCGCTGCCCTCACCGTTTTCATGAAGGCTTTTTCTACTTCCTGAAGTTTGTTATCATCCACATTCCTGATAGCGTTCAAAATATCCTCAATCTGTTCGCTTCTTTTCATTGCTTATCCCCTTTCTCTCATACAATCGCTTTCTCTGTCCGGCGCTCCTTCTCTTTCTTTTCTGCCTTTCTGGTCAAGTTCTGCCTTGCCAGGAGCAGCTTCACGCCGCTGTCAATCAGAAGAAGGCTCTCAGAATCCAGTAACATCAGATTTCTCACCATTGTGTGAAAATCACTTTGTTTTTTCATTCTTTTATCTCCTTTCTATGCAGAAATACCTCTTTGCTCTTTTATAATACCTCTTTGCTCTATTCCTGTCAATGGTTTTCCTATAAAAAATATTGCAAAGAAATATTTTTCGTGTTATATTACTTTCAGGAGGTGAAATACATGGAAATGAAGGATAGGCTTAAAGCCTTCAGAAAATACCTTGGCCTCACTCAGAATGATGTGGCTGACCGGCTTCACATCCGGCAAACTCATGTGAGTGCTATGGAAAACGGCACAAAAAACATAACGGATAGAACCATCTCCGATATTTGCCGGGAATTTAGCATAAATGAGGAGTGGCTCCGCACTGGATCCGGTGAAATGAGGATCCCGGTTGAGGATGAAGCTGTGGCCGCTGTTTCGGATCTGGTGGAGAAAAGCAACCCTCTGTATGATGTTATCAAGGGAATAATGGTGGCTTATCAGAAATTAGATGGATCATCCAGAGAAGTGATTGATCAGTTTATTTTGGATGCAGTCTCCCAGAGAGGCCGCCCGGAGGCGGTACCTGAGCCCACCGGCCCGGAGGATCTTGCTGAGCTTTCCATTGATGAGAAAGTGGCTCTCTATCGGCAGGAATTAGAACGGGAGAAAAAAGTGGAGACAGAATCACAAGTATTACAAGAAAACGCTTAGAAAGAATGATTTTTTTACATAGGAGGTAACTATGAATAGCATGGTGCTTTTTGTTGTTACTCTTCTCTTTGGGTGGTGTGGTGTTCATAAGTTCATCCAGAAGAAATATGGCCAGGGTTTTCTCTATCTCTTTACCTTTGGTATTTTCGGGATAGGATGGTTTATTGATTGCATCCGGGCATTTTTATCAATATTCCATCAGAAAAAGAAGGCTCCTGCTGCCGTTCCTCCTTCTCAGGATGATATGGTTGAGCAGCTTTGCCTCTCTCTGGATCCTGAATTTGTTTCTTTTGTCCTCCCCATGATCAAATCAGGGCTTTCATATGAGCGGATCCGGGATGCTTACATCTCTGCTCATCCTGATTCTGAATGTGAGGATCTCATGCTCAGGATTGGGTATGTGCATAGTTATTACAGCAGCACCACCACTCTGGCCAACCTGAAGGATTGCGGTGCATCCAAATATAGGATTGTTTCCATGATCGACAATGATCTTTGTGATCTTTGCAGGAAATACAAAGGCCGCACGTTTCCGGTATCTTCTGCCAGGATCGGCTATAATTGCCCGCCGTTCCATCTTGGCTGCCGGTGCGTGATCGTTATAGAAGAGTAAAAAAGAAAAAGCCCGGCTATTCACCGGGCCCATGAGATAATGCTCATGTATTCTCGCAAAATATATAATAGCATTATCTCCTGGATTTTTCAATCAATCCGGGCATTTTTACGCCCATTTTTAGGAGGTTTTGCTGTGAATTTTGGTATCTATGGCCGCAAATCTTATTTCAAAGATACTTCGGACAGTACGCAAATGCAATTTTCAGTATGTGAGGCCCACATACAGCAACATTTTGAGGATCCTGATTCCATCCAATACTATGAGGATGATGGCTTTGTACGTTCAAATATGGATCGTCCTGGCATGAATCAGCTCCGGGAGGATATATCTGCCGGGCTCATTGATTGTGTGATCATCTATAAAATTGATCGGGTATGCTCTGATATGATGGATTTCTGCACTTTTTACACCTTCCTGAAGGAGCATAGTGTGAAATTTATCACTGTAAAGGACGGGATCGACACCACCACGCCTCTGGGAGAGGCCATGATGTATCTGGCCGTGATTTTCTCCGGCCTCGAAGTGCAAACAGATTCCCTCAGGATCACCGACAATATGAACCACTTGGCCGCAAAAGGTTTTTGGTGCGGCGGGCGGCCCCCTCTTGGATATTCCATCATCCCTCTGGATCTTGGCTCAAAGTCTCATAAAACCCTCGCTTTCAATGATGAGGAGATCCAGTATAAAAACCGGCTTATTGATCTCTTTCTGGAAAACCATTTCACCCTTCAGAACATGGAAACATATTGCAGGAAACACGGGATCACATCCCTCAGCGGGAGCTTTCTCTCTACCACTCAGATCTATAATATGTTTACCTCTCCTCATTGCGTCCAGAATACTGCTGCCATGTATGATTATTTTGAGGCAAAGGGCTGTATCATGGATGAGGAATCTCCCAGGGAGAAGTGGGATGGTACCCACGGGATCATGGTATATGGCCGGACTATGGAAAAGAAGGTGAACGGTAAAAAGAGGCATATGCAGGCACCGCCTGAAAAATGGCGGATCAGTATCGGGTACCATGAGCCCTATATGACAGATCAGCGCTATTTTGCCATCATTGGCCAGTTTGGCCATAATACTTTCAGCAAGGCCCCCAAATATGATCTCCCGCTCCTGAAGGGCGCTCTCCGGTGCAAGTGTGGCCGATCCATGAGCATGAGCCGGAAAAGGAAGGTGGATGGATCTGTTTCAACCTGGTATTACTGCCCCAGGCGCATGAGGGCCGGTGCTGAAGCGTGTGATATGTCTCAGATCAAGGCGGATCTGTTGGATGAGAAGGTGTTGGAGGTATTCCGGGCCATACAGCACGATCCCTCCGCCGTGAAGCGGTATCTGAAGGAAGAGAAGCGGGATCCTTCTGATTCCACCGCCAACCTCCGGGCCGCCATGGAGCGCTGCCAGAGCAAAATTGAGAAGCTCACCGGCACCCTTGCGACAAATGCAGGATCCGCCGCCGCAAAATATATAGTGAGTGAGATTGAGAAATTAGATATTGAGTATAACTCCCTCAGGAAAAAGCTGCTCTCTGCATCCGCCAATGAGCGCCGGGCCGCCACCCACCTGAAGAGCGCCATGGAGAAACGTGATGAGATCATCAGATTATTGGATAATTTTGAGGAGTTCAGCGCTGAAGAGCGCAATGAGATTGCAAAAGAAGTGCTTTCTGAGTGTGTATGGGATGGGGAAACGCTTTTTATTACGCTCTGATTTTCCCTTTTTTATTCTGATACCCTCCGGCCTCATACGCAAAGCTGACTTGATCAGGTCACGTATCGTGATCTCCCGCGCGCCGTCCATGTTGGCGTTTCTTGTCTCAAGGCGTACCAGATTGGGAATCCCCTGCAGCTGGAGCTCTGCGGAATCCTCGATTGTAATCACACGTTCTGACCTGGGAATATAGTGCGATAATGCATTGAGAAAAGTTGTTTTTCCAGAACCCGTTCCGCCGCTGATGAAGATATTGTAACCGGCAACGACAATTTTTTCCAAAAACGCAGCTGCCTGTCTTGTTATAGAACCAAAACGAATCAGATCCTCCATGGAAATCGGATGATCCGGAAATCGCCGAATTGTGATAATCGGTCCGTTTAATGCCACTGGGGACAATACAATATTGACACGAGAACCATTTTCCAGTCTGGCATCTGCAATCGGAGATGCCTCATTCACTGTTCTGTTGCACTTTGCCACAATCTGCTGTATCACATCCTCCAGTTTTTCCCTTGTATCAAAGTGTTTCTCCCACTCATAGATGCGCCCTGCTTTCTCGATATAAATATTTTCGATACCGTTAACCATGATTTCCGTCACCTCATCACAGTCCACCAATTCCTGCAGCACATCCATCTTCCTTATAGAATGGAAGACACTCTTTCCAAGTTCCTGTCTCTGCGCCAGGGACAGTGCATATTTTCTGCCTGTCTGTACCACCAGCTCATCGATCATCTCCTGTATCTCAGCATCATCCACTTCCCGCGACAGGTCAATGCGCTGCCTGACGCTGCCGGCGATGTACTCCCTGCATTCCTGATACCTTCTTGATTCACAACTTGCATTCACGTCTCACCAATCACTCCTTTCATGCGGATTCCGACCGGCGATGACACCAGATTCTCAAAACGATCACATGAATCTTCCCAATTCAGAGGCAGTTCAAATTCCACGCAATGTTCCAGAATCTTTCTGTACTCTTTTGCCTGCAGCAATTTTTTAAAATGTCTCATCATCGCCTGACTATACAGATTGGTCGGATCTGTCAGGAGATAAATGTGGTCGCTGCTTTCCAACAGATCATAAAACCCCTGACACGTCTCCGATAAATCCATTACGATATAAGTATAATCACTGCTGTACAAAAGCAGATTCATAACAATCTCCCACTCTTCTTTATTAATGTGCAGCAAATCTGCATAATCTAATGCCGGCGGGAGATAATCTACTCCATGAATGCAGCGCTTGAGGCTGTCTAATCGATATAAAAGTTTGTCGGAATGATTCAGTACAAAGTACATAAAATCTGTCACATCCGCCTCGTAACTGGTCTGTAGAAGCTCCTCAAAACCTGTAAATGGCATTAGATTCAAATACAGTACCTGATACCCCTCATCCGCAAGTACCTGTGCTGTACCAAGTGCTGCCACACTCTGCCCTTTGTGTCTGTCCGGCGAATAAAAGCAAAGGAGCATTGTCTGGTTCTTCCCACGCCTTCCTACACTGCTGCAGCTGTCGTCCAACGCAAATTCTCCAAGCACCTGCGCAATCAGACACTCCATGGACTGATACTTGGCAACCATGCTGTATCCTGTGATCCCTCTTAAACCATCCTCCTGCAAAATATAGACCTTTGACGCGCTGATTTTTGTGACATTTGAATCATAAATCCGCTCTCCCACCAGCAAAATTTCAAACGGAGATTCCCGACTGGCCTCTACCGCTTTGCTGATCATATCAAAAATTAAAATTTCAAAATCTGCTGGATTTCTTTTTTGTAAGTACGCCTGCAGCATTTTCAGATATCCGCTGTCACTGTCGCAAATCGCTAACTGCTTTGCCTTCATAGGATACACCACCTTTCATTACGCATACAAACCAGCACACATCAACAGCAGCCCCAAAAATGCTGGTATGGACAAACGCACCACACATCGTTTTTGCGTCCTGTCAATCTGATACGTGTCAACTGCCCCTGTCACTGCCACTTTCCTAAGATACCGCATCAGATAAAATAACCTCTCCCGGCTCTCCGTATATGCGATCATCTTCACAGCCGATCCCACTGCAGCTATGAGCATCGTGACCAGCAGATAGTGGACAAGTCCGTCAGTTCCCATATGACAATAATAGCACCCTACCATCATGAACATCTTGACATCGCCCGCTCCTAATGCACCCAGCAGATAAAAGGGATAAAAAGCCAGAAAGATTATTACTGCCGCGGCTAACGTTTTCATAAGACCACTGATCGAATACGACATGTATGTCATAAGAAGCCCTGAGGCCATGCCAACAATGATGCAGTGATTTGGTATCCTATAATGACGCCAATCCGTGAAAATGGCAACACAAAATACACCTATGAGAATTCCCATACTCTACGTTTCCTTTCTATAAAATTTCCTGAACTCTGCTCTGTGACATATTACGCTGATGTTATACCTGCTGCACATTCCGCATCAGGCAAGCAGATCGTCCAAAATCAGGACTGCAGGAGCAGCCGCCCCTGCATCCCCGTGTACGAATGCAATCCGTACACGAAACTGGAATGGAATAGTTCACCAGATCTGGTGAATGATGGACCGTCTCAGACGGAACAGTTTTGATTATATCGGATTCCCAAAAAATGTCCACTCGAAATGTCAAAATTCACACAACTATTTTTTTCTTGTGGTAATCTGCCAATTTGGGCAGATTGTAATCTACTATTTCTGTGAATTATTGCCCTGTTTTTTGTATGAATTATTACATTACGAAATTTTACGAAATATTTTGGCTTTGCTTCACCCTGCACAGATCTTTTCCTTTTACACAAAAAAGAAAAAATATACATGAAATAACCATGCATATTTTTCCTTTTTTGTGACTATACTGTTTTATATAAAGAATCGAGAAAGGACATCCCTATGAAAACATATTTCAGTCTGAAAGGTATACTTAACCCTGCCATAAACAGTGATACTCCGCCGCGCACTCCCCGCGACATGCTGCTTGATGATATCCGCAAGACGCAATGCGCGCTTGAAATTGCGTACTCCGGTTTCGACAATGTAACGGATCCCGACCTGATAGACTGTTATATCTATGAAGTCAATTCCGCGCTGAAACGATATCGGTTCCTGTTGCAGCAAGCGGCACAGATGCAGCTCTATGAGGAGTTTCACATGGATTCCCCGGATTACTGCGACCCCAAACCACTTGTACAACAACCAATCGCATGAACATTTCCACGATACCAGCCAATACACAGACTATTTAGGCCACATGTGGATCCGCCTATGAAAATACATTCTTCCTTAGGAACTGTTAATAAATTACTCCTGAATAGTGCGCAGGATTTTTCTTCGAGAGTGCTACTCAACAATCAGGCGCATAGTGGGCTATGTAACTGATTGTTGAGTAGTGCTATCGGAGAAAAAGACAAGCAATATCAGGAGTAATTTGTTAACAGTTCCTTAGATACAATATCCTCTCGCAGCACCGTATTGTGACAAGCTCTCATTGACATCTGTCCTGCTGTAGGTAAATCCCGCGTATACATCCTGCGTATTTTCCATAAGCGGCTGTGAATGATCTTCCTTACTTACTGTATCATACGCGTCCCGCAGCTTTTGAAACATACCAGTAATCTGTGCAAGCTGTTTCGCATCGATACCATGTATATCATGCGCCAGTTCTCTGTCTGCAAACGCATAGATTGCAAAAAGATTCCTTGACAAGTCATAGGCAAAGTCTAAGTTGCTCCTCAACTCGGATATGCAGTTTCTGGCACACTGCATATCCTTTTTAAATTCCTGTCCACAGCCGATTTCCTGGGCAGTGGCTGCGTCTTTCAGATATGTCAGGATCATGTCGTATAAAATCACAACCAGTTGTGTGCGGTTCGCCTGTGTGATGCGCCTTGTGAAAATCTGTTTCATTTCCTTTGTCATAACAATAACCTGACCTTTCTATCCTCCATAAAAATATGTGTTCATAATGTACAAGTTTGCTGCATTCCTTACTGCAATAACTGCAATACCTGCTGCGGCCGTTCATTTGCCTGGGCGAGCATCGAGGTGGACGCCTGCACCAATACCTGCACGGTCGAATACTCTGTCATCTCTGCCGCCATATCCACATCCATGATCCGGGAATAGGAAGCAGTAATATTCTCCTCTGTCGTATCCAGATTCGTAATCGTATGCTCCAATCGGTTAGAGTATGCACCGATTCTTGAGCGGACAGCGGACAATTGTACGATCGCATCGCTCACATCGTCGATCGCCAGCCGCGCGGACTCCTCTGTGGTGAGGTCAACCTTATCCACACCGAGGTTCACTGCATTCATTGCAGGAATCTCCAGCTCCATGTACTGGCCTGCGTTCGCGCCGACTTGTACAATCATTGGGCCCATGCCGGTTACATCAATTTTGAGACAGTCGTTCGGATCATTCTCTTTTCCAATAGTGTACTCGGTGCGCGTTGTTATTGTCTCCGTATAAAGAAAATCTTTCAACTTCTTCTGGTTTGTCATCACAGAACCATATTCATTGGTATCCTTGTATAATGTAAATTTGATTGCAGGATTATTCGCCGGATTTCCATCATATATCGTCTTTTCGCCTGTCTTTTCATTGGTCGCTGTATACTTGACTGTGAAAGTATTTGTATTTTCATCCCAGGTCAACTCATCAATCTCAATGGAGCATTTAGGATTGACCGCCTTAAAGTACTCTGCAAAATCATCTTTTAAACCATTACCATTATCGCCCTTATAGTCTGTATATATTACTGTCTTTTCATTTGCCAGCACTTCACCAGAAGAATCAACATTGTTGGAAAAATTAAGCTCGCTGATATTATATCGTTTACCATCTGGTCCCTGCACTGCAATGTTTCGGTAGTTCTTTACAGAACTAAATGAAGTTGTGGTAACTACCGTAGCGCCTGCTGCTTCTTTTTTATATGTGGTTGTTATACTATTCACTGCACCAGACTTTTGGTTAGCGGCAGTACTTGCTACTGACGTAGTTGTTGGCCCTGTTGTAGTACTATCGATCGGTATCCTGTCATTCACCGCAAGCTTGATCTCAAAATTGCCCGACGCCTTGATCACAATATTATCATCCTCAACTGTGATCTTAGATCCATCCGGAAACGCCTTAGCCCGATTAACAGTGTTTTCATACTGGCTGATCGATGCGCTTGTCACAAGATTATCGGTCAGAAAATCTTTCTCATTGTTCACCTCATACCGCTCTGTCTCTGTGATCTGTACGGATTTGGAAGCATATGAGACGTTTGTTATCTTTCCAGCAGAATCCTTAATCTTCGTCTCCTCTGTCGTATACCGGGTCGTCATATCCTCATAATGATAATATTTCAACTGCCCGATCACATAAGTTCCTGTAGCGACTCCCTCCGTGTGGGACATCACCTTGACATTATCGATATTCGCATACGCCTTAAACCCAAAACTTCCATCCAACAGATTCTGCGAGTTAAACTCCGTCGTGTTCGCAATTCGGTCGATCTCGCTCACAAGCTGATCGATCTCAGTCTGTATCATCTCCCTGTCAGAATCCGCATTGGTACCATTTGCAGCCTGAATCGCAAGCTCGTTCATACGCTGCAGGATATCATGGATCTCCGCCATGGCGCCGTCCGCTGTATTCAGCGCAGACAGACCGTCATTGGCACTTTGGTTCGCCTTCTGTAAGCTCTTGATCTGCGCATTCATACGCCTGGCGATCGCGAGTCCGGCCGCATTGTCTGCAGCGCTGTTGATCTTGTATCCGCTCGACAGCCTCTTTGTTGACGCAGCCACTCTCTTATCATTATTATTCATAGCATTTTTTGCTATAATAGATGAAACATTGTAATTAATTCTCATGCATTTTCCTCTTTCCTATAAGCCTTTACACCCTGTCAAATATCTTTCAACACCGTCAGAAATGCTTTTGACACCTGATACAGCTCGCTCGTCGAAACCTTTGTTCCATCCGCCATCTTCGCCGCATCCCTGTCCTGTCCAAACTTATTGAGATCAACGGACTTTGTATGTACCAGACTGATCGTGGTTTTCCTGCCGCTCACGTTGCCAAGTTCCTGACTTACTGCTCTCTCCAGCTGTGCCAGCTCTGTCTTCTGCGCATGATTCTCGTATGCGATCATTCCCGATATCCGGTCTTTGGTGACATCAAACTCTGCTGCCACTTTTCCGAGATTTCGTGTGTCCAGTGTCACTGCGACTTTTCCAGTCTGTGACGCATTGTGATAAATCTTAAGATTAACCGATGTGATCTCACCTTTGATATTCATGGGAATCTCATAGTTTTCTTCCCTTGCCAGATTGCCTGCCAGAGACAGACCCTTATATAATGCCTTTGCAGCTTTCACATCAATCTTTGCATCAGCAGAACTTCCGTTATAAAGCATCTGCTCCACTGCCTTGTTTGCCTCGCTGATGATCTCCTGGTAAGAGATGCCAGCCTGCTTTGTATCTGTCAGATGCGCAACAAAACTGTCCGCCTGCCGCAATACCGCACTCTCATCTGTGTCACGATCCGTCTCATCAGCCGTGTCCGCATCATCGGAATCTGCCGTGTTTCCCGCATTTCCATTGATAATCTGCCGAAACAGGGACCCGCGCTCATAGATCAATGTGGAGGCTGCCTGAATATTATCGATATTGATATTCTGACCATAGTCGATCAATGTCTCTATGATCTGCTCATCGATCTGCTCCACTATATGCATATCGTTTCGAAAATTCTCCAGGTTCCTGGCCTTTTCCTGCCGCATCTGCTCACTGTCCGCTGCCACGCGCGCCGCCCGCACAGTATCAGCAAATGTCTCGATTGTCGTTTCCCCGCTGATCTCTGACGCATTCAGCTGCGCAAAATCTGTCCTTTTTGCAAGCTCATCATTGATTTCTCCAGAGAGCCGCGCATAATATTTTTCCTGTGCCAATGCACTTGCATCTGTGTTTTGTCTGTCGGATCCATGATCTGTATTCTGATCTGACGAGCGCTGATACCCCGCGTTAATCTGCGCATCAATGGCTTTGCCCTTTGTGATAAGATCTTCTAAACCACCAAACCCATCATCCACGCGCACATCCATATTCTTATCCGCCGCTGTCCGCACTGCCGACAGCATATTCCTGAAATTCATCTGTGCGCCTGTCGCCACAATGCTTCCGATCACCGCTCCATCGGACTTCTCGATCTGGCGGAACATCCTGTAGATGCCAATATATGCTTCCCGCTCCTCCGGGTCAATGCCGCCGGTCCGGTCAAGCCGCTGTAAAAATCTGGAGTATTTCTCCGCGTCCTGTGCAGGATCCGCATCCTTACTGTCCAGATATGCCTCAAGTTCTTCCATGGTCATCTCAAGAGGATTTTTCTGTTCACGGATCATCTGGAGCGTCGTCGCTGGTGTCATCCTGCTGATCACTCCTGTAACCTGGCTGTCCGCCTCCCTGACTGCATTGATATTGTCCTCATTGATCTCCATACGGTTGTACCCAAGGATTCTGACCGCCCGCTTGTTTGCTTCATTTGTCTCCAATCCCAAATCCGTCAGAATATCGTCGATATTGCGAAACGCTTTGTTGATCCGGTCTCCGAGATCCTTGCGCGGTTCTGTCATCAATGTTTCATACGCCGCTGAAGCTTTCCCCTGCTGGTTTTGACCCGGGTTTCTACCGTCGCTCTGCTGATTGGACTGGTTCTCCAGCTGATTCTGAAGCTCCTTGCCTGCCTCATGGATCCGAAGCAGTGTGCTCTGGGAAAACTTTGACAGGATCTTGCCCAGCACCGCTGCCGGCATCTCTGACAACTCTTTCGTCTTTGCCAGAGTCTCTTCATATAATAATGCGCGCTCAGTGTTTTCCTCTGCGCTCTCCCCCTGGAACAAAACGGCCCTGATACTGTCCTCCGCCGCTTTCAGCGCATCGACCAATTTCGAGAGCTCCGTTGTGTCAATGGAAATACCCGCTTTGAGAAGATGCCTGTTTGCCTCCTCAGTCATCATGAGACGAATCTCCTCCAACTGACGTCTCGCCTGCACTTCCTTGAGCGACTCCGCGTTTGTCGCTCCATTCACATCGCCGTCTTCTATATCGATCACTGTCTCATTGATCTCTGTCTCAGCAATCTGTTCAACATCTGTCCGGGACGCTGTCTCCTGCTGCCCGTCAATCTGCTTTTGTGCCTCTGTCAGATTCCTGATATTCATCTCTTTTCCGGACTCCGCCACCTCATGAACTGCCTCGTCCGAGATCAGTACTACCTGCTCTGCAATCTCATGCGCAAGCTCTGCGACAGGCCGTTCGCCTCTCATGTCAGCCGCTAAAGGCGATTTACCATTTCCCATGGCAGTGACGCATAGAGTGGTAATATCATCCTGACCAAACGGCAATGACAGATTTTTCAGCTCTGTAACTTTGTTGAGATTGTCTGCGTTCAACTCAATACCAGACGCAACAAGCCACCTGGCATTTTCGACTGCCTGTGCCTTCGTATTAGCATCCGTATCAAGTCCCGCCTCTCTGACAACAGAATCAATGCGTCCTTCAAGATTCTTCCAGTTAATACTGTCCGCCTTTTTCGCATAATATTTTCCATAACTTCCCTGCCCCTCGCTGTAGTAGCCCTGGGACTGACGGACATTGTCTGTGCTGGAATACTGCGCCTTATAAATATTTGCGATCGTTGGCTCTTTGCCATTGACGATCAGGTATTTGATCGCATCCTCCGAGAGCTCCCCGATTTCGGATGCCTCCATCACTGCACCCACAAGTTCTGCGATATTTTCATTTGTGACAGGCATATCGCTTTCCTGCAATGCATCCGAGAGTTTCCCGACAAGCTCATTGACGAGCGTTCCCGCATCTGTCCTGCTCCCGACGATCTGCTCGACTGTAGCCAGATCCAGATCATCATTGTATCCTGTAACCTCGACTCCTGCCTTTGCCAGCGTTACCTTAATCCTGTCTACAATCGTCACATAGGTCTCCACATCCACGCTTCCTGGATCAAAGCCTTCCTCCTGCATCTTCTGAAGATCTTCCCCTGAAACGCAGCTGGACATCACTATCATAAAGTCTTTCTTGGATTGAGCATTTGAATTAGCTGCCTGCTGCATAATATCTTCAGCGGTCATTCCATGACCTCCGTATGCTTCGTTATCCATAACTTTATCAGCGATGTCCAGTGTGTAACCACTCCTTGATACAGTTCCTGTATTTTGAGCGGCTGGTTTATATGTAGTTGTAGTTGGTTCGGTATTGACTGGTACAGAGGCGGAATACTGCGTATCTACGGTAATATTCATACACATTCCCTACTCTTTCCCTATCGTAACGACTCTTATAACCTGCACAGGTCTTTATTGATTCATTACATATGATTCTGTTTTATCAGAAAATTCTGTTGTAATATATGTCGGAATATTTCCCAAAAAACTTAAGGGTTGTTTGAATATTTATTCTCTCCACTCCCCGTGATGCAGTGCCCCCTCCAGCTGCATTCCCGCAAAACCCTGCTGCCGCAAAGCCTCATAGAGCACGATGCTGACACTGTTTGACAAATTCAGGCTCCTGATCTGATCAAGCATGGGAATCCGAATGCAGGTATCCCCGTAATCCACCAGAATGTCCTCCGGAATCCCCGCACTCTCCCTGCCAAACATAATAAAATCATCTGCGCCAAACTGTGCCTGTGTGTATACCTTCTTTGCCTTGGTCGTCGCCATCCAGAGTCTTGCACCCGGATTGCCCGCAAGGTTCTTCTCCACAAATTCCTCAAAATTCATATACCGGCGCACGTCGAGATGCTCCCAGTAGTCCATGCCTGCCCTGCGAAGCTCCTTTCCTGTCAGCCGGAAACCAAGCGGCTCGATCAGATGAAGCGTCGATCCCGTCGCGACACAGGTGCGCCCTATATTTCCAGTATTTGCCGGGATCTCCGGCTGATGCAGTACTATGT
This sequence comes from Lachnospiraceae bacterium UBA7179, assembly GCA_002491195.1. Classification (GTDB taxonomy): domain Bacteria; phylum Bacillota; class Clostridia; order Lachnospirales; family Lachnospiraceae; genus COE1. Next base: position 14,921 of record DKVL01000038.1, read on the forward strand.
TCATATCTATCTACTTCAACCGCGCAACAAAGCGTTCCAGCCTTGCAATTGCCTTTTTCAGATTCTCCAGGGAATACGCATACGAGATGCGCAGGAATCCTTCCCCACTGTCACCGAACGCATTTCCCGGGACAACTGCAAGTTTCTCCTCGTGCAAAAGCTTTGAGGCAAACTCGTCGCTTGTCATGCCAAACTGCTTTACACTGGGAAACATATAAAATGCGCCAAACGGCTCAAAACACTCCAGTCCCATCTCCTGAAACGCATTGACGAGATAACGGCGCCTCTGATTATAGGAATCGCGCATCATCTGTACGTCCGCGTCCCCGTTTTTCAGCGCGTCGATCGCCGCATACTGTGAAGTCGTCGGCGCACACATGATACAGAACTGGTGAATCTTATACATCTGTTCAATGATCTGTTTCGGCCCGCACGCATATCCCAGTCTCCATCCGGTCATGGCATAAGACTTGGAAAAACCGTTGATCACGATTGTCCTTTCCCACATACCAGGAATATTTGCGATCGAAACATGTTTTTCATTCGTGTAGCACAGCTCCGAGTAAATCTCATCAGAAAGCACATAGAGATCATGTTTTTCGATTACTTTCGCAATCTCCTCCAAATCGTTCCGCTCCATGACAGCGCCTGTCGGATTGTTGGGAAACGGCAGAATCAGCACTTTTGTCCTGTCCGTGACCGCTGCCTCCAGCTCCGCCGCCGTCAGGCGAAACTGATTCTCATTTTTTAACTCGATGATCACAGGACTGGCCCCTGCAAGGATCGCGCATGGCTCATAAGACACATAGCTTGGCTGTGGTATGATAACCTCATCGCCTGGATCAACCATCGCACGCAGCGCGATGTCGATCGCCTCCGATCCGCCGACTGTCACCAGGATCTCGTCTCTCGGGTTGTATCTTAGGTCAAAACGCCTGCCCAGATACCTGTCAATCTCCTCACGAAGTTCCAGCAAACCCGCGTTTGCCGTATAAAAAGTGCGCCCCCTCTCAAGAGAATAAATCCCCTCGTCCCTGATATGCCACGGCGTCTCAAAGTCCGGCTCGCCAACGCCCAATGAGATGACATCCGGATCGTTCATCTCGCTCACAATGTCAAAATATTTGCGGATACCCGAAGGCTTGATTGTCACGATTGTCTTTGATAATGGATTTCTCATGGCGTCACCTGTATCCTTTCGTCAGACTCTTTCCTGTCCAGAATGGTGCCATGTTCCTTGTACTTTTTCAGGATAAAGTGTGTTGCCGTACTGATCACAGTATCGAGTGTGGACAGCTTATCCGAAACAAAGTTCGAAACCTCCTTAAGTGTCTTGCCCTCCAGGCTTACCAGCAGATCATAACCGCCGGAGATCAGATAAACTGCATGAACCTCAGGATATTTGTAGATGCGCTCTGCGATACTGTCAAAGCCCTTGCCGCGCTGCGGCGTCACGCGCACCTCAATCAGCGCGCTGACCTTCTCCACAGAAGTCTTTTCCCAGTCGATCAGCGTGTGATATCCGCAGATAATGCCTTCCTTCTCCATCTGTTCCATCTCGTTCACCACATCCGTCTCTTCCATGCCCAGAATCACTGCAAGCTCATGCAGATCAATTCTGCTGTTCTTCTCTATGATCGCTAATATCTGTTCCCTCATCATCAATTCCTCCGTTTTCTTGTTTTTGAAAATAAGTATGTATTTGATCCCCGTTTGCCGGTTCCAGGAAACGCAACTCCTCCCCGTGACGTATGATGCGGTCATTTCCCTGCGTCGTGCGCCCGATCACTGCCGCCGGAACACCCGAATCCGCTAGCTTGCGCACCAATTCTCCGCCATTCGGAGTCACGATCAGCAGGCTTCCGCCCGCCAGCAATTCATAGGGATTCAAATCAAAAAATTCACATACCTCGATCGTCTCCTGTCTCACAGGGATTCTCTTTAAGTCTACGACCAGTCCAACGCCATTTGCTGCTGCCAGCTCCCAAAGGCCTCCAAACACTCCGCCTTCGCGCACTACATACAGATAATCTGCGCCGGACTTAACGGCGGTAGCAGCCTCCGGCACAGCGGATAAATATTTATAAAAATCCGCAGCCTCCCCAACAAGATCCGCTGGATACCGTTTGCACAGCCTCTCATAACTTCTCTGTGTGATGACCGCCGTCCCCTCAAGACCGATCCACTTTGTCATCACGATATCTTTATCCGCAAGAGCCTGTTTTTCAAAAGGTACCAGATTGTCTTCGCACTTTTTTTCCATCCCTGCATTGACCACGCAGGTCACAATCGGTTCTGACGCAGCCTGCAATACCTCAACACTGCAGCTCATGATCGGAATCCCTGTCTCCTCGGCCTGAACCGATGCCTCCACAATCATGTCGCGCACCTTAATCTCACGCATCTTCGCCGGAACCATCACCGTGACATTCGCATATACATAGTGCAGCCCCAACGCCTCTCCATTCGCGCTGCACGCAATAACCTGGTTCACTGCCGCCAGATACGCCCGCACGATCACTTTGCTATCCCTGCCAAACGCCGACGCCTGACCAGATACAATGCCGGCACAGATCTCATCCATACCGCCTAAAACTTTACTTCCCGTCAAGATGGCGCAGTCTGCCCCCAGTCCTGCGCCATCATAAAATTTCCTGTTTTCAGTTGAATTTGTCTTCACTACTTTCACAACGGAGCGCTCATAGATGCTCTCTGTCAATTTCCCGCAATTCATCACAAATCCCCTTTAATACATCATGCTTCCTCTATGGCTGTACCTGCTGCTGTGCCTGTTGCTGTTGCAGTTGCTGCTCCAACAACTGCTGCTGCTCTAACAGCTGTTGCTGCTGAAGCGCCTGATAATACGCCTCCAATGCCGCCTGCTGCTCCGCTGCTGCACGCTCTTCGTCTGTCATAGCGGCCTGCTGTTCTGCAGCTGCTGCCATCTCCGCCTTAATCGCTGCCGCTTCCGCCTTGCAGGTGTCAATGCTTCCCGATGCCACCGCCGCATCCATACGCGCCGCGTAGTTTGGATTGTCTGTGCCGACGCCTACTGTCGCAGATCTTGGAGAGACTTTATAAGAACTCTTGTTGATCACCTCACGGCTTACTTCAACGCCGTTCTCCTCAACAATCTTCCAAAGCTGCGCTGTATATCCGATATGCGCTGATTCCACGCTGATATATCCTATCCCCTGACTCGCGGTCGGTGTGATGATCTCATGATCAGGATGCGTCGTGGAAAGTGTCTCACTCTCATAGCGCACAACATGCCCCGGATCCCTCTGTTCCACGCCATAGATCGTAAACGTGATCTGTTTATTCTCTGTATGCCCTTCTATATAAATCGGATTATCCAGGTTATTGACAAACCGAAAATCCTTTCCGGCCGACTCTGCAATTGCCGCATCCATCGACGGTTTCACATAAGAGATAATCATAGAATGATTGTTCCTCTCTGTCACCTCAAGCTCTGATAACAGCACGGCATTATACAATGTCGTTGACACCTGGCAGATGCCACCGCCAAGACTGTCGACCACTTTTCCATTCTGGTAAGATCCCGCTGGATAATATCCATTTGCCTCCGTAAATGGTTTGATGGTATCATATGTCGAAAATTCGTCTCCCGGATACAAGAGCGTACCGTTGATCAACCGACAGCCGTTCTCCACATTCTTACACCTTGACGAACCGCTGGAAGAATAGCTTGTTGTAAAGGTGCCAAGCACATCCGTCATTTTCTCCAGATCCTCGACGCTTCCTTTCGGCTCCGTCACATCGATCGCAAGGTCAATTGAAGCATCCTGATAATCCCATCCGTTTGTGATATAATCATACGTCTTATCTAAGGATTCCTCAACATTAACCCTCTGGCCTGTCTGCCCTGCCTCTATGACAAACTGTCCGTCAACTCTTGTAATTGTATTATTAATTGGCGGGACATCATACTCCGCACATTGCTCCTCAAGTACTGCCCTGACCAGATCCCTGTCAAGCGACAGTTTCAGATCATAAACCTTATTTCCGTGTTTTAGATCCTCCATCGCCTTATATCGTTTTACAATATTTCCCTTTTTGCCAAGCGCTGCCGCAGCGTCAATATCTGCTTCATTCACCCATCTTAGCCCCAGCTCGCCTGCCATCACTGACACATAATGGTCATTTGGTGCGCCAAAAGTTATATTTTTTGATTTCAGATTCTCAACATATGCATTGACTTTAGCTTTGGCCTCGTCCGCGGTCATTCCTGCAAGACTGATCTCACCCATGTAGATGCCTTCCAGAATCACATCATCACTCGAAGCGGCAAAAGCATCATTCAGTCTGACTGTACCTGCAAGCACGGCTGACAGCAGAAAAGCCAGAACAGCGAAAACAATAGTTCTTTTCATTTTTTTCATAGACCTCTACTCCTATTTTTTAACCGTTTATTTTGCATTGTTCCAAAAAATGTGATATATTATTACTAGACACCAAAAATACTTAAAACCAGCGGTACTACCATTGCGATTACCAGAACAACTGCTATGACAGCTGCGATCTTACGCTGCGTTTTTTTATGATTCATGTTCATCATGGCTGCTCACCCCTTTTCGAAAGGATATTATATATGAATTTACTAATTTTTGCAAGTTTTCCTATTTTCTGTTTTATATTTTCTTATTTGCTGCACAATGCAAAGCACAAAGAGCAGGAGATTGACCGCGAGTTCTGGGACAGGGAACAGCGGGCAAACTTCACACGCAAAAAACCACTTGACAATCTAAACTACATCACGATCCCAGAGGAACTGCTCACCATGAAACCGGATCTCATCAACGAAGAAATTGCGGACTGTCTTAAGGAGCTAAATGACTTGTCCTCCTCAAAGATCGTTAATCTCACAGGGTATTCAAACACAGATCTCAAACTAGCGTATGGAACTGCTAATATTACGATATTAAGCGATTACGATTTGCATTACACCAGGCTGGTAACTTTACTGCAAAAGCTCGCGGAACTGCTGCATGAGAGCATGGAAGATGTACTTGCCGTCAAAGTTCTCGAGTTTGCGGTCTCAACCGGAACCGACGTCAGCAAAAGCTACTATCTGCTCGCGGAGCTCTATCAGCAATTGGGCACCCCCGAGAAAATCAAGGTTTTGATCACGCAGGCGCGAAATATCCGTTCTATCATGAAGAATACGATCGTCGAAAATTTGCAAGCAGCTTGTCAATAAGCCTGCTTGCTTCGTTTTTTGTAATTTTTTCCAAGTCAATGGACTCATCCGTAACGTTCGCAACCGGATAGAGAACACCTTCCTCGTACTGCAAATGGTACTGTACGACCAGTTTCTGCAAAAGCTCCAACTGTTTTGGCGTCGCCGGACTCTCTTTTTTCACGGAATAGATCAACGGCTTTGGCTGAAATAATTCCTCTTCCTGATCACCGTATTCACGCGCCAGAATCTGATAAATCCTGTGCGCCGCAACTGCATCATTCAAAGCCCTGTGTGCATCCAGTTCAATCTGATAGTAATCGCACAAATAGCCCAGCTGCCTGCTCTCCAGATCGCCCAAAAACCGTTTCGCGATCCGAAGCGTATCAATTCCCTGCTTTTCAAAGGCTTTCTTCTGGTTTACGGCTGCCTTTTTAATAAAAGAGTAATCGAACAGAATATTGTGTCCTAAGAGCACATCCTCACCCACAAATTGCAAAAACGAATCCAAAATCTCGTCGATGTACGGCGCATCCGCTACGTTCTCATCCCGAATACCCGTAAGTTCCACAATCCGCGTTGGAAGACTCCTGGCCGGATTGACAAACGTGGAAAAGGTGTCCACAAGCTCCCCATTCTTTACTCTTACCGCCCCAATCTCTATGATTTTATCATATTTGGGATTTAACCCTGTCGTCTCGAGATCGAAACCGACATAATTCATTGGTATATTCATATTATTCCTACTTTGTATTATTTTCCAGCGCATTCTCTGACTTGTCCTCATGCGCTGCCATCAATTCCTTGTATTCTCTGTCCAGAAAAACCAGATTCATCTCATAATCCTGCATATTTTTCTGTTTCATGGTAGAGAGCATCAATCCTGCAAAAAAAGACTGCATCGCCGCTATATATACAAAGCAGCATACAATCAGTGTCGGAAAGCGCTCCACAAGTCCTGTATCAATATACTCACCCATCACAGGAGCCAGAAAAGCTGTCGAAATCAGTGCAAGCGCCACTGCGATCCACGTAAAAAAGCCCATAGGCTTATAATTTTTATACAATTTAATAATTGTCATAATAACCTTGAATCCATCGGAGTAGGTATTGAGTTTCGACTCGCTCCCCTCAGGTCTGTCCCTGTACTGAATGATAACATTCTCAACGCGCATATTTTTTTCAATCGCGTGAATACTCATCTCCGTCTCAATCTCGAACCCTTTGGACAACACAGGAAACGATTTGACAAACTGATAACTAAACGCTCTGTATCCCGTCATGATATCGCGAATATCGCTTTTGAACATACTGTTGATCGCACTGCGCACAAGAGAATTTCCAAAATTGTGAAACGGCCGCTTATTTTCCTCAAAATACGAGGAAGAAAGCCGATCCCCCACAACCATGTCCGCACTCCGCTCAAGCACCGCCGCGCACAGCTTTCTCGCCTCATCAGCCGGATATGTGTCATCACCGTCCGTCATGATATAACATTTGGCATCAATCTCCCGAAACATCCGCCTGATCACGTTTCCCTTTCCCTGCTGATACTCATAGCGCACCACCGCGCCCGCACGCCGTGCGATCTCATCCGTCCCATCCTTCGAATTGTTATCATACACATAAATTACAGCCTCCGGAAGGGCCTTTTTAAAGTCGCTGATTACCTTTTCTATTGTCTTGCTCTCATTATAGCAGGGAATGAGCACTGCGATCTCGTCCATACTTAACCTCCACACTTCATGATGATATCTTTTTCAAACACGCTCTAGTGTACCATAACTTGCCTCTATAATAAAGAACTTTTTCTTGTCTCTTTTTCCAGTTTATTCCTGATACGAAGTTCTTTAAAAAAATCCTTGAGCATCTGCGCACACTCTTCCTCCATAATTCCTCTCACCAACTCCACCTGATGATTAAATGCAGGCATGTCAAGAATATTCAAAACCGATCCTGCACATCCCGCCTTGGGATTCATGCACGCCATCACGACCTTGGGAATACGCGCCTGCACGATAGCACCCGCACACATCTGGCAGGGCTCCAACGTGACATATAAAGTGCACTCCTCAAGTCTCCAGTCGCCGATCACCTTACTTGCCCTCCGGATTGCAATCATCTCCGCATGGGAGAGAGTACTCTTGTCCGTATTACGCCGGTTATATCCACGCCCTATAATTTTCCCATCATGCACAATCACACAGCCAATCGGCACCTCGCCGAGTGCATATGCCTTCTTAGCCTGTCTGAATGCTTCCTTCATATATTTTTCATCTTCACTGATTTTTCGTGTCTGCACCATTTCGCTCTACAACCTTCACTTCCAACCATGAGAGGATATCCTTGTATACCTGATCCCGGTCAAGCTCGTTCAATACTTCGTGCCTGTCCTCCTGATAAATTTTTAACGAGACATCCTCAACTCCCGCCTTCTCATATCTGTTGGAAATCTTTCGTACATCTTTTCCATAATGTCCAACCGGATCCTGTCCGCCTGCGATAAAAAAGAGCGGCAGTTCCGGAGGAATCCTGTCAATATTGGGTTGTTTCTGGATAAACGAAAGCACCTCAAAAAGTGTCCGGTATCCGTTGACCGTAAAGCTAAAGTTACAGTATTTATTGCTCCTGCAGAAATCCACAACCGCAGTATCCCTCGTCATCCAATCACTCCTGGTGCGCGGACTCGGAATACGTTTCTGGTAAGTATGAAACGCCATCATCTCAAGCAGCTTAGACCGGAAACGATCTCCGCATACAAGTCTGATTGTATTTGCCACGATTGGTCCTGCAGCCAGTGTCAGCCATCCCTTGCTTCCTGTACCACAGATAATGGCTCCATCCAGTTCCATGCCATATGTCATCAAATATCTTCTCACCATAAAGGATCCCATACTGTGTCCAAACAGAAAATATGGCTTATGCTTGTACTTTTTCCTGGCATATCTGGTGACGCGGTGCAGATCTGTCACGATGGTCGCACTCATGTTGCGTGGGCAGATATATCCCAAATCAGCATCATTCCCCGCCGTCAGTCCATGACCCAAATGGTCATTCCCAATCACTGCATAACCATGCTGATTCAAAAAAAGCGCAAAATTCTCATAACGGTCAATCATCTCGATCATACCGTGGGAAATCTGTACAACTGCCTTAACTTCACTTTCCGGCTCCCACAGCACGACATGAAGTCTGTGCACATTATCCTTTGATGGAATATAAAAATCTTTTCTCTTCATAGCAGCTCTCCTTATGCAATTCCCTTTTCTGTGATAGAAAACGGGGACAGTCTTTTCTGCCCCCGTCTCTTCTGCTTTGATTAACACCTTTTTCAATTTACTATAATATGAACTTTACATTTTTGAAATCATTACGACAGATAAATCGTACTCGTCGAGAAATTCATCAATATCTCTCTCATCGTTGATTTCCATAGCTACCTCGAAATCTCCAGTCACAGGATTTAAAAAGCCTGCTATCATCTCTCCTGTAGCCTGAATCTTTCTGATCATTGGTTTCTTGTTTAAAATATCAATTCTCTCAGATACTTCTCTCTTTGCTACTAACATGTTGTGTCCCCTTTCAACCCTCTTCAATGTTATATATCAACTTTCATCTGCCCTTTAGTGACTAATTTACCTCTCTTAAACCGCCACTCTGTTCCCGACTAGCTGTAAGCGCTGATTCTCGTTCAAATGCGCTCAGCCCTGAGCAGTTTCCAAGTTCTATATACCCATAATCCTTATTTAAGTAGTTATGTTGTCAAGGTGCTTTGGCATGAATCCACATGCCTCAGAGATAATCAAAGCTCATTTATGATTAGTTTCTTCCCGCGTCCGTTCTCCCACAATAGACCGCGGCGAAAAAACATAATCAACGCAACGGGTTGTTATGTAAACAAATATGTTATCCACATAGCAACACGCCTTTGTGGATAACTTTTAAAAAATTTTTCATACGAGTGCCCATATTTCTATGTTTACCCGCTTTTTTTCAATAGTAGCATATGTATTTTTATAAATCAATCCTTATTTTCCAAATTGTGCAAATTTACATAACTTTTTAGTTATGTTTACCATACTCCTTGTTATGTCGCCGTGCGCGCAGTAATGATCCATCCTATGTTTGAGCAATAGTTATCGTTCAGCCTTGCCGAACTGTAACAAGCAATAATCAATTTTTCATTTTTATATATACAATTATCCTTATTTTGTGATATCATATATTTATTATACAAAAATTTTTATCGATACTACTTCTTTATTTCAGGAGGACTTATGTACAAACTATCAACCCAATCTCTCAAACCTGGTATGGTATTATATGAGGATCTCTACACACCAGCCAACGTCATTCTTTTGAAAGCAAATACAGTTCTGACACAAGAGAACATTCAGACCTTATATGAATACAATTTTGACGAAATAGCATTAAGCGAACCCGACGAAATCAACATGGCCCATTACCAATATCTGCACCTGCATCCCGACTTCCAGCATTTTAACGAAGTGTATGCAGCTGCGCTGAACTCTTTCCACAAAATCATGCGTACTCTTGATACCGGCCTAGATCTGAATATCATAAAACTCTTATCGCTGCGCGATGATATTCTTTCTGTTGTCAGGAACGGGGAACAATTGCTTGACTACCTCTATAATATGATGCCAAACGAGAACGAAATCACTTACAACCACTGTTTTAACTGCGGGCTGTTGTGTTATGTTTTCGGCAAATGGACCGGTATGGGGGATGAGGACTTGGACAACCTGACAGTATCCGGTTTCATCTTTGATATTGGCAAAACAAAAGTATCCGATGAATTATTGTGGAAACCCGATAAACTCACTCCCGAAGAATATATCCAGATGCAGCATCACATCCACTTAGGTTATGAGCTGATCAAGTCCAGAAAGCTTCCGCCACATGTGGTCAGTGTCATGATTATGCACCACGAGCGCTGCGATGGAAGTGGTTATCCCGCCCGGTTAAAGGAAAACCGCATTGATCCCTTTGCGCTGATTGCAGCGATCGCTGATACATACGAAGCAATGACACACCCCAGGGCACAGCGTATTGCCCTGACACCGTTTCAGGCAATTCGTGTTTTTGAAGAACAGGGATTTGACAAATACGGTCCAAATATTCAACCAGTTCTCGCGCGCATTGCCAGAATGTACCTGGACAGACGCGTCTGCGTCACCGGAAACCTTGAAGGACGGATTACAGAGATTCATGAAGATGCCTTGTCACGGCCAACAATTTTTGTCAACAATGTCTTCTTTGATCTTCGGACAAAACAGGGAGCAGAAATAACCCGTATGCTGTAGCATACGGGTTATTTCTAACTCTATCGAATGATTATTCTGCAAATATTCTCTCAATCCTATTCTGTATCTCCTCTGTAGAGAGACCCTCTGCATTTTGAAGAAGTGTGTCAAATGACTCTTTCGCCTCGCTGAGTTTTTCCTCGTCCATACTGTAACGATCAATATATGTCCTGATCGATTCCTCGAGCCCAGCCTGTCCATCACTGTCAATTCCAAGCGTTTCTGACAGATCATCACTCTTGAAAAAAGCCGCGACTTCATCAGAAAAAACCTTCTTAAGTTCCTCCGCTGCCTGTGCCTTCATATCACTGGCAACACTGTCCATAGATTGCGCTGTGTTCTGCACCGCCAGATCCCCTTGGCAGCTGCCCATGCCACCAGCCATCAGCACACCGATCGCCATCGTTGTCAATACTGCTCTTTTCACGTTTTATCCCCATCTGCCTGTGTCTGTTCCTGCGTTGCATATGCAGCATTCACGACCTCAAGCGCTTCCTCACTGATCAGATTTTCCTTTCTCTTCTTTGCTGTAGTCACAGGTTTCTCCGACCACGCCATAGCTTTGATTCCGGGAGTCGTCGTCCTGATTCGCAGATAACTCTTCCCATCCTCGACAAACCTGACAATAGATATATTGCGCCACTCATAAAACTCAAACGGTGCAAACTCGATCTTAATCTCCTTGAGCAATCCCTTCGCCTCAAAATTCACCAGCTTATTGTCTACTCTGACAGGCATGGTATATATATATTTATTATCAGTGGTCTGAATGATCGTTGTCTCAAAAAGCGCCGATTTCCCCTCTTTACTGACTCTGATCGCCGCCATCGCCGGTATTGGAATATCTTCTACGTTCATATATGCCCTGCTCCTTCCTATGAAATTCTATAGACACTTGCAAATATATATAACAGTATAGTCTGTTTGTTTGTGTGTTGTCAAGAATAAACGCAACTCCTTCGCCAAAAGCTGAAAGAGATTCATGACAATTCTGTGAATTTCCATGAACCTCTTTCCTTTTTTCCTATTTTGTGTTACATTAATATGAGGTTTTTCCCACATCAATCAGAAAGGATAGGTTATAAAATGGCTAAAAAAGATAAAGTAACGGTTAAACATGATAGCGAAAATAAAAAAGAAGCATCTGACATAAGCAAGAGCAAAGCAAAGCGTGAACAACGCAAAAAGGAGGTCGCCAGAGGACGGCGGAATAAACGCACTGCAAAAATCATTAGCGGTGTCATCATCGCGGCAATTGTTGTGATCGTCGGAGCTACTATAGGCAAAAATATTTATCTGGCAGCCCTGCGCACGACTTCAGACTCAAATCTCAGTGCCGGTCTGACCGCAGATGGCAAGATTGAGAACGTCAATGTAAAGGATCTGCTCACTCTGGCCGACTATGCCAACATCGCTATCCCTGCGGATGAAGTAGCTGTAACGGATGAGGAAATCGAGGAAGAGATCACCTCTGCCCTCAACGCACACAAGGAACAAAGCTCCGACAGCACGCTTGCCATTCAGGACGGCGACACGGTCAACATCGATTTTATCGGCACGGTTGACGGCGTGGAATTTGAGAATGGAAGCAGCAATGGTTCCGGCTATAGCCTGACAATCGGTTCCGGCACTTTCATCGACGATTTCGAGCAGCAGCTGATCGGCCACACTCCCGGCGAGAATATCACTGTGGAAGTAACATTCCCCGAAGATTACCAAAATGATGCCACTCTTGCCGGAAAAGATGCCAGTTTTGCCGTCACGATCAACAGTATCACTGTCACGCCTGAACTCACAGACGAATTTGTGGCAAAGAATTTTGCGGAAGATGGTCTGTCAACCGTGGAGGAATACCGCGCATCTATAGCGGAAAATTTCCATGAACAGCATCTGCAGACGTATCTTGGCAGCTACATCATGGACAACTCGACAGTCCAGTCTTACCCTTCGGATTATCTCAAAAAGCTGCGGGCTGTCACAAAGTATAATGACGAATCGATGTTAGAGCTCTCTAATCAGATGTATGGAGTAACGATCTATGAACATCTGTGGGATATGGCAGGCAGCGATGTTACTGACGAGTTATCTTACGAAAAGGATCTGCGGGAACGCGCAAAAGAGACTGCAAAGACAGCGATGGTCTATCAGGCAATCTATGAGGACGCCGGTCTTACGATCGATATGGATGCTAAATTCGCTGAAATGACAGACGCAAACGGTGAGGACTATGTAACAAATATGCGAGAACATTACGGAGACGGATACATCGCACAGGAAGAAATCCAGCAGGCTGTCATGGACTATCTGATCAACCTGTATAAATAAGGAACTGCAAAAACAGGCTGTCGGGAAATAGAATCATTTCTCAGCAGCCTGTTTGATTTGAAATGATTGTTACCATCCCAGATCAAATGCCGCAAATACATCCTTTGCGGCAAAATGCTTCTCCTTATAGCGGAGCAGATACGCTTTGATCTCGGCGCCACATTCTCTCATATCTTCCAGCAGTCCATCGAAGTTGTCCTCCGTAATACAGCCGGAATCGGCAAACACCTGATAATACTCCAGATCATTTTGATGCTCTGTTGTGATGAGCTCCCATGCCTCCGGCGTATCTGTCCCTTTTGTATGACGGCATAGATACGTTCTAAGCGTCTCTCTCGTATCATTCGATATTTTATATGGGTGCATCAGCCTGAAATATACGATGCGAAGTTTCATCTTGCGTTTTTCCACAGGATACGATTTGATATCATAGTCCTTTCCCTCGTAATCCTCCTCGCCACATGTCCACAACTCCTCAAAACCGTCAAGATCATCCAGCTCCACGAGCGCCATCAGCTTCTCATCCCAGCGTTTCACCCATGCATCATTTCCAAAATCCAAGGGATCGAACAAACAGTAGTCATGAAACACCGTCACTGCCATTGCAAGCATCTCGTAAAGCCCTTGTGATACATATTCCGACCACTCGTCCTGCGACTTCCATAACACAATTTCCCTGAGTCTCTTACAGCCCATAAACAGTTCTTTCCCACAGCTTAACGGCAAGCGGGGAACCCTGACAGAACACAGCTGCTCCATATGTGCAAACGCCCAGTCACCAATTTCCTCAATCGTGTTGGGCAATGATAGGAACTGTACTGTCTTACAGCTCAAAAATGCCTTTCGCTCTATCGCTGTGACCGCTTTTCCCTCAATCTCCGGCGGAACTATAACTCTCTGTGCGATACCGCGGTATCTCCTGATCGCAACTCCCTTTTTGTATGGCGCATATACCAGCTGCCCTCCATAAGGATTTTCTATCACCTTTTCTTCCATAAAAATCGTTTTACTCATAGCTCCAACGCCTCAATCTCTCTCATGATATCATCCTGCCGCTCATGCAGCATCAGATCCTCATTGTGACGCTGGTAATCGGCGCTTCCATACAATCCGATAAAGCGCGAACTGTACGCATTAACTGTGAGCTCTGTAACAAGTACAAGAACCTCATTGCCATCCATAAAGGCCACCTCACTGAAGGCAAAAAGATTGTGCAGCCTTGCCTGTATTTTGCTGTTTTCTTCCTTCATCCGAGCAACTTCCCCCTCGAACTCTGCCTTGATCAAGGCAAATGCCTCGGCAAACGCGCTGGCAGCCGATGCCATGGCGTCGTCCGTTTTTTCCAACCGCAGTTTCCGCTCTGCTGTCTCAAGAAATCGGATCACCGCCCTGTGCCTTCGCTTGTCCTCATCCGAGAGTGTCCCTGCATTTGCCATGGACTCTATCATTTTCTGCCTGTTGCGGATCTGGTTTTCAATCTGTGTCCGCACCGATGTGGTTTGATCCTTCTCGTTCAGGGTTCTTATTACTTTGAGTAGTTTCATCAAATCCGTGAGAAAATCTGATTTCTCGAGGTTCTCCTTCATCTCGCTCTCCAACTTATCAAGCAGCATCCCGAGCAGCGACAGGCGCTCGTCGAACTTCGCGATCCGCGCCCGCTCCACAACCTGCGCAGAGTTCGTTCCAGCGAGGATTTCCTCGATCTTGTAGTCCTTTTTATACTTGTTATACAACTCATAATACGCTGTAAATTCCTTGACAATCTTCTCATTGTGCAGGTACTGTGCGACAAGCGTCTCGTCCACAGCAAGCCCCTCCTCCTCGCACAGAAGCATCGTGGCTGACAGATCCTCCCAGCCCCTTGCCGTCACATACGACTTGCCGCCGACATTGGTCTCCACGCGGTAGAAATCGTTCTTTTTCATGTCAAGATACGTGGTCACTGCATTGTGAATCCCCTGTTTCAGGGCATACTCCTTCCATGTCGCGTAATCCGCCTCCACCTCAACCAGTTTCATCCTGTCCATCGTCACCACGTCAAACTCCCGGACGGACTTGTTGTATTCCGGCGGATTTCCGGCTGTGACGATCACCCAGCCGTCCGGAACCTTATGACGTCCAAAGACCTTGTACTGCAAAAACTGCAGCATGGACGGCGCGAGCGTCTCCGATACACAGTTGATCTCGTCGAGAAACAGGATGCCCTCCTCGATTCCAGACTGCTCCATCACTTCATAGATCGACGCGATGATCTCACTCATAGTGTACTCGGAAATGTCAAATTCCACCCCTTTATAATTCTTGTGCGTGATAAAAGGAAGTCCCAGCGCCGACTGCCTGGTGTGGTGCGTCATGGAATAACTCACCAGCGCGATGCCAAGCTCCTGGGCGATCTGCTCCATGATGGCCGTCTTGCCGATTCCCGGGGAACCTAACAAAAAAATGGGTCTTTGGCGTACTACCGGAATACGATATTCACCATAATCGTCCTTTTTTAAATACAATCTGACAGAATTTTTGATATGCTCCTTTGCCTGTTTGATATTCACGAAAACTCCCCTCTGCCCGCATCGGCGGGCGTACGAATCAAGATGTGTGAAATTCCCTTTTTCACACTATTGCCCTCCCTCATCCACACGCTCCAAATCTTCGATAGGTAATACGAGCTTGATCGCCCACGGCGGTGTGGGCGGTTTCTCATAGTCATCCTCCAAAAAAACAAACGCAGTATCATAATTGTAAGACGGCTTGTGCTCCGGAAACACACCAAAACCATCCGTAAAATAGATCAGCCCCTTCAGGTTCTCAAATTCCCCGTTCTCAATCGCCTGATCCACATACGCAAAGACGGGTCTGAAATCCGTGGAGCCAAAACCTTCCAACTGTCCTTCCCGCATAAACGCCTCAAACTCATCGTCATTCGTTATCTTTGTGTCACGACGCACCTCGGAATCACACTGAATGATATGGATATTCACCTTTCGGAAAAAATTTTCACTGCTCTTTAAAATGCTATATGTCTTATTCAGAAAGGTCTGAACCACTTCTCCGCGGCAGGAGCCTGAGGTATCAATTGCCACCACAAATTCCTTGATCTTGTTGACATCCTTATACTCCAGAGGCTCGACGAGCGGGAGATTGCCATACAGAGACAATCCATACGTATAATACACGTAGTCAAACTCATCGTCATTGATCTGCATATCTTCCCCCGACACACTGAACTTCCTTAAGAAATCACCATAGTCATAATGTTCCTTTGTCGCTTCCTCGAGATTCTGCAAAATACTCTGGTCCCCCGACTTGTCGTCCGATTTATCCTCCGAAAATGACTTTAACTCCGCCTTGATCCGTTCACTGATCTTCTTCCACTGCGCCTCGGTAATCTCCAATGTCTCGGCTGGCCCCCAACCCTCATGCACATCCCTCCGGAACAGATTGCCAAGTTCCAAAAGCTCGCTGACACCCGGTCTGTCCTCCCTGAACGTTCTGTATATCCGCTCCGCAGTCAATGTGCCCACGCGTTCTTTCCACTGTGCAAGCACCGTGCCACGCTCTGCGTCGCCAGCAGTCTCAAGACCAGAGATTTTCAGATTCATCGCCACATTCTCCACAGCCATATCCACCGCCACATCCCAAAGCTCCTGCTCTACCCTGTCATATTTATAGGAATGGCTGAAAATGCAGTGCAGTAAAATGTGCAGATGCAGCCGCGTCACATTCGCAGGATTTTTCTTATAAAGGCGGATGACAACCGCAGGATCGTAATAAATAACAGCACTCTGGGGCGCGTTTGCATCACAACAGACGTAGCCGGTTCCCGGTCTTGCCTGAAAGCGCAGGTTCGAAAGCGCCACGTCCAGGAAACGCAGATTCATGAGAAGCCGGTCCCGTGACAACCCCCATATTTTCTGCGCCAACAATTCTTTTTCATTTTCCTTTTTACGTTCCCTGTTTGTCCCTGCCTCCACTGACACACCTCCGCCGCCACATACGACTCACGAAAAATTCAAAATCTCCCCATTGCAGGCCTCCTCCATAATCGCCTGCACATCAGCTCCATCAAGGTCAAGCCCCTGCGCACTGACAAAATGCGTACTCTGTACGCCATATAGCCTGCACAGGGCATTGACGTACTCAAAACCAAAATTGCAGTCCCCGATATAGCCGCCGCTCGTCGTGACATAGTACATATCCGCAGCGCAGCAAAGCCCGATGGGCGTACCATCTTCGGCATATGTAAACGTGATCCCGTCCACACTTGCAGCCTCGAAAAAGATCTTTAAGGAAGACGGGAATGACATATCCCAATACGGAGCTGCAATCACAAGCATATCCGCCTGTGCGACAGCGTTTGCATAGTCGAACATCGTGTCCTGGAACTGACCTGCTGCCAACAGTTCCTCCCGCCGCTGAAGCCTCTCATAGTTCAATGGAAGCAGATTTTCCGTGGAAAGCCTGATCTCTTCTATATGAAATGACATATCCCTGCTGTTTGCTTCCCTGATGCACTCAAGAAGGTGCTCCGCAAGAGCAAGTGTTCTTGAGTCCTTGCCGCGCACGCACGCATTGATAAATAGTAATGTGGGCATTGTTATTTCTCCTTGTGTCTCAACAAAATTTCAGGTATTTCCGCTGCCATCCGCTCATATGCTTTCTCAGACGGGTGCAGATGATCTCCACTGTCATAGCCTTGTGCAAAGGCCGCAGGATTCACACTGTCACACAACGCCTTGTCAAAGTCGATACAGCCATCGATCTCCGGCGTCTGACGAATCCACTCATTGACTGCACAGCGAAGCTCATCCCGAAACGGCTCATAAGTGCGCCATCCATAGATTGGCAGCAGCGTTCCAATATACACATCAAGTCCGTACTCCCGCGCCTGACGGATATACTGCTGCAATCCCTGGATCAGCTCATCGGCTGTCGGCAGGTCACTCCACGGACGGAACGGGTTCACCTCCACGCCCACCGGATGGATGATATCGTTAATGCCATGCTGAATCACAACGGTATCTGCGCCGCTCACCCTTGCTTCCCGGGGAAAACGAATGGATCCTTTCAATCCATAGGAATCGTAGGTGATATTATCATACTGCCGCAAAATTCTTGTGCCGCTCGCAGCCCGCCTTACAATAGCAGTATGCTCAATATTTTCCTGAAATAACCGCAGCGTCAGATAGTCAGGCCACGCCTGCGAAGTAATACTGTCTCCATAGCAGATCACTGCCCTGTTTGTACGTTCCGTTTCTATCTCCACATTACTTAAAAAATAAAACCAGTTCGTGTTTCTCGTGAGCTCTAATGGGAGCATACCACTCCGCGTATGATCACCCACCGCATAATATCCCCTTGACAATGGCCCTGTGATCAGCACTGCAGAACGCATCTGGGTGAACTCCCCAAGGTATAAACTGACACTAATGTCATTTCCGCGTCTGACAGGGAAGCAGACCGCATCGCTGACTGCGGCCTCTCCCGCTGGTATAACGACACTGCTGCCGCCATTGTCAAACGTAACTGGTATGCTGGTCTCCTCGATAATCCCGCGTCCGGAATCTGCACTGTCAGCCACGTATACATGACTGATCGTCACAGGCTCCGTCCCGCAGAAGTTATCCAGCGTAATCTTTAATTGATCTCCGTCAAACATTGGACGGATGGGATAACGCAGCGTCAGGTCCTTTGCATAGTTCTCCGGCCGCCTGTCCGCAATTGATATTGCATTTCCCCATGTTGTCACATATTTTTTCATTCTTTATTCCATGCTCTCTTGTTAAATATTGCCACTTTCTTAGGAACTGTAGGAAAATAAGTGATGCAGATTGTGCAGGATATTTCTTCGAGAATGCAAATTACTGTGTAATTGTCCACAATCAGGCGCATAGTGGGCTATGTAACTGATTGTGGAGTAATTGCTTTAGCAATTTGATATCGGAGAAATAGACAAGCAAGATGTGTCAGTTATTTTCCTACAGCTCCTTATATAGTATAGCACGAAATATTATTTACTTCAATTATAAGTATTACCTGTTCTCTAACCTGCATTTTCCTTTGATCAGCAATATGAGTACCAGCAACAGGATCATACCTGACACTCCTGTCACAAGTATGATAAAGTGTCCTTTAGATGTCTGCGACGGCTTATAGAGAAACTGCACCTGCTTATCTGTTGTGACCAGGAAATCACTGCGCGCTGCCCGATCTCCCTGAAAGGTCTGCAGCTCATTTCCGGCAGCATCCTTGACCCGATATAAAAGAGATACCGTTTCATTATGCTGTGGAATCGTGATGTTCAGCGGCTCATTTTCCTTTGCAAGTTCCATATAATCCCAATGCTCAAGTACCTCACCTGTCTTGTTTACTACTGTAAATTCTGCCTCTGACAACTTAAAGTTATCCATCACAACGACATGAACTTCCTGTGCATCAACGTCATATAACATTCCCGAATCCACACCATCAATAATCACTTTAGGTGCTGTATTATCAACGATAAATGTAATCTCTTTTCCATGAACATTCGTCACATTGTTGACTTCGTTCCCTGCCTTGTCCCTGGAGTACAGCGTCAATCGATAGATTCCCTCTGCGGAAAAATTCTCCTTGCTTATATTGTACACATAAGTGTATCCGCTATCCGCCGAACCGCTCATTTCCTTTGTATATTCTGCCTCATATCCGAGTTTGCCATTTCGCGACACATAGATCTCAAATTCATCCACGATATCAATATTCATCTCAACAATCTGAATATCACGCAATACATCATAAGTGTTATAATGCCGTTCCATTAGACTTAAGAGAGAAGTCAGATCATACACAGAACCCGTTCTGTTTAACGAAAACCGATATGTAAGCTCTGATACGTTTTCCGCCTGATCGCAAACTGATACACTGAGATAATAGATATTATCTGGTTTATCTGTCAGATCTGTAAGTGTCATACGGTATCCTGTTCCGCTTTTGTCATTGATGTATGATGTTGCAATGACACTTTCCACCTCGTCACCGATTCCGGTCACCACTGACACCGATATATCAGACATTTCCAGATTCAAATCCCGCACTGATATCACTGGCAGAATCGCACCGCTGTTTGCAGAACCGTCCTCGATTCCATCAATAACAATTACTGGCGCCTCTGTATCAATCGTAAAATCCCTTTCTACTGTCTTTGCAAAATTACCAGCCATATCTGTATATGCGCAGTCAATGTGATATATGTTATCCCCCTCAAAAGGAATCTGCAGTATATGCGTATCTCCCTCATGACTCCATATGCCGCTTTCTGACACTGGCGTCCTATTTACCATAAAATCTTCTGTTCGGAAATTGTGCTCTGTTATGGTAATCACTGCTGTGACAGCTGTATTGAAATATTCTCTATCCGCTGCCAATGTCTCCGGTCCGGCAGTCAGTCCAATCGTCATCTCCGGCGCAGTACAGTCAATGACAAATGTCTCTGAATGGATCTCATCTGATGCATTATCCGCCAGATCAACACAGCTTGCCGCGATACTGTACCGGCCATCTTCCGTTAATGCAAACATAGCATAATGATCACTCTGATCATGTTTCCATTCAGACAGGATCATCTCTGATGTCTCATCATCTTTGGTGACCAACACGCTGACGGCATCCGGATTGAAATTCAATTCATGTACATGGATTGTAACTGTTCTTCCCTGATGATAATAAATTCCATTGATCGCATCCTTATGATCAAAGCTGATATCAATCTCAGGCCTGGTAACGTCGATCTTAAGCGGCTGCATTGATGTCTTTGTATTACCTGACCTGTCGGTGGCCGTGACTTCTATATAGGCTTCGTTACTCTCATTTGCCCTCGCGTCGATCAGCTGCGTTCCATGGAAGTCTGATGCCTCGATGAGTTCCTTCTCCGTCGGTGCACTTTTTGTGAAGGAAAAGAGCTCCTGTCCCGTGATGGTATCTGCCCCCTCCCTTCCAATGGAGCTTGTCACTGATTGCAGCGCAGCACAGTTATCATCCTTTGGTGCATCCTTGATTTGGATATCTATTGTAATATCATCATTGAAAAAACCATGTTCATTTGCGCCTTCTGGCTCAACGATCAGTTCTTTATGGTTTCCATCGGCAGATTCATTGGGCGCCATATTGTCCACCACAATGCCGTCTGTCCATCCCTCCGCAACATTTCCGGCTGCGTCCTTGGCTCTGACGTACAGGAAACACCTGGTATTTGGAACAATACTGATATTATCCTGATTTTCGGAAAGGTCATTGTCCCCATCATTCCACTCGCCAATCCTCTTTACTTTCTCAATCACCAAGGAATCTTTCCCGCTGATACCATACTGTGCCTGGGCGCTGCCTGATACCGTGTCACGATAGAATCTCTCGTATGTTATCGCGGATTCCTTACCGATCTCAAATGCACTTCCGGCTAACTCCATTGTCAAATCTGTCGGCTCATGACAGTCTACTTTATAATGGGAGATTTGCTTTTCCGACTCATTACCAGCCTTGTCCGTCGTCCAATAATACAAGGTATAAAATCCATCCCGATCTCCGAAATCGACAATATGCTGATCCAGGTCATCCCTGGTCAGTATAAATTCTTTCCTGCCATTGCAAATGGCATTGACATTGCAAATGGCATTGACATTGCTGATGGCCGTATCCTCACAGTTCATAACCCCGATCGCAGCGCTTTTTTCCGTTTCCCCTGTTCCTGATGCTTCATCAAATACGCCCGACTCCGTCGTGTCTGGAACGAAATCCTTCCTTGTCAGTTGATAATGTATGGTAATGGGCGCGTCATATTCCCCAGAAGTGACACCTGCGTCATAATCCGGGTACTCGAAGCGGATCTTTGGTATCCCGGACTGTTTGTTGTACCATCCATCCTTGCACTTTGTCTCGTCCGCTCCACTCACAAGAATCGGTTTGATTTCGGCTGCCTGGTGTTGTATGAGAATCCTCAGAGCTGCATTCTCGTCCGTCTCAATCCCCGACTTTGAAACTGCGCGAAAGAGATAATAACCATTCACATCCTCTGTGAGTTCAAGCGCTGCAAATGATTCATCCTGCATCTTAAGTTCTGTCCACTTTTCTGACGTATCTGTTACATCTGTCACATTCTCGCCGACTTTTACATAGGCATACTCATACCGGGCAATCCCTGCATAGGAACAGCTGCCTGGTTCAGGCGTGACCACGATCCGCACATCCTTGTTTGTCCAGTTATCTTTCTCGCCGCTGTAGGGCATTCCGCCCGCAGACACATCAAACGATAACACAGGCGCGGCGCTGTCCACCACGACCTTGATCGATTCACCGGCATCATTGACAAAGGAACTTGCCTCGCTGACATTGCCTGCCTCGTCCACTGCCCGGACCGCAATGGCAGGATAACAACCATTCTGGAGCACAATCTGAAAATCCATTGTGGAATCCGCTGATTCCTGTGTATGCTCCATCGGAATCTCTATTGGAATCCACACAGGTTCCCCTTCTGACCGTATATCTGTTGTGTACTCAATCCTGCACACGCCGCTGAGATCGTCGCCAAAAGTCCCTTTCAATACAAAATCCTTTGCAAAATACTGCTCTGTGTCCGTCTTTGTCGGCTCATGGCATTCGCTGTCCGCACAGAATGCCTTCAAAACCGGCGCCTCCACATCCCGCCCTGCTGTGTATGATCTTGTGCCATTCTCCACGTCCTTTGTGCACACATTTTTATCTGAATTGACCGCCCAGAATGTATAGTTCCTCTTTCCCTCATTCGCTTCACTTTGCTGTTCTTCCATCTGAATGGAATCAAAGTATTTCTTTCCCGTATCACTCAATTTTACCTCTGCCATGCCATCCACCCACCCGTGGCAGCTTTCAAGATATTTGACCCACTCTGCATATTCATACTGCTGCACCTGGCCGTCTCCTGACAGCTCGATATAAAAGTCACTGTCATATAAAGGACTGTTCCTTACCTTGATCCTGAGGGAACGATCTTGTTCTGTCCCGGATTTTTTGACTTTCATCAACAAATCATCGCCCTGATCCACATATGTTCTGTAATCCAACTCCCCGTCATCTGATATTTCAGGTAAAAAACAGGATATCGATATCTCTACCCATTCCTCCTCTATATCCTCCTCGATCTCTGTTGTTTCCTCTGGAATCCATTCTGTATCTGCTGTTGACGTTTGTTCTGAATTGTTTTTTGATGTATCCTCTGATACGACTTCTGAAAATGATTCCGATATGATCTCTGATTGGTTCTTTGATGTGTCTTTGGTTGGCGTCTGTGCCGAAATCTCTGTTAAAGTTTCTGTTGAAATTTCGATTGAATTTTCCATTGAATTTTCGATTGCGGTCTCCGTTGGCGCCTCTGTCGAAGTCTCTATTTTAGTTTCTATTGCAGTTTCTATTGCACTTTCTATTGCACTTTCCGTTGCGGTTTCTATTGTGGCCTCCGTTAGCGTCTCTATTGACCGCAGATCTGTCTGGCATACTTCCATGCATCCCTTGTCTGCCCGTTTCCGTCCTGTCGCCTCCGCAGATTCCATTCCTGCCGGCGTACCCAGCAGAATACTCAGCGCGAGTATACCCGACAAAATCTCTTTTGTTCTTTTTTTCATAATAATACCTCGTATATGCTTATTTGTACTATATTCTCTCAAACGAGTCCATAATACCCAGTAAGAAACAGTCTTGAAATAACTTGTGCATCTGACTTGCCTAAATTCCCATAGTTGTCGTTGTCATCAGTCGCCGTAACCTATGAAAATTTATTCTGCGTCATCTGCAGAAATTATTTTGCGACTATTCCTAAGAAACTGTAGGAAAATAAGCGATGCAGACTGCGAAGAATATTTCTTCGAGGTAAAATTGCTTAAGAGCCTTAAAGAAATAACTTGATAAGATTGCGTAGGATTTTTCTTCGAGAGTACGAGCCAAAAATCAGGCGCACAGCGGGCCATGTAACTGATTTTTGGCTTATGCTGTCGGAGAAATAGACAAGTTAAGATGTGTCACTTATTTTTCTACAGCTCATAAGCATATACGAAACTGTTTTTTATCTCAATAGTACTATAGTACCAAGAATCTGTTCAGCGATACAACACATAGTCCTGCATCTCCCTGAAAAATCCTGCGCGCGTCAATGCCTCCCCCGCAGAATCAGGATACTTTTTGACGACAATCCGCTTGAGATTCGGAAATATTTTTCCTTTTTTATATTCCTGTACAAACATCTGAAGACACTCTTCGAGCCGTTCCTCCTCAAACACGCGCAGAATGTTTCCCTGGCGTTCCATGACAGCCACTGGCATTCCGCCACAACAGGCAACTGCATTTCCCGGTATATTCATGAAGCTTCGCCCTTCCCTGTGCGGCAGCACCTTGCCCCAGCACTGTGCCGGGTCGGCCGCATTCACCCAGACCATCTCCCGCTGCGACGGCTGCCCGTTCCTGTCAAGCATTCTGATGACAGAGGCATAGTCTTTTCCAGGCATAAAGGGCAATGCCTTACGTCAAGATTATCGCATTCTGATGACAGAGGCATAGTCTTTTCCCCGGATAAACTGCGCGCCAGACAATCCTTCCACAAAATACCCGCGGCGCGCCTGCCCAGTGTACTCCCATATGCGCAGCACACAGAGCGCTTCCTGCCATGGAAGCCCACACGCCGCTGCAGTCTCCCTGCACAAAATCAGACAGCGATCAAAACATTGTTCCAGTGTCTCTGCCATGGACTGTCCAGAATCAGGCATTTTCAAAGGTCTTGCGATATCCCACCTGCCGGCACGCAGCGCCTTCACCCGCATACTGACACGCTGCTTTGCCGTTGTTTTTCTGGCCTTTTCCTGCTCAATCCACTGCCGCACCGGAACAAAACTGTCCGCATACACCAACCCCTTTTCCAACAGGGACATCAAAGTGTCATAGGGTGACTCGCTGCCAAGCACTCCATTCAGGGACTGCATAAAACTGGCTCCACGTTTTTGCAGGGTCTGATATAGGAGCTGTTCCTTTTCCGTCAAACTATTTTCCTGTGTTCCCGGCTCTGCGTCCCAGTCAATCTCTTCCTGAAAGTCAAAGCGCAGTCCTCCTTTGCCCTCCATATGCCAGAACAGTTCGCCCTCAGCCAGATAAGCGTCCAGCTTTTCCCCGCGATAATGGTTCACCCACCGCGGCAGCAGGATTCCTTCCCAGTAAGAAACAGGCAGTGTCATTCCCGCATACCGCTTCAAAAGTCTGCTCAGACATTCCTCCGCCGGCGCACTGGAATCCATATGCGAGAGCATCAATGCCGCGTATGCCTCCGCTGGACAGGTCTTGATCTCCTCCCGCCTGTTTTTGAGCGTTCGCACCCTGGCGCGCCGGTACAATTCCGCGTGATAATATTTGTCGTCCTGCCGCACCGCCTTCTCCTGCCGGCACAACTCCTCCAGAACGGCCTCCGCCAGCGACAGCTTCCATCCATAGCGCTCCGCCGTCTGACCCGCATCAGCAGCGCCGCGATAACGCAGCATACGTCTCACAATATGAAGCTGTTCCTCGCAGATCTCCTGATATGCTCCGGTGCCAAACCGTTCCCTCCCATCGTCAGCAGCGTTCTGCATCCGGGATTCTGCCTCACCAAGCGCCACAGCATACTGTCCGGCCTCCTCCGCGGCAATCCACAACCCCTGTTCCAGATACAGTACCCTGCCACTCTGCGCCAGACTCTCCAGCCACTCCACAGGAATCTCCAGCTCCCCTGCCGCCAGGTCTCCTTCTGTCATCAGCAGCGCGTGGAGCTGCCGCTCATCCTTTGGCAGTTTTTCTCTCTGCAAAACATTCTCCTGCACCTGCAAGAGCTCCCGACTGCCTGGCTGTAACAGCTTCTCTTCTGTTTTTAATGCATCTTTTAGCGCATCCTCCACCGCAGTATGGATTCCGCGCGGTGTGGGCGCGTAATCGTACATGACCGCTGCTTCCTGCGCCCACTGCAGCGGAAGTGACATCGGAGATGGCAGCTCTGTGTAGACTTCCCGCACTTCCACGACGCCAGAGCGAATATCGCACAACAGTTCCTTCACACCCGCGGCATCCCACAACTCCTGCATACATTCCCGCCTGGTCTCGCGAATCAGCGGATGCTTGTCCTCGCGAACCACCTGCTCAAGCAGTTCGGCGCTTTTCAGCCTCTGACGCCAGAGTGGCTGACGGCCGTTTTTTCGGACGCCCATCATCAATGCACGTCCACTGTTATAACGAAAAGCCATGTTAAAAACAGGTGTCGCTGGAAGCATGATCTCCAATTTTCTGACACACGTATCAGGATCTATGCCCTGAAGGATTCCCTCCGGAAGCGTTTCCCTCCCATAGGAATATAATAAAAATCCGTCCTCCTCATCCACACTGCCAATCTCACACTGAAGCTGCTCGCGCGCCGCCTGCGCCACAAGCAGAGAAAGCGGCGCATTGATCCTTTTCCCGAACAGGGAATGAAACATTAACTGACTGTTTCCAGACGAATCCCTGAAATGCTCTACCAAAATCGTCCTGTCATCAGGCAGACTCCCGACTGCCTTCAACTGTCTCTCCAGATAACCGGACGCGAGAGAAACCGCAGGCTCGTCCAGTCCGAACTCCCTCAAAGCTTCCGGCAATCTTCCTTCCTCGCATGCCCGCTGAAAGCCGTGGAACATACGCCCGAACGCCTCGCCAGTCCGCTTGTCGCGCCCCTTGATCTCACCCTTCCAGAAGGGTAGTCTTGCCCCTTCAACCGGAGCCTGCACCACAGTCACGATGTCTCTGCTGATATTCGTGATCTTCCACGCAAACGCGCCAAGGATAAAACGGTCTCCCCGCTGGGATTCATAGACAAACTCCTCGTCGACCTCACCGAGCTTGACGCCCTCCTCGGTCTTCACGGTATACAGCCCTTTATCGGGAATCGTGCCTCCTGCCGAGACAGCCAACATTCTGCTGTAGCCATCCCCCTCCACGCGCTCATGAAGCCTGTCATACAGAATCCTTGGCCGCACAGGAATATCCCGCTCATGTTCATAATCCCCCGCCAGCATACCGAGCACCGACTTGACATCCTCCCTGGTAATCCTGCGAAAGTTCCATGCGCGCGGCAGAATTTCCATCACTTCATCTAAGGTATAGCTTCGAAATGCCGCCATGGATACAAGGTGCTGGGCAAGCACGTCGAGACATTCCGAGGGCGGATTGATCTGCTCCACGCCGCCTTCCCTGGCAAGCTGTGCCGTCATGCCACAGGACACACATTCCGCCGCAGTTCTGGGAAAAAGGTACATCACACTGGTGCGCCCCGGATTGTGCCCAGCCCGTCCGAGCCGCTGCATCGTACTGGAGACCGTGCGTGGACAGCCAACCTGAAGCACCTGGTCAATCTCGCCAACATCAATCCCCAGCTCCATGGAAGAAGTCGCACACAAAAGCCGGAGTTTCCCGTCGCGCAAGGCTTCCTCTGTCTCCATGCGCTGCTCCTTGGAAAGACTGCCGTGATGCACCCGCGCAAATCCCTCTCCGCCCAATGTATTGACATAATACGCCAGCTTTTCCGCGTACCGTCTGCCTTCCACAAACGCGATCACACTGCGGCTGCCCTGACAGTACTGAAACACGAGCGCCCCCAGCTCTTCCCACACAGGATCTTTTCTCCTGCCCCTCACAGCGTCTGCATACGGTCCCAGCACAGCCAGACAGCTGCTTTTCTCCATGGCCGGTGCGGCAATCATCACCTGCTCCGGCGCCAGATATTCGGCGGCTGCCTCCAGCGGGGCGATCGTCGCAGACAGCCCGACCCGCTGCAAAGGATCCCCGCACAGATCATCCAGCCGCGCAAGAGACAGCATCAGATGCGCTCCCCTCTTGGTGTCAATCAGGGCATGAAGCTCGTCCACGATCACAGCCTTCGCCGTTGCCAGCACACTTTGCCCCGTCTTGCTGGTCAACATCAGATACAGCGATTCTGGTGTGATGATCAGAATATGCGGCGGTTTTCGCACCATCCGCTGTCTGTCCCTCTGTGGAGTATCCCCCGTCCGTATCCCGACAGTGATGTCCTCCTGCGCACCGATTCCATCCAGGGGACGTCTCAGATTTTCACGGATATCTGCGGCAAGGGATTTGAGCGGCGAGACGTAGATCAGCTGCAGTTCCTCCTTCAAAGTCCCCTCGCGCGCCTGCCGTTTCATCTGGTCGAGAAAAACAAGGAACGCAGAAAGTGTCTTTCCGGTTCCTGTAGGCGCCGAAACCAGTACATGGCGCCCCGCCGCGATCCCCGGCCAAGCCTCCTGCTGTACTGGAGTAGGCTCTCCAAGCACACTCCGAAACCACTTCTGCGTTCCCTCATCAAAGAGCTCTAATACATTATCCCCCATGTCTCTTTATTCCCCTTTGCTTTACACCCTGCTGATCTCAGGAATACCCTTTCCCTCAACAAGTGCCGCTTTTGCCAGCTTGTCCGCCTCCTCGTTGTATTTGTCCCCTGTATGTGCGGCTATTTTCTGAAAAGTAATCCGGATCCGTCTGCCGCTGTCCCTCATAAACGCTGCGTACTTTTGTGTCAGGGTTTTATTTGCTTTCCAGCCGCCTGTCGCCCACATCTCAATGCCCATATAGTCATAGCAGATCTTTACCGCGGAATACCCGTTGACCTCACTCCACTTGACGGCATACATCGCCCCCAGCATTTCCCCAGTGACGTTGCGCAGCTCCAGCGACTCCGGGTTGTCGCCATTGCCGGATTCCCGTACGATACCGCCGTCGGGCTTGATGAGGACACAGCCGAACGCATACTTGCCAAGCTCCTTGCTAAAGCTGCCGTCAACATAGGCCACGATCTGATTTTCCTCGCTTCCCGCATCACTTTCAACATCCGTGTTCCGCAGTGGATTATTTGCCCCGGTCAGATACGCCTCTGCCTCCTCCCTGGAGAGGAAGCTTTTGTACTCTGCCCCCGGATAGCCGTCAACCGACGCCTTACACGCATCCCACGTCTGAAAAATTCCGGTTTTCTTTCCCTTTTTTACCGCGTATAGTTTCTTTTTTGGCATGATTATTTCGTCCCCATTTTTTTGCAGGTTGCGCGGACATCCTTTAAAAGGCCGTCCCGGTCCTCCTCCTCCAGAAGATCGACCAACTCCCCAAGCCACTCATCGCACAGATAGTGGATCGAGTGCTTACTGTCATATTCCGAAAAATTCTGTATCTGTTCCCGCTCAACGATTGCCGCAAATTTTTTGTACGCATCCGTCAGATACACTCTCTTTCTTCTTGCCACAACCAGTTCAGGCTCCTTACTCCGAAGCGGAATTCTGCGATGTTTGAGGGCAAGGTACAGCAGCTTGTCAAGCTCGATGCTTTCACTGTCATATAAATCTTCAAGATACACCCTTCCTTCTTCCCGTTCCCCATCGATCGTCGGATACGTTGCCAGCCATTTTTCCTGCTCCTGCTTACTCTCTGTCCCATCTGCTGAAGGCTCAGATTTTTTCAGACAGCACTGCTTGTACTTTTTTCCGCTTCCGCATGGGCACGGGTCGTTTCTGCCGATCTTGACAACACGTCGCTGCTCCACGCTGCCGGCGCCGCCAAACAGATCCCGGATACTGTCCAGTTTCCCGTCCAGTTTGTCTTCTATTGAAGCCGCATCCTCCTCATCCTCATTCACGCTGTCCGACGCGGATTTCTCATACATCGGCCATCCACGCAGTGACTTGATCGCACTAACTGACGACGTGCAAAATCTTTCCCCCGCTTTCCCATAGGTAAACATCCTGTCAACCTTTTCATCATACCTGCCGATGTATTCGTCCACCTGACCATCCAGATAGAGACTTCGAAGTTCCGGAATCATATCCGTCAAATGACATCCGCAGATCATACTTGTTATTGCTGTATAGATATAATCGCCGATACTCTTTCCATGTACGATCTCCCTTAGAAAATCCTGCCACTCCTGCTTATCCAGTTTCTGATCCAGATACAGCTGTCCCATCACATCCAGCATCTGTGACCTGGCATAATCGCTCACCTCTTTGTTCTTAATTGCCTGTTTGAGCAAATCTATCTCTCCATTGTATGTATTGTACAGAATACTTCCCAGATCTTCCGTGAGCACGTCGCCGATCAAAAAATCCAGTGTATCCTCCGGCAAAGATGCCAGCTCCATCAAATTGGGGAAAAACTCCCTGTCCTGAAACTGTGCGAGCAGAAAGATGCCATATAAGTGCAGACTGTAATTTTCATCAAGGTCGTCCTTCTCTTTAACGGCCTTCTCAACGGCATCCCGCAGATAGGGAATTGCCTCATCCCTGTTGACGCCAATCAGCTCCAATTCTTCCTTGGGAAACTTTCTGCTATAATACGTAATGTTCTCAATTGCTTTTTGTAATTCTTCCATGAATTTTCTCCCTTATGTGCTTTTCCTTTTTGAAACAGTATGTATACTCGTCTGTTCACATACAACTCCTTAAGAACTGTTCAAAAATAACCTGCACATGTTATTCCTGAGCAGTTCCTTACATCTGTCGTGTTACATAATGATTATAACAAAATTTTGGCCGGAGTGCAAACAGATTAAATTTCCACGCGCTTCATGTAATATCCAAAACACCCTTTGTACAGCTTACGGTCGGCGTCCTGCTGCATCCGCGCCTCCCCGTTCTCAAATCCCTCAAAGCCAAACATCTGCGCAATGCGTTGTTCCCTCTCATAATACACTCCCGGAACGCCAAGGTAATACTGAGTCTCCTTCTCCATATAGCGGAACAAAAGCAGCTGCCTGTAGTTGTAATACGCGTGTAAGACAAACGAATTTGTTGCAAGCTCATGAAATTTTTCGGATAAGATCACCACATCTTTCGGCCGGATCAGGATACTCTGCGCATCCTGACAGATATGGATCTCCGGATAGAGCCTGCACAATTGCTGCCATTTATTCTCGCAGATTTCCTCGCAGAGTTCCTCGTCGCCTGCCTGGTCTGCATGATGATCACTTTTTGCCACCCGAATCTCATTGTTTCCCGAAACAGGAACGATACGATCTGGCGCAGGATAAACATCTCTGAGCACGCAGACACCTTTACGTGTTCCATACAATGGTATCTCAACGCGCATACACCGTGCAAAATCTACTTTGTCATTCCATTTCATTTTCTCCATGCCGTACCCGGATCTGATCGCGATATCACCCAAAAGGATTTTCTCATCATACATATTGATGGCATATACTGTGCAATGATCACCACACTGCAGCGGCACACCGCGAAGCCCCACACTGACGCCATCGTTTTCCAGCCTTAAGAATCCGATATTGCGCTCTTTCTTCCCATTATTCATATAATCAATATAAAAAAACTGCATACACTGACCCCTCCGCTCTGATCATAGTGATGGTCATTTCCTATAATGTATGTCCACATGGACGGGCGTATGCATTTCCAAATTATTTTTTCCTTATATTTCCATCTCATAGGGGAGCCATTCCGCCAGATAACCTTTCTGGCGGAGCATTTCTTCGATTTCGTCCAGTATCGCCTCACCGTCCGCACTGATCGTATGAAAATGATATCCAGAGGTCACATTCAGGAGCGGTGTTGACTTGCCCGACCGGATATGGTCCACAAATGTACGCACATCCCTGCGGTTCCTGATATTTAATGGCGCTGTCACTTTTCCGTATACTCTGTGATTGACCATCACATCCTGTATGGTTCCGCCGAGATCTACAATAGCGTTCAGCTCATCCTCCACCTGCGCATCTGTATGGCATACTTTCAGGATACGCACGCTCTGATTCTGCTCCGTGCGCTGCAGACAATATCCCTTTGTAGTAGACAGGATGGGATATCCCTCTGTGCGCAGGAGCGCCATGTCCTGTACAACAACCTGGCGGCTTACCCCCGTTTTTTTCCCCAGGACACTGCCAGAAATCGGAGATTTTGACTGCTGCATCATCGATAACAGTATTTTTCTCCGCTCCGAACCAGTCAATTCCTTTTCCATAATACCTCCTCCTGCGCAATCTGCATCACTTATTTTCCTACAGTTCCTTGATCACGCTCAAATGTTTCAGACTGACATCCAGAATCGGTGCAGAGTGCGTCAGCGCTCCACTTGACACATAGTCGACACCAAGACTTGCGATGGTTTTGATGTTCTCCTTAGTGATATTGCCAGAACATTCTGTCTCCGCCCTTCCGTTAATGATCTGAACCGCCTCCGCCATCACATCCGGCGTCATATTGTCAAGCATAATAATATCCGCACCGGCTTCCACCGCCTCGCGCACCATGTCTAGGTTCTCTGTCTCCACCTCGATCTTCCGGACAAACGGCGCGTATTCCCTCGCGGCATGTACCGCCTGCGTTACACCGCCGGCCGCATCAATATGATTATCCTTTAACAGCACACCATCGGACAGATTGTATCTGTGATTACCGCCTCCTCCGACACGCACCGCATATTTTTCAAACACACGCATCCCTGGTGTCGTCTTTCTGGTATCCAGGAGTTTTGTCTTTGTTCCTTCCAGAAGTTTGACCACACTGCGCGTGTATGTTGCGATGCCGCTCATTCTCTGCAGATAGTTCAGCGCAGTGCGCTCGCCGGAGAGCAGCACACGTATATCGCCTGTGACAACTCCGATCACTTCCCCCTTTGTAACCGCATCGCCATCCTTCACTGAGCAGTTCACTTTCGTTGCTGGATCCAGCAATGTAAAAACCCGCTCAAACACTGCAAGTCCCGCAATGATGCCATCCTCCTTGCAGATCAGCTGCACCTCCCCTTTTTTGTACTCTGGCATGACTGCGTTCGTAGATACATCTTCATTATTGATGTCCTCCTCCAGCGCCATCTGGATATATTTGTCAGCGACAAGCTGCATTGTAATTGGATTCATATTCTCTCCTCCTTCGAAAACTGTCTTTGCGTGTCTGCGATTTTTGCAGCCGCGCGCCTTGCAAAAACAAGACTCTCCAACAAACTGTTGCTGGCAAGCCTGTTCCTCCCGTGAACGCCATTGCAACTTGTCTCACCCACAGCATACAAATGCGCCATTGTTGTCTGCGAATCGCTGTCCACGTGCACACCGCCCATAAAATAATGCTGCGCCGGCACGATCGGAACCGGCTCATGCAGCAGATCATAACCTTCCCCAAGGCAGTGCTTATATATATTTGGAAAATGCTCTCTGACAATATCCTCAGGAACGTTTTCAAAGGAGAGATACTCATACTCCGTTCCCTCCTTCTCCATCTCCTTCATGATCGCCTCTGTCACTACATCGCGCGGAAGGAGCTCATCCACAAAACGCTCACCTTTGTGGTTCAGTATAATGGCGCCTTCCCCCCTTGCGGACTCTGAAATCAGAAAACTTCTTCCCGGCTTTGTACTGTACAGACAGGTAGGATGTATCTGCACATAGTCCATGTGCTCCAACTTCACATTATGCTCCCCCGCGATGCGGCAGGCATCCCCGGTCAGAAGCGGAAAATTCGTGGAGTGATGATATAACCCACCGATTCCTCCCGTTGCCATCACCGTATCAGACGCATAGATCTGCAGCATGTCCCCGTTCCCATCGATCGCCTTCATTCCGACACAGATGCCATTTTCTTCGATGATATCTGTCATGGTCGTGTACTCCATAATCCTGACATTTTCCAGCTTCCTTACATGGGACAGCAGTGTCGTCGTGATCTCCTCACCTGTGATATCCTTGTGAAAACAGATACGCGGCCTGGAATGTGCACCCTCTCTTGTATATGCAAGACTCCCATCTTCGTTTCGGTCAAAACGCACCCCCAGCGATAACAGATGATCAATGATATCCCTGCTGGATCTGATCATGATCTCCACACTTTCCGCGCGGTTTTCATAATGTCCTGCCCGCATCGTGTCCTCAAAATACGCATCATAATCATTGTCATCGCGCAGCACACAGATGCCGCCCTGTGCCAGCATCGAATCACAGCTGGCAAGATCTTCCTTTGACAACATCAGAATCTTCTTGTCCTGCGGAATTGACAGTGCAGTGTACAGTCCTGCAACACCACAGCCTGCAATCACTATATCATAAAACAACTCCTTTGTCATCTCTTCAATATCCATACCCTTTCCATTCAATCCATTCATTCATATAAGTCCGCTCTACCGCTGCGCCAGCTCCAGCATACGTTCAAGCGTCCTTCTGGCAGCTGCATTGGCCTGCCCATCCTCCATCTTCATCTCGCTGCTGCCATTTTTCAACACATCGATAATCTGATCTAATGTAATCCTTTTCATATCTTCACACACAGGCTCTGTTCCCGGGAAGAAAAACAGCGCGTCCCTTCTCGCCTGCTGCAGTGCATAGCGGACGCCTGACTCTGTACCGATGATAAACATGGTTTCCGGGCTGTTTGCTGCATAATCAATGATACCGCTCGTAGAACCAATATAATCCGCAAGCGCCAAAACCTCGCTGTTGCACTCTGGATGTACAAGTACTCTGGCCGTCGGATACTGCTCCTTTAACTCCCTGATCTCCGCCGCTTTCATATGTTCATGAACAGGACAGTAACCTTCGTTATAGATAAAATTTTTTTCTGGAATTTTTTCCGCCACAAAATGTGCCAGATTCTTATCAGGAATAAACAGTATGTTTTTATTTGGCAGATTTTTAACAATCTGTACCGCATTCGCAGATGTCACACTGACATCCGACCACGATTTGATCTCGGCTGTTGAGTTAATATAACACACAACTGCCAGATCTTCATACCGCTCTCGTGCCTTCTGTACGGTTTCTTTTGTCACCATATGCGCCATAGGACAGTCCGCTTTTCCATCCGGCATGAGCACAGTCTTTGCTGGATTTAACAACTTGGCACTCTCCCCCATAAAGGATACCCCGCAAAAAACAAGTATCTTGTGCGGCATATCTACAGCCTTTTTGCTCAAAAAATAAGAATCCCCTATGTAATCTGCAATCTCCTGCACTTCCGGCCGAACATAATAATGCGTCAATATCACGGCGTCTTTTTCCTTTTTCAGTTTCTGTATTTCCTCCTGTTTTGTCATATCGACTCCTCCTCATCAGTTTTAAGCAGTATAGCA
The DNA here is from genome assembly GCA_002491195.1 of Lachnospiraceae bacterium UBA7179. GTDB lineage: Bacteria > Bacillota > Clostridia > Lachnospirales > Lachnospiraceae > COE1. Next base: position 49,889 of record DKVL01000038.1, read on the forward strand.
TATATCTTGACAGCTGACAAGACACACATTGCAACTCATTATTGGGAAAAGCCAGTTGACTTCACTTCGTTAGATTGGTAAAATAGTAACAGTTCCATACAGATCTGTTCTGTATGGCCTACTATAAGAAAGGTAAGGTGTACACTATGCAATACAAGACAAATGGAACCTGTTCCCAACTGATTGATTTCGAAGTTGAGGGAGAGATCATAAAATCAGTGGCTTTTACAGGCGGATGCAACGGCAATTTAAAAGGAATCTCAACTCTGGTTTCCGGAATGAAAGTAGATGATGCGATCGCAAAACTAAAAGGTATCAAATGTGGTTATAAAAACACTTCCTGCCCCGACCAGCTGGCATGTGCACTGGAGCAATATAAGGAACTACAAGTTGAAAAATATGGTAACGATTCAATATAATTGAAAATTTGAGAAATTTTGAATATACTATCATATATACGATTATGAAAAATGAAATCGGAGGCTTTAAGATATGAAACGCATCGTCTTTACCGGAGGCGGTTCTGCCGGCCATGTGACTCCAAATATCGCCCTTTTTCCCAAACTTAAAAGCATGGGCTATGATATCCATTACATCGGTTCCTACGAAGGCATCGAAAAAAAACTGATTGAAGATTATCAGATCCCCTACTATGGCATCTCAACCGGAAAGCTCAGAAGATACTTTGATATCAAAAATTTCAGTGATCCGTTCCGTGTGCTCAAGGGATTTACTGAGGCCAGAAAAATATTGAAAACCCTCAAACCTGACGTTGTGTTCAGCAAAGGAGGATTTGTGAGCGTTCCTGTCGTGCGTGCTGCTGCAATGTTAAAAATCCCCTGCATCATCCACGAATCCGATATGACACCAGGACTTGCCAACAGTCTGTGTATTCCCGTTGCCCAGAAAGTCTGCTGCAATTTCCCCGAAACTTTGCAGAACCTGCCCCCCGATAAGGCGATCCTCACAGGTTCTCCAATCCGAAATGAACTCACAAAGGGCAAGAAAGAAAAAGGGTTGGAAATGTGCGGTTTTCATAGCGCCAAACCTGTGATCATGGTCATTGGAGGCAGTCTTGGCGCCGCAGAAGTCAACAAATTGGTTCGCGAAGCGCTTCCAAAACTGCTCGAGGATTTTCAGATCGTGCATATATGTGGCAAGGATAAAATAGATAATCTGCTGCTCAACACAGCAGGATACAAACAGTTCGAGTTTGTAAAAGATGACCTGAAAGATCTGTTTGCCATGGCTGATATCGTGATATCACGTGCCGGTGCAAATGCCATCTGTGAACTGTTAACTTTGCGGAAACCGAATCTCCTGATACCACTTCCTGCCCATGCAAGCCGCGGCGACCAGATCTTAAACGCCAAGAGTTTCGAATCTCAGGGATTCTCCATGGTCGCTGACGAAGATTATCTCACGGCCGTAACACTGACAGAAAAGATTCATGAGCTGTACTTTACAAGGCAATCCTACATTGATGCAATGCAGAACAGCAAGATCAAGGACTCCACCGATACGATTATCGCGCTGATCGAGGATACCGTAAAGCAAAAAGAATAAACACAAAAGCCTGATGCCAGTGACTATTCCGTACCTTACATCAGGCTTTCATTCTTTTATCTGTTCGGTTTTTATCCAATCAGAGGCACCTGCTTTTCCTCAATCTGGGCACAAAGGACAACTCCTTTATTTTCACCGCGCGCCTCGCCAATTGCTATTCCACGTTTCTCTCCTCTTGCCTCAATTCGATCCAATACTACGTCCACTCTGACACCTCCATCCACAGACTTCCTCAATGACTGGTCATAATACTTCGCATACCGTTTGTCATCCTTCACTGCACTTATATCAAAACCACTTTGCAGTGGTTTACATGTCTCCCGGAATTTCGCAACATACCCTTTGAGCTTTTCCTCGTCATAATCCTCGCGGATCATGTAGAAAAATGCCTTCAGGTCTCCACTG
>DKVL01000038.1:52101-53413 GCA_002491195.1 Lachnospiraceae bacterium UBA7179
ATATGCAGCGGGTAATTGGGTATGCATCATTTTTGCTATTAATACTGAATCTTAGCTTCCTGTGTTTTTTTATCCTCAACGCCGTTTATAGCCATCATTCGTCCCCATCTGAATCATCATAATACCCGAGCTCTATGCGGACATTTTCTATCATATATCCCAGATTGTCTGATACACCATAACCTAGAGGATCGGCAACAGATATGAGTTTTTCAAACTCCGCTTCATGGAGACTAAAAAAATCCGGATGCAATTTTGCATAATCCAGAAATTTTTCAGCTGAGGATTCAAGGCTGTTATAAAATCTTTCACCAAAATCACCGTAAGCTGCACTAAGTTCTGCGGCCTCTGCAGCAAACGCAAGATGCATTAGAGCCTTCGTTCCTCCGTCTACAGTACTGCTTAGGTAGTCATTCAGCACACCTTTGCATTCGCCTAAAGAAAACTGCTCTTTCCAGAAAACCTTTTCTAAGCGCTTCTGCAGACCGGCCATCAATTCATCATTAAATCCTTCACTCCAATAACTACTTTCGATATCCTTGAAAACCTTAGAAGATTTGAACATTTCAAATATATGGGCTTCTAATTCATCTCTGGTTAAAGATCGAATTACTTTTTTATACTGCGTTAGTGTCATATTCTTTGCCTTCCCTGTTCAATTGTGTATCCTACTGGAACAATGATCTGGTATCAGCTTTCTTATTCTGCTTTTGGGACAGCTGATTGGATAAATCCTATCATCTCATCTACTGTCTTATCACTCTTCCTGCCAGCACTGTCCTGAAATTCGGCGTCTTATCCCTCTGGGCAGCTTAGGTCTTAGTAGGGTACTATCTCAAAAAATCAAAAAACTTAATGTATTTATTAACCACCAGATCTTTTATTTTAAATTCCAAATTCCTTTCGGATTTTTACTACCTGCTCTATTGTGCATCCACATTGTTTCGCGATGGCCTCATTATCCTGCTTCCCTGACTGAACTACCTTATACACTTGGGCACAAAGGACAACTCCTTTATTTTCACCGCGCGCCTCGCCAATTGCTATCCCACGTTTCTCACCACGTGCCTCGCCAATTGCTATTCCACGCTTCTCTCCTCTTGCCTCAATTCGATCCAATACTGCGTCCACTCTGACACCTCCATCCTCAGACTTCCTCAATGACTGGTCATAATACTTTGCATACCGCTTATCATCCTTCACTGCACTTATAGCATACCATGTCTCCCGGAATTTCGCAACATACCCTTTGAGCTTTTCCTCGTCATAATCCTCGCAGATCATGTAAAAAAATGCCTTCAGGTCTCCACTG
>DKVL01000038.1:53695-53995 GCA_002491195.1 Lachnospiraceae bacterium UBA7179
ATATGCAGCGGGTAATTGGGTATGTAACGCTTCGCCCATTCCTTCTTATCTTCCGGAATGTCAAACATATCATAAAGCTCTCTCGGCCCGTCCCATGGTTTTTTGCCCACATAAAACACAAGTGTGATCACGGGGAGGATCTTCGTCCCTTTGGGCACTCCGTTAACCGGATTAAAGTCCATGTTTGCCGCAAGCGCCTGTTCCCTGATCTTTTTGCACTGCGTCTCATAGTCAGCAGCATCATATCCCATATTCCGCACTGGCATATAGTAATGGATATCTGTCTGCCCCTCTGCTCCC
>DKVL01000096.1 GCA_002491195.1 Lachnospiraceae bacterium UBA7179
ATCGTTATCTAACGTCAGCTTTTGCCAGACCGGAGTTTGCGAGAATGATGGCGGATGTTCGTGCCGGGAAAGTGAACTGTGTCCTGGTAAAAGATTTGTCAAGATTTGGAAGGGATTATATCGAAGCCGGGCGGTTGATACAGAAGACCTTCCCGGCTTTCAATGTGCGCTTTATTGCGGTTACGGATGGTTTTGACAGTCTGTATGCAGACTGGACGGACAGCAGTCTGATCTTGCCAGTGAAAAATTTTATCAACGACAGCTATTGTAGGGATATCTCCATGAAAGTCAAGGCGCAGCAGAGAGTAAAGCGCATGGAAGGAAAATGTATCAGCGCATTTCCTGCTTACGGTTATCAGAAAGACCCCGCAGATAAAAACAGCCTGGTGGTCGATGTGTATGCCGCAGATATTGTAAGAAAAATTTTTGCATGGAAAACAGCAGGAATGAGTCTGGGGGCAATCGCAGAAAAGCTGAATACAGCAGGTATTTTATCACCGATGGAGTATAAAAAGTTTCTTGGAATGAAGTATGATACAGGGTTCGGAGGCTCTCCTGCTGCAAAATGGGCGGCAGCATCCGTCAAACGTATTTTAGTAAATCCAGTGTATACCGGAACCATGGTACAGGGAAAACAGGAAAAAGTAAATTATAAAGTAAAAAAGAGAATTGATAAACCACAGGAAGAATGGATCTGTGTAAAAAATACCCACCAGGCGATTATATCAGAAATTGAGTTTGCAATCGTGCAGGATTTGTTAAGATATGACGGGCGGGCTTCGGGCAGCACAGACAGGGCGAATCTGTTCAGCGGTGTTTTGCTATGCGCCGACTGTCAGGCACCCATGATAAAAAGGGTAAATTCCTACAAGGGCAGAAAAAAAGTTTATTACATCTGCCAGACAAAAAATAAGTCCATGGGATGCAGCAGGCACAGCGTAGAGGAAGAGACGCTGAAAAAGATCGTATTGAAGGAGATTCAAAAATATCTTGGACGGATGGCATCTTATCCGGAAGCTGCCTCGTATTTAGAACAGATGAATATCAATGAGGAACAAGTAGTTGCTGCACATAATTCGCAGATCGCAAAGCTTCAGATAGAATGTAACAGATATAATAAGTTAAAGAACAACCTGTCGGCTGATCGGAAAGAAGGGCTGATCGATGACAGGGAGTACAATGAGTTTTATAATATCTACGGGCAAAAGTGCAGTGAACTCGAAAGAGTCATAGCGGCACAGAAGAAGACCTTAGCAGTGATGTCCCAAAGTGCTGCCGCTGCAAAATCACGGCTTGAAAAAATAAAGGGAAAACTGGAACTGTGGGAACTGGACAGGGAACTGCTGGTAACGACAGTCCGCAAGATATCTGTTCATGAGGACAAAAGGCTGGAAATCGTGTTCCGGTTTTAACTGTCACAGGAAACTTCGATGCAGGAGGTCGCATCAATGGCGAGAACGAAGAGGAGATACCTGGAAACGCCAGCGAAAGCAGAAATTATGGAACTGCCTGCCATAATATATTCTGTTGGAATATACAGCCGGTTATCTGTAGATCATGACGACAAAAAATCCGAATCCATAGAAAACCAGATCGAAATGATCCGCCAGTATATAACCGTTGAAAACAAGAATCGGCAAAAGAGACAAAAATTTGAAATCTATGATATCTATATCGACAGGGGGATCTCAGGTACTTCCTTTGCAAGAGAAGGATTTTGCAGGCTGATGGACGATGTGAGAAATCATAACGTGAACTGCATTATTGTAAAGGATTTATCGCGGTTTGGCAGGGATTATCTGGAAACAGGAAATTATATCGAAAAAATATTTCCGTTTTTAGGAGTTCGGTTTATTGCGGTTACAGATGGCTATGATTCCATGTCTGAAAATGCTTCGGATCAAAAGCTGGCAATGAACATTAAGAATCTTGTCAATGATATGTACGCAAAAGATATATCAAAAAGAGTAATGACTGCAAGGAAAGCTGCTGCCTGGAGAGGAGCCTACATCGGGAGCATCACGCCTTACGGATATACGATAGAAGAAAGAAACGGAATCCGGAAACTGGTCATTCATCCTGAAAATGCAGAGATTGTCAGCTATCTTTTTCAAAGCTATGCGTCCGGAAGTTCTTATCGCGAGATGTCAGCATACCTTTATCAGAAGAAAGTGCATCGAATCAGTGATTTTAATCAATACGGCCATACTTATTGGAGAAAAGGAGAGACACTTCATCAGTGGAATCCCAGTTCCATAAGAAGTGTCTTATCCAATCCGGTATACACAGGTAAGCTCGTGCAGTGCGGGAGAACATTGCGATTGCAGGAGGGACAGGAGGAACAGAGCGCGCGCAGCCATGCTGGGGAAACGGAATGGATTACAGTAGAAAATGCCCATGAACCAATTATTGCGCAGGAATTGTTTGATCAGGTCAGTGCCAGATTGAACAAAAGATCGAAGGAAGGATTCAATGAAATAAAGGAGAAAGCTGCTGATTACAGACAATCAGGAAGCGGTGAAATGGCGGATGATGAAAACATTTTCCGTCATATTCTCTATTGTGGGAATTGCGGCGGCAAAATGCATACAGCGTATTATCAGAGCAGGGTGAACGGGAAAAGGAGCTATTCGTATTACTGCAGGAATGCTTATGATCTCGATGGGAAGAGATGTTCCAAAAACTGCATCAAAGAAGAACAACTCGAGCGATGTTGTTTCGAGCAGATGAAACAGGTTTTGGAAAAAAACAATCTTTCCTCTCAGGTTCTGATCGATAGGAATCATATAGAATGTAAAAAAGTGAAAGCAGTGTATCTTAAAGAACAAAGTAAAATCATGCAGGAGAAACAGAGACTAAGCGCACAGGCCGCAGCGCTGTATATGCAGTATAAGGAGGGCAGTGTGAGCAGTCAGGAGTATTCTTCTTTCCGCAAAAACAGAGCAGAGCATGAAAATTTCTGTGCAAAAAGAATGGAGGAGTTAAACCGGAAAATAAGAAAATGTGAAATACAGGCAGAGGAGCAGGATCAGTTTTTACGTTCACTGCAGCGGACAGATGGATGTAAAAAACAAAATATCTGGCTGATCACGTCCTTGATCGAGAAGATTGCCGTCTCATCAGAAGGAGTGATCGATATCTGGTTCCGGTTTCAGAAGGAAGAGGAACAATAATAAACGGATGATAGCGTGGACGCATACAGCAAGCTAGTGGTCGAGAGAAAAGATGCAATGAAGATTTACATAGGTTTTGATTGATGCAAAGATCTTAAAGTCTGACAGATTGTCTCAATGTCATCATCTGATAAATTCTCAAAGTCATCAAGCTGCCCTTGCAGGGTCTTGATGATCTGTTCTCTCGCGTCACTTTTCGATGAATTTTCGTGTCTTTGAATAAACAGAGCGGTGATCGTGCTTGTGAGAGAGCCGATCAAACCGATACCGACGATCATCAGAATTGCAGCAACGGTGCGTCCGGCGGGGGTAGATGGGGAAATATCGCCATATCCGACAGTGGTTGCAGTGACGAAACTCCACCATATTCCATCAAAAAAACTCATTCCTTCTGCAAAATGTATTGTGAAACCACCTAAAAGGATGCATAGCAGGTTAACCAATACCAGATACTTGAGACCGTTGATCTCAAAGAAAAATTTGATTCGTTTGTATAACCGCACAAAATAGGCGGACAGCCGTGCAAGCTTTAGCAGTCTCAGAAGCCTCAGAATTTTCAAAACATTCAGAATACGGAAAACTTTAAATAGTAAATTGAAGGGTATGATTGCAATGAAGTCACAAATATTCTCTTTAAAAAATTTCTTTTTGTCGCGAGCGATCATAATCCGAAGAAAGTAGTCGGCAATAAATAGGATCGTGATTGCAATACCGATTTGTATCTGAAGATCAGTGCATCCAGTCGTCATATCACGTATTGAAAGATACACCGCCACCAGTGCGAGAATACAAAACAGTATGTCATAGACAAAGATCAGACGGCTTTTTTTGTCGGCACTGATTTTCATGCAGCTCCCTCCTCGTATTTTTTCAAGCATAGCACAGCAAAAAGCAAAAAGCAATAAAAAGTTCCGCAAAAAAATTGTTGAGGATATGGACAAAAAGCCAGCAGACAGATAACGGAAATGATTTTTTCATTTTAGAACAGATGAATGTCAGTTATGAACAGGTTGCTGCATATGATTTATAGATACCAAGGTTTCAGTCCGCGAGTGTTATGGAGACCTGGTTTCGGGAGGAAGAGAAAGATGGAGGGAAGCAGGATGTCTGAACGTGTCATTGCAGGATACTATCGTCTCTCTATGGAGGAGGATGATTTTAAGGTGGAAAGCAACAGTATTACGAATCAGAGACTGTTGATCAAGAGATATCTGATAGAGCATCCAGAGCTCTCCTGTTATGAATATTGTGAGTTCTATGATGATGGAGTCTCAGGAACAACAATGCACAGGCCGGGGATGCAGGCAATGCTTGAAAAAATAAAGCAAAATGAGATCAATTGTGTTATTGTGAAAGATTTGTCAAGGTTCTCAAGGGATTACATTGAATTAGGTACTTACATGGAGCAGATTTTCCCGTTTATGGGAATCCGTTTTATCTCGATCGCAGAGCACTATGATAGTCAGGATTATATCGGGAAAACGGCTGATATTGAGATCGCTTTTCAAAGTCTGCTGGCAGACTTTTACTGCAAGGATATTTCCGAAAAAGTGAGAAGCTCTTTAATAGCAAAGAAAAATCAAGGTTGTTATGCAACAGGAAATACACCGTTTGGATATCAGAAAAATAAGAATAACCGCAAGGAACTGTTGATCGTACCAGAAGAAGCCGAAGTAATCAGGCATATATTTGAACTGTCCTTGTCAGGGCAGAGTCTGACGCAGATCTGCCAGATATTGAATGGTGAGAAGGTGCCCACACCGCTGGAATATATCAATCAAAGAAAGAAGCAGAATCGAAAGGAACTGCAGCAGGAACATAAGTATTGGCAGCCACAGACGGTAAGAACGATATTGACCAATGAAAGTTATCTGGGAAACATGGTTTATCATAAGTCTGTTCAGGCCGAAGTGGGCAAAAGCCGGACCATATTAAAACCGAGAGAAGAATGGAACGTATGGGAAAACCATCATGCCGCTATTATTGACAAAGAAGTGTTTGATGAGGTGCAGAAAAAGTTTAATAGCAAAAAAGCAGCAGCAAGGAAGCCCGTACCCTATGCACTGAAAGGAAAGGTGTATTGTGGATATTGCAGACGCAGACTAAAACTTATAAAACTGGCAGGCGGCGGACTTTCTTACTATTGTCCGAATCGAACGCTGAACAGGAATAATGAATGTCTCTCCGGCAGCGTTGGCAATGCGTTATTAGAGAAGATTGTACTCGATGAAATGAAGGCGCAGATAACAAAACTGGCAGACTTGGCGTGTGTCAGAAAAAAGGTCACAGAGGAACAACGCACACTCATCAGGAAGACAGATCAAGAACGCAAAAAGGTAGAGGCAGGGATAGCAAAACTGACAGAGAGCAAGGCTGGTCTGTTGGAGTCCTATCATGCGGGCACATATACCGGGGAGCAGTATATGGCATATCGCAGACAGCTGGATCAGCAGATTTCCGAAAAGCGGATGCAGCAGCAGAAGTTAAAGAAGCAGTCAGAGACCTGCGATAAGCTATTGTGTGCAGATGCAGGGGATTATGAGAGCCTCCTGCAATATGCTGGTTTCGAGACTCTTGCAAAGAAAATGCCGGCTGTATTTATAGAAAAGATAGAGATCAGCAACGGGAAAGCCATAGACATCTATTGGAAATTCAATCAAAGCCATGACAGTACTGATTAAGGAACGGTAGTAAATTTGTAGCAACTCTGTAACAGCAACGGGCATCGTCCGCGGAAATGACCGCTTTCTCTACGGGGAACGGCTGAAGGCAAGTCTGATCCGTGGGGCGCAGCCGCTTGCCGGAGTACCCGAGCGGCCAGACAGCAGAATCGGCTGGGGGACTTTATGTGTGGAGAAGGCTCTTGCGAGTATGCGTTGAGAGGAATAGGACAATCCGGTCATTGCATATATCAGTATAGAAAGAACAGGTGAGAATGATAAAGGATTATTACAGTTATGCAGATCTATGTAGTGAGAGAAGGAGACAGTCTGGACAGTATCGCGGCAGCGTTTGCAGCCGATGCGCAGGAAATTGCTTATGACAACCAGATTCCAGAACCATACAGGCTGGCTGTCGGGCAGGCTTTGTTGATTCCAGGCGGCGAGGGTGCGGGGCCAAGAAGGACGGTTCATGTCAACGGTTATGCATATCCCTATATACAGGAGCAGGTACTTATGGAGACATTGCCATATCTGACAGCGCTTTCTGTATTTTCCTACGGTTTTACCACAAGCGGTGATCTGCTGCCGCCCAGGGTGGATGACAACTGGATGATCAATGCGGCGTGGAAACAGGGAACGGTGCCTGTACTGGTGTTGACGCCGTTTGATCAGACAGGAATGTTCAACAATTATCTGATCAGCGAGATTACCCATAACATGACAGCACAACAAAATTTGATCGATCAGATGTTCTTAACAATGGAGGAGAAAGGTTTTGGAGGAATTGACCTTGATTTTGAATACATCTTACCGCAGGACAGGGTAGCATATGCGGATTTTGTCGCGAATGTCAGGGATCAGGCAGCGCCGCGAGGCTATCATGTCTCAGTGGCGCTGGCGCCGAAAACTTCAGCAGATCAGAGAGGACTTTTGTATGAGGGGAAAGATTATAAGCTGCTTGGTGCGGCAGCAGACAGTGTATTATTGATGACTTACGAGTGGGGATATACCTATGGCCCGCCTATGGCAGTTGCGCCGATCAATAAAGTTCGGGAAGTGGTAGAATATGCAGTGACAGAGATTCCGACGGAGAAGATCGATCTCGGGATTCCCAATTACGGATATGACTGGACGCTGCCGTTTGTTCAAGGGACTTCCCAGGCGAGAGCGATTGGCAATGTGGAGGCAGTGCAGATTGCAATTGAAAATGATGCCAGGATTGCGTTTGACCAGACGGCCATGTCCCCCTATTTTCATTATGAAAAAAATGGGGTGCAGCATGAGGTATGGTTTGAAGACGTGCGAAGTATGAAAGAGAAATTCCATCTGATTCCGGAGTACAATCTGCGGGGAATGGGTTATTGGCAGATCATGAGGCTGTTTCGCGCAAACTGGCTGCTGCTTGCTGATACTTTTGATATTATGAAGTAAAATAATATGCCTTTCTATGTAGACTTTTGGTGATATTTAGTGTAAACTAATAAACAGTATGAATCGATGCAATACAAAGGAGTGAGTATACTGGTTAAGAGAAGATATGTGCGGTCGCGCTCATTAAAGGATGAAATGGTGATCGATCAGGCGATCGTGGACAGGGCAGGAAGAATTTTGATATCGAGAAACACGGTGCTTGACGCCTACCATATAGCATCCCTCATCAAGATGGGGATTCCCGGTGTGTACATACGCGAAGGAGAGGAAGACGAGGAGACAGAGCCTGCAAAAGCGGGAGATATTGTGATCGCTCCGTCAGTGCAGAAAGAAATTGAGAAACAGACTGTGAAGGACAGGGCGAAGGTCAACTTGTCCGAGAGTGTGAAGGCGAGAGTGGCGGAGGGAATCCAATATCTTTATAATGATACCGTCTCAGAAGGTTTTACCTCGACAACCCGAAGCATTACAGACGACCTGATGAAAGCAATCTCGGATAATGATGCGATCGCGGTAGATATCAGTGCGCTCAAGATCAGTGATGAGTACACATTCAAACACAGTGTAGATGTTGCTACGATGGCAATGATCGTCGCGAAAAAACATGGGCTGAGCAGGCAGGAAGTCTATGAGATTGGTATCTCCGGGCTGCTTCATGATGTTGGCAAATCCAAGATTCCCAATGAGATACTGAACAAAGCTGGAAAACTCACGGATGACGAGTTTATGATGATGAAGCAGCATTCTCTTTTTGGCTATCAGATTTTAAAAGATAAGGATGATTTGACCAATTCCATTAAGCTTGGTGTGCTCCAGCACCATGAAAAGATGAATGGTAAGGGATATCCTATGGGGGTTCCGTCTGAGAAGATCAATCTCTTTGCGCGGATTATATCGGTAGCAGATATTTATGATGCGCTCGTGACGGAGAGACCATATAAAAAACCGTTTTCTCCGAGAGACGCGGTGGAAATGATCATGTCCCTGACAGAGGAACTTGACATCAATGTGATGAAGAGTTTTCTGGAAAGCGTCATTTTATATCCGGTTGGGACTGATGTGGAGCTTAGTACCGGGGAACGTGCGCGCGTGATTGAGAATAATTCACAATATGTACTGCGGCCGAAGGTGATCGGGCTGACGTCGGGAAAGACTTATGACCTTTCGGAAATTGGAAATGCAAGTATTGTAATATTGTAAGAAACTGTAGATAAGAAACTGTAGATAAGAAACTGTAGAAAAAAGGAAGGGATATCGCTAAGGTATCCCTTCCTTTTTCGGAATGATCAATCAATTAAATGATTTTCTTCCAGTCTGTAATGACCGCCTCGCAGGCATCCGGATCCATGTCCGCGACTGCTTCACAGAGTTTTATGTACAGTTCGTGATTCTCGTCGTCAAAGCTGTAACCGTCAAGCGTGTGGATGGCATCGTCCATTTTATCCATATCGAGGTCGTCGATGGCCTGTTTCATCTCTGCAAAGACTTCTGTCAATACGTCTGATGTGATAGGCGGCTTGCCTTCTACCTCGTGTTTTTCAGGGAAGAAGGGGCTTAGGATATCCTGATAATGCGCATACAGGGCGAGCAGCTCGTCGGTATTTTGAAGAATAATGTCAATGTCATTGGCGTTTCCAGCGGCTTCAAGTGCAGCGGCCCTGTCAGAGAGATCGTCTGCACCAATCTGTTTTGACGCGCTCTTAAGGGCATGGACTTCTACGGTATAATTGTGCCATTCCTCCTTTTCCTTGTAGGTCTGTATCAGCTTGAGTTTTTTTGGAATCGCATGATAGTAATCCGCCAGAATTGTCATAAAGAGCTCCCCGCTTCCTAGCAGTTTCAGGGCGCCCTGGATATTCAGCTCAGGAATGTCAGGCAGTACAACCTGCTTTTTGACCGGAGCAATTTTGGTGGTAACGGAGCGTTTCTTGATCTTATCCTTTGGAAGCCATTTGCGGATGGTATTGATGAGCATACGCACCTCAATGGGCTTTGCAACAAAATCATTCATTCCCTCATTGATAAACATATTTTTGACATCGCCGACGACATTCGCAGTGAGCGCTATGATCGGCACATCATTGTACTCGGAGTGGAAACGCCTGATAATGTGCGTTGTCTCAATTCCGTCGAGCTCGGGCATCATGTGATCCATTAAGATAAGATCGTACATGGTTTCCGAAATCTTGCTGATGGCAGCATTGCCGCTGAGCGCAGTGTCAATCTGCATATTGAGTGGTTCGAGAAGTCCCTGTGCCACCGTCAGGTTGATCGAGTTATCATCAACGATGAGGATTTTGGCTGTCTCGGCAGTAAAGTCGTAGTACTCATCGGAGGACGTACTTTCAGACTGACTGAATGTCTCATGATTGTAAATACTTGCCAGAGTCATAGCAGACAGCGGTTTGTGTACAACCATCACGTTTGTCGGGCTGTAGTCCGCAGAAGTGTCATATGGGACAGTGACAATTGTGTTGAGTTCAGGGTGCGCACTGACAAACTCCTGCAGATTCTCGTCAAAATTTTTGGATGGGACAAACAGATAAATGTCCTTCAGGGTATCAATATGATCCGTCAGGTAGGATAAAACATTAGTTTCTGTAAGGTCTGTATAGTCAATTTCCAGCTTATGCATATCTCGTTTGAGCTGGATTTGCGCGTAGGTATTGTCAAGAAAACCGACTGCGTTGCATGGAGAGGGATCCGATAGTGCGATGGATGAATCCGCATCAATGACCTTCTGGGGAATCGTGAAGGAGAAAGTAGATCCCTCTCCATAGACACTTTCTACAGAGATATCGCCCTTCATGAGTGTGACAAGCTGTTTGCTGATGGCAAGTCCCAGCCCGGTCCCTTCGATATTGCGGTTTCGCTTGCTGTCAACCTGTTGGAAGGATTTGAAGAGTTTTCCGATGTCCTCCGCCTTGATGCCGATTCCAGTGTCCGATACAGAGAACTGCAGATTGATCGTGTCCTCGGAAACCGGTTCAAAGTCATATTTCAGGCAGATCTGTCCCACTCTGGTAAATTTGGCGGCATTGTTTGCAAGGTTGGTGATAATCTGCTTGATGCGGATGCTGTCGCCGTAGAGTACCTTGGGGATATCAGGGTTGACATCGAGTACAAGCTCCACATCGTCCTTGTCAATGCGTGTGCTTATGATGGTTGCAATATCATTGATCATCGATGCTGGTTCATAGTTTGCAGTGACGATATCCATCTTACCGGATTCAATCTTGGAGAAGTCCAGAATATCGTTGATAATCGTGAGCAGCGATTTTCCGGCAGCCTTGATCTGGTTGATATAGTTTTTGGCAGTCGGCGTCATCTCCTCGCGCAGCGCCATTTCAGTCATGCCGATGATGGCATTCATGGGCGTGCGCAGCTCGTGGCTTGTATTTGCAAGAAAATCGGATTTCAGGTTCGCAGCCTTTTCAATCTCGATATTTGCTTCTTTCATAATATATTTGTGATAGGCAATGCTTGAGAGGGCGCTTGTGAGTGTATACAAAAACAGCGCAGCGTTTTCAAGTTTGTCTTTTTCTACAGTCGGAACACTCATGACAGACTGCAGGTAGTTGATGAGGTCAATGCCGATCTCCGCGGCAACCTGCATGATACGCGTGATGTCGGGAGGGGACGTGAGCACCTGCCCGCCGACAAAGCAGCCGACCATCTTATCGCCGGCCATGATCGGCGCGGCAAAATCCATGAGCCCGGCATGACAGTAGTATGTAACGGAAGAGCCTACCTTCAGGGCAAGCTCGGCGCCGTGTTTGTCGCACTGCTGGCAGCGCAGGCAGCCGATCGGCGAGGTACGGGTATATTTACCGCAAAAATCAGTAAAATTAGTTCCCTTCGTGACCGGAACGCCCTCAGCATCGGTGATGATGGCTGCAAAGCCTGTCATTTTAGAGAAAGAATCCTGCAGGCGCTGGAGCATTTCCACTTCAAAGAGATCAGTGAGTGTTATCTCATTATTCATATGATATGCCTCCAATCTAGAGTACGCTCTAATACAGTTAATCGACCAGTTCCTTTATTTTTTCAAGCAGGGAATCTCTGTCAACCGGTTTTAACAGGTATCCCTGGGGCTTTAAGGCAAGTGCATTCTTGATTTTCTCCACATCGTTAATTCCTGTGAGAAACACAACAGGAATGGACGCGAGATATGGATCTTTGCGCAACTCCTCGAGAACGGCGGGGCCATTCATCTCCGGCATCTCGTAGTCGAGAAGAATCAGACTGACTTCCTTGGTATTCAGGAAACGAAGCGCTATTTTTCCGCTGATGGCAGTGGCAACTTCGTACTTGGTATCCAGAAAGCTTTTGATGGTCTTGTGGATAATAGTGGCATCATCCACGACGAGAATGCGGTGACGGTCCGGGGATTCCGGCTGTCTGCCTGAGTTTTCCTTCTCTGGTTCCTTTTGAACCTCCTCAAACACTGAGTCGAGCTTTGCAAGTGTATCAAAGGCATTGCTGGCGTTTTCGTCCAACGCTTTTGAGAGTGCTATGTTTGCCGCTGAGGACAGGGAAGACTTATGTCTCTTGATAAATCTTGTGATCGTATCCTCCATGTCTGTAGTGGACATCGGAAGTTTAATGCTAAGTTCGGGCATACAGTTTGGAATTTTAGACATAAAATCCATGCTGGCGGAATCACCGATTGCTGCAAAGGGGATGTCGCTTTTCCCCAGCACATCGTGAAAACTTGCGATTGTGACAAGATCGTCCCTTGTCTCTGCGCGCATACAGTAGATAAAAATGTCCGGATTAAAGTACTGGACATGATTTTTCAGATCGTCAAACTGAACCGACGACGTCATACATTCGAATGCAAAATCCATTTGCATAAAAAAATTACTGATGAGTTTTTTGCTGCTTCCAGCTAGCAATACCTTATATTTCATTAAAATCTCCTCCTAATTTGTTCTATTGCCAGCAAATTTGCCAACAATATCAAACCTATTTTACCATAAAATGATGAAATAATAAATATAAAAAAATATTTCCTGAAAATTTTGACAATGGCTGTTGGAACAGAGTGAGCAGTAACCAGTACCTTGAGAAGCGAATTGTGATGTGTTAGAAAATGAATAGACTTTGTATTTGGGTTATGTTATACTAAATACGATACAACGATATGTTTCACAATTGGGAGGTGATCATATGCCTAATGGTTTGGAAATAACACAAAAAGCAATGGAAGACTTTAAGAAAATTCAGGAGTATATGATATTGGCAAAAGAAGAAAATTCTACAAAGACATATGCAAAATTAAAAGATGAATATGTATATCTTAAAAGTTTTCTGAATGTGGCGGGCGTTAATCTTACAGAACTGGATAAGATCAAAGAGTAGAACAGAATAGTAGTAAATAATAAGGGTGAAAAAAGAAGGGGTGAAATGTATGCCTAACAACGAAAAAGAGTACAATGGTTATCTTTTGGATCAACTTGAATTAGTGGAACGGCTTGAATTAGTTGCAGAAGATAATGATATTGAGGCGGTCAAGAAACAACTTGCAATCGAAAGAAAATTTATTGAACGAAAGCTATATCAAAAACCGCCTCTCAAGAGCGAATAGGTTTTTACTGAAAAAGAGTGTCAGGCAATCTTTGACGCTCTTTTTTAGGCTTGATATTTGTATTCTTATGTGTGAAGTGGTTTCATGATGCGATACAATAAAGAAAAAAAGGAGCAGTTTTTATATGAAATTTAAAGGGATTGAAAAGAGAGAAGAAGGAAAATTTATCACGCGCTATGATGTTTTATATGAGACTGTGGATCAGAAAGAAAAGATTTATGAGATCATCAGCCGCAATAAAATGCTGGATTCGGTTGAGGCTCTCAATGGAGGAAAGCCGGATTCGGTTGTCATTATCGCGACGGATGAGAGCGGTCAGAAACTGCTGGTCAACAAGGAATTCCGCATGGCGGTTGGCGACTGGGTATACAATTTCCCCGCAGGGCTGATCGACGAGGGGGAGGAACCGATAGAGAGCGCGAAGCGGGAGCTGTGGGAGGAGACTGGGTTGGAATTGTATGAAATTGACGATTTCATCGGACCGAGCTACAGCGCAGTCGGCTTTAGCAATGAGATCAATGTGTGTGTGGTCGGGAAGGCGAGAGGGACATTTAAGCCAAGTACTTCCACTGTGGAGGAGATCGAAGCGGGATGGTATACGAAAGCAGAGCTTCGCGAACTGCTGAAGACAGAGCGCTTTGCCGCAAGGACACAGGCGTACAGTTATCTGTGGAGCAAGGAATAGAGAATGTATGTACGACAATGTCGTGCGGCAGAACGCATTGAGAACAGTATCTAACTATATTTTCTGATTTTCAGGTAAATCCCCCTGTCATTGGCGATTTTTTGGCACGCGGCAATCTCGTCCGCGGGAAGGATATCCACGATCGAGAGCTGTGTGTGTGCAAATGACGCGTTGGCAAGGGAGGCAAATTCCAGCAGTGCGGGGTAGGCATTCTCAAACTGCGGCCTTGTGACTGCCTGATATTTCTCCGCGGTGGGAGCATTCAGACTGATGGACACGCTGTCGATCACCTGGGCAAGCTCTGGAACGATATTTCTGTTGTGATATAGATTGCCCAGCCCGTTTGTGTTCAGGCGTATGGAAATGGGATACTTTTCTTTTACATAGGCTGCGCTTGCAAGCAGATTGTCAAGGGCGCAGGTGGGTTCTCCGTAACCGCAGAACACAAGTTCACTATATCCGGTAAAATCAAAGTCGTCGATCGCTTTTTTTATCTCGTCAAGTGTTGGCTCTGTCTTGTGCCACAGAGTTTCCGAATCACCGACAGCGTCTTTGAGCGAGCGCACGCAGAAGGTGCAGCTGCAGTCGCAGCGGTTGGTGATGTTGGCATACACTTGATTTTTGTAAGTATATAAAATATCAGCCATGAGCTCCTCCTTCAAACAGCATTGATCAGCTTACTTTTTGCGTTTATCCTGTCGAGCGCCAAACCAAATATGATGAAAAAGACAGCGCTGCCGCCGGACTGAATCAGACTGCCTGACATGGAGGCGATCAGTGCTGTCCATGTGCCGAAAAGGAGATACTCGGCGAGAAAATAGCTGAAGCCTGAGATAAAGTACGCGATGACGGATGCGATCACATTGCGCGGCGTGATGATCTTGGCCGATTTGTTGGTGAAGGGGATCGTGATCAGCATCTTGATGACGATGGTTGCCGGCGCCCACATGGGAGATGTCAGCAAATCCGCGAGTCCGCCTCCGATCGCTGCCGCTGCCAGCGCATACGGTGTGGGGAGCAGCGCCGCCGCAAGGTAGATGATGGAATCTCCAAAGTGGATATAACCTCCGTTTACACCAGTGGGGATATGACAGATGTAGGCGGTCATGATGGTGATCATTGCGGCCATCAGTCCGGTGATGGTCAGATATTTCAGTTTTGTTCCTCTTGATTCGCCCGTCCTGGGCAGTGTGCGTGTGGTCATAAAGTTGTTCCTCCCGAATATATTTTTATCAAATCTTTTTACTGAATCTGCCAATGGGCAGATTTATTCGATTTCTAATAACAAGTGCAGGTATTTTTCAAAATAAATACCATGGTTTTTGGGGACATTGTCACGTGATGCCTCTTCGATGGCAGGCCATAGGAAGCGAACCGCCTTCTGCATCGCCTCCTCGATCGACAGGCCGTTGAGCAGGCTGCCTGCAATGACAGAGGCAAACAGATCACCGGTGCCGGAAAAACTTTCGCCCCGGTAAGGTGTCTCTGTGTAGCAGCAGTTATCCGAAGTGACGGCGAGGTTGCCCACAAAGGATTGTTCTGGCAGTTTCCGGACGATGCCTGTTATGACGATTGTCTGACTGGTACAGGCTTTTGGCAGGAGCCTGCGCGCTGTGTCCTCTATATAAGATAGATAGTCTGCGTCTGATGCGTGACTGGTCAGCGCATCAAAATCCATATCTGCCAGGAGACACAGTTCAGTCAGATTTGGCGTGATGACATTGGCGTGCTTTGTCAGTTCCTTCATACAGTCCAGGAGCTCCTGCGTAAAGATGCGGATGCGCCGCCCATTGTCTCCCATGACGGGATCGGCGAGATAAAGTGTGTCTTTTGTCTGAAATGTTTCCAGAAAATACAGGACATTGTGCATCTGCGCTGCGCTGCCAAGATATCCGGAATAGATACCGTCAAAGGATTCCTGCATGGCTTTCCATGCGTCGGTAACACGGTTCATCTTGTCGGTGTAGTCGTCGCAGTAGTAGTCCGGAAATCCAGTCTGTGCGGACAAAATGGCGGTTGGCAGGGGACAAGCCTGTATTCCAAGAACGGATATGACAGGGATTGCCGCAGTTAGCGAACATTTTCCAAAACCGGATAAGTCATTGATCAGGGCTATTTTTTTCATTGTGCTGGCGTTCCTTTCGCTTGTTTTAGAAACGGTAAGTTCCTTGTGTACAGGGAGGTAAACTGCTTTCCTGCACAGTAGAATTAGTAATACTATACAGAAAAAGTGTCTATGTGAAAATGGACAATTATGATAAAATATGAAGGGACAGTTTGCAGGAAAAAGCGGAATCATGCATTTTGGAGGATAACAATGCATTGATACGCCTTTTTTATAATATATTGGATAGTAAGAATTGTTAAGGGAAATCAAGGTGTGTATTTATGGCAAATAATCAAGAACCGCTCGCGTGCAGCTGCAATTTCACGGGAATTAAGCCGGCAGTGATGGATCTGCCTTATCCGCCGGTGCGGGTGCGGGAAAGAAACAGGGAGTATGCGGATCTCATCAGTGTCAGCTATTGCGGAATGGTGTCGGAGATGTCTGCTGTTATGCAGTATATTAATAATGAGAGCCGGATCGCAGGCAGCAGCTGTGCGGCAGGGAGGCTTCTTCTTGGGATGGCAATAGCGGAAATGACACATCTGCAGATCCTGGGGACGCTGATCGGCCTGCTGGGAGGGGATGTCTGTTATGCGGCAAAGCAGCCGGGAAAGCAGCCATGGATGTGGTCGCCGCAATGTCTCACACTGCCTGATAAAATAGAAGAGATGCTGCAGACAGATTTAGAGCGGGAGATCGCGACGATTGACCAGTACAATATGCAGATCAGAATGATCAGGGATGACTATGTCAATGCAGTGCTGGGAAGAATCGTACAGGACGAACAGTATCATATCATGCTGCTGCGGTCTATGATGGATACCGTGTAATTTACAGAACCGGATACTTCTGGGTAAGAATGTCATTCCAGCATCTGGCTCCCTTGTCCGGAAATTTTACCCAGAAGAACTCCAGATGGTTTCCGCCGTTGTTTCGTTTGATTAATTCTTCAAAATCATAGTATCGAAGTCCGATTGCTTCCAGGTATTCTTTGATGTCCTGTGCGTAGTCAGGAACAACCCTTCTCTGAAAAAAGTTGTTGATGAAATATTCCCGATTCACGGCTGACCTCCCTGCGTGTTTATTTTCCGAATAATCCTGTCAATGTACTCGGCGGCATATCTGTTTGGCACCTAGTTGGACTAATAAACTGGTGTCCTTGGTCCATAAGGGAAACAGGGCACCAGTATCTAACAACGCAGTACAGCCTCGGAATATCGTATCAAGTCGAATGATTGGCCGGTTGGTGTATTCTTCAAGATTGTATGTTAGATTCATGTCAGATGCCTCCGAACGTACCTGCTTGGAATCCTAAAATCCGTGTAATGGACA
>DKVL01000059.1:0-288 GCA_002491195.1 Lachnospiraceae bacterium UBA7179
AATATAAAATTAAAGATATAAAAGAATATAAATCTAAATGTATATGGATAAGGGAACTAATACAAGCGCCAACATCAAAAATGAGAATAATACAATACACAGTAAATAATCTAAAAAATTTATATAATCCACAGCGTGTAAGTTGCAATACAAAATGAATAAAGGCAGTAATACAAGGGAATATAATTTTAGAAAAGGAGGTTTATTGATATATGAAAAGACGAGTAGTAATATTATTATTGACAGTAATATCGGTAAATAGTTTATTATTTACGGCGTGTGGAAATA
>DKVL01000059.1:578-18157 GCA_002491195.1 Lachnospiraceae bacterium UBA7179
TATTATTTACGGCGTGTGGAAATAAAGACGTATCAGTATCAGCCATGGGTAACAATGTAATATCTGATGTTGAGACAGAGAGTAGTGTTATAGAAGAATCAAGTGGCGTAGAGACAGAGGAATCAAGTAATATAGAGACAGAGGCGGGAACAGAAAGTTCAGTAGAAACAGAAAGTTCAGTAGAAACAGAAAGTTCAGTAGAAACATCAATAGGGCAAGAGGAAATAAATAATGTAAGTGAAACAAACTTTACGACGACACCATTAGACACAACAATGTATGCGACGCAGCAATGTAATATAAGGAAAGGGCCGTCAACTGATAATGATATAATAGGGGCATTGTCACAGGCAGAGGGAATACATATAACTGGTAGGGTAGACGATCTAAATTGGTATGAGGTAAGTTTAGCGGATGGTAGTGTAGGATATATAAGTTCAAAGCTCCTTACAGAAACAAAGCCGACGGTTCAGGTAGAGGCGTCAAACCCAACCACTCAACAAGAGGTAGCTTCCCAATCCGATCGTCCATTACATGCGAATGAGGTAATAAACCCATTAACAGGTGAGCCATTAAAGCCAGGTGATGTACTTCCAGATGGATCAATACATTTAGGGGAGATAATTACTGACGAGAATGGAAATCAAGTAGCACCAAATGGATCTGTATTTCACAGGGGAGGAAAATAAGCATGAAAAAGACACTGATTTACCAGTGTCTTTTTCATTTTCAAAAAAAACAACCTAATGATTTTAATAAAAATTTTTAACTTAACAAAAATCATACTAAATAAATGACATTGGGCCTCTCTGCCAATCCTTTTTAAGGAAGATGGCAGCTGTATCCTTCGCAGGCTGTGACAGCGGTAAAACGCCCTCTCCGGTATCTCCTCCACCCCCTCTGGTATCTGTATCGATTCCAGTGAAGTGCAGTTTTCAAAAGCTCTTGCGCCGATCTGTCGCAGATTCCCTGACAATTCCACACAGCGCAGGGCACCGCAGCCGGAAAACGCATGTGCTTCAATGTACTCCACACCGCCTGCCTGTCTGACCTCCTGCAGCCATTTACAGCCCGCAAAAGCGCGTTTTCCAATCTTTTTCACTGTCTCTGGAAATGTGATTGTTGTCAGCAGATTCCCATCCTGAAAGGCGCCCTCCCCAATCTCTGTGATGCCATGGACAAGCCGGAGTCTGGAAATATTTCCAGTGCATTCCACAAGCACACCCTGCTCATCGGTCTTAAAACAGTTTAAGCTGTCCATCACCGCCTGCTTTGCCAGCGGCGGCAGTTCCCTCTTCCGGTCCGCCAGCCCTGTAAACTGCACAACAGTGCCATCCTGCATAACCAGCTCCCGCAAATTAATACAATTTCGAAATGCATACTCTTCTACCTGCACATATTGGTGTTTCCCTTTTTCAAAACGAATGCGCTCAATGTCCAATCCATTTGCAAACGCCCAGCCGCACACAAGACGGATGTCCGCAGGAACTGTCACATCCCCCGCACAGCCAGAACCGTCCAACAGCATATCCCGCACCACTACCATGGGCGACTCTCTGCGTTTTTCTGCCATCCATGCCGTTCCGTGAAACGCTCTTGCGCCGATATAAGTCACACTTTCCGGAATCTCCACCTTTTCGAGCGTCATCGCGTCGCGGAACACCTCCGCCGCAATCCGCCGGATCCCTGATGGAATCCGCATCACGCGCGCCACTCCCCGGCATCCGACCAGATTTTCTTCCTGCTCGACCACAAAACAACTAAACGCGCTGTAGAACAGATTCCGCACCATCTCCGGAATATTCTGCGCAGTAATATCCGCATAGTTTCTAAAAACCCATTCTCTTCCCAAATACAGGATCCGCCTCAATGCTGTGCAGCCTGAAAGCGCATATTCCCTCAGTTGGACTACACCTTTTTTCCCGGACAGGCATATTTTTTCCAGCCCGCTGCAGTTCGTCAGAGCGTATTCCATCAGGCACATATTGTCGTGAAATTCCACATATTCCAGACTTTCGCAACAGGAAAAAGCGTATGCACCGATTTGATCAACCGAAGCAAAATCAAAACCTTGCAGGCTCCTGCAGCCGCTAAAACAAAATTCCCGCACTTCCACGGCATTTTCACACAGACATGTCTCCATGCCGGAACATCCCGCAAAAAGTTGCTTTTTTAGGATCTTAACTTGTGGAAACCGTGCACTGACAAGCCCGGTACATCCTGAAAAGGCCGCTTCCCCGATCTTGCAGGCAGCGCTTCTGATCTCTTTTAGGGAAATACAGTTTTCAAAAGCACGTGCCTCAATCCTGTATAATCTTTCGGGCAATACAACCTCCGCAACGCCACCGCACCCAAAGAATGCTCCCTCGCCAATCCACTGCGCACTTTCCGGAAGCACAACCTTACTGACAACACGGTTCCCCGCAAACGCATAGGGTGCAATCCCCCGTATGCCCTCGGGCAGGATCACTTCGCCCGTACATAACGTCCCAGAAACAACCAGGTTCCCCACGATATGAAGCCCACTCTCCAACCGCTCACCCAGCAAAGTATCCGCAAAAGCTCGTTCTCCCGCACGCAGCGCCGGATTCAGCGCACATGGAATCAGCGCAGTGCACCCGGACAGCGCTTCCCTGCCAAGCTCTTCCACCTGCGCAAGACAGATCTCGCGCAGCCTGCCGCAGCGGTAAAAGGCACGCTCCCCAATAGAGCGCCATTCTGGAATGCCCTCTTTTCCTGACTCCGACTCCTGTGTCAGCGACACTTTCTCCAACTCCACACACCCCGAAAACATCTCCGCTTCCAGACGCGCGATCCCAGACGGCATCCACACCTGCCGAAGTGCCTTACAGCCCTTAAACGCCGCTGCACCGACCGACTGCACCTGACCTGGCAGATGCACCTTTGTAATCTTTGCATTCCCATAAAAGGCTCCGCCTGCCACAATCCGCACATGCTCGGGGATCCATACTTCCCCTTCCAGCTGCTGTCCGTCCCAGAATATGGCATCCGCACACACTTCCCCAGCCGCGGACTTTGTGCCTGAAAGGACAGCAGCGGCAGTCCCTTCCAGCGCATGCCTCCCCACAGATTGCAAGGTTTCTGGCAGCACGACACGCTCCAGTGCAGCGCAGCCGTACGCACACTTGTCCGGGATATGACACACACCCTCCTCGAGCACCAATGTCTTTAGCATGACACAGCCCCCAAACACGTCTGCACCATAATTTTTTCCTGTGTCATTTCCACCAGATATCCACACTCTCTGTAAATTACTCTTTGCAAAGGCCAGACTCTCCACTGTTTCCGTCACCGCTGGAATCCGCACTTCCCGCAGACCGCTACGGTAAAATGCCATCTTGCCAATGCAGGCAAGGTGCTTTGGCAGCTGCAGTTTTTTCAACCCAGAACAGCCGTAAAAAACGCTCTCCCCGATCCTCTGCATCCCTTCCGGCAGATGAATCTCCTGCAGCGCACGGCAATGGCGGAATGTCCTGTCCTCCAAAACTTCAATCTGCTCAGGAATCTCCATCCGCAGCAGTTTCACACAGTTCTCAAACGCCCCCGCGCCGATCCTGCAAAGCCCTTTTGGCAGCGCGATGGTCTGCAGCAGGAGACACCCTCGGAAAGCCTCCGCGCCAATCTCCCGCAGACTTTCGGGCAAGATCACCCTGTCTATGGTCTCGATCCCTGCAAAGGCCTCCTCCGCAATCCGCGTAATACCCTCCGGAATAACCACCCTGGACTCTGCCCCCAGATACTGTAATAATATCGTTCCGCTGACCCGGAAATTCCCCAGCACCTGCCTGTGTACCACACGAACCAGCTCCGGAACCACATTTTTATCCTCTTCCCTGTCAGAAAGCCCCGTATCTGTCCTGTATATGTCATTTAGCCCATGAAACGTATACTCCGCCCCGTCACAGGTTCGGACCGACTTCAGGGAGGTACAATTGCGGAACGCATCTTCATCGATCTCAACCTCACTTCCGCCAAACGTCACCCGCTCCAGGCCAATACAGTTGCGAAACGCGCGGCTTTCAATATGCTTTAACGATCCCGGAAGCCTGATGTCCACAATGCCCCGCATGTCATAAAAGCTGCTCTTTGCGAGAACTTCTATTCCCTCAGGAATCTCAATCTGCTTGATATTTACCCGGAAACGGACCAGCGTTCTTCCCTCCAATTCCATCATCCGCTCGAGGATATCCCGAACGACCAGTTCCACCAAAGGAGGCACTCTGAACGCCCCCGCCACCACTTCCACGACATTTGGGATACAAACAGTTTCCACAGATACACCGGAGTCTGCGGTATCAATTCTCACACAGGAAATTTCCCTGACGCGGCCACAGCCTGTAAATACATCGCAGATACAGCGTTTGTCCAACTCACTGGAAATCACCAGCTTTTCGAGCGATATTCCATTTGCCAGCGCCTCCATGCCCATTCTTTTCACCCCCGGCAGCTGTGCCTCCCTCATACTGTCACAGTACAAAAAGGCGCATTCCCCAAGCTCCTCAACAGAGGGCGGCAGGATGATCCGCCGCAGCGCGTGGCAGCGGTGGAACGCATAGCGCCCGATGTACGATACTCCGTCTGGTATGATAATCTCCGCCAGCTTCCGGCAGCCCTTAAACGCATCTCCCATAATACAGTTAAGCCCGCGCGGCAGCACCACCTTTTTCAGGGAGACACAGCCCTTGAACGCCCCCTCTCCAACCGTGCAGATCCCCTCTGGAACCTGCAGCTCTTCCTCCCGCCCTGTATAGCGGATCAACACTCCGTTTTCAATCTGATAATATTCCATCTCTGATTTCCTCACAGTGGACTATCTGCAAAGATCAGCGCGATCACTTCCCGCAGCTCCTCCAGACTTCCGCTCCTAAACAATTGTTCTTTGTACCGCTTTGTCCCTTTCCGCTTCTTCATCATATAAGAGGCAAGCTTCTTCATATAGCTTAATACAAACGTCTCGTCGTAGTACTGCGCAGTCAGTTCCATCTGTTCTGTCAATATCTGAAATGCTGTCTTAACACATTTCTTACCAGTCAGTTCGCTGAAGATAAAGGGATTCTCCAATCCGTATCTTGCGACCATGATCCCGTCTGCACCCGTGCACTCCATCATCCTCGCGGCGTCCTCCGCCGAGAAAATCCCGCCGTTTGCTATAACGGGAATGGACACTGCAGCCTTTGCATGTGCAATCTCCTCCCTGTGCGGTTCCCCCTCATACATCATGCTCCGGCTCCTGCCATGGATCGTGATCATGTCCGCCCCTGCGTCCTCGCACATTCTGGCAAATTCCGCGGCAAACAGCTCATCCTCCCGAATCCCGACGCGGCATTTCACAGTCACAACCTTTCCGCTTCGCTTACAGCCCCGGATAATCGCCGCGGCTCTCTTGAAATCCTGCATCAGCGCACTTCCCTCCCCGCTCTTGAACACATTAGGCACCGGACAGCCCATATTGATATCAATGATATCGAAGTCCCTCAAAAGCGCGCTCCTTGCCATGCGCTCCATCACGTCCGGATTGCCGCCGAGAAGCTGTACTGCTCTGACAGGCTCGTCCGCTGTCGTCAACAGGAGACGGTTCGTCGCCCTGTCCTCGTATTTCAGGGCATTGGCACTGCACATTTCTGTGAAACACACACCCGCCCCAAGCTCATATGCCAGCATCCGGAACGGATAGCAGGTATATCCCGCAAGAGGCGCCATCAGCACATTGGATGGCAGCAACAGACCGCCTACGCGGATTGGCCGGATGTCGCCGGTTTGCATTGTCTGCATATGTATTCCCCCTATATCATACTACCTATAATCTTCCTTAGGTATCACTCACACCCTATTATTTGACAACGATTTTACTATCCTGATACTTTCTATTCTATCTTTTATAAAACATGTTTGCAACTCACTTTTTTCGCTGTATAATAGTTGTATATGGTAAAAATTGAGAGATTATATACACAGGAGACGCATATGCCTATCAATAAACTAGAAAAAGTTCAGGAAACTGTAAACAGTATCATCAAAGGAAAAGCGGACATCGTGCAAAAAGTACTTGCAGCCATGATTGGCGGCGGGCATATTCTGATGGAGGACATTCCAGGCGTCGGAAAAACAACGCTCGCCACTACCTTTGCGCGCGCGCTTTCCCTCGATTACCGGAGAGTCCAGTTCACGCCGGACGTCCTTCCGAGTGATCTGCTTGGTTTTTCCATGTATCACAGTCAGAAGGGGGAATTTGAATTTCAGAAAGGGGCTGTCTTCTGCAATCTGCTCCTTGCTGATGAGATCAATCGGACCTCCCCGAAAACCCAGTCTGCACTCCTCGAAGTGATGGAAGAGCGCCAGGTGAGCATCGAAGGGACGACGCGGAGACTTCCCGATCCATTTATCGTGATCGCAACCGAAAATCCAGCGGGTTCCTCCGGCACGCAGCTGCTGCCGGAATCCCAGCTTGACCGTTTTCTGGTCTGTCTCTCCATGGGATATCCCAGACATGAAGACGCTGTTGCACTGCTAAAGGGCGAAGTGTGGAAAAAGCTTTCTGACATTGCGCCAGTCCTTTCCCTGGAAGAATTAAAAGATATCCAGGCAAAAACGGAATCCATCTATGTCGATGACGCGATCTATGAATATATCGTTAATTTAGTCGAAGAAACGAGGAACAGTCCCCTCTTTTCCCTCGGCGCAAGCCCGCGTGCAGGAATCGCGCTGCTGCGTATGTCACGCGCAATGGCCATGCTTGCCTCACGGGATTTTGTGACTGCAAAAGATGTGCAGAGCGTTCTTGTCGATGTGCTTGCACATCGTGTCCGCCCAAGCGCCAGAGCCCGTGCAGAAGGCATCACAACAGCCGCCGCAGTCGAAAAACTGCACGAGACTGTAAAATGTCCGAAATTGTAATGCGGAGGGGCTTTATGGACACAAAAACGAAACAGAAAAAAAATGTGCAGCTATCCCCCTCTCACCTGGCCGTGTTCCTTCTTGTCTACCTTGGGGATATCCTGCTCTTTCTCGCCCTCCGCGGGTACTTTTTTCTTGTCATGGGGATATTTTTTACGGTGTCCGTGCCGCTTTCCCTCTGTATGGCATGGTTTCTTGCGGAACATATAACCAGCAGCATTGCCTGCGAGCTTCCCTCTGGAGAACACGCGATCCGGCAAAGTGAACAGGCGCTGATCCTCTTTTCCATGACAAACAAAAGCTGGCTCTGCGCGCTGAACGGCACATGGCTTCTCTCAGCCGGAAACTCCTTTTATGGAACCTCCAACCAGCAAAAGCTTCAGCTGTCGATCCCCCCTCATGGAAAAAAGCAGTTCCAGTTGACTGTTACCGTGACAGATCTGGGACGGATCGCCTTTACATGCAGGAAGTTTTGGATCACTGATCTGTTCGGAATCTTCATGATCCATACAGACTGCAGCACAGAATGTGATTTTTTTGTACTTCCAAAAACAGATGATATCGTTGACCTGAAACTACCAGATTCGTATTCTGGTGCAGCAGAGCTCTCGGAGAGTCAGCGAAAAGGCAGCGATTACACTGAGGTAAGCGATATCCGCACCTATGCGCCGGGAGACCGCCCGCGCGACATTCACTGGAAACTCTCGGCAAGACAAGGAGAACTGATGGTCAAGGAACGCGTTTCTCTTTCTGGCAGCGAGCATATACTGCTCCTGGAACTTCCATCGGAAAAAGAGCAGGCTGAAAAGCTTTTGAACGACGGCTATCACAAGATCAAAGGACTGATGGCAAACCATATGGCAGTCCGACTGCTTGTCTGGAACAATCCTACGTTTACTTTTGAAGCTTACTCCTGCACCAGCGTGGACGAGCTCGAAGCGGCTTACTGCGAAATCTTCCAGACAGACCTGCTCTCACACAGCAGCGGGCTGATGCAGCAGTACATGAAAAACTGTTTTCCGCAGCTGGAAAGCTACCTGTGTCTGACACAGCGGGAAGACACTGTACAATTGGAGATGTATGTAAATGGCTAAAAAACTATTGGTCCAAAAACAGGAATCAATTTTATTATCAGAAGGTATCCTACTATCTGGCGACTTCTGCGAACCACGTGAACGGCGGTGGACGGATTTTTTCGTGCGCGCATTCTTCCTGTTTGCCATCGTCACCGGAAGTCTTGGGGGAATGTTGTCCGCCTTTGACATTTCCTATGACAAGTGGATCTTCTTTGCGGCGGCGCTCCTGTCCGCACTCTACTGTGCCTCACTGTATTTTGCGGCATGGTGGGAAAATCTGGGATATGTCCTGATTTTTGTCTTTATACTAAACGCCGGGTTTGGACTTCAAACCTATATCAGCAGCGGATTTTATGGTATCCTGAACGAGATCTCCACGGCGGCAACCTCCTTTTTTGAGACCAATGCACAAGTTAGTTACGCAGAACAGATTGAAAATCATTCTCTTGCTGTTTCTGTCGCTATGTGCTACTTTGCACTGATCGGCAGCATCTTTACAAACGGGCTGATCGCACGCAAAATGCGTTATCTGCCTGTAACTGTTTTTTCCATCTTTTTCCTGCTCATACCCATCTATCTGGAACAGGAACCGTCGGCTGGCTATGTCATTCTGTATATGTCTGGCATTACCGCTGTATATATTTTCCGTCAAAACCAGTATCAGGCACAGAACGTGAAAGCAAAGGCTTACCGGAAAGCAATCCACAAAGAGGCAAAAAAACACCGTTTCTCGGGCAGTTTTTCCGGAAAGGCTGCTGTGGGTACACTGCTTGCTGTCCTCTTAGTATGCGGCCTTGTCACAGGCCTCACAGAACTGATCCTCCCGCAAGAGACCTATTTGTCTGATCACACAAAAAGTTCTCTGAAACTCCGCACTATGGATTCCATGGAAAATCTGTATCTGCTGGGTGTCGCTGGCTTGATCAACTTCTACCAGTCAACAGGCGGACTGAGCTCCGGACGGCTCGGCGGTGTCAATTCTGTCCGTCTGGACTACGAGACAGACCTGACACTGGAATTTGTCCCCTACACCTACGAAAGAATTTACCTGAAAAGCTTTGTCGGCACCTCGTATTCTCCATATGAAAACCGTTGGGAAAACGGGTACGCCTACACAAACCCGGTCATACCACCAGATGGGGACTTCTGGAACTATGCGACAACAACACTGCTGACAGTGGGTTATGATTCAAATCTTCCCAGCTATGCCAGAGGTATCATGACGGTCAGAAACGTAGCGGCGCCAGTGAGTATCTATGCCCCCTACTATACCCAGGGTACACTGGTGGGCGGCAAACTCCAAAATGCGCTTCGCGGAACTGCGCCTAGCACGGAACAGAGTTATGTCTTTTATCCACTGCTTACAGATCATCTGGTCAAAAACATAGGACCATTAGAAAATGACAGTCTCTGGCTTGAAGTACCAGAACCGAACCAGGAAGTCATTGCCGCTTTTTGCCAGAAAGCTGGGCTCTCGGGCTCCAGACAGGAAATCATCGACCAGATCCGGGACTACTTCCAGCAGAATTTCCCCTACACACTAAGTCCGGGAATCACGCCGCGAAGAAAAGATTTCGTCAATTACTTTTTAGAAGAAAAGCAGAAGGGCTACTGCGCCCACTTTGCAAGCTCGGCCGTTTTGATCCTGCGTCATATGGGAATCCCCGCACGCTATGTGGAGGGCTACGCTGTTGACGCCATGGAAATTGCCGAGAACGCCACACTGACAGACCAGAATGTTTCTGATTACTATGATGGACCTTCCCTGCTCGCTCAGAGCTCCGTTGTGTCCTATGATGCATCTGACGGGAATGCGCATGCGTGGGTAGAGGTGTATGACGAATCCATAGGCTGGTATCCTGTCGAGTTCACACCGTACCAGACCGAAGAGGAAAATCAGGACAGTATATGGGATATGTTTCTTAGACTGTTTCAGACGGATGAGACAAAAGACTCCCCGGATCGTGCAGCAGAAGGCGCCGCCAACATCGCAGGCGCCCTGCGGTCATCTGCTTATGGGTTTGCCGCCTGTCTGATCCTGCTGCTAATCGTCATTTCTGTCGTATTTCTCGTGAAAAAAGGCATCTGGTCCTATCACTACCATCACGCAGACCGCAGTGAGAAGCTGCTGATGCAGTACAGGAGAACGATTCGCAGAATCTGCCAAAAAAGCCGCTGGAACAAGAACCTTGGAACCGCATTCACAAAAGAACTAGCCAGGTCCAAAAATTTCGAGGAGCAGGTTTCTTTGCTTGCCCAAAAAGAGATCCTAAAATCAGGGACAGCTGCGCCTGAACATCTGATCCAGGTATTGAATGAAGCCGCATTTTCTCAGGCAGAGATCGACGAGGAGGCGTTTGCCATAGCATACCAACTGCTTTCCATTTAATCGTGCTTACTTTTTCCCAGATATCGTCACTTCACCACAGACCAAATCAATACAGATCTCACTGCCTATGATCACTAATATTCATGTCGATTCATAAATCCTCCTGATCCATTCTATTTTTCTCCCAACGAAAATGATTCTGAAACAGTTCCCCGCCGCAACATCCGATCGCCATTCGCTCTGGTTCATTTTTTGAACTGACTTCCTCCAGATACCACTCATAATCTGACTCGGCCTCATATGGCATGGATAAAACATTCTCTCCCAGAAATGTAATTTCCATATGATCCTCCTGAAAATCCACTTTTTCCACATCGATCAGGTTATGATACCGCAGCCTCGTCAGCTCACAGGCGAGCAGACAGTCCCCGCTCTCAGCCTTCTCATCCCCTTTTCCAAATGCCTCCGCCTTCGCCATCCATTCCTCTTTCTCCCCAAACCAGCACGGCGCATCAATGCGCAGCGCCAACGGTAATCTTTTGCCGCAAAAGTCCTGTTCAAAAAACAGGCTGAATATTTCACCGTAGCAAAACTCTGTCATTCTTGCCCCTGTCAGGAGCTTTTGCAGATTTCCCTTTTCGACAGCATATTCCTCTCTTAGCGCTCCAGCCATAAACCACTCTGCCTCCTCTCACACTCAAACACCGCCAGTTAC
This sequence comes from Lachnospiraceae bacterium UBA7179, assembly GCA_002491195.1. Lineage (GTDB taxonomy): Bacteria > Bacillota > Clostridia > Lachnospirales > Lachnospiraceae > COE1. The sequence continues at coordinate 11,614 of DKVL01000059.1, forward strand.
AGCGTATTCCATACCAGTTTAGCACAATCATACCACGATGAAACCCCCCAGAACGGCTATTCCATTCTGGGGATTTTATATTTTCTTATTTGATTGCAAACATTAGTTCAGTTTCCAGATATCCCTGTTATACTCCTCAATCGTTCTGTCTGATGAGAAGAAACCTGCCTTTGCGATATTAACAAGCATCATCTTTTCCCACTTTGCCTCATCCTTGTAGTCCTCAAACATCTTATCCTTCGTCGCGATATAATCTTCAAGGTCTAAGAGCGTCATAAACCAGTCTTTGTTGATGAGTTCATTTTTCAGTCTGTTCAGGCGCTCCTCGTTGCCGACCTTCACCACTTCGCTGCTTGTGATAAAGTCAACGGCCTCCTTGATCACGCTACTCTTATCATAAAAGCTTCTCGCCACATAGTCTGCCTTCGCATAGTGCTCGATTACCTGCTCTGACTTCTCGCCAAAGATATAGATATTGTCATCTCCCACAAGTTCATGAATTTCAACGTTTGCACCGTCGCTTGTGCCAAGCGTCACAGCACCGTTTAACATAAACTTCATGTTGCCTGTGCCGCTTGCCTCCTTCGATGCCAGGGAAATCTGCTCAGAGATATCACATGCCGGTATGAGCTTCTCAGCATAGCTTACATTGTAATTCTCCACCATCACAACCTTCATGTAATCCTTCACATCCGGATCATTGTTCACAATTTCCTGTAAGCACAGCAGCAGGTGAATGATATCCTGTGCGATAATGTACGCCGGTGCTGCCTTTGCACCAAAGATAAACGTGATCGGTGTGGACGGCTTCTTGCCCCTCTTGATTTCCAGATACTTATGGATAATATAGAGCGCATTCATCTGCTGGCGCTTATACTCATGCAGTCTCTTAACCTGGATATCAAAGATGGACTCTGGATTGATCTCCTGTCCCTCATTCTCCTTAAGGTATGCCACAAGTTCTTCCTTCTTGGTCTTCTTGATCGCCTTGATCTCCTTCAAGAGGGCTGTGTCATCCAAATGCTCCATCAGCTTCTCAAGCTCTGCCGCATTCTTCTTATAACCATCTCCGATCGTCTTGGTAATACATGCCGCAAGCTCTCTGTTGCAGGACAGAAGCCATCTTCTGAACGTGATTCCGTTCGTCTTGTTATTGAACTTCTCAGGATAAATCTTATAGAAGTTGTTCAGCTCTGTATTCTTCAAAATCTCTGTGTGGATCGCGGCAACACCATTTACCGAGAAACCATAATGGATATCAATATGGGCCATATGCACACGCATATTGTCATCGATAATCTGCACGCTGGGATCCTTATATTTAATGGAAGCTCTCTTGTCTAACTCCCAGATAATCGGCATCAGCTGCGGAACAACCTTCTGCAGATACTTGACAGGCCACTTCTCAAGCGCTTCTGCCAGGATCGTGTGGTTTGTATACGCACAGGTCCTGCTCACCACGTCAATTGCCTCGTCCATGTCAAATCCTTCTTCCTCTGTGAGGATCCGGATCAATTCCGGAATAACCATTGTCGGGTGCGTATCGTTGATCTGAATCACTGCATGATCATACAGCCTGTGAAGATCATAGCCATTGTCCTTCATCTCTTTTAAAATCAGCTGCGCACCATTGCATACCATGAAATACTGCTGGTAAATGCGAAGCTGCTGTCCTGCCTCATCGGAATCATCGGGATATAAGAATAATGTGAGATTCTTATCAATATCCGCCTTGTCAAAATCAATGCCGTCCTTCACAATCCCCTCATCGATCGTCTCGATATCAAACAAATGCAGTTTGTTCATGCCCTGCTCATATCCGATTACATCAATATCATACAGTCTGGACATCACTTTCTTCTTCCCAAAATATACAGGGAACGTAATATCTGTCCTGGTGAGCCATGACTGCTCCTCAATCCAGTCATTTTTCTCTGCTGTCTGCTGTCTGTCCTTAAATACCTGCTTAAACAATCCGAAATGATAGTTCAGACCGATACCGTCTCCAGGAAGTCCAAGGCTTGCGATCGAATCCAAAAAGCATGCCGCAAGTCTTCCAAGTCCGCCATTTCCAAGGGATGGCTCCGGCTCAATCTCCTCGATGCGGCTAAGCTCCTTACCCTCCTCCCTGAGCGCTGTGTCAAGTTCTTCATAGATACCAAGGTTGATCAGATTGTTTGACAACAATTTACCGATCAGAAATTCGGCAGAGATGTAATAAATCTTCTTAGTTCCCTTAATCACGCCTTTTCCGTTCATCATGTCTTTTGTCATGTTAAGGATTGCGAAGTAGAGCTGGCTGTCATCAAGTTCCCTGATCGCCTTGCCATACATCTTCTGTGTTACTGACTCCAAATTTGCTTTTACGTTCATGTTTTACTCCTTTTCCGCTGCTGTGCGCAGCCTCTTCATGATAGATTAATAGTTCCATAATGCCTTGTTTCTTATCATATATTGTTCTACAACTTTTCAGTTCTTATCATCTCTTATGAAATCACATCCAGGTATTTCATGCGGATCAATTTATGGGGCACCACGATATCCTGTCCATCCCCGCCTTCCATCAGCCGCGAGAGTTCTTCCACTGCACTGGCAGCAATCTTCTGAAAATCCTGTCTCACTGTATGCATCTGTTTCCCCGCATATCCCATCAGGCTTACCCCGTCAAATCCGCACACTGGTCTGTAGATATCCATATCGATCAACGCCTTCATCGAACCAATCGCCATCAGATCCGATGCACAGATAATCGCTTCCTTGTTCCTCGCATACTGCATTGTCAGCTTTCTCGCCTCAAGCTCGCTGAAATTTCCTGTCCGAACCAAAACCTTCAATCCCAGTTCATCCGCGAGCCTGTTCATTCCATTCAGACGCTCCTCTGACACATAACCACTTTTCTTCCCAGACAGATATAAGATTTCTTTGTAGTTTTTCCCTTCCAAAAATTTCTTTGCAACTTCATACTGTGCCTTTGTATTGTCGATATGAATACTTGATGTGCTCTTACTGACACCGGGCGCATCGATCAACACACTCTTGAACTTACTGCTCTCCACCAGCTGCCTCAATACAATATCATCCTTGGAGAGATCGCAGACCACCAGCCCTTCGATCCCCTGCGACTGAAAGTACCGGGTCATCTCCTCCACACTCATTTCAGCAATCATGGTAAAAAACACGGTAATGATATCCATACCCTTCTCTTTCGCTTTGTTGATCGCCCCAACCATATACTGCATCGGAATCTCATCCACGGTCTGCGCATGTCTGTTGACATCGAGCACCAGCGCAACCCTCCCTGTCCTCTTGGAGGATAACGCCGCAGCAATGGTATTAGGCACAAAGCCAAGTTCCGCGATCGCCGCATTCACCTTTTCTTTTGTCTCATCGCTCACATTCGGATAGTGATTCAGCACCTTGGAAACTGTCGAGATCGCTACGCCCGCTTCCTTCGCTACATCTCTTATGGAAACCAACTCATACATCACCTTCTTTGTACACCTTTTTATTCAAAACACGTCTTATCATTCTGTTGGAAAACGTTTTCTGGAAAACGTTTTCTTAATCATACAATAAAAATAACGGTTTGTCTACCGTTATTTTTATTTTTTACCAATTTTTTTCCATTTTATCCCAGAACACGCTTGAGGGCAGCAATCAATCTGTCCTTCTCAAAGGGTTTCACGATAAAATCCTTCGCACCGTACTGAATCGCCTGTGCCACCATCGCCTGCTGCCCCATTGCAGAGCAGATGATGACCCTTGCCTTCGGGTCAAGCTCTTTGATGCGCTTCAATGCATCGACACCGTTCATCTCCGGCATGGTAATATCAAGCATCACTACATCCGGCTGGAGTTCCATATATTTCTGTACCGCTTCCACACCATTTCCTGCCTCGCCTGCAACCGTATACCCGTCTGTCTCAATCATCTTCTTGATCGTCATTCTCATAAACGCTGCGTCATCTACTATTAACACTCTTGCCATATTCATATCCTCCTATTTCAAGTTCCATATCAATCATTCCGATGCCTTTATCGGCAGAAGCATACTTAAACTGAACCAGGAAACTAATATTTTTCCACAATTGCGATCACAACCGACCTCGGATACATGACAAACGTATCATTTGCCACCCATTTTGTCAACCTATGATAATCGGTGTCTGCTGTATGCTCAAACTCTGTGTTCATGATCACGCGCCACTTTCTGCCAAGTGGAAGTTTTGGAAGCTGTACCGTCTCCTTCTCCCAGAACGCATTGACACCGATATAGATGATATCGTCCTCACGGTTGCCCTCTGTACGCCCGGCAAACATGATACCGATCGTGCGTGTATCCGGTCCGCAGCTGCTGTTCCACGCCGTCTTGTTGTGTATGGAAACCTCCGGGAAACCGCACCCGCTCGGTCCGGAACGCCCTCTCAGGATCGGATGTTTCTTGCGCAGGCTGATCATGAATTTGCAGAACTCAAACATCTCGCTGTACTCTTCCTTACGGTTCCAGTCAAGCCACGATATGATATTGTCTTGGCAGTATGCATTGTTGTTGCCAAACTGTGTGTTGCAAAACTCGTCTCCTGCAAGGAACATCGCGGACCCGCGGCTGCACATCAGGATCGCAAAGGCATTTTTGCGCAGACGGTTCCTCAGCGCCAGAACCTCCGGATCATCCGTCTCTCCCTCCACACCGCAGTTCCAGCTATTGTTATCATCCGCGCCGTCTGTATTGTTCCAGCCGTTCTTTTCATTATGCTTCCCAGCATAAGCATACATATCATACAATGTAAAACCATCATGACAGTTCAGGAAATTAACCGTAGCATTCTCCCCGCGATTCTCCTTTCCATACAAATCAAGGGAACCTGTAATACGGTTGATCGCCGCCTGCGCCATGCCATAATCACCCTTTAAGAAACAGCGCATATCATCGCGGTACCGCCCATTCCACTCTGCCCAGCGGTTCCACGACGGAAAACTTCCCACCTGATAAAGTCCGCCGGCGTCCCATGCCTCGGCGATCAGCTTCACATTTCCAAGCACCGGATCAAACGCAAGGCTCTGTAAGAGCGGCGGTTTGCTCATCGGAGAACCGTCCTCATTTCGTCCCATGATAGAGGCAAGATCAAAACGAAAACCATCAACTCTGTAAGACACCACCCAGTAGCGCAGACATTCCAGAATAAACTGCTGCACGATCGGATGATTGCAGTTCATAACATTACCGCACCCGCTGAAATTGTAATACTTTCCGTCGGGCGTCAGCATATAGTAAATATTATTGTCAATTCCCTTGAACGAGAAACAGGGACCCATCTCATTTCCCTCCGCTGTGTGGTTAAACACAACATCGAGAATCACCTCGATCCCATTCGCATTCAGCTCATGGATCAGACTGCGGAACTCATTGCCCGCCTTGCCTGGCCGTGTGTCCGCAGCATAAGCAATATTCGGGGCAAAAAAGCACACCGGGCTGTACCCCCAGTAATTGAGCAGCTTCTCACCGTCAACAACCCGCACATCCTCCATCTCGTCAAACTCAAAGATCGGCATAAGTTCCACGGCATTGACTCCAAGCTCCAAAAGATAAGGGATCTTCTCCCGAATGCCCTCGTAAGTTCCCCTGTGCGCGACCCCCGAAGACTGGTCCTGCGTAAATCCTCTCACATGCATTTCATAGATAATCATATCCTTTGGCTCTAAGCTGGTATTCTTAAAATTCCCCCAGTCATAGCCGCCGTCGACCACCCGCGCCTTGTACATACGCTCGGATATGGGTTTCTCCTTACCCCAGACCTCCTGACCTGCAACAGACTTCGCATAAGGATCCAGGATATATTTTGTCTTGTCAAATAACAGTCCTTTGCTGACATTGTACTCCCCGTCAAACTGGTATGCATATTCAAACTCCCTTGGTTTTAGTCCATAGACCACCATGGAGTAGGTTCCACCCATACGACAGGATTCCGGAAACGGTAAGATCGCATATGGCTCATGTTCTCCTACATGAAAAAGACACAGACTGCAGGATTTCGCCCCATTGGAATGAATCGTAAAATTCACGCCTTCATCTACCCTGCATGCACCATTTTCCAAAAACTTTCCAGGACGGACCCCAAAACCGGCCACTTCATCTGTAGGCGGATAGTATTTTCTTTCTAGCCCCGAACCGACATATTTCATAAATTAACAATCCTCCCTTTACTTTAGAGTGTATTTGAAAAATCCCTAAGTCTATCCCCCGCCATCTCCCTATGGATTTTAGGAACAGTCGTCTAGCCTATGGAAATTTATTCTGCGACTATTCCTTAAAGCAAAAAATGCATATATACATTGATTTTACATGATTTTCCAAAATGACGCAATGACTCAATTTATTTTACACATTTTAACCACAAAAGTTCATAATATGCTCTGAATTTTTGTAAAAGTTTCTCTCTTAAAAATCTGTTTTTCATCATTATGCCCTATAAAGAGACACGCAATCGCGTATCGGAATGTACTTCTTCCCTACTTGCTACGCGACCCATGCGCCGCCTTAGCG
>DKVL01000037.1 GCA_002491195.1 Lachnospiraceae bacterium UBA7179
CCTCGAAGAAATATCCTGCGCAAGTTGCATCACTTATTTTCCTACAATTCCTTACCTATCAAAATCATATCTCTTTGCTGTCTCCGGATCCCGATACTCATGTTTCTCATAGTATCCAATCAGGCTGCCGTCTTCATCGCGCAGCGCAACCATATACACATCTTTGTTTTCCTTTTCATTGTGAAAGGTATAGATCCTGTTATGTTCTGCGCTCTCCGCAAACCATGAAACCACCTTTTTGATCATCTCAACCGACTGCGGGTTGTGACAGTCCAGCAGGCTCTTTCCAACAAGCCCCTCTCCGCCTCTTTTTGCATACCGCATCCTTGCCGCCGGGTTCATATACAGGATTTCATGTTCCATGTTGCAGATTACAACTGCACATTGATCCTGATCAACAATGCTCTTAAAATACTTTGACAATTCCATCTCACTGCCTCCCTTTCATTGAAATTCCCTCTCATGTTTCTTAAAAAACGCATAATATGCCCGCACATTGCCAAGCTCCGTCCAGCGCTTGACATCCACCACTTCCTCGTCCAGGTCATAAATCTTTGCCCCCTTCATGGAAAGCAAAAACGGCGAGTGTGTGGCAATCACAAACTGACAATGAAAAAAGCGGACGGAATCTTCCAAAAAACGCAGCAATTCCTGCTGTTTTTCCGGCGACAGGCTGTTCTCCGGCTCGTCGAGCAGATACAGTCCGTTTTCCTTTATTTTATCTGCAAAATAAAGGAACGCGCTCTCCCCGTTGGAATGCTCCCGCACGTTGTCCTGCAGATTGTTCCGGACAAACTTTGACTGTGTATTGCGGCGCGCGGAATTTACCTTTTTCAGCTGCTCATAATCTTCCAGCGAACGCATCTGGAAACGGGAATATTTTGCCTCCTGATACTCCTCAAACAGCTCCTCGCGCTTTCGGTCAATCCCTTCGTTGATACTCCGCAGATTCAGCATGAAGTCAAACACATCGTCACTCGTGATAATCCTGCTGTCCTTTGGTATCTTTCTAATGGTCTCATAAGAGCACATCTTTGTATAATCCCCAAAGAAATTCGATCGGTTGTATAATGTATCACGCGCAAGCCCCAGTTTTTCCGCAATCACATTCAACGCTGTCGTTTTCCCTGAACCATTCCCGCCGTACAGGATTGTCACTTCCTCAAAATCCAGCATTCCCAGCTGGTGCTCTGACAATACCAGAAAAGGATACACCGTATCGTAACAGGTGCGCTTTAGCCGCATTGTAAAATCATACTCCTGTTCCCTGTGCGGGAACTCAAAATGAGATAGATAGATCATATCAGTACACTGGCCTTTCCCACTGATACTGCGCCATATTCACGCAGTCGCCCGTAAACTCCACACCCTCCGCCTTCAACAGCTCCATCTGGCGGTTGCCGCCTCCGAAAGCAAACGCATCCGACACCCGGCCCTCCTTGTTGACGACGCGGTAACAGGGGATGTGGTCAGGATCAGGATTGACGTGCAGCGCATAACCGACCACTCTTGCCCACCGCTTATTCCCCGCAAGCGCGGCAATCTGCCCGTAGGTTGCTACCTGACCATACGGAATCTGCTTTACGGCCTCGTATATTTTTTCAAATGCAGACTGTTCCATGCAAATCCTCCCTGTGTTCTGAAACCATGAAAATTATGATGTATGTTTCCTTTAAATATTCTGCAAGCGCCATAAGTGTTGTCGTCTTGCCATACTGGCGTCCCTTGTTGAAAAGACAGATTTACACTTCCAACATAGTAAATCTGTCTCTTTCTTTCAAAAAATGCATTGAAATCGCACTGATCAATCCGGGGCAGGACAATCAGCAGGTTTCTTACAAAATATCAGATGATCACTGTACCTTTATTGAAAACCCTTCGTATATTCCAACAGATACATCTTCACCAAACGAATACTGCTCCATCGTTTCTTTTTCAAACTGATATACCATCACCATTTCTTTGATCGGGTCAACGATCCAATATTCCCTGACTCCTGCAGCTTGATATTGAAACAATTTCTTATAATAGTCCATCTCTTTATTTCCAGGTGAAATAATTTCTATGATCCAGTCCGGCGCACCATGACAACCCTTCTCATCTAATTTGGAAGTATCACAGATTACGGAAATATCAGGTTCAAAATAATTTTTGTCATCATTTTTCAGAAACACAGCAAATGGAGCAGCATAAATTTCACATTCTCCACCTTCAGAATCAATGTAATCCGCAATCTTCCTGCTTAATGAAAGTAAAATTCTCTGATGTGTCCTGGTAGGCGATGCCATATAATAAATCTGTCCGTCAATCAGCTCTGCACGCACCCCATCTGGTAACGCATAAATATCTTCAATTGTATAGAATTCTGACTTTTTTGCTACATCCATCTTACCGTCCTCCTTCCATATACAAACATAATACCTTATCTTTGACTCCATATCAATAACTTTTTCATTCTTACATTTTAATCCGTTTCCGAATGGTAAAAACCAGACATTGACCTATAATCTATAACTTAATATGAGAACTGCCACTGCCACAATTACAAAAAGGTGTATCTTCCATGTCATACTCAGATACCCAATAAATTCACGAATAAACGCATTTAAGGTAAAATACCACTTTGTTTTAGCACCAAATCCCACACAGTTCATTCCCTGCTTCCTTGCCAGTATCAATGCCCTGAACACATGGTATGCTGTTGTGACGATGATGATCTTAGGCTTCTGTTTCTCCATGAATGCTTTTGAAAACAGTAAATTTTGCTGTGTAGATACAGATTGTTGTTCCATGATCAGTTGATCTCTTTCCACACCCTTATCAACCGCATAAGCTGCCATCGCTTCACTTTCGGAAATACTTTCACCTGGACCCTGCCCACCGGACATGATCAATACAGCATTAGGATTATAGCGCAGCAGCTCTATTCCTTTTTCAATCCGGGATGCAAGCAAAGGTGTAACCTTCTTTCCAATAATCCCAGCCCCCAATACAACAATATAATCTGCATTTCTTCTCTTTCGTAGATGAACAAGGTTAAGGATCGCAGACAGCGAATACATCGTGAACACTGCTAATAGGTATACGATCGAAAAACTAATGACCATATAAACGATTGTGCCGAATGTATTTTTTACCAGTTTTCCAATCATCGGCCAGACGATCAGGTAAATGCCAAGCAAAATGGAACAGACCATCAACAACAGATTTGTCGGTTTCATTCCCTCATGTCTGATAATTCTTATCCCTTCCACAAAAAGGGTAAATATCAAAATTATCGGAAATGCCATAATGAATACCATGATCAAAAGGAACAGCATTACCAATAGTCCAACCGCCAATTCGTGTAAAGACAGCCATTCTGAATAACGATACAGCAAAACAAGCACAAAAAATGCCAGACATATCATCATGAAAAAAAATGAAAACCCACTCCATAATGTTCTGGCATCATGCAGCATAATTGCAAAAAATATAAAAAACGATATTAAAAATATGATAAGTGCGATCTTCCACATAATGTCCTCACATTTTTCAATAAATATTTAATCTGCCTATTCCACAAATCAGCAGCTCAAATATTTCGCAAACCTTAGAATTCAGAATAGACAAACAAGTTCAAATATTCTTTCTTCACATACCCCTCCAAAGCCTCCTTTGACTCTCCGAATCTGATGAGAACTTTGTAAAAATCATTTTCCTCCGCGACGATCTCCACAACCGCATCCTTTTCTAACAGAGTCATCACTTCCGCGTCGCGCGCTGCAGCGGACCGCACTTTCAATGCATCAGTATTCACTACTCCAATCTCAGATGCCGGTGATTGCGCCTCATCTGCCTTATTGTCCGGCTCCGCTCCGACGGTTTCCAACACATCCGCCTTCTTGTCCGCATCCGTTCCTGCGGCTCCCATATGCGGACAGATTTTGTATGTAAAAGACGACACCTCGTCCCCACGGATTACACTGCCGCACTTTGCACACTGCTGCGCCTCATATGTAATCACGGTGCAGCTCCCGTCAGGATGTTTTTCGTGCTCCGCAATTGTCCCTGTCACGTAACTGTGTGCACAGACACTCTGTTTCTGTCCCTGCTGCCCCTGTCTCACAATGCTGTCAATGACCTCATAAGCATTGCTGTCACCGCAGGCAAAGACCGTATCCCCCTGGCTGAAATCCATATGTGCGCCCTCCATAGGATTCTCTTCGCCCTCCTGTGCAAAGACCAGTACATCCTTATCACTCCAGTCTTTTGTTCCGCCCTGCACATACGCGTGCGGCTTGCGGTATGACAGCGCCGGAATACTGCTTGCCAAAGCACAGACTGCCACCACGGCAGCTACTGCACTCTTTTTCCAGGTTTTCTTCTTATTCGTTCCCATAATCTGCTCCATTCTTTTTCTCAACAAACTTTTCGAGATCCCCAGTGACGGAATGACCGGATTCGGACCTGATCCAAAACCGCCTCCACCGCAACGGCAGCTCGTACGGCAGAATCCCGCTGCAGAAAAGATACAGCAGGGTGCAGACACTTCCGCACAACATCATATGTACATACAGTCTCATTCCTGCTCCCACCCTCTCAACACTTCGCGCAGCGCATCGATTTCCTTTTCGCTCGGTTTTGCCCCACCGTTCAGAGTGGTAAGCATCCTGGCAAAGGAACCTCCATAGTTTCTGTCGAGAAAGGCTTTGGATGCCTCTTCCAGATACTCTTCTCTGGTGATCGCGGGCAGATATTTCCTGAACCGTCCACCCTCCACAGCCGTGACCAGATTCTTTTGCTGCATCTTGAACAAAAAGGTATTGATGGTCTGCTTCTTCCAGTCTTTTTGCGTCCTCTCATTAAAAATCTCCAAAAGCTCCCCCAGAAAGACTGGTTCCCCTTTCGCCCACAATGTTTCCATAATCTCTAATTCCGCTTCTGTCATATTGATACCTCCTGCATTTTTGAACACACCTAACAGTTTCAAGGCAAATATGTACTACTATTATAGTATAACAACACGCAGTAATTTTTGCAACCCTTTTTTGTACTATTTTTATAGTAAAGCAAACAGGGAAGAGCCATCTTCCCCTACTCGCCGCGCGCCCCATGCGCCGCCTTAGCTGCATGTTTCCTTTGCATGGGGCTGTGGCCGCATAAACCAATCCGAACTGGTCGTTACAATTCGTTGATCGTCGCGGTAACCGCCATCTCGCGAATCCGTTTTGCAGGGGCATGCACCGCTGCGACACAGGATATGGAAACTAACAGTACAATCACTGTAATCGTTGAAAATGGAATCTCCCATGCTCCTCCAAAATGGGTAACAATGATCTTTACATAAATGACATAATGCAGTATCAGCCCTGTGATAATCCCCACGATCATACCGCTGAAGGCATATGTGGCAGCCTCGGCCATGATCATCCTTGTGAGCTGCCTGCTCTCCATGCCAACAGCCCGCATTGCGCCATACTGTCTGATTCTTGCAGACACGCTCATGGAAACACTGTTCATAATATTCAGCACTGTTATGAACGAAATAATTGCAAGAAACCCATAGATTGCAAGCCGGAACACCCAGTAGCTGCTGTATACATCTTTCCTGTCTTCCCTGCGGTCTTCAAACAGGTCGTTTCCCGCCAGATCTCGGATTTGGTTGATATCGGTCTCTGATGCGCCTTTTTCCAGCAGCACGTTGATCATCATATACCCCTGAGCTCCTGTCAGGCGCATAAACGTTTCTTCCGAACAGACAATGACGGGCGAGCCGCTGACACTCCCTATTCCCTCCGATGCAACACAGGCAATCTCCAGCTCCTTTCCGCCGATCTCGATCCGGTCCCCCACATCCAACCGGCTGTCCTGACTGAAAATCGTAAACACATAATCGGATTCTCCATAAACTTTTGACAAGTCTCCGCTTGCCACAGATTTCTTTGCGCTGTCCAGCATATACGCATCATAGGACACCAGATCAATAACCGTCTCATTTCCATTCACTTTCACTGGAAGCGCGATATCATACATCGTACACAGGACATTTTTGACACCCGGTATTTCGGAAACCCGGGCGGCAAGGTTCCTGTCGATCGTATTGGCATTCTCGCAGCTCACAATCGCAACATCCGGCGAAAAATTGCTCTCTGACGGAAGCAGCCTATGCACAATATCCAGACAGGCTGAAAAGAAAAGAAACAGGACAATCGTGATCGCAAACGAACCTGTCATAAGAAAAAGATTTTTCCTCGCCGCTGTTGCATGATGAATCCCCAGGGCAGTTTCGATGTTGAAAAACCTGGCATTTGCTGCATGTCTGACCGTTTTTGACATTTCCGTATTGCCGGATACTGCCGCGATCGGAGAGACCTTCGCCGCCTGCTTCGCGGGAGAATGCGCTGCCATAAACACTGTAATGATACCGACAGCAATCCCGCAGATGACGCCGCTTACACTCACTCCGAAAAGCGGCATATTGGCCCACTCATCACCCTTGACGACCAGACGGAGTACCGCGCACAGAGCCCAGCATACGGTCACACCGAGCAGGCATCCTGCCGGAATCGCGCTCTTGCACCAGTTCAGGGCTTCCAGCCTTACAAACCGCACAATCTGTTCTTTGCTGGCACCGATGCATCGCAGCATTCCAAAGAAGCTTGTCCTTTGCGCCACGTTGCTGTTCATACAGCTTGAAATCATCAAAATGCCAGAGATCAGCACCAACAGGAAACAGACAATCGCCACGGGATAGATGTTCTGCGCAGTTTTATTGCTGCTTGCCCCGGTCAGTCCGAGAATGACAGTGTTCTCATCTATATTTTCCTCCGAAAGCCCATATTGCTCCCTGATGTCCGCAATTACTTTCCGGAGGTTGGAGCCCTCGGCAAATCGGATATAATATTTCGGATTGACGCTTTCCCCATTCTGGTCACAAATTGTCTGAAACACAGATCTGTTCATATATGCGCAGCATCCGTCTATCATCTCATTTTGTACCGTATCATCTTCATAAAAAGCTGACACGACAAAATCGATATTCCCCGAAGGTGTACTCAGGGTAATGCTGTCACCTGTATGGATACCAAACAGTTCCTTGGCATCAGCGCTGAGGGCGATGTCGCTGTCATTCTGGGGATAAGCGCCTTCCGCCGGGTAACTCATAATATCGTCAGGATATGTTTCCTCAACACCATATAAGATCACATTTTTACCGTTTATAAAATACCCCTGGTCCGCATTCGTGTTGATTGCACCATACTCGCAGGATACTGCAATATCGGCGCGGCGCCGGATCTGTTCCACTTCATCCGTCTGCATATTCTGAAGGATGACATGATAATTCCCGTGCTTTCTGATCATCGCTGTCTGCTCTGACTTGATCCACATCTCTGCCATGGAGAAAATCGATGTGACAAGGAATACTGCAAGCATGATACAGATGCGGGTCATGCGGCTTTGGCGCTTGTGTATCCGGGCTGAGATCGGTACAAGACTAAGATAACTCTTCATTCGCGGCACCTCCCCAGATCAGTCAGTACCCCGTCCGATACATTCAAAATCCGGTCTGCAGTCTGCGCAATGCTGCGGCTATGGGTAATCATAATAATCGTCTGTTCATATTTTCTGGATGCTTCTTTTAATAATGTAATCACTTCGCTGCTGTTCTGTGTGTCAAGATTTCCGGTCGGCTCGTCAGCCAGGATGAGTGACGGACGCGTGATCAGCGCACGCCCGATTGCCACCCTTTGCTGCTGCCCTCCGGACAACTGGTTTGGCAGATGATTCCGCCGTTCTCTCAGGTTCAGCACCTCAAGCAGTTCTTCCAGATACTTTCTGTCTGGTTTCTGGTAGTCAAGCAGCACCGGAAACGTAATATTCTGCTCAACGGTCAACTCGGGGATCAGGTTAAACGCCTGAAAGATAAAACCAATATTTCTCCGCCTGAATATGGTCAGTTTGCGGTCGTTCATGGAAAAGAGCTCCTTTCCGCCGATGACGATCGTTCCGGATGTAGGAATGTCAAGTGCGCCGATCATATTCAAAAGCGTACTTTTGCCGGAGCCGGATTCCCCGACAATCGCCACATACTCACCTTTTGGAACGGAAAATGTGACTTTCTTCAATGCCCTTACGGCAGTTTCGCCGCTTCCATAGGTTTTGCAGATATTTTTGACTTCTAACAAGTTCATCGTATAAACACCTCTTTCTGTTTTGATCGCAAGGAACTGTAACAATCACTTCCTTACAGTTTCTTAATATAACAGACGAATCCTACATCCATATTACAATTTCCCTACAATTTTGTAGGATTACGATTTTCAAATCAGAAAATTCAGTGTGAAAGAGGTTCCTCTGCCCAATATGCTGTCTACTTCGATCGTCCCGTTATGGGCCTCCACAATCGCCTTCGTCAGCGACAGTCCCAGGCCGATCCCCTGCGTATCTTTCGAGTAACGGCTCCGATAAAACCGCTTGAAAATATGATGCAAATCTTCCGGGTGTATCCCGCTGCCGTTATCCTTTACCATGATCTGGACAACTGACGCGAAAGACCGCCATTCAATACGGATATCACTTCCCTTTTCCGTATGGTCAAGGGCATTTTTACAAGATTGCCGACCGCTTCGATCATCCAGTTGCGGTCACACAACAGCGTGATGTCATCACTGCCGCACAAACTGATCTCTTTCTCTTCCTGTTGCGCGCGGAACAGGAACTGCTTTTTCACACGCATCACAAGCTCCGACACATTTTCCAACGACTTGTCCCACAAAACCACACCTGCATCCAGCTTTGTGATTTTCAGAAGATTCTGCACCAGCACTTCGATCCGGTCAAGTTCCTGCTCGGAAAGCCCGCTTAATTCCTGAATAGCCGGCAAATCCTCCGCCTCGTCCTGGATCAGCCCAAGGTAAATACTAAGAGCAGTGAGCGGCGTCTTCAACTGGTGCGAAATGTCCGATATGGTATTTTTTAAAAATAGCTTTGCACTTTTTTCATCTTCCACATTGGCGTTCAGGATCGCAACCAGGGAGTTTACTTCATGGAACAACCTGTATAACTCGCCCTCGTCGTTACATTCAATCGTAATTTCCCTGTTGCCGGATATATATTCTGTGATCTGTGATATTGCGTTTTCCATGATCTCATGCTGATCCCTGAAATAAACATAGCAGAGCGCCAGTATTGCGGCGTTCATAAAGCAAAAACAGAGTATCACAGAAAACCCTGCATTTTCGGCTCCAGCTTCAACCTCCACCAGGATCGCTGCGATCAGTGTGAAAGCCGACATACAAATTAGGATACTTCCAAAGAGTAATTTGATTTTCCGGTTTGCCAATATTCTCATTCTGCACCTCAATCCATCGTATTCCATTTGTAACCCATCCCGCGGACAGTGACAATCCGCCTGGGCTCTCCCGGATCGTCCTCAATCTTGGTGCGAAGCCTGCGGATATACACTGTCAGGGAATTGTTGTCTATATAACTTTCGCTGCAATCCCACAGTCTGCCCAAAATCTGCTCTGGGGAAAGTATCTGGTCGGGATTTTCCATAAACAGACACAACAGCTTATATTCACTTGCCGTCAGCTCAACCAGCTTACCCTTTTTATAGACTTCTCCCTTTAAAAGCTGGATATTCACACCTCCAGAGTTTAACTCTGTAATTTCCGTATTGAAGTTTTCACTTCTGCGGAGCAAGGCGTTGATCCTTGACAGGAACACGGCTAATTTGAATGGCTTTGTGATATAGTCGTCTCCCCCGATGTCAAGTCCCATGATCATGTCGGTTTCTTCGTCGGCCGCGGTGAGAAACATGATGGGGACTTTTGAAGTGCGGCGTATCTTTTTACAAAAATCAAAGCCGGAACCGTCGGGAAGCGATACGTCCAAAATAACCAGATCATATCTCCCATCTGCCCACAATTGGTCCGCTTCCAGCGTAGTGCGGGCGATCACAATTTCATACCCCTGCTTTCTTAGAGCAAAAGAAAGCCCATTGATTAAACTTAGATCATCTTCCAACAAAAATAGCTGTTTCATCTGCCATCCCTTTCCTTCGTCCTTTTCTATTCAAAAATTATATCTGATATTCAACCCAATGGCAATCCCTGTCCACTGCTTCAGGAAAAATGGTAACAGTTCAGCCTTCGGCTTCCTGTTACAGGCATCAAGCCATGCAAAAACCGCTTCGCGG